>NZ_JBITMD010000001.1:359739-1161590 GCF_044465905.1 Nonomuraea sp. NPDC049480
TGCTCATGGCCTCACTCCGTGAGGCGGCTCGGTCGCCATACGCCGCCGCCTGCTCATGGCCTCACTCCGTGAGGCGGCTCGGTCGCCATACGCCGGCGCCTGCTCATGGCCTCACTCCGTGAGGCGGCTCGGTCGCCATACGCCGCCGCCTGCTCATGGCCTCACTCCGTGAGGCGGCTCGGTCGCCATACGCCGCCGCCTTCCCCCGCTCTGGTCGCTCCGCTCCCGCCGCTCCTCCAGACGACGGCACTCCCTCGCCGTCCTAACACGGTAGTTTTTTCCGGATGTAGTAATTTCCCTTGAAAGACTGCGGGGAGGGGCGAATGGTCATCGGCGACCGCTATGAGCTCGACGACCTCCCCCTCGGGCAGGGCGGCATGGGCGCGGTCTACGCCGGTCACGATCGCCACCTGGACCGCCGGGTGGCGGTGAAGCTGCTGAGGCTGCCCAGCGGCCCGGATCATGAGCTGGAGCGCCGGTTCATTCGCGAGGCCCGCATCCTGGCCAGGCTGGAGCATCCGGGCGCGCCGGTCCTGTACGACTTCGGCACCCACGAGCAGCGGCTCTACCAGGTGATGCAGTTCATCGAGGGCGTCACGGTGGCCGACGTGGTGAGCGAGCACGGCCCGCTGCCGGTGCCGTGGGCCGCCGCCATCGCGGCCCAGGCGTGCGCGGTGCTGTCGGCGGCGCACACGCTGTCGATCTGCCATCGCGACCTCAAGCCGACGAATCTCATGCTCTGCCCGGACGGCAGCGTGAAGGTGCTCGACTTCGGCCTGGCCATGCTGCGTGACGCGGACGTCACCACGTTCACGAGGATCGGGCAGATCCTGGGGACGCCGGCGTACATGGCTCCCGAGCAGATCCAGCACGGCGTCGCAGAGCCGCGCAGCGATCTCTACTCCCTCGGGTGCGTGCTGCACGAGATGCTGACCGGCCGCCAGCTCTTCACCGGGCCGACCGACTACGTGGTCTTCGAGAAGCAGGTCAAGGAGCGCCCGCCGGCCGTTCCCGGCATTCCCGCGGAGCTGGGCGCGCTGCTGTCGCAGTTGCTGGAGAAGACGCCCGACGACCGGCCCGCGGACGCGAACGAGCTGTACGGGCGGCTCGACCCGTTCGCGGTCGAGTTGCCCATGCTGCCCGGCTTCCTGACCAAGGCCCCGAGCCCGGGCCGAATGTACGCCCGCATGGCGGGCCGGGCCCTCAGCGGCTGAGGCGACGAGAGAGCGGGTGGGGGGTGGTGGGGGTGGCCCCCCACCCGCGAGCAACTCCATGAAGGCCCGTATTACGCGGTGCCGCTCGCCGCGGCGTTGACCGCCTCGACCTTGCGGACCGCGATCTCCATGCGGACCTCCTCCCGCGGAGTAGACGGATCAAATGTGGTCCCCGGCCCCATAAATTCGCCATACGCGCGCCATACGCGAGTCTCCACATGCGAGAACGCGCTCTCTCGATAACAATGATCGTTATTTAACACCCGTTGACAGGCCCGCGTTAGCTCCATGAATCTCTTGAGAGAGCGCTCTCTCACCCTATCCTCACGCTGCAACCCAGGAGGGTTCCATGACCCCTCGGATCCGGCTCGCCGTACCCCTGCTCGCCGCGGCCCTGCTCACGGCCGCGTGCGGGAGCGGAGGGAACACGGCCACCCCCGCGAGTGCCAAGCCGGGAGAGAAGATCAAGCTGACCGTCGGCCTCTTCGGCGACTTCGGCTTCAAGCCGCTCTACGAGGAATACAAGAAGACCCACCCGAACATCGAGATCGTCGAGAACGTCACGCAGTTCAACGACCACCACAGCAACCTGGTCAAGCGCCTGGCCACGAACGCGGGCGCCGGGGACGTCGAGGCGGTCGAGGTCGGCTACATCAGCACGTTCACGGCGCAGCCAGGCAGGTTCGCCGACCTCAAGCAGTACGGGCTCGACAAGCGTCAGGCCGACTACCTGGACTGGAAGTGGCAGCAGGGCCTCAGCAAGGACGGCACACAGGTTCTCGGGCTCGGCACGGACGTCGGCGGGCTGGCCATGTGCTACCGCAAGGACCTGTTCAAGAAGGCCGGGCTGCCGACCGACCGGACCGAGGTGGCGGCGCTCTGGCCGACATGGGAGCAGTACATCGAGACCGGCAAGAAGTTCGCGGCGGGCGACGTGGCCGGCGCCAAGTTCGTGGACTCCCCCGGCGAGATCTTCCGCGCCATGGTCAACCAGGCGCCGGTCGGCCTGTACGACGCCCAGGACAACATCATCGTCGCCTCCAACCCCGACGTGAAGAAGGCCTGGGACCTGTCCAACAAGCTCACCCAGGAGGACCTGACGGCCAAACTGGCGGCCTTCTCGCCGCCGTGGAACACCGGCTTCGCCAAGGGCTCGTTCGCCACGATCATCTGCCCGGCGTGGATGACCGGCTTCATCCAGGAGCAGGCCAAGGACGCCTCCGGCAAGTGGGACATCGCGACCGTGCCCGGCGGCTCCGGCAACAGCGGCGGCTCGCACCTGATGGTGCCCAAGCAGAGCAAGCACCCGAAGGAGGCCGCCGAGCTGATCGACTTCCTGACCTCGAAGGAGAACCAGGCCAAGGTGTTCAAGGAGGAGGGCACCTTCCCGTCGATCCCCGCCCTCTATGACGACCCGTCGATCCAGAACTTCACCAAGCCGTTCTTCGGCGACGCCCCCATCGGCAAGATCTACTCCGAGGCCGCCAAGGCGCTCAAGCCGCAGCACCTCGGTCCCAAGGAGGGCGACGTCCGCGTGGCCATCGGCAACGGCCTCGGCCGCGTCGAGCAGGGCAAGCAGACGCCGGACGAGGCGTGGGCGCAGGTGCTCGAGGACGTCAAGAAAATCAAATGAGCACCCTTCACCTCGCGATCACGCGACGGCGTAGGCGCAGCGTGCGGCACACCCTCGACGTGAGGGTGTCGCCGTACGCCTACGTGGCGCCGTTCTTCCTGCTGTTCTGCGCTTTCGGGCTGTTTCCGCTGGTCTACACGGCCTGGGTGAGCCTGCACGAATGGACGCTGCTGTCGGAGACGCAGGAGTTCGTCGGGCTGGGCAACTTCGCGACGCTGCTGGCCGACGAGTACTTCTGGAACGCCACGGTCAACACACTGTCCATCGGCGTGCTGTCGACCGTGCCGCAACTGGTGCTGGCCATCTGGCTGGCGCATCTGCTCAACCGGCGGCTGCGGTTCCAGACGCTGTTCCGGGTCTCGCTGCTGCTGCCGAACGTCACCAGCGTGGTGGCGGTGGTCGTGATCTTCAGTCAGCTGTTCGGCCGGGACTTCGGAATGATCAACTGGGTCCTGTCGTGGTTCGGGGCCGGGAACATCGACTGGGCGGCCGGCACCGCGACCTCGCACATCGCCCTGTCAGTGATGATCATGTGGCGCTGGACCGGCTACAACGCGCTGATCTTCCTGGCCGCCATGCAGGCCGTCCCGCGCGAGCTGTACGAGGCCGCCACCCTCGACGGCGCGAGCACCCTCAAACAGCTGCGCAGCATCACGATCCCGATGATCCGGCCGACGATCGTCTTCGTGGTGATCGTCTCCACGATCGGCGCCATGCAGATCATCGCCGAGCCCATGCTGTTCGGCCAGAGCAGCGGCGGCGGGGGCGGCATCGCCACCGGCGGCCCCGACCGTCAGTTCCAGACGCTGGCGCTGTTCGTGTACGAGCAGGGCTTCGCGAACTCGACGTTCGACTTCGGCTACGCCTCGGCGGCGTCCTGGCTGATGTTCCTGGCCGTGGTGATCGTGGCCGGGATCAACTTCCTGATCACCCGCAGGATGAAGGGCGGGCTGGTGTGAGGCTGCGCTATCTGACCCTGACCGCGGTGGCGTTCTTCTCGGCGTTCCCGCTCTACTACAGCGTCGTGGTGGCCTCCCGGCACAACTCGGCGCTGGCCCAGGTGCCGCCGCCGCTGGTCCCCGGCGGGAACTTCTTCGCCAACGTCGCCCGCGTCTTCGACACCGTTCCGTTCGGGCTCGCGCTGGTCAACTCGGTCATCGTGGCCGGGTCGATCTCGATCGCGGTGATGTTCTTCTCGACGCTGGCCGGGTTCGCCTTCGCCAAGCTGAAGTTCCGGGGCAGGAACGCCATGCTCGTGATCACGGTCGCGACCATGATGGTGCCGGCGCAGCTCGGCATCATCCCGCTCTACATGCTGATGGTGAAGCTGGAGTGGACCGGCACCAACTACGCGCTGATCGTGCCCGCGCTGGTCAACGCGTTCGGCGTGTTCTTCATGACGCAGTACCTGTCCCGCGCCCTGCCCACCGAACTGCTGGAGGCGGGGCGGGTGGACGGCTGTTCGACGTGGGGGCTGTTCTGGCACGTCGTCCTGCCCGCCGCCCGGCCGGCCGCGGCCGTGCTCGGCATGCTGACGTTCATGTCGGCCTGGAACGACTACTTCTGGCCGCTGGTCGTGCTGAGCCCGGACAACCCGACGGTTCAGGTGGCGCTGTCGACGCTGGCCAGCGGGTACGTCAACGACTACGTGCTGGGCCTGGCGGGAACGGCGATCGGCACGTTGCCGCTCGTGGCGGTCTTCGCCCTGTTCGGCAAGCACATCATCGGCGGAATCATGCAAGGAGCCGTGAAGGGATGATCTTTCCCGAGGACTTCGTCTGGGGCGCCGCCACGGCCTCCTACCAGATCGAAGGGGCGGTCAAGGAGGACAGGCGCGGCCAATCGATCTGGGACACCTTCTCCCATACTCCCGGGAACGTGGCGGACGGCGACACCGGAGACGTGGCCTGCGACCATTACCACCGCTACCGGGACGACGTCCGGCTGATGCGGGAGCTGCGGCTGGCGGCCTACCGGTTCTCGATCGCGTGGCCGCGCGTCCAGCCCGACGGCGCGGGGGCGGCCAATCCGCGTGGGCTGGCGTTCTACGACCGGCTCGTGGACGAGCTACTCGCCGCCGAAATATCCCCTTATGTCACCCTTTACCACTGGGATCTTCCCCAGGCGCTCGAAGACCGTGGCGGGTGGACGAACCGGGACACGGCCTACCTGTTCGCCGACTACGCGCAGGCCGTACACGACCGGCTCGGCGACCGCGTCCGCAACTGGGCGACGCTGAACGAGCCGTGGGTGGCCGCGTACCTCGGCTACGGCAACGGCGTGCACGCGCCGGGCCGCCGTGACCCCGCCGACGCCCTGCGCTCGGCTCACCATCTGCTGCTCGGCCACGGGCTGGCGGCGCGGCGGCTACGTCCCGGCAGCGTCATGCTGGTGGTCAACTCCTCGCCGGTCCTCACCCCCGCCCAGGTCAACGACCCGTCGGCGGTGGCCGGCGACGCCGACGCGGCCGCCGTGCACCGCATTCACGCGCTGCTGACCAGGCAGTTCCTTGACCCGGCCGTGTACGGCACGTACCCGCCGGAGGTTCTGGCGGCGGCCGAGCGGAACGGCGGGACGGGCCACATCCGGGACGGCGACCTGGCGCTGATCAACGCACCGATCGACCTGATCGGGATCAATTACTACAACCCGTGCATCGTCGAGTCCGGCCCCGGCCTGCCCGCGGACGCCGCCTGGCCGGGGTCGGAGGACGTCCGGTTCGCCGCGGCGGACGCGCCCACGACCGCGATGGGCTGGCCGATCGTGCCAGACGGCCTGTCGCGGCTCCTCGTCCGCCTCTCGCAGGACTATCCGCAGGTCGGCCTGATGGTCACGGAGAACGGCGCGGCCTTCGACGACGTGGTCGAGAATGGGCGGGTGCACGACGGGGACCGTGTGTCGTACCTGGACGGGCACCTGCGCGAGGTGTGGCGGGCCGTCGAGGCGGGCGCGGACCTGCGCGGCTACCTGGTCTGGTCGCTGCTGGACAACTTCGAGTGGGCCGAGGGCTACCGGCGGCGGTTCGGCATCGTCCACGTGGACTACGCGACGCAGACCAGGGTGCCCAAAGACAGCGCACTCTGGTTCCGCGACGTCATCGGCAGGAACGGCCTGTAGATTTTCTCCGTGCTCTCCTTTCTGGTGCCGTCATGAGACGTCCGACCTTGGAGGCGGTCGCCGCGAGGGCAGGGGTCTCGCGGGCCACCGCCTCCCGCGTCGTCAACGGGCAGACGACCGTGGCGCCCCACATCCGCGACGCCGTGCAGCGCGCGATCGACGAGCTGGGCTACGTACCCAACTCGGCCGCGCGCAGCCTGGTCACCCAGCGCACCGACTCGATCGCGCTCGTCATCAGCGAGCCCGGCACCAGGGTCTTCTCCGACGATCCGTGGTTCTCCATGGCGATCAGGTCGGCGTCGATGGAGCTGGAGGAGGCCAACAAGCAGGTCGTGCTGATGATGGCGGCCAACGCCAGGAGCCACGCCCGGGTGGAGCGCTACATCGCGGGCGGGCACGTGGACGGGGTCATGCTGATCTCCATGCACGGCGCCGACCCGCTGCCGGCCGCGCTGTCCCGGCTGAGCGTCCCCGTGGTCTCGTACGGGCGGCCGGCCGTCCCCGTGGACATCCCGTACGTCGACAACGACAACGTGGGCGGCGCGGAGGCCGGGGTCCGGCACCTGGTGGAGACGGGGCGGCGCAGGATCGCCACGATCGCCGGCCCGCAGGACATGATCGCCGGCCAGGACCGGCTGGCCGGCTACCGCAACGTGCTGCGCGACTCCGACCTCCGCTCGATCGTCGCGGTCGGCGACTTCACCCGTGAGTCGGGCGCGATCGCGATGCGCCAGCTGCTCGGCGACGACCCGTCCCTGGACGCCGTCTTCGTCGCCAACGACCTGATGGCGGTCGGCGCCCTGCAGTCCCTCCGGCAGGCCGGGCGGCGGGTGCCCGACGACGTGGCCGTGGTGGGCTTCGACGACATCGAGGCCGCCAAATACACCGAGCCGCCGCTGACGACGCTCCGGCATCCGGTGATCGAGCAGGCGGCCGCCATGGTGCGGCTGCTGCTGGGTCTGTTCGAGGGTGAGCCGGCGGAGCCGGTGATCCTGCCGACGGAGCTGGTCATCCGCGAGTCCGCCTGACCCGTCATGCTCATTCGGCCCTGCGCGAGGTCAACTTTTCGATGAAGTGGCGTGCGAGTCACTCACCGGTCTGCTAGTTGTCACCTAACGTCTTTACACAGCGCCTCCTGTCAGCCATCGACCGACTCCACGAGAGCCACTATGTCTACCGGTGCCCCATCTCCTGGCTTTGCGCTCTACGGGCCTCGCCTTAGGAAACAACTGCGGATGTTGCGGCGTCAGGCCGACCTCACGCAGGAGGAGGTCGCCCGGGACATGGATTGGTCGACTTCCAAAGTCATTCGCATCGAGGGCGGCGACGTCCGCATTTCCGTGACGGATCTGAGAGCACTTCTCGCGCTTTACCACATAACCGATAAAGGTCAGGTCGAAGCGCTTGTGCACATGGCGAGACAGGCCAGGAGCAGACCCTGGTGGAACTCTTATCGGGGCATCATCGATCAGCCCTACATGGAGTACATCGCCTACGAGGACAGCGCGACCAGCATTCAGACTTTCGAGCCGCTGGTGATTCCAGGGCTGCTGCAGACCCGAGAGTACGCTGAATCCGTTGTGCAGGAACTCAACAGCCCGCGCGTGCCGGCGAACGTCGCCAACATGACCGAAATAAGAATGGAGCGGCAGAAGATTCTGCAGAAAGGGCCGTCCGCGCCCCGCCTGACGTGCGTGATAGACGAATCGGTGATTCGCCGGGACACCACGGAACCTCAGGCGATGGCGCGGCAGCTCAAGGCCATTCTCGAACTCACACAGCAGATCGATCTCACCGTTCGCGTGACCCCGTTCACAGCCGGGTTCCATCCCGGTCTGTCAGGCCCGTTCATCATTCTTGGACTGCCCGGCGATCATGAAGATGTGCTCTTCAGAGAAACCTGGAAGGGAATGGAACAGAAGGATCACTTCACCGGAGAAGACGACCCGAACCCGCACGTGATCGAGCACAAGCAGATCTTCGCCGAAATACTCGAGATAGCTCTTCCCGCAGAGGCGACAAGAGACCTCTTCGAGAAGAGAATAGCAGCGATAGAGGCCTGAATCATGGCCTCTTTATCTGACGCAGTAGATCACTCCACTCCGCGCGGGTAAAGGCCAGCACCGGCCCGTTCCGATCCCGGGAGTTCCTGACCAGCACATGATCGGCCGTAGCCGATACCTCGACACAATTTACATCTGCGCTTTTACTGCTTTTGCGCCAGGCTATGAGCGGCCTGTGGTGTTCCATGCGGCTGGTCCCTCCGACCCGCGATGACGTGTGAGGAGAGGTTATAGCAGAGAGCGCGTTCCTGGCGAGCACTCCAGTGGTATGTCGTTTCGAAGGCGGTCAGCCTGCCAGGAAGCCGGCCGGATGATGGCCGACGGCCAGGACTCAACATGCCACCTGGCAGATTTCGTCCGGGCGGGTCGACAGCTTGCCTCCGGCCTCCTGTCCAGGTGCTTGCACACAGAGCGCTACGCACCAAATCACGGAGATTCCCTTTATTTGCAGGACAAGACGTTTCCGCCAGCGATCCTGCGTAGTAGGTCCACGACGGGGACCATGCCTCTTTCTCCAGCTAGCGGCCTTCTTCGCATGCCTGGCCGACTTCTCCTCCGATAATCGACACCTGACATCCTGCCAGGTGGCAAAGAATGCACGACCGTGCAATACCTTCTCTCCACGATGACGGCGGGTTACCTTTCTATTAATCGGCACACACACGAACACGGCAAGATCGTACAAGCGGAGGGGCGGGGTGACCCGAAGATGCAGGAGACGACGTTTCTGGCGATAGTCGTCGCAGCCATTGTCGCTCTCACGGGACTGGTCATCGCGGCCTACGCCATTCGCAAACTAGCAAAAACGGCCCCAGGCAGGCTCGTCGCCGTCCTGGGTGCGCTCACCGCTCTGCTGGGAGCACTCCCCGCCATTTTCCGGGCGCTGCTGGGAGCGTGACCATGCTCTGCCCAGAGGGGATCATGGACAAGCTGAGCGAGCAAGACAGGGCTTTCGTCGAGCGGGCCGGCCACCATCGTCTGCACGCGAGAGGCAGCGCGATCGTGAGCCAGGGCCAAGCGTCGGGACCAGCACTGATCGTCGAGGAGGGCTGGTTGAAGAGCGCTCACGTCTCTGCTCATGGAGCACAAGCGCTGCTTGGCATCATAGGCCCCGGCGCTGTCGTCGGCGCATTGCAGATTTTGACGGATACGCCCCACACCGGCGAGGTCACCGCGCTGACCGACAGCCAGGTACTTCACATCACGAAGCCGCGTTTTCTCCAATTGCTGGCCGAACGCCCCGCCGTGGAACACGCTGTACACCGGTCGTTGTTCTCGCGTGCGAGAGACGCGGAAGGCCACTTGGCCTCTATCTGCTCGCTCCCACCCGAGCAGCGTCTGTGCCGGCTGATTCTGTGTCTCGTCCAGGGGTACGGCGAACGGACCGGATCGGGACTAGAAATATGCATCCCCCTGTCCCAGCTCGACTTCGCGGCGTGGGCCGGGGTCTCGATCGAGACAGTACAGCGAATCCTGCGTACCTGGCGGCGTCGCGGCATCATCAGCACAGGACGGCAAAGGATCACCGTCCTGGATGCCACATCGCTGAGCCGGATCACGTGCGTGAATGGCCGAGCGAGTCGCTGACGTCGCGAGAAAGGATCGCGGAAACCTTTCCGGAAAGATATTTAATGATGAAGCCCTCCCTCTGCGGCCGGCGCGGGTGCCCACGGTGACCGCGCTCGGGCGGCCGCGCCTCACGGAGGTGCTGCGACGACTCCTTGAACCCACGGTCCGACCTGCAGGGGATGTGTACGACGGTCCCGCCGAGCGACTGGAGGGCGATGCGGTACAGGCCCACGGGGACGCGCATCCGAGCAACCCGGGCGTGGCTGCGCGACCCCTGACCGGACGTCAGACGGGCACCACGCCTCCGCTGGGGCCGAGGAAGTAGCCGCCGGTGACGTCCAGGACGTGGCCGGTGATCCAGCGGGAGTCCTCCCTGGCGAGCAGGGCCACCGCGTCGGCGATGTCCTCGGGGCGGCCGATGCGGCCCAGGGCGGTGACCTCGGTGACTCGCCGCTCGGCGGCGCCGTCGTGGTCGTCGCGGAGCCAGGCGTTCATGTCGGTCTCCGTGACGCCCGGCGAGACGGTGTTCACGGTGATGTTTCTGGCGCCGAGGATCGGGGCCAGGCTGAAGCCGAGGGTGTCGAGAGCGCCCTTGGTCATCGAGTAGACGATGTCGGGGAGGGCGATGCGGACGACGGCCGAGGAGATGTTGATGATCCGGCCGCCGTCGTTCAGCAGCGGCAGGGAGCGTTCGATGATGAAGTACGGCGCCCGCACGTTCACGGCGAAGACCTGGTCGAAGCGCTCCTCCGTCACCGTGCCCAGGGTCCCGGCCAGGATGGCCGCGTTGTTCACGACGATGTCCAGCCTCGTGTCCTGGAGGCCCGCGAACAGGGCGTCCACGCCATCCTCGAACTCCGCCCGCACCGCGTACGCCTGCCCGCCCGCCGACTCGATGGCGGCGACCGTCTCCTTGGCCAGGTCGTCGTTACGCGCGTAGTGGACGATCACGCGGGCGCCGTCGGCGGCCAGGCGTTCGGCGATGGCCCGTCCGATGCCGCGCGAGGCTCCGGTGACCAACGCGGTCTTGCCCGACAAATCACTCATGGTTCCGCTCCTCAGATGGTTGGGGCTCCATCGTGGGATGCGGCGCACGTGCTCGTCCAAGACCGGCTGTTATAGCTTCTTGCTATGGATGCCCATATCCGGGATCTGCGGTATTTCGTGGCGGTCGCGGAGGAGCTGAGCTTCACGCGAGCGGCCGCGGAGCGGCTGTTCATCTCGCAGCCCTCGTTGAGCAGGCAGATCAGGCAGCTCGAGCTGTCCATGCGGGCGAAACTGTTCGAGCGCGACCGGCGTACGGTGGCGCTGACCGCGGCGGGGGCGGCGCTCCTGCCGGAGGCGCGGCGGATCATCGAGCAGTGGGAGGGCGCGCAGCGGGCGGTGGCGGCGGCGCGCGAGGATCGCATCCTGGTCGTCGGCTTCCAGACCCGGATCGGGCGCGGGCTGGTGCCGTCCATCACGGCCGCCCTGCCCGAGTGGGATCTGCGATTCCGGCAGGTGCCGTGGAGCGATCCCACTGTGGGGCTGGGTGACGGGCGGGTCGACGTGGCCGTCGCCTGGTTGCCCATGCCCGGCGACGTGGACTGCTCCTGGACGGTGGTGAGCACGGAGGACCGGTGGGTGGCGTTGCCTGCCGCGCACCGGCTGGCGTCGCGTTCCGAGGTGGACTTCGCCGAACTGGCCGAGGAGCCGTTCGTCGCCCTGCCGGCGTCGGCCGGGCCGATGCGCGCCTTCTGGCTGGCCGACGACCAGCGCTCGACCCCCGCCGTGGTGGGCGCCGAGGCCGAGACCGCCGAGGAGGCGTTCGAGCTGGTCGCCTCGGGGCGGGCCGTGGCGCTGGTGTCGGCAGGCAACGCCGACCTCTACCGCCGGGACGACGTGGTCTGCCGGCCGGTCGCGGGGCTGCCGCCGAGCAGGCTGGCCATTGTCTGGCGGCGGGGCGATCGGCGGCAGGCCGTGCGGGTGCTGGTGGAGAAATTCATCAGCTGTATGTGCGGCCAAATGCTTCGGTGAATGGGTGACCGGGAGGTCGATCCCGGGCTCGCCGAGACCTGCTGCACGACAGCGATGCCGATTTCACACGACGCGGGCCGGCCCGTGGAGTGATCGCCTCACGTAAGCCACGCCGTGGTGTCGGCGGGCAGGGCGCCGTCCACCAGGCGACCACTGGCGAGGACGACCTCGCCCGCGGGCAGGCGCACCGGGTCGGCTCCCAGGTTGGCGACGCAGGTCAGGCCGGAGTCGCGGCGGAAGGCCAGGACCTGCTCGCCCATCGGCAGCCAGGTCAGGGCCCCGTCACCCAGGCACTCCCGGCGGAGGCGCAGGGCCGCGCGGTAGAGGTTGAGCATCGACCCCAGGTCCGTGCGCTGGGCCTCGGCCGTCAGCTTGCGCCAGCCCTCGGGTTGCGGAAGCCAGGGCGTGCCGGCGCCGAAGCCGAACGGCGGCTCCTCCCCCGACCACGGCAGCGGGACACGGCAGCCGTCCCTGCCTGGGTTGGTCCCGCCGGATCTGGCGTACATCGGGTCCTGGCGGAGCTCGTCCGGCAGGTCCTCCACCTCCGGAAGGCCCAGCTCCTCCCCCTGGTAGACGTAGACCGACCCGGGCAGCGCCATCGACAGCAGCGCGGCCGCGCGGGCGCGACGGTAGCCGAGCTCCGGGTCGGACGGGGCGCCGTGGAGGCGGCCGCCATGCTCGAACGCGGTGTCCGCGCGGCCGTAGCGGGTGACCGGCCTGGTGACGTCGTGGTTGGACAGCACCCACGTCGGCGGGGCCCCGATGGGGGTGTGGGTGGCCAGGGTCAGGTCGATGACGCGGCGCAGCTCGGCCGGCTCCCACGGGCAGGACAGGAAGTCGAAGTTGAACGCCGTGTGCAGCTCGTCGGGGCGCAGGTAGCGGGCGAAACGCTCCTGGTCGGGCAGCCAGACCTCGCCGATCAGAACGCGCTCGCCGTACTCCCCGGCCACCTGGCGCCACCGGCGGTAGACGTCGTGGACCTCGTCGAGGTCCTCGTAGCCGGTGTCGGACTTGAACAGCAGGGCCGCCGAGTCGATGCGGAAGCCGTCCACGCCGCGCTCGAACCAGAAGCGCAGCACGTCCTCGAACTCCCGGCGCACCTCGGGGTTGGCCCAGTTGAAGTCCGGCTGCTCGGGGGCGAACAGGTGCAGGTACCACTGGCCGTCGGGGACCTGGGTCCACGCCGGGCCACCGAAGATCGACTGCCAGTCGTTCAGCGGCTCGTCGGCGAACCAGAAGCGGTCGCGGGCCGCGGGGTTCGCCAGCGCCTCCTGGAACCAGACGCTCTGTGTGGAGCTGTGGTTCGGGACCACGTCGATGATGACCTTGAGGCCGAGCTCGTGCGCCTCCACGACAAAGTGCTCGGCCTCGGCGAGCGTGCCGAAGACCGGCTCGATGTCCCGGTAGTCGGCCACGTCGTAGCCGCCGTCGGCCATCGGCGACGGATACCACGGGTTGAGCCAGATCGCGTCGATCCCGAGGTCCTTCAGGTACGGCAGGCGGGAGCGCAGCCCGGCGAGGTCGCCCACACCGTCGCCGTTCCCGTCGGCGAAACTCCGTAGGTAGACCTGGTAGATCGCGGCCCCCCGCCACCACGTTTGCGACATGCTCTCATCCCTTGATGCTCCCGGCGGTGAGTCCCGCCATGATGTGCCGTTGGAAGACGAAGAAGACGATGATCATGGGGATGCCGGCGATGACCAGCCCGCCCATGACCTGGTTCTGGGTCACCGCCCCGGCGGTCTGCGACAGGCCCACGCTGATCGTCATCTTCTCGCTGTCGGTCATGACCAGCAGCGGCAGGACGAAGTCCTTGAACGCCGTGACGATCGTGAAGATGGACACCACGCCGAGGATCGGCCGGGAGACCGGCAGCACGACGGACCACAGCACCCGCAGTGGTCCCGCCCCGTCGATCTGCGCCGCCTCGATCAGCTCCCGCGGAATGGAGTCGAAGAACCGCTTGAGCAGGAAGATGTTGAACCCGTTGGCCGCCGCCGGGAACCACAGCCCCCAAGGATTGTTCAACAATCCCAGGTCCACGATCGTGACGTAGAGCGGGATGAGGATCACCATCGGCGGGATCATCAGCGTGGCCAGCATGGCGCCGAGGATCAGGTTGCCGAACATCGGCCGCAGCTTCGACAGTGCGTACGCGGCCGCCACGTCCACCGCCATGGAGAACGCCCAGGCACCCAGCGCGTAGTAGGCGGTGTTGGCCAGCAGCGTGCCGATGTCGAACAGGTCCCACGCCTCGAAGAAGGCGTCCAGCGCCGGGTCGGCGGGGACGAGCGACGGCGGCATCTCGGCGATCTCCTCCGGCGTCTTCATGGCACCGGAGATCATCCAGTAGAGCGGGAAGACGAAGGCCAGGGTGAAGGTCACGACGACCGCGACGAGCACCAGCCAGTAGATCCGCCGCCCCCACCTGCTGTTGAGCTGGTGCGGCGAGACGATGGTGCGGAACTGGACTGTGTTCATGGCCTCACTGCGTGAGGCGATCATGCAGAATCCTCCCGTGTCGTACGGAGCTGGACGGCGGCGAAGACGAGCAGCGCGAGCATGAGCATCATGCCGAGCGCGCCGGCCTGGCCGTAGTTCATCTGCGAGAACGCGAACTGGTACATCAGGTACGCGACGCTCACGGTCGCGTTTTCCGGCCCGCCACCGGTCAGCATGTACGGCTCGATGAACACCTGCATGGTCGCCACGATCTGCAACATGAGCATGAGCAGCAGAATCAGCCGGGTCTGCGGGATCGTGACGTGCCGGATGCGCTTGAGGATGCCGGCCCCGTCGAGCTCGGCGGCCTCGTACAGCTCGGGCGGGATGTTCTGCAGCGCGGCCAGGTAGATCAGGGTCGCGCTGCCCATGTTCATCCAGGTCGAGACGAGGACCAGCGAGATCAGCGCGGTCGAGGAACTGTCCAGCCAGGCCAGCGGCGGCAGGTGGAGGAAGCCGAGTATCTGGTTGAACAGCCCCGGCCCCGGATCGTAGAACCACCGGAACAACAGCACCGCGACGATCGGCGGCAGCATGACCGGCAGGTAGACCACGAACCTGAGGTAGGCCCTGGCGTGGCGCAGCTCGTTCAGCACGAGCGCGACGACGAACGGCACGGCGTAGCCGCACAGCAGCGCGAGCACCGTGAACTCCACGGTGTTCAGCCAGGCCTCCCCGAAGGCCGGGTCCTGGACGGCGGCCGTGAAGTTGTCCAGTCCCACCCAGGTCGGCGGGTTGATCAGGTCGGTCTTCTGGAAGCTCAGGACGAACTCCCTGACCATCGGATACCAGGCGAACACCGCGAAGCAGAACAGCGCCGCGCAGAGGAACCCGTAGGCCGTCAGGTTGCGCCTCACGATCCCCATCCAGGTCAGCCCTTGGCCGCCAGCATCGCGTTGGCCTTGGTCTCGGCGTCGGCCAGCAACTGGTCAATGTTCGCGTCCTGGCGGCTCAACACGCCGGACATGACCACGTCGAGGATGGCGTACAGCTCCTGGGCGTGCGCCGGCTCGGCCTTCGGCGGAATGGCGGCGGCGGCCCGCACGTACGGCTCGTAGTTCGCGACCGGCAGCGAGGCGTTCTTGACCCGCTCCTCCTGGAGGGCCTTGCCCGTGGACGAGTCGCCGTAGACGTCGTTGTCGGGCACACCGACAGGGTTGCCGTTGGCCTTGCCGCGGGCGAAGTCGAACCGGCCCTTGCCGACCGTGTTGAAGCGGAAGTCGATCCACGCCATGCCGGCCTCGACCTGCTCGGGGGTGGCCTTGGGGTTGATCATGTACGCCTCGCCGCCGCTCAGCGACGCCTTGGCCTCGGGGAAGCCGGTGATGCCGTAGTCGGCGACGTTGCCTCTGAACTTGTTGACCACGTCGGTCACCACGTCCGGGGCGCCGAGCATCATGCCGACCTTGCCGCTGCCCATCGCCATCATCAGCGACTCCCAGCCGACCAGGAGCTTGTTGCCCATGCTGTTGTCGACCCAGCGCATGTCGTGCAGGTTCTGCAGCACGGCTTTGCCCTCGGGCGAGTTGAACGCGGCCTTCTTGCCGTCCAGGGTCAGGATGGCGCCGCCGCGGCCGTAGATGGCCTGGGTGAAGTGCCAGCCGCCGGTGTTGCCGCCGGAGTACTCGCCGTAGCCGACGTGGCCGGGGCCGAGCGCGGCGATCTTCTTGGCCGCCTCACGGACCTCGGCCCAGGTCTGGGGCGGGGTGTTGGGGTCGAGGCCGGCCTTGGTGAACAGGGCGCGGTTGTAGACCAGGCCGACGCTGTAGTGGACGTTGGGGACGCCGTAGACCTTGCCGTCCTTGGTGACCAGCTCGCGTACATCAGGGCGCAGGTCGTTCCAGTTCTTGACGGCGCTGGTGTATGGGGTGATGTCGAGAGCCTGGCCCTGGCCGATCACGTCGGCGTAGTTGGTCACCGGCACCACGAAGACGGTCTCCATCTGGCCGCCGGCCAGCTTGGGGCCGAACGTCTTGGGGTCGAAGCACGGCTGCTGGTCCGTGCTCTTGACCGTCACGCCGGGGTGCGCCTTCATGAACGCGGCCACGTCGTCGTCCCAGGCCTGCCGCTCCTTGGGGGCGGACTTGGCGGGCTGGCAGGCCACCGTGATCGTCACGGTGGACGCCGACGACCGGGGGGATTCGGTGGAGCCGCATGCTGCGGCTGAGGCGGCGAGCACGGATGTGAGTAAGAGTCCGGTGGATCTCCGCATGATCTGGCCCTTCTGCTGCGAGGTGCCCACACCATAGGATCGCCAACCGAAGCGCGCAATATTTCGACGGAATAATGCAAGATAACGACTACATCACGTCCGTCGGGCGCGGGCCGTTGAGGCGCGGACCACCAGCTCCGGCTCGAACAGCAGCTCGTCCGCCGGCACCACCGCCTTGTCGATCTGGGCGACGAGCAGCTCGACCACGGCCCTGCCCATGGCGTCGATCGGCTGGCGGACCGTGGTCAGCGGCGGCTCGGTGCAGTTCATCAGCGCGGAGTCGTCGAAGCCGATGACCGAGACGTCGCCGGGCACGGCCAGCCCGGCGCGGCGGGCCGCGCGCACCGTGCCGAGCGCGAGCAGGTCGCTGGCGCAGACCACACCGGTCACCCCCCGTTTGACCAGCCTGGCGGCCGCCGCGTGTCCGCCCTCCAGCGAGAACATCGTGTGCTCGACCAGCTCCTGGTCGCCGCCCTCGGCCAGGAACGTCTCCAGCTTTCGCCGCGAGGGCATGTGGTCCTTCGGCCCGAGCACCATGCCGATCCGCTCGTGCCCGAGCGCCCGCAAGTGGGCGACGGCCATCTCGGCGGCCACCGCGTCGTCGCACGACACTTGCGGGAAGTCGAGGTGCTGAACGGCCGCGTTGACCAGGACCGTGGGCAGCTTGCGCTCGTGCAGCAGTTCGTAGTGCCCGTGCGCGGCGTCTGCCTGGGCGTACAGGCCGCCGGCGAAGACGACGCCGCTGACCTGCTGCTGGAGCAGCAGATCCACGTAGTCGGCCTCGGAGACGCCGCCGACCGTGCGGGTGCACAGGACCGAGGTGAAGCCCTGCTGGGCCAGGGCGCCGCCGACCACCTCCGCGAAGGCGGGGAAGATCGGGTTCTGAAGCTCGGGCAGCACCAGGCCGACCAGCCGGGCGCGGTCGCCGCGCAGCTGGGTGGGGCGCTCGTAGCCGAGCACGTCGAGGGCGGTCAGCACGGCCTCCCGGGTCGCATCGGACACCCCCGGCTTGCCGTTGAGCACGCGACTCACGGTCGCCTCGCTCACCCCGACCTTCCTGGCCACCTCTGCGAGTCGTCGTGTCATGCGCAAACTATACGACCTGGAGCGCAAGCGCTTGCAATGGTTTGCACGGATCGAACGTCATATCTTGCGTTCGCGCCGCGACGGCCTCTTACATGCCTGACCAGCGGGAAAGGCACCAGGAACACTCCTCCATATAGTCAATTCTTTGCGAAATTTCGTCGAAATATTGCCGCTATCTGCTCGACATCCTATGGTTCGGCCATCCGCCTCAGCTGAAGGGCCCACCCCCATGAGAGCAGTTCTCGCCGCCCTTGCGTTAGCCATCGGACTCCTGGCCGCGCCCGCCCAGGCCGCGGCCGACACGAATCTCGCGGCAGGCAAGACCGCCACCGTGAGCAGCCACAACGGCGTCTACTCCGCCGCCAATGTGACCGACGGCGACCAGGCCACCTACTGGGAGTCGGCCAACAACGCCTTCCCGCAGTGGGTCCAGGTCGACCTCGGCGCGAGCGCGAGCATCAACAAGCTCGTGCTCAAGCTGCCCTCCGGCTGGCCGGGCCGCACCCAGACGCTGAGCGTCCAGACCAGTGCCGACGGCTCGGCCTTCACCACTCTTGTCGGCTCCGCCACCTACACCTTCGCCCCAACCGCCACCATCACGCTCGCCACCACCACGGCCCGTCACGTCCGACTGAACATCACCGCCAACACCGGCTGGCCGGCCGGGCAGATCAGCGAGTTCGAGATCTGGGGCCCGGGCGCCACCGGCGGTGCCGACCTGGCCGTCGGCAAGCCGATCACCGGGTCCTCCCACACCCACACGTACGTGGCCGCCAACGCCAACGACAACAACCTGCAGACCTACTGGGAGGGCGGCGCCTACCCGAACACGCTGACCGTGCAGCTCGGCGCGAACGCGGACCTCACCTCGATCACGCTCAAGCTCAACCCCGACCCGGCGTGGGCCAGGCGCACGCAGACGATCCAGGTGCTCGGCCGCGAGCAGAGCGCGACCGGCTTCACCAGCCTCGCCGGCCAGGCCACCTACACCTTCGACCCGGCGACGGGCAACGCGGTGACCATCCCGGTGACCGCAAGAGCCGCCGACGTCCAGCTGCGGATCATCGCCAACTCCGGCGCGCCCGGCGGCCAGGTCGCCGAATTCCAGATCTTCGGCACCGCCGCCCCCAACCCCGACCTGACCGTGGCGAACCTGGCCTCGAACCCGGCCGCCCCGGTCGAGACGGACGCGATCGCGCTGTCGGCCACGGTCAGGAACGCCGGCACCGCGGGCTCTGCCGCGACGTCCGTGAGCTTCTACGCCGGTGACGCCAAGGTGGGCACTGCCGCCGTGGGGGCACTGGCCGCGGGAGCGTCGACCACCGTGTCCGCAAATATAGGGACAAGAGAGGCCGGCACGTACCAGCTCTCCGCCAAGGTCGACGAGGACGACAAGGTCGTCGAGCAGAACGAGACCAACAACACCGCCACGGCCACGCTGACCGTGAAGCCGGTCGACACGGCCGACCTGGTCGCCTCCCCGGTCTCTTGGACGCCCGGCAACCCCGCCGCGGGCGCCACGGTGACGTTCACGGTGGCGATCAAGAACCAGGGCACGGTCGCCTCCGGCGGCGGCACCCACGGCATCACGCTCACGGTCATCAACCAGTCCGGCACCGTGGTCCGCACGCTGACCGGCTCCACAAGCGGCGCGATCGCTCCCGGCGCCACCACGGGCCCGGTGAACCTGGGCACGTGGACGTCCGCCAACGGCAGGTACACGGTCAAGACCGTGCTCGCCGACGACCCGAACGAGCTGCCGGCCAGGCGCGCCAACAACACCAGCGAGCTGCCGCTCTTCGCCGGCCGCGGCGCGAACATGCCCTACGACACGTACGAGGCCGAGGACTCCGTGATCGGCGGCGGCGCGGCCCGCGTCGGCCCGAGCAGGGAGATCGGCACGATCGCCGGCGAGGCCTCCGGCCGGCGCGCGGTGACGCTGAACCAGACCGGTGCGTACGTCGAGTTCACCACGGGGGTGCCCACGAACACCCTGGTCACCCGCTTCTCCCTGCCGGACGCCCCGGGCGGCGGCGGCCTGAACTCCACGCTCAACGTCTACGTCGACGGCACCTTCCTCAAGGCCATCCCGCTGACCTCCCGCTACGCCTGGCTCTACGGACCGGAGGCGAGCCCGGACAACAACCCGGGCTCCGGCCCGCCCAGGCACATCTACGACGAGGCGAACCTGCTGCTCGGCACCACCGTGCCGCGCGGCAGCAAGATCAGGCTGCAGAAGGACGCGGCCAACACCAGCACGTACGCCATCGACTTCGTCGACTTCGAGGAGGCCGCACCGGTCGCCAACCCGGATCCGCAGAAGTACGCCGTACCGGCCGGCTTCACCCACCAGGATGTCCAGAACGCCCTCGACAAGGCCCGCATGGACGCCGCCCTGACCGGCGTCTACCTGCCCGCCGGCGACTACCAGACCTCCTCGAAGTTCCAGGTCTACGGCAAGGCGGTCAAGGTCGTCGGCGCCGGCCCCTGGTTCACCCGCTTCCACGCGCCGTCCGGCCAGGAGAACACCGACGTCGGCTTCCGCGCGGACGCGTCGGCCGACGGCTCGACGTTTGCCGGCTTCGCCTACTTCGGCAACTACACCTCGCGCATCGACGGCCCGGGCAAGGTGTTCGACCTGTCGAACGTGGCGGACATGACGATCGACGACATCTGGGTCGAGCACCAGGTGTGCATGTTCTGGGGCTCGAACACGGACAACATGACGATCAAGAACTCGCGGATCCGCGACGTGTTCGCCGACGGGCTCAACATGACCAACGGAAGCACCGGCAACCACGTCACCAACGTCGAGACCAGGTCCACGGGCGACGACAGCTTCGCGCTGTTCTCGGCCACCGACAACAACCCCGGCGAGCAGCACGGCAACGTCTACGAGAACCTGACCTCGCTGCTCACCTGGCGGGCCGCGGGCGTGGCGGTCTACGGCGGCTACGACAACACCTTCAGGAACATCTACGTGGCCGACACGCTCGTCTACTCCGGTGTCACGATCAGCTCACTCGACTTCGGCTATCCGATGCACGGGTTCGGCGCCGCCCCGCCGACGGTCTTCGACAACATCTCGCTGGTCAGGGCGGGCGGCCACTTCTGGGGGCAGCAGACGTTCCCAGCGATGTGGCTGTTCTCCTCCTCCAAGGTGTTCCAGGGCATCCGGCTCAGCAATTTGGACATCGTGGACCCGACGTACAGCGGAATCATGTTCCAGACCGGCTACTCCGGCACCACGCCGCTGAACCCGATCAAGGACACGGTCTTCACGAACGTGTCGATCAGCGGGGCTCGGAAGAGCGGTGACGCCTTCGACGCCAAGTCGGGCTTCGGGATCTGGGTCAACGAGATGCCCGAGGAGAACCAGGGCCCGGCGGTCGGGTCGGCCACGTTCACCGGTCTCAGGTTCGGCGGCAACGCGCAGAACATCAAGAACACGACCTCGACGTTCACGCTGACGATCAACTAGAGCTCGGCCCTGGTGGGCAGCCCCTGCCAGTCACTGATGCTGGTCACCGCGGCGGCGCTCAGCAGCGCCCCGCGGTGCAGGCGTTCCGGCGGGGTGAGGCCGTCGAGCGCGGCGCTGATGTAGCCCGCCGCGAACGCCTCCCCCGCTCCCGCCGTGTCCACGACCGGCACCTGCCAGCCCTGCACGTCGTAGCGCATGCGGTCGGCGCGCACACTGGCGCCCTTCGCGCCGCGGTCCACCACGACCTCGCGCTCCGGCGTGAGGGCGAGCTTGACCAGGTCGAGCTCGTCCTGGCGGAGGAAGAGCAGGTGCGCCTCGCAGGCCAGCTCGCCGAGCACCTCCTCGGCCTCGCGTACCGACGGCCACAGCTCGGGGACGTACTCGACGGAGAAGGAGATCATCACCTCGGCGTTCTTGGCGGCGCTGATGGCGGCGTACACGGCGTCGAGCGCGTCCCTGCTGAGACCGGCCGTGATGCCGGTGAAGTGCAGCATCTTCGAGGCGCCGATCCGGTCGATCGGCACGTTCCCCGGCGAAAGCCGGGACCCCGCGGAGCCGGCGCGGTAGTGCGTGACCCTGAGGTCGCGCGCCAGGCGGGTCTCCCTGAGCAACAGGCCCGTGTGCAGTGCCTCGGCCACCCGCAGGTCGGCCACGTCCACGCCCTCGCCCCTGAGCACGGTCAGCGCCCTGGCGCCCAGCTCGTCGTCGCCCACCTTGCCCAGGTACGCACACTGGTGGCCGAGCCTGGCCAGCGCCACGGCCAGCGTGAACTCGGGACCGCATACGTCCAGCCGGGCCTCGTTCTCGTGGCGGACCCGGCCACTGGAGACAACCCCGAGCGGCTCGCCGAGCGTGTAGACGTCCGTCATGAAACAGACTGTAGTGGGTCAAGTCCACCTAAAAAGGATTTTTCCACATAAGGCCAGGTTAAGACCGTGATCAAATTTTTCTCGTAACTTTAGCCAACCTTTTCCCCATCCAGTGCCTCAAAGTAGTAGAGGGCCGGCCACCCCGGGCCGGCTTCAACGCGATACGGGGAGAGGAATCAGCACCCTCATGAGAAAGATTGCACTAGGTATCGTCTCCGCCCTCGTGGGCGGGGCAATGTTGGTGACTGGGGCGGGGGCCGCCTCCGCTACCAAGGTAGACACGCAGCTCAAGATCCGCGACATCACGCCGAACCCGGTTGTGGTGAAGGCCGGCGCGGAGACGACTGCTTACTTCGACATCGGGGCCAGCTCCGACGTCCAGAAGGTCGAGCTGAGCGTGGCGCCCGCCGAGGGCTTCCGCACGATGCGCGCCAAGGACGTCAAGGACCTCGAGGGCTGGCGCTTCGCGATCGGCTTCAACGAGAACGACCCGGCCGGCAAGTGGAAGGCCACGGCCGTGGCCTTCGACGCCAAGGGCAAGGAAGTCGCCAAGGACACGGCGTTCTTCGCCGTCGAGATCGAGAAGGGCAAGGCGGAGACGCGCATCTCGCGCTTCAGCGCCGACCCCTGGAAGGTCCGCAAGGGCAAGTCGATCTACTTCTCCGGCCGTCTCCAGGTCAATGACGACGGCTGGGAGGGCGTCCGCGGCGAGAAGGTGAACATCTACGTCCGCACCAGCGGCTCCAGCGGCTGGAAGTGGGTCGGCTCCGACTGGACCGACCGGCGCGGCAAGTTCTACGCCAAGACCAAGGCGTACCGCAGCGGCTTCTTCCGCGCTGTGTACGCCGGCGACGACGAGCTCGAGGGCTCCACGAGCCGCAGCGACTACGTGCGGGTCTACGGATCCTGGTGGCGTCGCTGATCAACAAACCTGAGGCCCGGTCCCTTCGTGGGGCCGGGCTTCCGGCTTTTCTGGAACTTTTGGCTTCTCCCAGGTTTATCGATCACTCCAATGCAGCATGGTCAGTCCCATTGCCGTGATCGCCCTGGAAGGAGCCCCGCATGCCGCATCCCCTCCTCGCTCTCGTCCTGAGCTTGACGAGCACGCTGGGGGCGGCCCCTTCACCCGGCCTGGCCGTGAAGTACGAGCCCGCCGGCTCACCCCGCGCCGAGCAGGCCAAGAAGCTGCTGGAGGACAGCGGCGCACTGAAGACGAAGATCAAACTGCCCAAGCCGGTCAAGGTCGTCGCCCGCGACTGTGACGACGCGAAGGCCACCTGGGACGGCGCGGAGCGCCGGATCACGATCTGCTACTCCCTGGTCGACAAGGTGCACCGCACGCTGACCGGGATCTCCCAGACCGAGGAGGCCGACGCCCGCACCACGACCCGGCGCATCGACGCCGCACTCACGGTGCTCTTCCACCACCAGCTCGGCCACGCCCTGGGCGCCATGAACGGCCTTCCCGACGGGGAGGGGCAGGCCGACCAGCTCGCCGCGCTTACGCTCCTGTCCGACGCGCCCAAGCGCGTGGTGGCCGCCGCCGAGGCCCGTCACCTGCTCGCCGGGCACGCCGGGATCGACCACCTCTCCGGGGTAGAGGAGTCGGCCACGTTCGCCTGCCTGCTGTACGGCGCCGACCCCGCCAAGTACGGCCGCATCGCCCAGGGCGGCTGGGTTCCCGCCGAACGGGCGCCTAACTGCGCCGACGAGTACAACCGGGTCAAGTCGGCTATCGGGTCCATGTGAGGGAGTGCCGTAGCCCGAGGCCATGAGCAGGCGACGGCACATGGCGACCGGGCCCGCCTCACGCAGTGAGGCCGTGAGCAGGGCTGTGAAAGCCGGGACGTAGGGGGTAGCTCCGGGGTATGGCTGTGGACCTGCTCCGAGACTTCGACCCGTTCGACATCTTCGACGCCGAGGCGGCGAGGCTCGACCGCTTCTTCAGCGGGCTCGACGAGAGCGGCTGGCAGCGGCCCTCCCGCTGCGCGGGCTGGTCGGTCCGCGATGTCCTGGCGCACCTGGCGGGCGAGGAGATGTACAACCACGCCTGCCTGGACGGCACCGTGCAGGACCTGATGACCCGGCTGACCATCGAGGGCGTGGCGGGGTTCAACGACTTCAACGAGTGGTGCGTACGCCAGCGCCGCCGCCTCCCGGTGGAGGAGGTGCTGACGGAGTGGCGCGCGCAGAACGGCGACACGCGGCGGCGCATGCGGGAGCTGGGTCGCGACGCCCGGATCGACACGATGGCGGGGCCGTACCCCAACGGGCTGCAGGCCTTCCACTACGACTCCGAGTACGCCACCCACGCCGACGACGCGGGTGTCCCCGTGACCGACGAGGAAGCCGACGACAGGACGTTGTGGCGGGTCGCGGTGGGCCGGTTCGTGCTGGCGGAGCAGGAGGCCAAGGTGCAGGTGGAGCAGACGGCCGAGTACATCTGGGTTGCGGTGAACGGCACCACCGCGACGCTGTCGTACCCGGAGTTCGTGGAGGCCACGGTGGGGCGGCTGCCCGCCTCGCACCAGGTCGACCCGCGCGTCGCCGCGGCCCTGAGATGCCTGGCCTGAGAGGAGATCGATCATGTGGCTGCGTAACCGCGAGGGCACGGAGCCACTGAGCGCGCGCAGCCCGTTGCGCGCCCGGCGGGTCCTGTCCCTGGTGGCGCTGGTGCTCGGCGTCGCGGCGGCGGTGTTCTTCGTGACGCGCGCCATGAGCACGGGCGAGGAGGTCTGGCGCTGGGAGGCCGCGATCGCGGCGGCGGTGGCCGTCATCGCCGCCGTCGACCTGGCCGTGCTCCGCCGCCGCCGCTCAGGTGGTCAGCACGGCAAGCAGCAGTAGCACGATCACCACCGCGCCGACCGCGAAGATCACCCAGACGTGGGCCAGCGCCCACATGCGCAGCCGGTCGCCGTAGGCGTGCGGGAAGAGGTCCCCGCCCGCCTCGATCCTGTTGATGGCCGCAACGCGCTTGGCCAGCTCGGGGTCGTCTCGCTCGAGGGCCAGTTCGATCTGAGCGAGAATGCGGCGTTCCCTTCCGGAGAGACTCATCACACCACCACTGCTGCTGCTCTCACGCCGGTTCAAGCCACGTACCCAGGGGCGGCGCCGCCATGCCCACCGGTGAGACGGTGTTCCCGTCCTCGCCCGGCGCCTTTTCGGCGATGGCCACACACGGTCGTTATGGGCTCTAACCAACGGATGGATGATGACGCTAGGTGCCGACTTCGGAACTCCCGATAATGAGAGGATGTCCACACCGCGACAGCGCTACCGGGAGCAGGTCAGAAACGAGATCAAACAGGCCGCGCTCGCCCAGGTCGGCGACGGTGGAGCCGCGGCCCTGAGCCTGAACGCGGTGGCCAGGCAACTGGGGATGACAGGGCCCGCCCTCTACAAGTATTTCGGCAGCCGCGACGATCTCCTCACCGAGCTGATACTCGACGGTTTCGACGGCCTGGCCGCGGCCGTACGGGCCGGGGTGCGGGAGGGCGCGCCGCGTACCCGCCTGCACGCCCTGGCCGGGGCCTTCTTCGCGTGGGCCGTGGCCCATCCCCACATCTTCGAGCTGCTGGCCGGCACGCCTTCGCCCGGCTACCGGGCGCCGCCGGAGAGCGTGCGGCGGGCCAGGGAGGTGCTGGGACCGTTCCTGCCGGTCTTCGGTCAGGGCCGGTGCGGGCCCGCGGCCGAGCCGTTGCGGGAGGAGATGCGGCGGTGGGTGGAGGAGACGCCGGCGGTGGCCGAGTGGGTGCGGGCCTTCGCGTCCGAGGGCGACATCGCCACCGCGCTGGCCGGGACCATCATGGTGTGGTCACAGCTCCAGGGCATCCTGAGCCTGGAGGTCCAGGGCCGTTTCGAGGGGATGGGGCACCGCGCGGCCACGCTGCTGACCGTCCAGATGGAGTCGCTGGCCGACACCATGGGCCTCTAGTGCGGGAAAGCCTTGGGCGGGCGGGGTGTGACCTCTTCGCGGAACGCCTCGATGACGGCGGCGATCTGCCGTGCGAGCACGGTGTCCTCGATGCGGTCGAGATAGAGCGAGCGCCGGGCCAGCCCGTCGAGGTCCACGACGAAATAGATCGCCATGAGCGGATTGATGAACAGCTCGCTGCCGCGCGTCCGCTCGGTGAAGCGCACGTCGCCGAACTCGCCGCGCACCGCGGCCGCGATCGAGCCGTTCACGATGCTGGGATAGTCAGGCATCTCGGCCTGGGCATGGGCGACCGCGTCGAGATAGAGCGCGCCGGGCTTGGCGGCCCTGGACAGCGAGAACGCGCCCAGGTAGGCGCCGTCGCGCTCCAGCGCCGCGAGGTTCTCCAGAGCCTGCGCGTGGTTGACGCCGTGGTAGGCGTCGACGCCGAAGCCGAGGCAGGCGACGATCTTCTCCGGCACGTCGAGCCCGTGCACGGCCGCCAGACTCGCCATGTCCTCGACCGGCGTGCCCAATCCTGACTCGTCGCCGCGCATGAGGATGTCGGTGCCGCCGTCCACGAGCACGATCGCGTCGAGGCCGAGGTGGGCGACGAGCCTGGCGTACGCGGCCCGCAGCGGCCGGACGCCGGCCTTGGGGAACGCGTACACCGTCGCGGGCATCCCCTGACCATCGAGCCATCGGGCGAGGGCGCGCTCGGGGAGATACCAGTCGCGGGAGTGCGTGTCCGGGCCGACGGCGGCGACGTCCTCGGCCAGCCAGACGTCGAGGTCCAGGGCGTCCAGGCGGCTGAACGACAGGTTCGCCAGGTGGACCTCCTTGCCCTGATCGCGCAGGGCGAGGGCGAGCGGTAACCCGGCGTACACGTCGAAGCCCCCGCCCGCGCCGGCCACGAGGATACGGCCGGACGCCTCGAGGCGGGCGGACAGGAGCGAGTCGAGCATGCGTCACATCTTGCCGCAGGTACGGGTTCGTTACCTGCGGTGCGCCGCTGAACCAGCCTCACCGTAGCGCTGCTTGAAGCGCTCGACGCGGCCGGCGGTGTCCAGGATGCGGCCGCGGCCGGTGTAGAAGGGGTGGCTCGCCGACGACACGTCCACGTCGACGACCGGGTACGTCTTGCCGTCCTCCCACTCGATCGTCTTGTCGCCGGTCAGCGTCGAGCGGGTGAGGAAGGTGAAACCGACGCTCGGGTCGCGGAAGACCACGGGACGGTACGCGGGGTGCAGGTTCTTCTTCATGACCCGCTCAACCAAGCGACAACGGTTTTCATTCCCTGGCTTCGGGGTCGAGCCCGAGGACGGTGCGACCGCCATCCACAGGGACCGTGGCGCCGTTGACGAACGCGGCGTCGTCCGACAGCAGGTACGCCACGACGGCGGCCACCTCGGCGGGCGTGGCGACGCGACCCAGGGGGTGGAGCGTGGCCAGCTGCTCCTCCACGGCCGCGGCCTCCTCCGGGGTGCGGGAGGCGAGGAACGACTCGTGACGCTCGGTGGCCACCGTGCCCGGGGCGACGGCGTTGACCCGGATGCCGCGCCTGCCGTACTCGACGGCCAGCGCCCTGGTCAGCCCCTCGGTGCCGGCCTTCGCCGTCGCGTACGGGAGGCTGCCGGGCACCGCCCTGGTGGCCTGGTGGGAGGTGATGTTGACGATGGCGCCGGAGGTGCCGGCCGCGAGGAAGCAACGCACGGCGGTGGCGCAGCCGACGACGGCCAGATCCAGGTTGACCGCGATCAGCGTCCTGACCACGGCGATCGGTGCGGAATGCACGGAGGCGTCACGGAAGACGGCGGCGTTGTTTACCCAGCCCTTGAGGGTGCCCGACTCCTGGGCCAGGCCGGCGGCCCGGGCCGCGACCTCCTCGTCGGCCGCGTCGCCGATCACGGGCACCACCCGGGGGCCGGCCCAGGAGAGCGCGCCGGGGTCGCGTTCGATGGCGACGACGGTGTCCTCCTCGCCGAGGAGCCGTTCGACCACAGCCTTGCCGATGCCACGCCCGCCGCCGGTTACCACGTACGAAAGAGTCATGAGTCGATGGTCGCGTACCACGCCTTTCGGGGCCCGCGTCGCCGCACCGCCGCGTCGAACCGGGCACTCCGGGTGACGTGACGCTCATCACCGTATTTCCGGCTGATGAACGGGAACGATGGGGAAGTGATCGCCGTATCCGGTCCGAAGGCGCCCGCGCGCATGATCGGGGCACTCGCGATCACGCAGACCGCCGGATATGGCGTGCTTTATTACGCGTTCTCGGTGTTCATTCCGCCGATGTCCCGTGACCTGAACGCCGGCGTCGCGCAGCTCACCGGCGCGATCACGCTGGCCGTCCTCGTGTCGGGGGTGGTGGCGCCGGCCATCGGACGCTGGCTGGACCGGCGCGGCGCGCGCGGGCTGATGACGGCGGGCTCCCTGCTGGGCGCCGCCGCGGTGCTGGCGTGGTCGCAGGTGCAGTCCGTCGCGCAGCTGTACCTCGTGTGCGGGGTGCTGGGCCTGGCGTCGGCGATGGTGCTGTACGAGGCCGCGTTCGCGGTGATCGTGGCCTGGTTCGACGCGGCGCGGCGGGCGCGGGCGCTGCTGGCGGTGACCGTGGTCGCCGGGTTCGCCTCCAGCATCTTCCTGCCGCTGACCGGCTTCCTCGTCGATCGGTACGGCTGGCGGCAGGCGCTGGTCATCCTGGCCGCCGGGTACGCGGTCACCACCGTGCCCCTCCACGCGCTGGCAGTGCGCAACCGGCGGGGGCCTCCCCGCGCGGACCGGGGCGAGATCGTCGGCGCGGCCCTGCGCGAGCGGCCGTTCTGGCTGCTGGCGACCGGGTTCCTGACCCAGACCGGGGCGGTGTCGGTCATGGGGGTGCTGCTGGTCACGTACCTGATCACGCTCGGACATCCGCCGGTGTTCGCCGCGAGCGTGGCCGGGCTGCTCGGGGTGTTGTCGGTGACGGGCCGGCTGGTCACGACGGGGCTGCAGGAGCGGTGGCCGGTGGCGTTGATCACAGCGGTGATGTTCGCGCTGCAGGGGCTGGCGGCGCTGCTGCTGCCGCTGGTCGGCCGGAGCGTGGCCGGGGCCGTGGCCGCGGTGGTGCTGTTCGGGCTGGGGTTCGGGGTGGCGACGATCGCCCGGCCCGCGCTGATCGCCGACCGGTACGGCACGGCCGCGTACGCGTCGCTGAGCGGGGCCCTCGCGCTGCCGATCATCGTGGCGAAGGCGATCGCGCCGCTGGGGGCTGCCGGGATCGCGCAGTTCGCCGGCTATCCGGCGGTCATGGGGGCGGTCGCGGCGGCCTGCGTCGCCGGAGCCTTGGCGCTGGTGGCTTACGATAGGTCGCGTTCGGCGGCCTGTCACGAGTAGCCGCGGCAGGCCTGAGGGTGGCCGCATGGACGCTTCCCCTGGCTCCGATCGCCCTCCGCGAACTCACGAGACGCCCGCCCGCGAACACGTAAGGTAGCCGCATGGATACCGCCATCGAGGTTCTCCACCGCGTGTTCGGCTACGACTCGTTCCGGGCGGGTCAGCAGGAAATCATCGATCATGTCGTGGCCGGTGGGGACGCACTCGTCCTCATGCCCACCGGTGGCGGCAAATCGCTCTGCTATCAGATCCCCGCCCTGGTGCGCCCCGGCGTGGGTGTGGTCGTCTCGCCGCTCATCGCGCTGATGCAGGACCAGGTCGACGCGCTGCGGGCGCTCGGCGTGCGGGCCGGGTTCCTCAACTCGACCCAGGACTTCGACGAGCGCCAGATGGTGGAGGCCGAGTTCCTGGCCGGCGAGCTCGACCTGCTCTACCTCGCGCCGGAGCGGCTGCGGGTGGAGGCCACGATGCGGCTGCTGGCCAAGGGTGACATCTCGATGTTCGCCATCGACGAGGCGCACTGCGTGGCGCAGTGGGGCCACGACTTCCGGCCCGACTACCTCGCGCTCTCCGAGCTGCGCGAGCGCTGGCCGGAGGTGCCGCGCATCGCCCTGACCGCGACCGCCACCCCGGCCACCCACACGGAGATCTCCTCCAGGCTCGGCCTCGACCAGGCGCGCCATTTCGTCGCCGGCTTCGACCGGCCCAACATCCACTACCGCATCACGCCCAAGAGCGAGCCGAAGAAGCAGCTGCTGGAGTTCCTGCGCACCGAGCATCCGGATGAATCCGGCATCGTCTACTGCCTGTCGCGTTCCTCGGTCGAGAAGATCGCCGAGTTCCTGGTGGACAACGGCATCGCGGCGGTCCCCTACCACGCGGGGCTCGACGCCCGCACCCGGGCCGCGCACCAGGCCCGTTTCCTGCGGGAGGACGGGCTGATCGTGGTGGCCACGATCGCGTTCGGCATGGGCATCGACAAGCCGGACGTGCGCTTCGTCGCCCATCTCGACCTGCCGAAATCGGTGGAGGGCTACTACCAGGAGACCGGGCGGGCGGGGCGCGACGGGCTGCCGGCGACCGCGTGGATGGCGTACGGGCTGCAGGACGTGGTCCAGCACCGGCGCATGGCCATGGAGGGCGACGACGCGCACCGCCGCCGCCAGGTGCTGCACCTGGACGCGATGCTGGCACTGTGCGAGACCGTGGGCTGCCGCCGGGTGATGCTGCTCGACTACTTCGGGCAGAAGGGCTCCGAGCCGTGCGGCAACTGCGACACCTGCCAGACGCCTCCCGAGTCGTGGGACGGCACGGTCCCGGCCCAGAAGGTCCTGTCGACCGTGCTGCGGCTGGCGCGTGAGCGGCGCCAGAAGTTCGGGGTGGGGCAGGTCGTGGACATCCTGCTCGGCAAGAAGACCGCCAAGGTGCTGCAGCACGGGCACGACTCGCTGACGGTGTTCGGGGTGGGGACGGAGCTGGGCAACGCGGAGTGGCACGGGGTGGTGCGGCAGCTCCTGGCGCAGGGGTTGCTGGCGGTGGAGTCGGACTACGGGGCGCTGGTGCTCACGGACGCCAGCACGGCGGTGCTGCGCGGGCAGCACGAGGTGCTGCTGCGCCGCGACACCATGCGGCCGGCCCGCGCCAAGCTCGCGGCCCCGGCGAAGGCCCAGCCGGCGGCCGAGCTGCCGGCGGAGGCCGCCCCGGTGTTCGAGCGCCTGCGGTCGTGGCGCGCCGCCACCGCGAAGGAGCAGGGGGTTCCGGCGTACGTCATCTTCCACGACGCCACGCTGCGTGAGATCGCCACCCGCGCGCCCTCGACGCTGGCGGAGCTGAGCTCGGTGAACGGCGTCGGGGAGAACAAACTGGCCAAATACGGAGAGCAGGTCCTCCAGACGCTCGCCGGCGGTGAGGCCTGATCGTGACCGGTGACGGTGTCTGGGATCCCTTCGGCACGCTGGGCAAGGCCCTGTGGATCGGCGGCGGGCAGTGGGCCGGCAAGTCCACCGTCGCCCGGCTGCTCGCCGGCCGCTACGGGCTGACCGCCTACCACTACGACTACCACGACGCCCGCGGTCACGATGATCGCCGGATCGCCCGGCGCGTCAGGCTGGGCCTGTCGCCCGATCCGCCCCCTCCGGACGAGGTCTGGGTCAAGACCACTCCCGAGGAGATGGCCACCGCGGCGCTGGAGCAGTTCGCCGTGCGCTTCGAATGGGCGCTGGACGACCTGCGGGGGCTGGTGTCCGGACGGCCGGTGCTCGCCGAAGGGTGGGGACTACGCCCTGACCTGGTCGCGCCCCTGCTCTCGGACCTGCGCCGGATGGTCGTCATGGTTCCCACGGAGGACTTCCGCGAACGGCAGCTGCGCGAGCTGCCGCGGGCGGTCTCCCTCGGCCACCAGGTCAGCGACCCCGAGCGGGCGCAGCGCAATCGGGTCGAGCGGGATCGCATCCTGGCGGACGACGCTGTGCGGTCCGCCCGGCGGCTCGGCATCCGGGTCATCGAGGTCGACGGGTCCCTGGACGCCGCGGCTGTGGCCGAGATCGTCGCCGAGTGGTTTCGCCCCTGTTTGCCGTAGGGAGTGCGGCGGCGTTGCCGCGGGGCGGGTGGTGGCGACGGCCGCACGAAGAACGGTCGTCGCCACCACGTCGGTCGGCCTGGTCTCGGCGTTTCACCGGCGCCGCGCCGCCGATCGACCGGCCGTACGTGTTAGTCGGGCCCCCTGGCACGGTGAGTGCGTGCCCGCTCACGATCTTCTCACCGTATCGGCCGAGTCGTTGCGGGTTCGCGGGACTGTCTTGGCTTACACGGTGATCGTACGATGCCGGCGCGAGATGTGCGGGGGCGGGTAGAGCGTACTGACCAGTAAGGTTAGGGACGGCAGGACGGCCAGTCCGGATGGCGGCCCAGGTAGGCGAGCAGGTGGTCCTGGGCGGGCGCGTCGGCGGGCACGGCCAGCCGCGCGGCGAACCGGGCGGGGCGGTCGGCCGGCGTGACGAACAGGCGGGCCAGATCCAGCAGTTCCTCGGCCATGAGTGGTGGGATCGGGCGGTGCTCGCCGCAGGTCCTGGCCACGTCCCAGCCGTGGACGGCGATCTCGATCGCGCCGACCGCGGCCACCATCGGGCTGGTCAGGTGGTGGTCGTGGACGGTGATCACGTCTTGGGCGAGCGTGCCCGCCCACGTGCCGAGGACCTCGGTGGCGTCGTCCCTCAGGTGGAGTGCCGGGTTGCCGGCCCGGGCCATCCGTCGTCTCGCGGCCCGCAGGCGGTCCATTCGCCTGGCGTGCGGGCTGATGTGGCCGGTGGCGGCCTCGTTCAGGGTCCTGAGGGAGTCGTTCACGTGGTCGAGGAGCTTCTCCAGGGTCCAGCCGGCACAGGGGGTGGGGCGGCAGAGGGTCGCCGGGGTCACGACGCGCAGGCTGCCCAGCGTGTACTCGATGGCCCGCTCCAGCAGCGCCACACCCGCCGTCAGCGCCAGTCCTCGCTCGCCGTTCATATCGCCTCCTTTGTACATGCAGACCCGGAGGCGGGGAGAAAATCATCGTCCTGGCGACGAATTCCTCCCGTCCTCCCTCAACCACCGCCTCCCACCAGGCGCTCGCTCAGGCGATTTCTCTCCAGGCCATGCTCCAGACGCTCCCGAACAGGCCCCTCGCTCCGGGACTCCCCCGGCCTTCTCCGGGGTCTCGCCAGGTTCATCCCCGCTGCTCTCCCGCTTGCCGTGCGCACGCGGACGACGCGGTTCGCGATCTCGTACGATCACGCCGGTTCTCGGCGGTCACGGCAGGGGAACCTTCTGGCGCCGGTCGGAGTATGGAGAGCGAGGAGGTTTGATGAGGCCGATGGCGGTGCCGCTCCTGATGGCCGGGGCTGTGGCGGTTTCGGGGTGCACCGGGGCGGATGAGCGGCCTGCGGCGGCGCCGACACCGGTCATGAGCATCAGTATGGGTTCGGCCCCGTTCCCGAGCCCGAGTCCCGTTGTCACCGGCAACGGGTGCAACGGAACTTCGGTGTACCTGGGTAACGGATTGGCCGAAGTGCGAGGGACGGCGGAGAACGCCGAGCTGTGGGGATTGTTGTTCGCCAAGGCTCCGCCGCCGCTCCGCCGGGCCGAGGAAGTCAAGATCGTGTGGCGGATGACCGGAGAGGGGCCGCTGCAGGTCAAGGCCACCCTCCCGGACGGCACGCGGGCGAAGCTCATCTGGGGTCCTGAGCGGCATGGCGGGTCGAACTGGCGGCGGCCCGGCCAGGAGTGGGGCACCGGGTTCGTCTTCCCGAAGGACGGCTGCTGGAAGATCGAGCTGACCCGCACACGCGGCTCAGGACACGTGTGGCTCCTGGTCCGCTAGAGCACGGTCGACGAAGGCCGTGACGTCGTCCAAAACCTCGTCCTTGTTGGTCTCGTTGAAGACCTCGTGCCTGGCCCCGGGGTAGATCCGCTCGGTCAGGTCCGTGCCGCGGACGGCGTCGATGCCGGTCCGGCTCGGCCCCAGGGGCACGAGCTGATCGTCCTCCCCGTGCACCCAGAGCGTGGGCAGCGCCCCGAACGTCCCGCCCTTGGCGATCGCGGCCAGCGTCGTGGCGAGCGCCTCCAGCGTGGCCCGCTTGAACGGCCCGTGCCAGACCAGCGGGTCGGCGGCGTACGCGGTGCCCACGGACGGGTCGCGGGAGAGCGTGGCCGGGTCGATGGGGATGTCGGGGATCTCGTCGAGCGCCAGCAGGGCGGGGATGACCTCCCACTCGCCGATCACCGGGCCGGACAGCACGAGCGCGGCCAGACCGGCACCATGGCGCTGCGCGTAGCGGGCGGCGATCATGCCGCCCATCGAGTGGCCGATCGCCACGACGGGAACGCCGGGGTGGTCGGCCCTGGCGCGTTCCTCGACCGCGTGCACGTCGGTCACCACGTCCTCGAAGTCCTCGATCAGCACCCGGTCGCCTTCGGACCTGCCGTGCCCGACGTGGTCGAGGCCGTAGACGGCGGCGCCGTGCCGGACGAGCCGGTCGGCCACGTATTCGTAGCGGCCGATGTGCTCGCCGTACCCGTGGATCAGGATGACCACGTAGCGCGGATGGTCATGCGGCCATTCGCGGACCGTGTTGAGTCCTCGGACGCCGGCGAAGGTGTGCTCTCGCGACTCGGCCATGGTGGTGAGCGTACGTGTCGGGCTGGCCCGCCGACAACCACCGTACGCTGGAACCATGATCCCGCTGCCGATGAGGGAGATCGCGCCCGGAGCCGTGCACCTGCCCGGCTGGCTCACGATGGACGAGCAGCGGCGCCTCGTGCGGGCCTGCCGCGAGTGGGCCAGGGGTCCGGTGCCGATGCGGCACACGGTGCTGCCCGGGGGCGGCGTCATGTCCGTGCAGACGGTGTGCGTGGGCTGGCACTGGCAGCCGTACCGGTATACGCGGCTGGCCCACGACGTGAACGGGCGCAAGGTGGCCGGCTTCCCCGGCTGGCTCGGTGAGCTGGGCCGCCGCGCCGTGGCCGACGCGTACGGCCGTCCCGGCGAGGACTACGAGCCCGACACCGCGCTGATCAACTTCTACGACGGCGAGGCGAAGATGGGCATGCACCAGGACAAGGACGAGAAGTCGGACGCCCCGGTGGTGTCACTGAGCATCGGCGACACGTGCCTGTTCCGCTTCGGCAACACCGAGACGCGCGGCAAGCCGTACACGGATGTGGAGCTGGCCTCCGGCGACCTGTTCGTGTTCGGCGGCCCGTCGCGCCTGGCCTACCACGGCGTGCCGAAGATCTACCCGGGGACGGGCGGCCCCGCCACCGGCCTCGCCTCCGGGCGGCTCAACCTCACGATGCGGGTCACCGGCCTCCGGTGACGTAGTCGAAGTCGTCGTCGGAGAGCGTACGCCGCAGGGTCCGCAGCACCTTGGCGGGGTCGTCCATCGGCCCCTCCATGTAGAAGGGCTTGCCGTTGCGCCCGAACGTGATCGCCGAGCCGCCCTCCCACTTGCCCAGCGCCTCGGCCGCGGGCGCGAAGTCCTCGTGCGGCTCGAACCCGAGCGTGCGGGCGTGGTCGACCGATCCCAGCACCAGGTGCCTGACCAGCTCGAACGGCGCCTCCTGCCAGCCGGCGTACTCGCCGAAGAAGTATTCGCGGAAACGCCGCAACTCGCGATCGTCCATCACATCGGGGCCGATGGCGTTCTTGACGCCCAGGCAGTAGACGTCGGCCAGGAAGCCGCAGACCTTCACCCGGTCCCAGGTGTGCCGCCGGGCGACGAGCACGCACACCATCCCCTCGACGCCCGCCTCGGGCGCCTCGTCCACCCATCCGAGTGCCGGGTCCACGCCGAGCCCGGCACTCCAGCCGACGTTGATCCAGGAACCGACCACCTCGGGCTCGGCGGTGTCGGCGGTCTCGGCGGCGGTCTCCGCGGCGATCTCCCGCACCAGCGGCGCCACGGCAGAGGGCGGCACCTTGAGCGCGCGGGCGATCTCCTTGGGGGATTTGCCCTGTGCGCGTAGCTCGCGTACCCGGTCCTTCAATTCCGCTGTGTCCACCGGGGCAGCCTAGCGGGGGCGCACGTCGAGCCACCACCAGCCGCCGGCGAGCTCGAACACGACCACGGCCGGCACCGCTCGACCGCGTCCGGCCTCCCCAGAGCCGGCCGGACTTTCAGAGGATGAGCAGGAGCATGGCGATAGGCGCGGGCGCGCAAAGACCAACGACAACACGGGACGAAAAGGAGTGGCCATGGACGTGGAGAGCCGTGACACGGGACCGTCGGCAGCGCTCATGTCGGCGATCGTGAGTGTTGTTTCTGAGCAGCATTTCCCGCATCCGGGGCTACTACCGCACGCTCGACCCGGAGGCGGCGCGCTACTTCGCCAGATGGGAAGCGGGTGAAGGGGAGACCGACGACGCACTTGGCTCGCCGGCGGTCAAAGCGGGCCCGATGAACATCACCGCTACCTGAGGGTCCAGCGCTGAGCCACTCGGGCGGCTGGGATCAACGCGATCGACTGGCTGACCCGCGCGGGCCGCGGCGTGTCAGTGAGCCGCTTCCCGGCGCGCCGATGCCTGCGCTGACCGCGTGGCAAGGCCGGCATCACCAGGGATTGAGGCGGCGGGAGCTGCCGCCGTCCACCCAGATGGCCCGCATCGACCGCAGCCCTCCTTCAGATCGGCGGACCAGGGCAGCATGGCTCCCTCCAGAGCTCAGCCGACGGACGCGGTGACCGTGTCCACCCCTGTCTGCGTGACAGCGCGTCCGGAAACCAGGACGAGCGCGAGGTTGCGCAGGTCGGCGATGCGGTCGAGCGGGTCGCCGTGGACCGCGATGAGGTCGGCCCGCTTGCCGGCCTCCAGCGTGCCGGTCACGTCGCCCACCCCGCAGGCGTCGGCGGCTCGCACGGTGGCCATCTCGATGATCTCCGCGTTGCCGAACCCGGCGTGCGCGAACACCTCCAGGCCGGCCACGTATCCGTCGAGGCGGTTGTCCACGCCTGCCGAGCCGAACCCGCCGTCGGTGCCCGCGATGAGGCGCACCCCGGCCTCCCGCATGGCCACGACCCCGTTCAGCCAGTCGTCGATCATCTTGGGGCCGAGCACGTCGCGTAACCGCCAGAACACTCCGTGCACGGTGGGGCAGACGTACGTGCCGCGGGCCGCCACCAGGTCGGCCAGTTCGGCGTCGTAGCGGTGGCCGGTGGCGGTGAAGAACGAGCAGTGTTCGAGGGTGGCGACGCCGGCCTCGACGCAGCTGCGGATCGCGGCGTGCGCATGGGCGTGCGCGGCGACGCCCTTGCCGCGCGTGGCCGCCTCCTCCACGACGGCGCGGATCTGCTCGGTGGTGTACTGCGGCACCCAGCTGGGCGGCGCGCCCGGCGTCATCTGGCCGCCGGAGGCCATCACCTTGAGGCAGTCGGCGCCCGCCCGCAGATTTTCCCTGGCCACGCGGCGGATGGCGCTCTCGTCGTCGGCCTCGCCGCCCATGTACCAGCAGTGGCCGCCGGTGATCGTGATGGGCCTGGTGGCGGCCAGGATGTGCGGGCCGACGGCCAGGCCCTCCTCGATCGCGTCACGTAGCACGATGTCGAGGAAGCCGCGCCCGCCGAGGTCGCGGGCCGTGGTGACGCCGGCGGACACGAGCTTGCGGGCGTTCTCGGCCATGCGCAGCAGCAGGTGGTGGTCGCTCTCGGCGCTGCGCCGCGTCACCGGGTCCACGCGGGCGTCGAACCCGAGGTGCACGTGCGCGTCGATCAGCCCCGGCAGCACCGTGTGCCCGGAGAGGTCGAGGATCTCGTCGGCCTCTCCGGCGCTGCCGCGCGGCCCTGTGGAGATGATCGTGGCACCGTCCACGGCGACCTCGCCGTCTTGGATCACCTCACCGGCACGCCCGGTGAGCACCTTCGCCGCGCGAATGATCCGCATGAACCCACACTGCCATAAGGCGGCGGGAAGGGGATCGTAAGCGCGGCCCGGCACCTTGGGGACATCGGAATCCGAGCACGAAGGACGGCAGCGATGACCCAGACCGTCGAATTCGAGATCACCCGTGTCCTCGACGCGCCCCGCGAACTGGTGTGGGCCGCGTGGACGGAGCCCGAGCGGTTCTCCCGGTGGTTCGGCCCCCGGATGATGGCCACGCCGGTCGGCCGGATCACCCTGGACGCCTGGCCCGGCGGGCTCTGGCGGGCCACTCTGGTGGGCGGCGAGGGGTTCGAGGTGCTGCTCGACGGCACCTACCGCGAGGTGCGCGCGCCCGCGCGGCTGGTGTTCACGACGGGCGATCCCGAAAGTCCGGGCGACGGGCCGGCGTCCGTGGTGACGATCGACTTCACGGACGCGGGAGGGAAGACCGAGATGCGCTTCCGCCAGCGCGGCGTCAACGTCGAGCAGGCGGGCTGGATGGAGTTCTTGGACCGCCTGGCCGAGCACGTCACAGCAGGTTGAGGGCGTCGTCCAGCTTGAGCGCGGCGCCGTCGGCGTACGCGGCGGCGAACGCCTCCTCCCCCAGCGCGTCCCGTGCCAGGGCCGTCATCCGCTCGACCTCGGCCCGCTCCCACGGTCCCAGGGGCGTCTGGTGGTGGTCCCTGGCGGCCGCCGCCAGCCCGAGCAGCCTGGCGGCCTTCTCGGTCGGCCCTGAGGCCGAGGCCGCGCCCTCCACCACGTACGCGGCCGACCTGGGGTCGCCCATCCGCTGGGAGGCCACCAGCGCCTCCCGCTGCAGCGCCAGCGCCTCGGCCGGGTCGCCGCGCACCTCCGCCAGGCGGCCCAGCTCGGTGAGCACGTCCGGCAGGAACATGGCCGGCTCGACGTCCGGGCCGCGCGGCACCCCTTCCAGCATGCCGAGCAGCACCGTCTCGGCCAGCTCAAGCCGGCCCGCCCGGAACGCGGCGAAGGCCAGGCCCAGCTCCGCCTGGGTCACGCCGTCCCGGTACCCCTGGTCGGTGGCCAGTTTCCTGGCCCGCTCGGAGATCTCGATGGCACGGTCGTAGTCGCCGCTCTGCATGGCGATCCAGCCGAGCCAGGCGGTGTGCGTGGCGACCGAGGGCCACAGGCCGAGGTCCTCGGCCATCCGCAGCCCCTCGCCGAACAGCCGGTTGGCCCGCTCGGTGTCGTAGGCCATCTCGGCCACCGTCGCCAGCCACTCCGTGGCCCGCAGTATCCCCCAGCGGTCGCCGAGCTCGGTGAACAGCCGGACGCTCTCCCCGGCCAGCCGCTCCAGCGCCTCGACGTCCCGCTGCGTGAACGCGTCCATGGCCTGCCTGGAGAGCGCCACGGCCACGCCCCACTGGTCGCCGACGGCCCGGAAGGTGGTCAGCGCCCGTCGCATCAGCTCCTGCCCGGTCGCCATGTCCGGCACATGCATGCTGATGAACAGCTCGGCCCTGGCCCGGTCGCCGGGCTCCTCGACGGCCTCGAGCGCGGGGCGCCACTCGACCTGCTCGCCGAGGGTGATCGCGAACCCGGCGAGCCAGGCCGCCGCCCTGGCCCTGGGCGCGGAGAGCTCTCCTGCCACGGACAGCGCCGCCGCCAGCGACCGCCTGCCCTCGGCCAGCCTGCCGCGCAGGAACCAGTACCACGACAGGGCGTTCACCAGCCGGGCCGCGCTGTCACCGTCCGCGCGGGCGATGGCCGTGTCGAGCGCGGTCCGCATGTTGGCGGCCTCGGCGTCCAGGCGCAGCAGCCAGTCCCGCTGCTCGTGCCCGCGCAGTCCTGGCTCGGCGCGTTCGGCCAGCGTGAGGTAGTGGCGCAGGTGCGCGTGGCGTACCCGGTCGAGCTCGTCCGCGTCGGACAGCCGGGCGACGCAGTACGCCGACACCGACTCCAGCAGCCGGTACCTGACCCCCGCCGGGGAGTCCGCCACGACCACGAGCGAGCGGTCGACGAGCCGGGTCAGCAGGTCGAGCACGTCGAGGCCAGGCTCGCCGAAGTCCGGGTCACCGCACACCGCCTCGGCGGCCTCCATCGTGCAGCCTTCGGCGTGCACGGCCAGGCGGCGCAGGACGCGGCGCTCCTCGTCGGACAGCAGGTCCCAGCTCCAGTCGATCACCGCGGTCAGCGTCTGCTGACGGGCCGGCGCGCCGCGCTGCCCCGAGGCCAGCAGCCGGAACCTGTCGTCCAGCCTGGCCACCACGCCGTGCACGCCCAGCGCCCGCACCCGGGTCGCGGCCAGCTCCAGCGCCAGCGGGATGCCGTCCAGCCGCCGGCACAGCTGGACGACGGACTGCGCGTTGCCCGCGTCGAGCGCGAAGCCGCGGGCGGAGGCGGCGGCGCGGGTCACGAACAGCCTGACCGCGTCGGAGCGCGCCATGACCGTCAGGTCGGCGCTCGCGGGCACGTCGAGCGGCGGCACGCTCCACAGCACCTCGCCGTCCACGGCCAGCGGCTCCCTGCTGGTGGCCAGGATCCGCAGGCCCGGGCAGGCCCGCAGGAGCAGCTCGGCCAGCTCGGCGACGGGCTCGACCACGTGCTCGCAGTTGTCGAGGACGAGCAGCATCCGGCGCTGCCTGAGCGCGCCCGCCAGCTGGCCCGTCACATCGGCGGAGTCCGTGCCTTCCCTGATGTCCAATGCCGCCATGACTGCCTCCGCGGGGGTGCGCGACGGCTGATGCGGCTCCGCGCCGGACGCCTGGTGCAGGTCGACCTGGACCGCCTGATCGAGCTCGACCAGCCACGCGCCGTCGGCGAAGCCGTCCAGGAGCCGGTTCGCGGCCTCCAGCGCGAGGCGGGTCTTGCCGACCCCGCCGCTGCCGGTGAGCGTCACCAGCCGCTCCTCCTCGAGCAGCGCGCACACCTCCGCCAGCGCCTCGTCCCTGCCGATCAGCTTGCTGACGGCGGCGGGCAGGTTGGTCAGCGGCCGGTCGGCGGGCACGCTCAGCGACGGGTCCTGCCCGAGTATCGCCTGGTGGAGCGCGACGATCTCGGGCCCGGGGTCGAGGCCGAGCTCGTCGGCCAGCCGCTCACGCAGCTCGGCGTAGCTGGCCAGCGCCTCGCTCTGCCGGCCCGCCCGGTAGAGGGCACGCAGGTGCACGGCCCGCAACCGCTCCCTGAGCGGGTAGCGGGCCACCAGGTCGCCCAGCTCGCCCACGAGCAGCCCGTGCTCGCCCAGCTCCAGCCTGGCCTCGGCGTGCTGCTCCAGCGCCGACAGCCGCTGCTCCTCCAGCCGGAGGATGGCCGACCGGGTGTACTCCTCGTCGGCGAAGTCCGCGTACGCGGGCCCTCGCCACAGCGCCAGCGCCTCACCCAGCAGCCTGGACTTGGTCCGCGGGCTGTCGGCGGCCTCGGCCTGCGTCAGCAGCCCCGCGAAACGCTCGGCGTCCAGGGCGCCGGGGTCGGGGCGCAGCAGGTAGCCGGGGGCGCGGGAGACCACGAGGTTCTTGCCTCCGGCCTCGGCGTCCTCGAGCGCCTTGCGCAGCTGCGAGACGCGTACCTGCAGCGCGCCCGCCGGATTCCCTGGCGGCTCCTCGCCCCATAGGTCGTCGACCAGCCGGTCCACGGAGACCGGATGGCCCTCGTGGACGAGCAGGTCCACGAGCAACGCCCGTACCTTGAGGCCGGGAATCGTGACGGCCTCACCGGCGTCCGTCCACACTCCCAGCGGGCCCAGCACCCCAAAACGCATGCTCGTCACCTTATGTGCGGCCTTAAGCCCGCGAAAAGAACATCGGAAGCCCCTTCGAGCACCGTGAAGCCAAACGGAAAGGGGAATGAGATGAACACCGAGATCAGCGATATCCGCGCCGGGCGACGCGAATGGACCGGACTGGCGGTCCTGGCCTCCGTGGCGCTTTTGCTCTCCGTCGACGTGAGCGTCCTCTACCTGGCGCTCCCGCGCCTCAGCGCCGACCTCGGCGCCACCGCCTCGCAACAGTTGTGGATCATGGACGTTTACTCGTTCATGCTGGCCGGCTTCCTGGTCACGATGGGCACGCTGGGGGACCGGATCGGGCGGCGCAGGCTCCTGATGATCGGCGCGGCGGCGTTCGGCGCGGCGTCCGTGCTGGCCGCGTGCTCGGTGAACGCCGAGATGCTGATCGCCACCCGGGCGCTGCTCGGGGTCGCCGGGGCGACGCTGCTGCCGTCGTCGCTGGCATTGATCAGGAACATGTTCAGGGACGGCAAGCAGATGGGCACCGCGATCGGGCTCTGGTACGCCTGCTTCATGCTCGGCATGGCGATCGGTCCGCTGGTGGGCGGGGTGCTGCTGGAGCACTTTCGGTGGGGGTCGGTGTTCGTGATGGGGGTGCCGTTCATGGTGCTGGTGCTGGTGGCCGGCCGTACGCTGCTTCCGGAGTACCGCGACCCGGGCGCCGGCCGCCTCGACCTGGCCAGCGTCGCCCTGTCGCTGGCGACGATCCTGCCGGTCGTGTACGGGCTCAAGGAGGTCGCCAGGAGCGGCTGGGACCCGGTGGCCGTCGCGGCGATCATCGCCGGTGCGGCGTTCGGCGTGGTGTTCGTCCGCCGCCAGCACCGTCTCGCGGACCCGCTGCTCGACCTGCGCCTGTTCGCCAACCGCGCCTTCGCCGCCACGATCGGGATCATGCTGCTGGGCGGCATCGTCATGGCGGGCACGACGCTGATGACCACCCAGTACCTGCAGACCGTCGAGGCGCTGTCGCCGCTGGAGGCGGGGCTGTGGCTGCTGCCGCAGAACATCGCCATGATCGTGGCCCTGACGGTGGCCCCGGCGATCGCGCGTCGCGTCGATGCCGCGTACGTGATGGCGGGCGGGCTGGCGCTGGGCGCGGCAGGCCTTTTCCTGCACACGTTCGTGCCCAGCACGGGCGGCACCGGGCTGGTCGTGACCGGTCTCGTCCTGGCCTCCGCCGGCATCGCGCTTCCGATGGGCGTGGGCAGCGGCGTGATGATGACGGTCGCGCCTCCGGAGAAGGCCGGGTCCGTGGCGTCGCTGTCGGAGACGGGCGGCGAGTTCGGCGTCGCGGTGGGCGTGGCCGCCATGGGCAGCCTGGGCACCGCGGTCTACCGGGGCGAGCTCCCCGACCGGCTGCCGGTGGAGGCTGCCCGCGAGAGCATCTCCGCCGCGGTGACGGCCGCCAAGGACCTGCCCGACGTGCTCGAACTGGCCCGCGCCGCCTTCACCACCGGGCTCAACACGGTGGCCGCGGTCAGCACGGTCGTCTTCGTCAGCCTGGCCGTCGTCACGATCGCGGTGCTGCGCCGGCACGACGCCACGGCGTGACCCTCCGACGCGGTCGCCGGACCGGCCTGTTCGGCCGTTCCGGCGATCTTCATGTCTCCGGCGAGGGCGGCGCCTTCCTGGCCGAGCCGCGATAGCGCGCGGCGTCGTAGCGGCGGTCGTTGTCGTCGAGCTTGTCCCGCGCCGCCGCCACCAGGTCCACGCCCAGCACGTCCGCCAGCCGGACCAGATAGAGCGTCACATCGCCCAGCTCCGTCCGCATCCTGGCCAGCGTGTCGGGATCGGGGCTCCTGGACTCGTCGGCGGTGAGCCACTGGAACTCGGCCACCAGCTCCCCCACCTCGCCCGCCAGCGCCATCACCAGGTTCTTCGGCGTGTGGAACTGCTCCCAGTCCCTGGCCCGGGCGAACTCGCGCAGGCGTACGGCAAGGTGCTCCAACTCCGTCGTCACGTCGCACGACCCTACCGACCCCCGTGGGCAAGGGTCCTGAAGGTGAACGGGGTGGAGCTGTTCTTGCTGGGCCGGCCGCCATCGCCCGGCTTCGGCCGGCGGGCGCGGTGCTCGCCGGCACCGCAGCGTGGTCGCACGGCCTGATCACGGCACACCGTGTACGCTTCCGCGCGTGTCCGAATTATCCGTGCCCGGCTACGAGATCAAGGGCGTGCTCGGGCAGGGCGGCTTCGGGGTGGTGTATCTCGCCCGGCAATCGGCCGTCGGCCGCGAGGTCGCGCTCAAGGTCGACAACCGGGTCCTGCTGTCCGACCGTGACCGTCGCCGCTTCATCCGCGAGGTCACCGCGGCCGGCGCGTTGTCCGGCCATCCCCACGTGGTGCCGGTCTACGACGCGGGCCTGCTGCCTGACGGGCGGCCGTACATGGTGCTCGAGCTGTGCCCCGGCGGCTCGCTGGCCGGGCGCAGGGTCGGCCCGGCGGACGCCCGCGACGTGGGCGTACGCATCGCCGACGCGCTGGCCGCCGCACACGCCCAGGGCGTCCTGCACCGCGACGTGAAGCCGGGCAACATCCTCATCAACCGGTACGGTCAGGTCGCGCTGTCGGACTTCGGCCTGGCCACCATGCCCGCGTCCGGGCCCGACGCGTCGGTCACCCGCGAGTCCCTGACGCCGTCGTACGCGCCGCCCGAGGCCTTCGAACTGGCCGAGCCGAGCCCCGCCGGCGACGTGTACGCGCTGGCGGCCACCGTCTACGCCCTGCTGTCCGGCCGCCCGCCCCGCTTCCCGGAGAGCGGCGTGCCGAATCTGGCCATGATCCTGGCCCTGCACCGCCTCCCGGTCCCGGACATCCCGGGGGTGCCGCCGGAGCTGAGCGCCGTGCTGCGGCAGGCGCTGGCCAGCGACCCGCGGGAACGCACCCCGAGCGCCGCCGCCTTCCGCGAGGCCCTCGCCGCCGTTTCCCTGGACGCGCGCTCGGGCCGCCACGCGGCGCCACCCGCCCTTCCCCTCAACCAGCACGCCGCGCCATCCGTCCCGTCGCACGCCGCACCGTCCGCGGCTTCGGCCGGCCATCGCGCCGCGCCGCTCAGCTCACCCTCTGGCGGCCACGCCGAGCCGTACGCCCGGTCCGTGCCCACGCCCGTCAGCCCGCCGATGTCCCCGCAGGCCGGCACCCCGTTTCCGCCGCAGTTCCCGGGGGGCATGCAGCAGCACACGAACCCGCCACCGGGCAGCCGGCCGGACACCATGCCGCCCCCGCCGCGCGGCGTCAACAAGGCCCTGGTCGCGATCATCGCCGCCCTGTCCCTGGTGATCGTCACAGCCGGCGGAGTGATCATCTACAACCAGTTCATCCAGCAGGGGCCGGAGACCGGGCAGGGCCGGCCCGGCGCCACGGCGACGACCACGGAGAAGAAGGCCGCGCGGAAGCCGGCCGGCGTGTTCACGGGGCTGGACACGTACACGGAGAACTGCCCGGCCGCCAGGGTTCGCGGCGCCGGAGCGGCCTGCGTGCGGGAGTCGGAGTGCTGGGGCGGCCTGGTCATCATCGCGGGCGACACGAAGGCCAGGCGGCTCGGCTGCGAGGAGACGCATGCGTGGGAGACGTTCGCGGTGGCGCCGATTCCCAAGGACGCCGAGACGTACGTGCAGCAGGACCTCGCCAAGCACCCGACGGTCAAGCGGGCGTGCAGCCGCACGGTGCTGCTGGCCAGCCGGGTCGGCACGGCCAGGAACATCGCGGCCGCCGGGTGGCGGGCCGACGTCATGCCGCCCTCGCAGGCGCAGTACGAGGACGGGGTGCGCTTCTACCGCTGCATCGGCAGCCTGACCGGCCGGCAGCCGCGCAGGTCCTTGTTCCACTGACCGCGCCGAAGGGCCGGAGTGCCGGGCTCAGCGGAGACCGGCCGCCGGTACTCTGGGCACACCTACGGTGAGCTGCACAAACGCTGCGCGAAGCCCCCGCCGAACCCCCGGAGTAAGACGTCATGAGCGAGCACGTCCACGTCCGCGTCCGCGACGGCCTGGCGATCACCGAGGAGGGTGAGCTGGTCGAGGAATACCGCTGCGGGTGCGGCGCCACCTGGACCCGCGTCCACCGGGCCGACGACGGTCGTCCGGAAGCCTGACAAACCGCGCGATCACCTCCGGGCGATCTTCGAGCCCAGCCAGTCGGTGAGCCTGTGCAGTGACAAGAGATGCCCGGCCGTGCGGTCGATCCGGTAGTACAGCCGTGGCGGGACGTGCGGGAGCAGCACGGAGTGCCGCTGGGTGAGCAGCGCGAACACTTCCTCGGGAGGAAGGTCGATGTAACGCGGAAGGTTTTCGTACCACTGGGCGCTGTGGCGGGCCGCTCTCTGAGTGCGGCGGATCGCGGATTTGCGCTGCCGCTCGTAGCGGGCGAGGGCGAGCTCGAGCCGCGAGTCCCCGTGCAACGCGCCGACCAGGGAGACGGCGTCCCCCAGCGCGAGGGCGGTGCCCGCGCCGACGGAGTAGTGCGTGGTGTGCGCGGCGTCCCCGATCAGGACGAGGTTGCCGCGGTGCCACGTCCGGTTGGTCAGGGTACGGAAGTTCTGCCAGCGTGCGCCGCCGCCTGCGCTCGCCTGGCCGATCAGCGGGTGCCCGTCCAGTACGTCGGCGAAGAGCTTCTCCAGGAGGGCCAGGTTGTCGGCCTCGTTCGCCTCGTGGAGCCCGAGTCCCCGCCAGGTCTCGGGAGAGCACTCGACGACGCAGGTGCTGTGGTCCTTGCTGAATTCGTAGCCGTAACACCAGATCCAGCCGTGTGCGGTCGGCGTGAAGGCGAAGACGAAGGAGTCGAAGACCTTGGTGGTGCCGAGCCAGACGTACATGTTCCGCCCGACCGCGACCTCGGTGCCGAAATGGCCGGCGTGGCGCTCACGCAGCGTGCTGTTGATACCGTCACCGGCGACGACGAGGTCGGCATCGGCCAGCTCCTCCTCACCGGCGATCTCGCGCTCGAACTCGATGCGTACGCCGAGGGAGCGCGCTTGCCCGGCGAGGATGCCGAGCAACTGACGCCGGCCGATGCCGTAGCCCACCTCTCCCTGCTCCGCCGTCACCGTCGCGCGGTCGCGGACGTGCATGACCCAGCTGTCCCAGCGAAGCGAGCTCTCGCTGATGGCACGCGCGGACTCGGGATCGGCGGCGTGGAGAAGGGCGAGCAGTTCGTCCCAGTAGGTCACGCCCCAGCCATAGGTCGACCCGGCCGGGTTCCGCTCGTAGACGGTGATGTCATGGGACGGGTCCACCCGCTTCATCAGGATGGAGAAGTAGAGGCAGGCGGGTCCGCCGCCGACGCAGGCGATCTTCACAGGACCTCCCGATATGACACACAGTAATCTTTATGTGTCACACAGTAACAGAGAGTGTCCGGCGGAACGGTCCGCGCCACAGTCGACCACAGGCGGACCGGTTACGCGTACCTGGCGGTGCTCTCGCGGACGATGAGTTCCGTGGCCAGCTCCACCCGCTTGGTCTCCGGCACCTCTCCCCGCCCCATGGCCAGCACCGTACGGGTGGCCAGCGCCGCCATCTCCTGCAGCGGCTGCCGTACCGTCGTCAGCGGCGGCCAGGCCGACTTGGCCAGCGGCAGGTCGTCGAAGCCGACCACGCTCAGGTCCTCCGGCACGCGCAGCCCCCGCTGACGGGCGGCCTCGAACACGCCGAACGCCATCAGGTCGCTGCCGGCGAAGATGGCCGTGGGCGGCTCGTCCAGGGACAGCAGGGCGTGACCTTCGTCGTGACCCGATTCCACCAGGAACGTCCCCCGCCTCACCAGCTCGGGCGCGAGCGGGGCACCCGCCGTCTCCAGCGCCGCGCGGTAGCCGTCGATGCGCGCCTGGCTGCACAGCATGTCCGCCGGTCCGCTGATCATCCCGATCCGCCGGTGACCCAGCTCCAGCAGGTGGCGCGTCGCGGCCAGCCCGCCGTTCCAGTTCGTCGCCCCCACCGAGACCACGCCGGGAGCCGGCTCGCCCTCCGGATCCACCACCGCGAACGGCAGCGACCGCGAGCTGAGCTGGGCCTGGATGCCGGTCGACAGGCGGGAGGCGACGATCACCACGCCGTCCGTACGGCGGGCGGCCAGGCGCTCCAGCCAGTCACGGCCGGGGCCCGCGTGGGTGTGCAGGACCGAGATGACGACGCTGGCCCCTGCCTCGTGGGCGGCGCTCTCGGCGCCGCGCACGATCTCCATGGCCCATGGCGACTCGATCTCGGCGAAGACCAGGTCGACCAGGCCGGCCGGAGTGTCGTCCTGACTGACGCGGCGTTGGTAGCCGTGCTCCTGGAGCAGTCGTTCGACCCGGTGGCGGGTCGCCGGAGCGACCTCCGGGCGTCCGTTGATGACCTTGGAGACCGTGGGGATGGACACCCCGGCCTCTTCCGCGATCACTGCGATCGTGACCCGCCTCTTCGCTGACACGATCGGGAGTGTATCCGAAAGTTTCGGTTTGGCGTCGCTCTCCCTCGAGGTGTTGACGCTTTACATCACGTTTACCTAAGCTCCGGCTGAAGAAACTATCGGGGGGTTCACGAAACTTTCGCCACGCCGAGAAGGGGCCCCTAATGAAACGCTGTTTGGTCTTGATGGCGACCGCCGTGCTCGTGGCCGGCTGTGGTGGTGGCGGCGGGGGAACCGCGTCCTCACAGCCGAACCAGGGCGGCGGCTCGCCCGCGAAGGTCACGCTCGAGTGGTGGCACCTGTCGACCTCCGAGCCGCTCAAGTCCCTGTGGGCCCAGCGGGCCAAGGAGTTCATGGCCAAGAACCCCAACGTCACCATCAAGGCCACCGTCCTGGAGAACGACGCCTACAAGGCGAAGCTCACCACGATCACGCAGTCGGGCAAGGCGCCCGACCTGTTCGCGACGTGGGGCGGCGGCGTGCTGAAGCAGCAGGTCGACGCGGGGCTGGTCAAGGACATCTCCAACGACGTCGCCGACGTTCTGCCGACCTTCACGCCGGCGGCGCTGAGCGCGTACCAGATCGACGGCAAGACGTACGGACTGCCCACCGACATCGGGATGGTCGGTTTCTGGTACAACAAGAAACTTTTCGAGAAGGCGGGCATAACCCAGCCTCCGGCCACCTGGGCGGCGCTCCTTGAGGACGTCAAGAAGCTCAAGGCGGCCGGCGTCACCCCGATCGCCCTGGCCGGCAAGGAGAAGTGGCCCGGCCACTACTACTGGGCCTACCTCGCCATGCGCATCGCCGGCCTGGACGCGCTCAAGCAGGCGGCCGTGGACAAGGACTTCACCAAGCCCGACTTCATCGCCGCGGGACAGCAGGTCAAGGCGCTCGCCGACCTGCAGCCGTTCCAGAAGGGCTACCTCGGAGCGGGCTACGGCACCCCTGACGGGCAGGCCGCCACGATGGGCAACGGCAAGGCCGCCATGGAGCTGATGGGCCAGTGGGCGCCTGTCGTGCAGGCCGACGCGGGCAAGGGCCTGGGCGACGACCTCGGTTTCTTCCCCTTCCCGGCCGTCGAGGGCGGCAAGGGATCGGCCGCGGACGCGTTCGGCGGGGGCGGCGGCCTGGCCGTGGGCGCGGACGCGCCGAAGGAGGCCGTGGAGTTCGTGAAGTTCATGACGGAGATGGGCAACCACTCCAAGGCCGTGGAGTCCGGCGGCGTGCTGCCGGTGCTCAAGGGCGAGGAAAGCGCGGTCAAGGACGAGAACCTCAAGCAGGTGGCGACCATGCTGGCGAGCGCCGGCGGCTACCAGCTCTACCTGGACCAGGCGTACCCGCCCGCCGTCGGCCAGCAGGTCAACGACAGCGTGGCCGAACTGATCGGCGGCACCAAGACGCCGGAGGAAGTCGGCAAGGACATCACCGAAGTGGCGAAGACAGAAGAATGACGACACTCATCCGAGGGCCGGAGGCGGTCATGCTTCCGGCCCCCGCCCCCGCCGCCAAGCGGCGCGGCCGGTGGCTGACGATCACTCTGTTCCTGCTGCCCGCCCTCGTGCTGTTCCTCCTGCTGGTGGTGGCCCCGATCCTCGTGGCGATCTACTCCAGCGCGTTCCGGTGGAACGGGTTCGGGGGCCTGCCCACCAACTTCATCGGGTTCGACAACTTCACCCGGCTGTTCAGCACGGAGATCTTCCGGCAGGACCTGTGGCACCTGCTGGTGCTGGTCCTGCTGTCGGTGTGCATCCAGCTGCCGTTCTCGCTGGCCATCGCCATGCTGCTGAACCAGCGCATCCGCGGGCGGGCGCTGTACCGGGTGGTGTTCTTCGCGCCGTACGTGCTCTCCGAAGTGATCACGGGCGTGCTGTTCTCGCTGATCCTCTCGCCCGGCTCGGGCATTGCCAACGAGCTGCTGTCGGTGTTCGGGATCGAGTCGGAGTTCCTGGCCGATCCCGGCACCGTGATGCCGTCGTTGTTCCTGGTCATGACGTGGAAGTACTTCGGCTTCCACATGATGATCTATCTGGCCGGCCGGCAGAACATCCCGAACGAGCTCATCGAAGCCGCACAGATCGACGGCGCCTCGACCTGGAAGACGTTCCGGCACATCACGCTGCCGCTGCTCGGGCCGACGATCAGGATCAGCATCTTCCTGACCGTCATCTACACGATCCAGCTGTTCGACCTGGTCTGGATCCTCACCCAGGGCGGGCCGTCGCACTCCTCCGAGACGATGGCCGTGACCATGATGGAGTACGGCTTCAAGCGCTCCCAGGTCGGCTACGCCAGCGCGATCAGCGTCGTGATGTTCGTGCTCAGCCTCGTTTTCGCCCTCTTCTACCAGCGTTTCGTGATGCGCCGCGACCTGGCGGGCGCGACCACCACCATGGGAGGCCGCCGGTGATGCATCGGAAGAAGTCCCAGGCCGGGAAGAACACGCTGCCCCTGCACGCGATCGCGTGGATCGTCGGCGCGTTCATCCTCATCCCGGTGGTCTACGCGTTGCTCGGCGGGTTCAAGGAGAACAGCGAGCTGTCCGCCAACCCCTTCGGGCTGCCGGAAGCGTGGGTGACCGCGAACTACACCGAAGTGCTCGGCTCTGGCTCGTTCTGGCTGCAGATGTGGAACAGCACGTTCATCGCCGTCATCACGACCGTGCTGACCGTCGGGTTCGCGGCGCTGGCGGGGTTCATCTTCGCCAGGTACGCCTTCCGCGGCAGGGAGGCGCTGTTCACGCTGTTCACGGCGGGGCTGATGTTCCCGTTCGCGGTGGCGATCCTGCCGATCTTCGTGCTGCTGCGCACGTTCGGCCTGCTGGGCAACCCGCTCGGCGTCATCCTGACGCAAGCCGCTTTCGGGCTGCCACTGACGATCATCATCCTGCGCGGCTTCTTCAGGAGCATCCCGGGCGAGATCGAGGAGGCGGCCATCATCGACGGCTGCAGCCCGTTCGGGTTCTTCTGGCGGATCCTGCTGCCGATGGCCCGGCCGGCCATCGCCACCGTCTCGGTCCTGGCCATCGTGGGCAGCTGGAACAACTTCATGCTGCCGCTCGTGGTCTTCAGTGAGGAGGCGAGCTGGACGCTGCCGCTCGGCATCCAGCAGTTCCAGGGCCAGTACGCCTCCGACACCGCCCGCATCCTGGCCTACCTGGTCCTGGCCATGGTCCCGGCGCTCGGGTTCTACGCCATCGCGGAACGTCACCTGGTCGGTGGTCTCACCGCCGGTGCTACGAAGGGATGACCTCTTTCATGCTGCATGTGTCCGGAACCCATCTCGTCACGGACGACGACCAGCCGGTACGGCTCCGCGGGGTGGGCCTCGGGGGCTGGATGAACATGGAGAACTTCATCACCGGCTACCCGGCCAACGAGACCTCGATGCGCACCGCCGTGCGCGGCGTCCTGGGCGAGGAACGGGCGGAGTTGTTCTTCGACCGGCTGCTGACCTCGTTCTTCACCGAGCGGGACGCCGACCTGCTGGCCGGGCTGGGCATGAACTGCGTGCGCATCCCGGTCAACTACCACCACTGGGAGGCCGACGACCGGCCCTTCGAGATCGACCAGCGCGGTTTCCGCCACCTGGACCGGGTGATCGGGCTGCTCGGCGAGCGCGGCATCTACAGCGTCATCGACCTGCACGCCCTGCCCGGCTCCCAGAACCAGCACTGGCACTCGGACAACCCCACGCACGTGGCGGCGTTCTGGCAGCATCGCCACTTCCAGGACCGGGCGGTGCACCTGTGGGAGGCCATCGCCGACCACTACCGCGACCACCCATGGGTGGCCGGTTACAACCCCGTCAACGAGCCCGGTGACGTGTCGGGCAAGGTGATCGGCCCCTTTTACGACCGCCTGGTGAAGGCCGTGCGGGCCGCCGACCCGCACCACATCCTGTTCCTGGACGGCAACACGTACGCCACCGATTTCTCGATATTTCGAGAGATGTACGAGAACACCGTCTTCGTCATGCACGACTACGCCCTGGCCGGCTTCGCCCACGGCGGGCCCTACCCCGGCTACACCCGCGGCGAGTGGTGCGACCGGAACGAGCTGGAGCGCACGTTCGCCAAACGCTCCCGCTTCCAGCGCGAGACCGGCACGCCGCTGTGGGTGGGCGAGTTCGGGCCCGTCTACACGGGAGATCCGGCGGTGGACGAGCAGCGGTACCAGATCCTGCGCGACCAGCTGGAGATCTACGACGGCCAGGACGTGGGCTGGTCCCTGTGGACGTACAAAGACGTGGGGCTGCAGGGGCTGGTGCACGCCGCGGGGCCGTACCTGGACAGGTTCGGCGGCTTCATCGCCAAGAAGCGGCGGCTCGGCGCGGACCGCTGGGGCTCCACCATGGAGGAGGCCGCGGACGTGGTCGCGCCTCTGCACCGGCTGATCGAGGCCGAATTCCCCGGCTGGGATCCGTACCCGTGGGGCGCCCGCTACCAGAGCGACGACCTGATCAGGCACATCTTGATCGCGCAGGCGCTGCTGCCGGAGTACGCCGGGCTGTTCCGCGGGCTCGGCGACGACGAGCTGGTCGCGCTGGCCGACTCGTTCCTCCTGGAGCACTGCGTACGTCGCGAGCCCCTGCTCGAACTGCTGGCCGGCAATCTCGGAGGGTGACGAGTCACACACCACCGAGTCATAACCAGACTGTCGCTTTCCGGTGCTTGCCCTGAGTATGCTTCGGCTGCCCTAATTAGGTAAGCCTTTCCTCAGCCCGCGGGAGTGACGGTGTTCGCCAGCTACCTCATCGGCCTTCGCGAGGGCCTGGAGGCGTCGCTCGTCGTCTCGGTCCTCATAGCCTTCCTGGTCAAGAGCGACCGCAAGGACAAGCTCCTCCAGGTATGGACCGGCGTCGGCGTCGGCGTCGCGCTGTCCATCGGGTTCGGGGCGCTGCTGACCTTCACGGCAGCGCGCCTGGAGTACACGAGTCAGGAGCTGTTCGAGGCGATCGCCTCGCTGCTGGCCGTCGTGTTCGTCACCTGGATGATCTTCTGGATGCGGCGGGCGGCCCGCGCGCTCTCCGGGGAGTTGCGGGGCAAGCTCTCCGAAGCGCTCAAGGTGGGCTCGACCGCCGTGATCATCATGGCGTTCCTGGCCGTCGCCCGCGAGGGGCTGGAGACGGCCCTGCTGTTCTTCGCCTCCGCCCAGGGCGCCTCCACGACGGCGCAACCGCTGATCGGCATCACACTGGGGGTGCTCACCGCCGTCCTCATCGGCTGGGGGATCTACCGCAGCGCCATCAAGATCAACCTGTCCAGGTTCTTCACCTGGACAGGACTGCTGCTGATCCTGGTGGCCGCGGGGATACTCAAGTACGGGGTCCACGACCTGCAGGAGGCCGGCGTGCTGCCGGGCCTGAACACGTACGCGTTCGACATCAGCACCGCGCTCCCCGCCGACTCCTGGTACGGCGCCCTGCTCGCGGGGATGCTGAACATCACGCCGCAGCCGAGCGTCCTGGAGGTCGTGGCCTGGGCCGCGTACCTCATTCCCACCCTCATCCTCTTCCTCCGCCCGCAGCGGGCCAAGACCACCCCGACGCCCGCGTCGTCCGCGGCGTGAACAGGAGCATCATGCGTACCGCCATTCGTCTGTCCTTCGGCGCGCTCGCCCTCGCCGGCCTCACCGCCTGCGGGTCCGGCGGCACCACCGCCGCCCCCGCCTCGTCAGGAGCCGCCAAGCCAGGGAAGATCGCCGTGGCCGCGTCCGACACCGAGTGCAAGGTCACCACGTCGGAGGTCGCGGCCGGCACCACGACGTTCGCCATCACCAACGGCGGCTCCAAGGTGACCGAGTTCTACGTGTACGCCCCCGGCGACCGCGTCATGGCGGAGGTCGAGAACATCGTGCCGGGGCTGACTCGCGAGCTGATCGCCGAGCTGCCCGCGGGCGCGTACGAGACCGCGTGCAAGCCCGGCATGGTCGGCAAGGGCATCCGCAACCCGCTCAAGGTCAGCGGCGAGCACAAGAAGCTGACCGCGGACGCCAAGCTGGCCGAGGCCGTCGCCTCCTACAAGCGCTACGTGAAGTCGCAGAGCGACACGCTGCTGGTCAAGACGCAGGAGTTCGTGGACGCGGTCAAGGCCGGCAAGATCGATGAGGCCAAGACACTGTTCCCGGTGTCGCGTACGTACTGGGAGCGCATCGAGCCGGTGGCGGAGATCTTCGGCGACCTCGATCCGGCCATCGACGGCCGCGAGGCTGACCTGGCCGAGGGCGACGAGTGGACCGGCTTCCACAAGATCGAGAAGGACCTGTGGATCCACAAGGACGTCAGCAAGAGCGGCCCGATGGCCGACAAGCTGATGACCGACGTCAAGACCATCGTCGAGAAGGCGAACGCCGCCGAGCTCACCCCGCTGCACCTGGCCAACGGTGCCAAGGAGCTGCTGGACGAGGTGGCCACCGGGAAGATCACCGGCGAGGAGGACATCTGGTCGCACACCGACCTGTGGGACTTCGCGGCCAACCTCCAGGGGTCCAAGGCGGCCGTGCAGTCGCTGCGGCCGGTGCTGGAAGAGCGGGCTCCTGACCTGGTCAAGACCCTGGACGAGAAGTTCGCGGCGGCCGAGGCGGCGCTGGAGGTGCACCGGAAGGGCGACGGCTGGCAGCTGCACAACGAGCTGTCCAAGGCCGAGCTGAAGACGCTGTCGGATGCGATCAACGCGCTCGGTGAGCCGATCAGCAAGATCGCCCCGGTGGTGGCGAAGTAGCGGGAGGTAGGCGCGATGTCGAAGTCGACGGAACCCGAGCGTCCCCCGGAGGACGTGACGCCGGAGGACACGACGCCGGAGGACGCGGAACCGCGGCCTGCCGCGTCGCCGGCCGCGGAAGCCGGGCGTTCGCCGGCGGAAACCGGAGGTTCGCCGGCGGAAACCGGGGCAAGCCGCCAGCGGATGAGCCGGAGGAGCCTGTTCGGCCTGGGCGCGGCCGGTGCCGCGGTCGTGGGCGCCGGGGCGGTGGCGGCGAGCTCGCTGCTCGACGAGCCGCCGGTCGCGCACGCCTCCTCGACCTCCGACCCGTACCCCTTCTACGGCGAGCACCAGGCGGGCATCGTCACGCCCGCCCAGGACCGCCTGCACTTCCTGGTGTTCGACGTCACCACCGACAAGCGGGCCGAACTGGTCGATCTGTTGCAGGAGTGGACGGCCGCGGCGGCGCGGCTGACGCAGGGCAAGGAGGCGGGGTCGTTCGGTGCGGTGGGCGGCGCCCCGGAGGCCGCGCCGGACGACACGGGTGAGGCGCTCGGGTTGCCGGCCTCGGGGCTGACGCTGACGGTCGGCTTCGGGGCGTCACTCTTCGACGACCGGTTCGGGCTGGCGGCCAAGCGTCCGGCGGCCCTCGCCGACCTGCCGAAGTTCCCGGGAGAGCAGCTCATTCCCGAAATTTCCGGCGGCGACATCTGCGTGCAGGCGTGCGCCCACGACCCCCAGGTCGCCGTACACGCCATCCGCAACCTGGCCAGGATCGGCTTCGGCCGGGTCTCCGTACGCTGGTCGCAGCTCGGCTTCGGCCGGACCTCCTCCACGTCGCGGGCGCAGGCCACGCCGCGCAACCTGATGGGCTTCAAGGACGGCACCAACAACATGAAGCTGGAGGACGCCGACCTGGTGCGCGACCAGCTGTGGGCGGCGGCCGGGGACGGCGCGGCGTGGATGGCGGGCGGCACGTACCTGGTCACCAGGAAGATCCGCATGATGATCGAGACCTGGGACCGCACGTCGCTCCTGGAGCAGGAGCAGATCATCGGCAGGGACAAGGGCGAGGGCGCGCCGCTGGGCAAGAAACGCGAGTTCGACACGCTGGACTTCGCCGCCAAGGGATCGGACGGGCAGCCGTCCATCGCGGCCGACGCCCACGTCCGCCTGGCCCACCCGAGCTTCCACGGCAACGCGCATTTGCTGCGGCGGGGCTACAACTTCGTGGACGGCTCGGACGGGCTCGGGAGGCTGGACGCGGGGCTGTTCTTCATCGCGTACCAGCGGGATCCGCGCAAGCAGTTCGTGCCGGTGCAGATGCGCTTGGCCAAGATCGATCCGTTGAACGAGTACATCAAGCACGTCTCCAGCGGGCTGTTCGCCTGCCCGCCCGGAGTCCGGGACGCGGGAGACTATTGGGGGAGAACGCTCTTCGGCTAAGCGTCTTCCCACGGGTCACGCGAGGCGCGGCGAACTCGCCACCTTGTTCGACCATTTACTCACACAGAGAGTCATCGGCTGGTAACGTTTCGCACATGCCTTCCTCCCGGCACGAGGCACTCCATCGCATCTTCCGCGACAACCCTGGACTGTTCTCTCACGCCTTCAAGATACTCAAGATCGACTTCCCGGCCTCGTCCGAGGTCGCTGTAATCGACACCGACCTGACGGAGATCAAGCCGATCGACCGGCGCTGCGACACGATGATGCTGTTCAAGACCCCCTGGGGCTCCAAGCAGGTGGTCATCATCGAGTCGCAGATGCAGAAGGACGATGGCAAGGTCGCCGCGTGGGCGCACTACATCAGCTACGCGCACATCAAGTACGAATGCCCGGTGCTGCTCCTGGTGATCTGCCAGGACGAGACCACGGCCAGGTGGGCCCGCGAACCGAAGCGCATCGGCTTGCCCGGCCGCCCGTGCCTGGTCATCTACCCCATCGTGCTCGGCCCCGGCAACGTGCCCCGGATCACCGATCCGGAAGAGGCGTCCAAGGACGTGGTGCTCGCCATGTTCTCGGCGGTCACGCACGCACACTCTCCCGAGGTCGATGCCATACTGGAAGCCCTGGACGTCGCGCTGGACACGGTCGACACCGACACCGCCAATTACATCGCCGAGCAAACGGAAATAGGTCTCGGAGCCGGCCCGGCTCGACAGACTTGGAGGCGCCTGATGACCATGCAGAACTACCGATTCAAGTCCGAGTTCGCCGAGATGCTCCGAAACGAGGGACGAATCGAGGGTGAGGCTCGGGGCGAAGCGAAGTCCGTGCTGAGGATCCTGAAGCGGCGTGGCATCCACGTAACGGAGTCGGCCCGGGAGCGCATTCTGAGCTGCACGGACCTCGCCCTGCTCGAGACCTGGCTCGACCAGTCGTTCGAGGTCACCACAGCTGAGCAGCTCTTCGACTGAAGATCCCGGCTCGGGCGGGAGACTGCTGGGGGAGAAAACTTTTCGAGTGATCGAAGTGTCGGCGGGGTCTGGTAGGACAGGACGCGTCAATCCCGCGACCAAGGACTCCCCCCAATGATCGAGTACGACGCGAGCGACGGCTACCGGCGGCACTACGCCGGACTCCCATTAGCACACCTGACGGACTCCCCCAAGGCGGATCCGCCGCCCGGCGGCGCGGTCGCCTGGCGGATCAGCGCGAGCGAGTGGGGCCCCGGCGGGCACAAGAACATCGAAGACGCCTTCGACGCGTTCTTCGACGAGGCCGACGCCTCCCTCGTCACCGCGATCGTCATCGGCGAGTGGGAGGAGTGCTACCAGAAGCCGTCGGACGGCATCGTCGAGCGGCTGGCCGAGGAGGCTGCCCGGCTGCCCGCGCTGCGCGCGCTCTACCTCGGCGCGATCAGCCAGGAGCAGGCCGAGATCTCGTGGATCCAGCACTGCGACGTCACGCCGCTGCTGGAGGCCTACCCGCGGCTCGAGCGCTTCGAGGTCCGCGGCGGCTCCGGGCTGCAGCTGCGCCCCATCCGGCACGAGGCGCTGCGCATGCTGCGGATCGAGGCCGGTGGACTCGACGGCTCGGTGGTGCGTGCCGTGGCCGGCAGTGACCTTCCCGCGCTCGAGCACCTGGAGCTGTGGCTCGGCGTCGACGAATACGGCGGCACCACCACGATCGCGGACCTCGACCCGATTCTCCGGGGCGAGCGGCTGCCCGCGCTACGCCACCTGGGGCTGCAGAACAGCGAGATCCAGGACGACATCGCCGCCGCCGTGGCGTCGGCGCCGGTCGTGGCCAGGCTGGAGACACTGGCCCTGTCGATGGGCGTGCTCACCGACCAGGGAGCCGAGGCGCTGCTCACCGGCCAGCCCCTCACCCACCTGCGCCACCTCGACCTGCACCACCACTACCTCGCCGACGAGATGATGCGGCGGATGGCCGAGGCCCTGCCCCGTGTGGAGGTCGACCTGTCCGAGCAGGAGGAGCCGGACGAGGACGACGGCGAGGTATGGCGTTACGTGGCGGTGAGCGAGTGATGGAAACGATGATCAACTACACCGAGCAGCCTGACCACTATGAGACCTACGGCGAGGAATACGCCGGGCTGCCCGTCGCCCAAGCGGCGTGGTCGGAGGAAGACGAGGAGGAGGAGGAGCCGCTGCCGGAGGCCGGGTCCGTGGCCTGGCGGCTCGCCGGGAACGAGTGGGACCCCGACATCCCCGAAACCGTCTCCGAGACCCTCGACTGGTTCTTCGAGCACGTCGACACGACCAAGGTCGCCGCCATCGTCGTCGGCCAGTGGGAGGACTGCTACGAGACGAGCGCCGATCACATCGTGGCGCGGCTGGCCGGCGAGGCCAAGCGTCTGCCCGCGTTGCGCTCGATCTTCCTCGGCGCGATCTCGCCGGAGGAGTCCGAGATCTCCTGGATCCAGCAGGCGGACGTCACGCCGCTGCTGGAGGCGTTCCCTAAGCTCGAACGCCTGGAGGTGCGCGGCGGGAGCGGGCTCAGGCTGCGGCCGGTACGACACGAGGCGCTGCGGATGCTGCGGATCGAGGCCGGCGGGCTCGGCGGCGACGTCGTCCGCGGGGTGGCCGGATGCGACCTGCCCGCTCTGGAGCTCTTGGAGCTGTGGTTCGGCATCGCGAACTACGGCGGCGACGCGACGGCCGGCGACCTCGCGCCCATCATGAGCGGCGAGCGACTGCCCGCGCTGCGTCACCTGAGGCTGCAGAACGGCGAGTTCCAGGACGAGGTCGCCGCCGCCGTGGCCGCCGCGCCGATCGTGGCCAGACTGGAGTCGCTGAGCCTGTCGATGGGCTCGCTCACCGACGCCGGGGCGGAGGCGCTTCTCAGCGGCCAGCCGCTCACCCACCTGCGGTGGCTCAACCTGGACCACCATTACCTGTCCGCCGCGATGATGGAGCGCATGGTCAAGGCCCTGCCTGGGGTGGATGTCGTGCTCACCGACCGGCAGAGCCGCGAGGACGCCTGGCGGCTCGTAGCGGTGAGCGAGTGACGTGCGGGACGACTCCGTTCTGAACGGTCAGGGAGAGGCGGTGCGCTTCGCCGTGGTGGGGATCCCCGGGGATCGGCGGGTGACGATGTTCCGCGACGCGGTGGTCGCCGCGGGGCTGGCGGAGCCGCACGTGATCTCCTGGCGGGACGTGCTGGCAGGGCGGGAGATCGGCGCGCCCGAGGGCGCGTTGCTGCGGGTGGACTCGCCGGGCGAGGACGCCGAGACCGACGCCTTGTTGCGCGGGCCCGGCGATCCGGCGCGGGTGGGCGGGGGCGCCGCCTGGTACGCCGGGTTCACGGCCGGGCTGGAGCGGGTCGCCGCGATTCCCGGTGTGCGGCTGCTAGGGGACACCGGTGAGATCGGGGTGATGTTCGACAAGCGGCGCTGTCATGCGGTGCTGTGGGAGGCGGGGGTGCCGGTGCCCCCTGCCTTCGAGGCCGGGTCGTACGCCGAGTTGCGCGTGGAGATGGTCCGCCGGGGGTGGCCCCGGGTGTTCGTCAAGCCCGCGCACGGCTCGTCGGCGTCCGGCGTGATCGCGGTGCAGACACACGGCGACCTGGTCAAGGCCGTTACGTCCGCGGCCTGGGGTGCTGACGGCGGGCTGTTCAATTCGCTGCGCGTGCGCACGTACACCTCCCACGAGGAGGTGCGGCGGATCGTGGACTTTCTCGCCGGCGACGGGCTGCACGTGGAGCGGTGGTTTCCGAAGGCGTCGGCCGGCGGAAAGGCGTTCGACCTGCGGGTGGTGACCGTGGCCGGCGTACCGACGCACGCGGTGGTGCGGACGAGCAGCACTCCGATGACCAACCTGCACCTCGGCGGGCGGCGGGGGGACCTGGAGGCGGTGCGGTCGCGGGCGGCGCTGTGGGAGCGGGTGCTCGACGTCTGCGCGCGGGCGGCGGCGTGCTTTCCCGGGAGCCTCGCCACGGGGATCGACGTCATGGTGGGCGCGGGTTGGCAGTCCGTGGCGGTGGCGGAGGTGAACGCGTTCGGGGACCTGTTGCCCGGTTTGGGAGATATTTCAGGAAACGGGCGGGATACCTATGCCGAGCAGGTCCGGGCGGTCCTGGCAGGTGTCCCATGAATATGAACGACCTTGTGGGCAGCCACGACATCCTGCTGGTCACGCTCGACACGCTGCGCTACGACGTGGCCGCGAAGCTGGCCGGCGCCGGGCAGTTGCCCAATCTGCTGCCGCCCGGCATGACCTGGGAGCGGCGGCACAGCCCGGGGAGTTTCACGTACGCCTCCCACGCGGCCATGTTCGCCGGTTTCCTGCCCACGCCGGTGACGCCGGGGCCGCATCCGCGACTGTTCGCGGCCACGTTTCCCGGGAGCGAGACCACGGCCGCGGACACGTGGGTGTTCGACGCACCTGACCTGCCTGCGGGCCTGGCGCGGGCCGGATACCACACGGTGTGCGTGGGCGGCGTCGGGTTCTTCAACAAGCTGACGCCGCTCGGGTCCACGCTGCCGAGCCTGTTCGCGGAGAGCCACTGGGAACCGGAGTTCGGGGTGACGAATCCCACGTCCCTGGAGCGCCAGATCGACCGGGTCACCGAGGTGCTGCGACACGTCCCCGGGCGGGTCTTCCTGTTCGTCAACGTGTCGGCGCTGCACCAGCCCAACCACTTCTACCTGCCCGGCGCCACCGGCGACTCGCCGGCCAGCCACGCCGCGGCCCTGCGGTACGTCGACCGGCACATCGGGCGGCTCTACGGGCTCATGCGCCGCCCGTGCCTGGTGATCGTCTGCTCGGACCACGGCACGGCTTACGGCGAGGACGGGCACGTCGGGCACCGGATCGGCCACGAGGTGGTCTGGACGGTCCCATACGCGGAGTTCGTACTGGAGGATCATGCGGCCTTATGAGGGCTACGTCTACGCCTATCCGCACAAGACCGCCTATCGGCCGCTCGATCCACGGCCGCCGCTGAAGGAGGTCTGGGCCGGTGAGCGGCCGGGCGCCTTGTACGTGCACATCCCGTTCTGCGAGATGCGCTGCGGGTTCTGCAATCTGTTCACCCGGACCGGCGCCCCGGAGGAACTGGTCACGGCCTACCTCGACACGCTGGAACGCCAGGCGGTGCAGGTGCGGGACGCGCTGGCGGAGACCGGTTTCACCACGGCGGCGTTCGGGGGCGGCACGCCTACATACCTCAGCGCGGGCGAGCTGGCCAGGCTGATCGATCTGACCGAGCGGACGATGGACGTCGATCTCGCGCGGATCCCGCTGTCGGTGGAGACCTCCCCCGCCACCGCCACTCCGGACCGCCTGTCCGTCCTGGTCGAGCGCGGGACCTCGCGGATCTCCATCGGCGTGCAGAGCTTCATCGACGAGGAAGTCCGCTCGGCCGTGCGGCCGCAGAAGCGTGCCGAGGTGGAGGCGGCGCTCGACGCGATCCGGGCGGCCGGCGTGCCGGTGCTCAACATCGACCTGATCTACGGCATCGACGGGCAGACGGTCGAGTCGTGGCTGCACTCGATCGAGGCCGCGCTGGCGTGGCGACCCGAGGAGCTCTACCTCTACCCGCTGTACGTCCGGCCGCTCACCGGGCTCGGCAAGCAGGGGCGGGCGTGGGACGACCAGCGGCTGGAGCTCTACCGGGCCGGGCGCGACCGGCTGGCGGCGGCCGGATACGAGCAGGTCTCGATGCGGATGTTCCGGCTGCCCGGCACCGGGGCGTCCACGGAATACCGCTGCCAGACCGACGGCATGGTGGGGCTCGGGTGCGGCGCGCGGTCGTACACGAGCGGGCTGCACTACTCCTTCGAGTACGCCGTGGGGGCGCGGCACGTGCGCTCGATCATCGACGACTACGTGGCCAGGGAGGACTTCGGCGTGGCGAACGTGGGGTTCGGGCTCTCGCTCGACGAGCGCAAGCGGCGGCACCTCATCCAGTCGCTGCTGCAGGCGGAAGGACTGTCGCGCGCGCTCTACCTGGACCGGTTCGGCACCGACGTGCTGGAGGACTTCCCGCTGGAGGCTTTGGCGGACTGGCTGCGCGTGGACGCCTCGACGGTCGGGCTGACGGCCGAAGGGCTGGCCCATTCGGACGCGATCGGGCCCGCGCTCTTCTCGCCGCAGGTCAGGCGGCTCATGGACGAGTACGCGCCGTGCTGACCATCCTCTACCGCGGCCCTCTCGCGAGCTGCGACTACGACTGCGCCTACTGCCCGTTCGCCAAGCGGCGCGACACGCCCGAGCAGTTACGGGCCGACCGGTCCGCGCTGGAGCGGTTCGCGAAGTGGGTGGCCGCGCAGCCGTTCCAGGTGTCGATCCTGTTCACTCCGTGGGGCGAAGGGCTGGTCAGGTCGTGGTACCGGCGGGCGCTCGTGGAGCTCTCCTGGCTGCCGAACATCGCCAAGGTCGCCATCCAGACGAACCTGAGCTGCCGTACCGAGTGGCTGTCGGCGGCGTCGGACCGGGCCGCGTTGTGGGTGACGTACCACCCGACACAAGTCTCCTACGACTGGTTCCTCGCCAAGGTCCGCTCGCTCCCGGTGCGCCACAGTGTCGGCGTCGTCGGCGACCCCGCGCACCTGGCGGACGCCCGCCGGCTCCGGGCCGATCTGCCTGCGGCGACGTACCTGTGGGTCAACGCCGAGGAAGGCCGCCTCTACACCGACGCCGAGGCCGCCGAATGGTCCTTGATCGACCCGCTCTTCCGCTACAGCCGGTTCCCGCATCCGAGTGCGGGACTTCCGTGCCGTACCGGGGACAGCGTGATCTCGGTGAGCGGCGATGGCACGGTGCGGCGCTGCCACTTCATCCCGGAGGTGCTGGGCAACCTGTACGACGGCTCCTATCGCGCGGCGCTGCGCCCCCAGCCGTGCCCTGCCACGGCCTGTGACTGTCATATCGGATATGTCCACCTAGAACCGCTCGGCCTCTACGACGTCTTCGCCGGCGGCATTCTGGAACGCATCCCAGCGGCCTGGCCCCTCTGACTCAACCTTTCGCCCCGTCACCCGCGTCGGTAACGGGTGAAAGGAGTCGTCTTGGACCGCAATGACAGCTTCCGCGAGTTCGTCGCGACGCACCAGCGGTCGCTGATGCGTACCGCGTACCTGCTCACGGGAGACGCCCACCTCGCCGAGGACCTGCTGCAGAGTGTGCTGCTCAAGGTGCTCAGGCGCTGGCCCAAGCACGTCGCCAGCCCGCAGGCGTACGCGCGCAAGGCGCTGGTGAACCAGTACATCTCGTGGCGGCGCCGCCCCGCCAGAGCCGAGCTGCCCAGTGCGGAGCCTCCGGAGCAGTCGTATTCAAGCGAGGATTCCACGGTCGTCAAGCTCGCCGTACGGCAGGCGCTCGCGCAGCTGCCGCCCCGGCAGCGAGCGGTCATCATCCTGCGCTACTACGAGGATCTCACCGAGCACGAGACCGCCAAGCTGCTGAACTGCTCGATCGGCACGGTCAAAAGCCATGCCCACCACGCAATGGCCCGATTACGTGTGCTCGCACCGGAGCTGGCGCCGAAGTTCGCCGAGGTGGAAGCGCTGAAGGAGGCACACCGATGACGTGGCTGCGGAACGTACTGGACGACCTGGCCGACGAGTCCCCCCACGTGGACCTGGCAGAACAGACGATCATGATCCGGGAACGACGGCGGCGTACCACCCTCTCCGTCGCCGCAGCCGCCGCGGTCGTCGTCACCGCGCTCGCCGCGACGGCCGCCGTACGGCTGTTGCCGGGCGAGCCGGACGCGGCCTCCACTCCAGGGCAGGTCGCCGACCTGCCGACGCGCGGGGTCGAGCCGCTGAGCCATGCCTACCAGACCTTCTGCCGCCCGGAGGAGGGAAAGGCGCCGCCGGGTTGCGTGGACGGGGGCTGGCGGGTGGTCACCCGGAGCGGCAGGACCTACCGCGTGGCGCAGGCGCTGCCAAGCCTCAACCGTTACCGGGGTTTCGGCCTGCGGGACAGTCCGCTGGCGATCAGCGGGGACGGCCGCAAGATCGCGTACTACAGCGCCAAGGCGGGCACGTTCGCGGTGCGCGACCTCGCCTCCGGCAAGGAGCAGACGGCGCCGGCCAAGGTTCCCATGCACTGGCTCGGCACCATCTCGCACCTGCTGCTGTCCGACGACGGCCGCTTCCTGGCGTTCACCAAGAAGCCGGAGCTGAAGGATCCGGCCATGCTCATCGACATGCGCGAGCGGATGGTCCGGCCGCTGCCGAACGGCTGGAACCCGATCGGCCTGTCGGCGGACGGCGGGACGATCACCTTGGCACAGTATGCGCCGAAGTCCCGGCTGCAGACGATCACCCGCCTGTGGACGACGTCCACAGCGGGCAACGCTAGGACCGTCGACCTCGCCCAGGAATACCGCACCGGCCCGCTCGCCCCCGACGGGAATACCGTCGTCGCGATCGAGAACCTCAGCACGGCGGCCGAACCCTGCCGGCTGGGCGGCAAGCTCGTGACCCTCGACCCGCAGACCGGCAAGGTGCTCAGGACGGTCACCGTGCGCGGCATCCCCATGGAGACGCACCAGGTCGTGTTGCGCGGCTGGCGCAGCGGGCACGAGATCACCGCCATCTCCACGCCCAGCAGATGCCGGCCGGCTACCGACGAGGGCCCGGAGCCGCCCAAGGAGCAGCTGGACCCGGCCTACGTGCCCATCACGGCGTATGCGATCGACATCAGAACCGGCAGGGCCAGAAAGATCGATACCTACACCGCCCAGGGCTTCTTCGAGCTGGTGATCCCCGGGTTTCCCGGCACTGTCTGACCGGGGGGCTCAGGTCTCGCGCTCGGGCTGGTAATCCTCCTCGGCGACACCGAACGTCCAGGCCACGCCCTCTCGCGCCCGCCGCACCCACGGCGGCACCCGCAGAAAGTAGGTGCGGCGGGTGCCGTCGGGCTCGGGCGTGGAGTTGACGACCTCGACCATGGTGACCGGCTCGTCGTCGGGCAGCTCGATGCGCCATAGGACGCCGGTCTCGTCCTTGTGCAGGGGCTTCGCTCCGGACTCGGCCAGGTAGCGGTCGTAGCCGAAGTGCTCCAGCATCACGCGCCGCAGCTCGGCGTTGTCCTCGCGGCGGATGCGCTCGGGCGTGAGGTTCCGCATTGAGGCCCCGAATTCGGCAGGAACCGGCATGCCGTGCCAGGCGTACAGGGCGAAACCGTCGGCGTAGGCCATGGCGGGTCCGTCCGCGCGATGCAAACGTCCCAGGTCGTCGAGGTGCAGCTCAACGGGCCGCGCCGTGACGATCGCGATCCGCTCGTACGGCCACCACCAGCCCGTACTCTCCGAGACCCGCTTGAGCCCGTCGAGTCCGTCGAACGCCGCCAGCCACGGCGCGTCGTGCTGCCCCAGCACCGCGTCCAGCGTCGCCTGCCGGAGCGCCTCGCCGCCGAGGTCGCCGATGCCCCGGCGGATGGCGGTGACGAGCTGGTCGACCTGCGGCCAGAGCCGCCCGCCGGTCCGCTCCCACAGCGCCGCCCACCCGGCGGGCCCGAGCTCGGCGTGAACCTGCGCCCTGGCCCGCTCCCACGGCGTTGTACGCACCGCGTCCCGCACCGACCGCCCCGGCTCGCCGAGCTCCCGTAACGCCGCGAACAGCGCCTCGGGTAACCCGCTCCCGGCCTCCTGCAACGCCTTGCGCCGCGAGCCGTCACCGGTCAGCCAGAACGCCGCGACGGCCCCGGCCGCCGGCGAGGACAGCACGAGCACGTGCTCCGGCTCCGTCAGCCCGGACTCCCGGTACGCCTGCCGGACGACCGCCCCCGCGTCGCCGCCCGGTCCGGTGGCCTTGGCGACCCGCTCCCACGTCAGGGTCTCCATCAGTCGGCAACCACCCGGTAGGAGCCCGGCACGTATTCGCGCTGCCGGATCACCCGATACCAGCCCTTGGGCAGCGAGATCGCGTCATGCTCCTCGTGCACGAGCCTGCCGCCCTCGGGCAGGTGCAAGAAGCCGCCGGAAAGAGTGCCGGGGCCGGGAATGGCGTGGCAGTGCCCGGTGGCCTCGCCGTGCGCCAGCACGAGCCGCCCGCGGGCATCCCGCGGCTCTGGGCGCAGGGTGTGCGGGGCGGACTCGTCCGGAATCGGCATGATCAGGATGTCGCCCTGTCGATACATCGACCAACCTCCATCGTCGGGGGGATGATCGCAAGCTATCGACCGTGACCGACAATTCCGGGGCCGAGAAAAGCGGCTCGGGTCAACCTCGCCTGTCGGTCTGCTTAGGGTGGCCGGTCCCGGCGCGGGTGATCCATAGAGTGCGCTCCTCATCGTCGATCGCGTACCACAACCGGCCGCCGGACGTGGCTTCGTACTGCCACTGCTCCAGAGACGCGCCCCCGACTTTGACAACACCCAGCGAGCCCTTGAGCGGATGTTGTCGGCAGTCCACACGTCGTGGATCGCTGGTGATGGCCACCCACGCCCGGTCAAGGTTTTCCGGAGCCTGGGCGAGCAGGTGGTTCCAGCCTTCGGCGGCACGCCGGTCGGCGAATCGAACGCGCCACGGGTTGGGCCGCGGAACGTCGTCTCCCCTGCCGACCATCAGGAATCGCCCTTCGGACGGACGACCTCCGGTCCATCGCCGGAGAAGGGACCCTGCAGTTCGCGGGCGAGCTGTGGGTCGCTCCAGACCACCGCGGTGGAGCGCCACGATGTCAGCGATCTCGCGAACGGCAGCAACTCTCCCGTGTCCGCCCCGGCGATCAGGTGGGCGAGCAGCTCGCGGACGCACTCGTGACGCTCCGCGTCGGGCAGCCAGGTGAGCCAGGGGAGCTCCTCGGCGAGAACATCCTCAGCGAGGTCGCTGTTACGGCGAGCCACGATGGCCATCGCGCGAGCGGCGATGCGCAGGCTGGCCGCCCCCGCCTCGAAGCGCTCCGCGCGCATCAGGATGAGGTTCTCGTCGCCGCGTCGTTCGAGGATGACATCGGCGGTGTCCAGCGTAGGCAGCACCTCAGAAGGGCCTCTGAGGAACGCGCTGTACGAAAAGCTCTTGGTCGCCATGAGAGAAGGATATCTGAAGTAGTTCAGATATCCGTCACCTGCGGCGGGCCCGGGAGGCGGCGGCGTGGGCGCGGTTGGCGCAGCGGGTGGAGCAGAACTGGCGGCTGCCCGGGCGGCTGCGGTCCACGAAGGCGTCCTGGCACGGCCTGGCCGCGCACAACCGCAGGCGTTCCCAGTCGCCGGACGCGGCGAGGTCCAGCAGGTCGGCGACGGACCGGACGGCGAGGCGTTCCCCCAGCGCGGCCCTTTCCGACGCCGCGAGCCGTAGGCGAGGGACGCCGTCCGAGTCCTCCACGGTCGCCCGGACCGGAAGCTCGGCCGTCCACCGGGCCAGCGCGCGCGTGCGCTCGGCGGGCTCGCAGGCCAGTACGGCGCGAAGCCGCTCCCGCACCCCACGGACCACGTTGAGGTCGCCGGTATCGATTCCGCCGTCTTCGCCTCCAGCGCCCCCCGCGCCGTCGGTACTGTCCGCACTGTCCGCACTGTCCGCACTGTCTGCGCCTTCTGCGCCTTCTGCGCCTTCTGCGCCTTCTGCGCCTGTGGCACCTTCTCCCAGCTCACGGCAGAAGCGGCGCAGCTCCGTCACGTCCGGCAGGCGCTCGGGATCGTCCAGCCATTCGTCCCACGTGTTGGCCAGGTCGATCGCCACGAGCCCCGTCTCCGCGAACTGGCGCATTCGCCCTCCCCTTGCTAACGTCACGAGTATGAACATATTAACCCCTGACAAAGATCTGGTCGTCCTCGACGCGCCGTCCAACCTCGGGCTGCGCCCGCTCTCCCCCGGCACCGTCCCCGGCTGCTACAAGGCGCCCTGGGCGTTACGGGACGCCGGCCTGGTCCAGCGCCTCAATGCGAAGGACGCGGGCGCGGTCGTGCCGCCCCGGTACGTGGCCACGTGGAAGCCGGGCGACGGCGTGCGCAACGGCCCGGCGATCGCCGCCTACGCGCGCAAGCTGGCCGGACGGGTGGAAAGGATCAGAGCGGACGGCGGCTTCCCGGTGCTGCTCGGCGGTGACTGCTCGATCCTGCTCGGTCCCGCCCTCGCCCTGCGCGGGAGCGGACGGTACGGGCTGGCGTATCTGGACGCGCACAGCGACTTCCGGCACCTCGGCAACTCCCCGTACGTCGGCGCGGCGGCCGGGGAGGATCTGGCCTTGGCGACCGGACGCGGTGACGACTACCTGACCGACATCGACGGTCTGCGGCCGTACGTCAAGGACGAGGATGTGATCGTGCTCGGCGTCCGGGATGAGGAGGATTTGCAGGATTTTTCGGATAGTGGGCTGACGTTCATCCCTGGCACCGACATCGACGTCGACCGGGCCAAGGACGTCCTGGTCCGGGACGAGCTGGACGGGTTCTGGATCCATGTGGACGCCGATGTCCTCGACCCGGCCGTGCTGTCCGCCGTCGACTCCCCCACCCCCGGCGGACTCGACGCCGCCCAGCTCACCGAGCTGCTCCGGGGCCTCCTCGCCCTGCCGGGAGCGGCGGGTCTCGACGTGACGATCCTGGATCCGGATCTGGACGAGGACGGCAGCCAGGCGGCCCTGCTCGCCGACATCCTCGTGTCGGCCCTGTCCTGATCGCTACGGCGCGGTGGGGCACAGACGGCCGGGATCAGCCCAAGGCACCTTAGCGAGACAAATCCCGATTTGTCCGGCGCCTCCGGGATGCCTAAGGCATCACGTACGGACTCGTGCTGGTCTGCCCGGCCTCGTTCGTGGCGGTGATCGAGGTCCATGGCGCCGTCGGCACGTACGGCACCCACGCCGAGTCGAGGCGCCCCCGCCCGTACCACTCCTGATCGACGGCCACCCCCTGCGGGTCGAAGCGGAGCGTGCCGCCGCGCAGGTGGTAGCCCTCCACGAGGACTCCGGGACGCCCGTTCATCTCCTTCCGCGTCGCGCTGACGATGATCGGCTGCTGCCACCCGTTCGCGATGTCGTCGGCCAGCGAGGGGGTGTCGTAGCGATCCTGGCAGGTGAAGAAGGGCTCCCACCCGTACGAAATGATCTTCGTGGCCTGGGTTCCCACCGCCATCACCTGCCGGTCCAGCCGGCTCTTGGACGTACGCCCGCGCAGCGGCAGCGGCTCGACCCGCCCGCACTCCCCCTCCACCGGAGAGGGCTCGAACCCCTCCACGTTCACCCACAGCTCCACCCCGGACGGCACCCGCCGCGCCGCCGTCTCGATGTAGTCGCGCGTGGACCCGTAGTACGCCTGCCCGTAGGTCACCTCCCCCACGACCGGCACCAGCCGCGCCTCCACCTTGGCGTCCCGCTCGTTGATCCCGTACACCGGGACCTTCCCCGTCCCCCGCCCGTCCTGCACGGCGACGGCCATCGGCAGGCCCGCCCGGGTCGCGGCGATGTCCGCGAGCCCTTCAGGAGCCTGCGAGGGCGGGAACCCACGCCCGCGACGCGCGTCGATGTAGGGGCTGACCAGGATCTTCTTGCCTGGCAGCGCGGAGGCTACGACCGCGTGCTGGGCCTCGTACAGCTCGATGATCGGGTCCTTGGACCCGCGATCCCGCATGGCCAGCTCGAACGACTGGTAGACCCCGGCGAACGACGCGCCGAACCGCGTCCGGTAGTCGGCGAGCACCCGCGCGGTGAAGGCGTTCAGTGCGCCGGTGTGCGCGAGGTCCGGCTCCCACGGCTTGCCGGCGAGCTGCGGCGCGGCGGGCAGTCCGGGATACACCGCCATCCCGTACACCGCCGCCTCCCTCATGAGGTTGCCCACCCCGTCGCCGTCCGTGGAGACGATCACCAGATCGTGCACGGGGTCGTCGCAGGACGCGGCCAGCGACACCCGGTAGAAGATCCGCCCGTCGCTCTCGGCCCGCCGGTCGAGGCCGGGGCAGCGCAGCAGGCCGGCGCCGAACTCCTCGCTCGTCGCGTACGTGTAGACCTGCCGGATCTCCTTCCCCGGCACCTCGGCGCACGGCCGCCCGTCCATGAGACAGCCGGGGTCCTGTCCCACGCTGAACCGCGGCCCGAACGTGACGAGCGTGTCCCCGCCGATCGCGTGGATCGCCTCGACCATCCGCCGCGTCACGCACGGATCGGCCCGCGGGATGACCCAGTAGCCGGAGACCGCGTACGGGGCCACGACGCGGGCGTCCCGGGGCGCGCACTCCTCCTGCCGCTCCCCCGAGTCGGAACCGGATGGCACGACGAGACCCACCACGAAGGCGATCGCCACGACGACCCACAGGATCCGGTGCACTCACGTCCCTTCCACGCCGTCCCTCAGCCTACGCATCCGATCGACCCCGGCGTGACCACACCGATGCCGTGCGGGCGACGCGGGCCGGTCTCGACAGAAATTCTGGGAATGACCCTATGCCACGGAAATCGGCTTCGCCGCTTGCCCTCGCCATGACCAGGAAGGACGCCGTGACGGTGATAGGGATTACCTTTCACGGCGGTATCGATCTCCATTTCCAGACTTGTCTGGCCCCCTTGCACGCGGTTTCAGATCATGTTAGATGGAGGGAAGAAGAGAGGACCGGAGAACGTGACGCTGATTCTCGATGGCGTCTCCGTACGACAGCGCGGGGAGACCTGGCTCGATGACATTCGCTTGGAATTACCGAATGGATTGACCACAGTCGTCGGTCCGATGACCGCGGGAAAGACGACGTTGATGCGCGTCGCGGCCGGTTTGCTGACACCGGATTCCGGCCGGGTGGTGGTGAACGGAAAAGACCTCACCGGCATTTCCGTACGGAAAAGATCGGTCGCGTTCGTCTACCAGCAATTCATTAATTATCCGTCGCTGACGGTCTACGAGAACATCGCCTCCCCGCTCCGCCTGGACCAGAGGTTCCGCCGCGAGGACATCGACCGGCGGGTGCGCGAGGTGGCCGAGCTCATGGGCATCGCCGGCCTGCTCGGCCGCCGGCCGGCGGAGCTGTCGGGCGGCCAGCAGCAGCGCACCGCCATCGCCCGCGCGCTGGCCCGGCCGGTGGACGTGCTGCTCCTCGACGAGCCCCTCGCCAACCTGGACTTCAAGCTCCGCGAACAGCTGCGGGCCGATCTCAAGACGATGTTCGCCGACGCGCAGGGCGTGGTCCTCTACTCCACGGCCGACCCCAACGAGGCGCTGACGTTCGCGGCGCCGACCGTGGTGCTCGGCGAGGGCAGGGTGCAGCACTCGGGCGACGTCGCCGACATGTACGCGCACCCGCCCACGCTGGCCGTCGCCGCGACGCTCAGCGATCCCCCGCTCAACCTGCTGCCCGGCGTCGTCCGCGACGGCCGCATCGAGTGCCTCGGCACGTCGTTCCCGGCGCCCCGCGCGCAGGCCACCGGGCACAACGTCATGCTCGGGATCCGCCCTCACCAGGTGACGATCGGCCGCAACGGGCCCGGCGCGCTCGAGCTGCCCGCCGAGATCAGGCTCGCCGAGGTGACCGGCAGCGCGACCTTCCTGCACCTGCTGCTGAAGGGTGAGCGCCACCTGGTCGCGCACCTGGCGGGCACCCAGCTCTTCACACCCGGGGAGTCCACGGTCGCGTACGTGGAGCCCGCGCACATCTTCGTCTTCGACGAGGCCGGCGGGCGGCTGCTGGCCACCAGCGCCGCGGAGGTCGACCTGCATGGCTGACATTCGCCTGGAGGGCGTGGGACACAGCTACGACGGCGGCGAGACGTGGGCGCTCAAGCCGATGACGTGGACATGGCGCACGGCGCGGGCGTACGCGTTGCTCGGCCCGAGCGGCTGCGGCAAGACGACGCTGCTGAACATCATCTCCGGCCTGATCACGCCTACCGTGGGCCGGATCTTCTTCGACGACCGCGAGGTCACCGGCGTGCCCACGGCGGGCCGCAACATCGCGCAGGTCTTCCAGTTCCCGGTCCTGTACGAGGAGATGTCGGTCTACGACAATCTCGCCTTCCCCCTCCGGAACCGGAAATATCCCAAGAACGAGATCGACCAGCGCGTCCGCCAGGTCTCCCAGTTGCTGGGCCTCGACCACCTCCTGCGCCGCAGGTCCCGGCGGCTGGACCCGGGCCGGCAGCAGATCGTCAGCCTGGGCCGCGGCCTGGTGCGCTCCCAGGTGGCGGCGGTGCTGCTGGACGAGCCGCTCACGGTGGTGGACCCGGCGCTGAAGTGGACGCTGCGCAGCAAGCTCAAGGAGATCCACCGCGACACCGGGCACACACTGATCTACGTCACGCACGACCAGACCGAGGCGCTGACGTTCGCCGACGAGGTGGTGGTGCTCAAGGACGGGGCGATGGTGCAGGCAGGCGAGCCGGCCGAGCTGTTCCTGTCGCCCGCGCACGAGTTCGTGGGGCACTTCATCGGCTCGCCGGGCATGAACGTGCTGCCCGCCGAGATCGTCGGCGGCGTCGTACGTGTCGGGGAGGCGGACGTCGGCTCGGCCGCGGACGACCTGCCTGCGGGGCCGGTGCGGATCGGGGTGCGGCCGGAGTTCGTGGAGATCGGCGGCGCGCGGACCTCGCCCGGCGTGGCCGCCCGGGTGACCGGGATCGACCGCATGGGCGCGTACGACCTGGTCCACACCATGGTCGGCGACCACCCGATGATCGCCAGGACCGCGGCGGGCGCCGCCTACCAACCGGGCGCGGTCGAGTTCCTGCACTTCCCCGCGGACCGGACGTTCCTGTTCCGCCACGAGGTCAGGTGCGGCTCGCTCGCGCCGCTGAACGGAAGGGGCACGGGGTGACCACCGACCAGACCACCGTCGCGGGCAGCCAGGTGAGCGGCGAGGTCGTCACGGCCGCGCCCGCCGAGCCCCAGGAGACGCGCACCGAACTCAAGCGCAAGGACAACCGGGCCTGGTGGCTGGTCCTGCCGGTGGTCGTGTCGGTGGCGTTCACGGCGATCATCCCGCTGATGACCGTGGTCAACTTCTCGGTGCAGGACGTCTTCAGCCCCAGCGACCGGGTGTTCGTCGGCCTGGACTGGTTCTACGAGGCCGTGCGGCGGCCCGAGAACCGCGAGGCGTTCGTCAGGACGCTGCTGTTCTCGGCGCAGGTGCTGCTCGTGGAGATCCCGCTCGGGGTGGCGATCGCGGTGGCGATGCCGCGGCGCGGGTTCTGGGTGTCGGTGGCGCTGGTGCTGGTCGCGCTGCCGCTGCTCATCCCGTGGAACGTGGTGGGCACGATCTGGCAGATCTTCGCCCGCGGCGACATCGGGCTCGGCGGCTGGACGATCAACAACGTGCTGGGCATCGGCTTCAACTACACGCTCGACTCCACCGACGCCTGGATCACGATCCTCGTCATGGACGTGTGGCACTGGACGCCGCTGGTGGCGCTGCTGGCGTACGCGGGGCTGCGGTCGATACCCGAGCCGTACTTCCAGGCCGCGCAGATCGACGGCGCCTCGGGGTGGGCCACGTTCCGGCACATCCAGTTGCCCAGGCTGCGCGGGGTGCTGACGATCGCGGTCCTGCTCAGGTTCATGGACAGCTTCATGATCTACACCGAGCCGTTCGTGGTGACCGGGGGCGGGCCGGGCAACGCGACCTCGTTCCTGAGCATCCTGCTGTCGAAGATGGCCGTCGGGCAGTTCGACGTGGGGCCGGCGGGCGCGTTCTCGCTGATCTACTTCTTGATCGTGCAGGTCCTCTGCTACGTCTTCTTCACCGTGCTGACCAGGTCGGGGAGGTGAGCGCGATGGCCAGGACCACCGGACGGCGGCTCCCGTGGGCGCGCACGGTCTTCTGGCTGTACGTGGCCACGCTCATGCTGCCGCTGCTGTGGATGTTCGGCATGTCGATCCGGCCGAACGAGGACATCCTCGGCAGCTTCTCGCTTCTCCCGCAGCGCGTGACCTTCGACAACTACGTGACGTTCTTCACCGACGTGTCGTGGTATTCGAGCTACCTCAACTCCATCGTCTACACGTCGCTGAACGCGGTGATGTCGCTGATCGTGGCGCTGCCCGCGGCGTACGCGTTCTCGAGGTTCCGGTTCGCCGGCGACAAGCACCTGTTCTTCTGGCTGCTGACCAACCGCATGGCGCCGCCGGCGGTCTTCCTGCTGCCGTTCTTCCAGATCTATCAGAGCGTGGGGTTGTTCGACACCCATCTCGGCGTCGCCATCGCGCACATGCTCTTCAACGTCCCGCTCGCGGTATGGATTCTCGAGGGATTCATGTCGGGAATTCCCCGGGAAATCGACGAGACCGCGGCGATCGACGGCTATTCGCTGCCCCGGTTCTTCGTCCGCATATTCCTGCCGATGATCCGCTCCGCGATCGGCGTGACGCTGTTCTTCTGCTTCATGTTCAGCTGGGTCGAATTGCTGATAGCGCGGACGATCACGTCGGTGAACGCGAAACCGATCGCCGCGACGATGACGAGAACGGTGAGCGCGGCCGGCGTGGACTGGGCACTGCTGGCCACGGCCGGCGTCCTGACGATCGTCCCGGGCGCCATCGTCATTTGGTTCGTACGGAACTACATCGCCAAAGGATTCGCACTCGGGAGGGTTTAGCGAATGCTCGAATGGATGGTCTGGACCCTCCCCACGGCCCTGGTGTTCGTCGGACTCGCGCTGCTGCTCGTCGTCATGGCGATCTGGGCCCGCGTCTCCCCTCCCGTGGCCAGGCGAGGTTTCCTGCGCATCGAGACCGACCGGGGCGACCGGCTGTACATCGGCCTGATCAGCGCCGCGGTGGTGCTGGCCGGCTGGATGGCCGTCACCGACCTGTCCATGTGGCTCGCGCTCGGGTGCGCGGTGCTGGTGGTGGTCGTGATCGGGATATGGGGTTGACAGAAGGGAAGCCATGCGATGACGCATCGGGCAGGCAGGTCCGCGGCCGTTGGTCTGGCCGCGTTCATACTGGTGGTCGCCGGTTGCGCCCAGGGCGCGGAGCGGCCGTCGAGCGACTTCAGGGAGGCCGACGGGAAGGCTGCGGCGCAGCGCTGGGTGTCGCAGGAGTTCACGCCGAGCACGCTGACCAAGGACCAGCAGATCGCCGAGATGGACTGGTTCATCAAGGCCGCGGCGCCGTACCGGGGCATGCAGATCAATGTGGTGTCCGAGACGATCACCACGCACGAGTACGAGTCGCAACAACTCGCCAAGGCGTTCACCGAGATCACCGGGATCAAGATCAAGCACGACCTGATCCAGGAAGGTGACGTCGTCGAGAAGCTCCAGACCCAGATCCAGGGCGATCAGAACATCTACGACGCCTACGTCAACGACTCCGACCTCATCGGCACCCACTCGCGCGGCGACTACGTGGTCCCGCTGTCGGACTACATGGCCGGGGAGGGCAAGGGCGTCACCTCCCCCACGCTGGACCTGAACGACTTCATCGGCATCAGCTTCACCACCGGCCCGGACAAGAAGGTCTACCAGCTGCCCGACCAGCAGTTCGCGAACCTCTACTGGTTCCGCTACGACTGGTTCACCGACCCGGACATCAAGAAGCAGTTCAAGGCCGCCTACGGGTACGACCTCGGCGTCCCGGTCAACTGGGCGGCCTACGAGGACATCGCCGACTTCTTCACCAACAAGGTCAACGGCAACGGGACCATCGAGGGCAAGAAGACCTACGGTCACATGGACTACGGCAGGAAGGACCCGTCGCTGGGCTGGCGCTTCACCGACGCCTGGCTGTCCATGGCCGGCAACGGCGACCCCGGCATCCCCAACGGCCTGCCGGTGGACGAATGGGGCATCAGGGTGGAGAACTGCCGCCCGGTCGGCTCGTCGGTCACCCGCGGCGGCGACGTCAACGGCCCGGCGTCGGTCTACGCGCTCACCAAGTACGTGGACTGGCTGAAGAAGTACGCCCCCAAGGAAGCCGCCGGGATGAACTTCAGCGAGGCCGGGCCGGTGCCCGCGCAGGGCAACATCGCCCAGCAGATCTTCTGGTACACGTCGTTCACGGCCGACATGACCAAGGAAGGGCTGCCGGTCGTCAACGGCGACGGCACGCCCAAGTGGCGGATCGCGCCGAGCCCGCACGGCTCGTACTGGAAGGAGGGCAACAAGCTCGGCTACCAGGACGCCGGCTCGTGGACGCTGCTGAAGAACACACCCAAGGACCGCAGGGCCGCGGCCTGGCTGTACGCGCAGTTCGTCACGTCGAAGACGGTGTCGCTGAAGAAGTCGATCGTCGGGCTGACGTTCATCAGGGACTCCGACATCAAGAGCGAATACTTCGCCGAGAACTCCAAGAAGTACGGCGGCCTGATCGAGTTCTACGGTTCCCCTGCCCGCAAGCAGTGGACGCCGACCGGGACGAACGTGCCGGACTACCCGAAGCTCGCCCAGCTCTGGTGGCAGAACGTGGCCACCGCCGTGACCGGCGAGACCACGCCGCAGCAGTCGATGGACAACCTGGCCAAGCAGCAGGACGACATCCTGTCCCGGCTGGAGCGGCGCGGCTACGGCGGGAACTGCGCGCCGAAGCTGAACCCGGAGCGGCCCGCCCAGTACTGGTACGACCAGCCCGGCGCGCCCGCGCCGAAGCTGGCCGACGAGCGCGGCAAGCCGGCCACGCTGGACTACGACAAGCTCATCGCCCAGTGGAAAGCGGGTGACTGAAGGCCGGGGAACAGGGTGGGCGCCGCCGCCCGGGGCAGGCCGGGCGGCGGCGGGTCATTGGAGGTGGCGGGCCAGCCAGTCGAAGGCCCGCTCCTGCATGGGCACGTCGAAGCTGTGCGGCACGTCGGCGAACACCGCCTCGTACGCGCCGTCCCGGTAACGCTCGCTGATCATGGCGTGGGCGCGGCGCATGCCTGATGCGGGGAACAGCTCGTCGCGCATGGCGTACTGGACCATCAGCGGCTGGGGCGCGCGGGCCGCCACCAGGTCGGGCCAGTCGCCGAGGCGCGGCAGACCCGGCGGGTACAACATCCAGGTGTGCTTGGCGACGTGCGCGTCGATCATGTCCAGGTACGAGGAGACCATCGCGGCCACGACGACCGCCCGGATCTCCTCGTCGAAGGCGCCGAGCAGCGCGGCCCGCAGTCCGCCGCCCGACAGCCCGGCGCACCCGACCGGCCCGACGTCGGGCCGGGAGCGCAGATAGGCCGCCGCGGCCAGGTCCTCGCCGGCCACCACGCCCGCGAACGACGTGCCGAGCACCGCGCAGTGTTTGGCGACCACGTGCTCGTGCTGCGCCGCGGCGCGGTCGTAGCGATCGGCCTCGCTCGGCGCACGGTGGCTGGGGGTGGAAGGCGGTGGGGTCGTTCCGGTGTCCAGAGGGAAGCGGCGGCTGCCCCACGCGAGAACGTCGTGCGCCAGCACGGCGAAGCCGCGGCGGGCCAGCTCGTTGGCGAAGGCACGACCGCCGTAGATGGCCTCGCGCAGCCGCCGGACCTCCGGCGAGGGACCTTCGGGGCCGTCGGCGATCTTCTCCTTGCCTGCCCACTTCATCCCGGCGTGGCAGTGCAGCGCCACCACTCCGGGCAGCGGTCCGGCCGCGTCCCTGGGCCGCAGCAGGAAGGCACGGGTCCGGGGGCCGAAGCCGACCGACCAGGACAGCTCCTCGCCGGCCAGCTCCCCGTCGGCCCAGGTCCGCTCCACGCGCACGTCCTCGGCGCGCAGGTCGAGCACCCCGAGCGCGTCCCGCGCCGCCACCCGCAGCCCGGGACCCGCCTGCGGGTACGTCCCGAGCTGCGCTTGAGCGATCCCGGCCAGCTCGGCGAACACGGATCCGGCCGGGTCAGCGGCCCCGGCCGGGTCAGCCGACACGGGTCCCGTCGTCCGTCAGGTGGACGGGTGCGCCGCTCGCCGCCGACAGGTTGGCTGCGACGCCCGTCAGCACGCTGCGGATCCCGTCCCGGTAACCCGCCTGCCGTGCCAGCGGGTCGTTGTCGGGACCGCGGAAGACGTCGTTGAGCAGCAGCTTGTCGCCGCCCCCGTGCCCGCCGGCCCCGGTCTCGATGGGCACCTCCTCCGGCCTGCTCCAGTGCCGGTGCAGCGTGAGCCGCTCCCAGGAGCCGGCCGCATGTTCCTTGGCGGTCGCGCTCGGGTCGATCGCGGCGTGCGGCGACGTCCACTCACGCTCGACCACGTCAAGCTCCAGCCGCCCGGCCGTGCCGTTGAAGGCCACCCGGTAGCCCTCCCAGGGGGCGTGGGCGTGCAGGGAGTAGGTGAGGATCGTCCGGTTGGCGTAGCGGACGAGCACCGACATGTTGTCGTCGATGGTGATGCCCTCGCCGAACACGTCCTGGTCCCGGATGTAGCCGTCCTCGTGCTCGGCGTCCAGGTAGAGCCGCTTGAGCCGGGGGTCGGTGGAGATGTCCAGGATGAACGGATCGGTGCCGAGCCCGGGAGCGCCCTGCCCTCGCTCGGGGCGCTCCTCAAGGCCGCGCTTCCTGGCGTTGCCGGCGCCGTAGAAGCGCAGGTCGGTCTGGGCGAAGACGAGCTCGGGAGCGGTCCCGAGCCACCAGTTGACCAGGTCGAAGTGGTGGGTGGACTTGTGAACGAGCAGCCCGCCGGAGTTGGCCCGGTCGCGGTGCCAGCGGCGGAAGTAGTCGGCGCCGTGGATGGTGTCGAGCGTCCACTCGAAGTGCACGGAGGTCACTTCGCCGATGGCGCCCTCCATCAGCAGCCGGCGCACGGCCGAGTTGCGCGGCGAGTACCGGTAGTTGAACGTCACGATCAGCTTGCCGGTGCTGCGCTCGGCCGCCGCGGCGATGGCCGCGCAGCCCTCGGCGTCGACCGTGAGGGGCTTCTCCACGATGACGTCACGTCCCGCGTCGAGCGCCGCGCACACATAGCGGGCGTGCGTGGCGTCGACGGTCGTGACGATGACCGCGTCGGCGAGCTCGAGCACCTTGTCGAACTCCGCGGGCGCGAAGCACGGCACCTCTTGACCGATCCGCTCGACGTAATAGTCCATGCGGGTCCGGTTGGTGTCGCACAGGGCGACGATGGTGCCGGCGTCGCGCCACTCCCCGAGCAGCGCGTCGACGTACATCTGCGCGCGGTGCCCAAGCCCGACGAACGCGTACCTCATGACTCTCCTTTTAGCCTGCGATCGAGGCGTTGGCCTCGGTGATGAACTTCTGGACGGCGTCGTCGGGCGTCATGCGGCCGAACATGACCTCCTCGGAGTAGCGCGTGAGGATCTCCTCCATGGCGCTGGAGCCCTTCGGCGGAGCGGGGGGCGGGTCGGCCAGCTCGCTCTTGATCTTGTCGATGAACTCCAGCGTCTTCTTGTCCGCGTCCGGCAGCTTGTCCTTGACCGCCGCCAGCACCTTGGAGCTCGCCGGGAGACCGCGGTCGCTGAGGATGATCTGGCCCGCCTCCGGGTCGTTGATCATGTAGTCGATGAACTTCGCCGCCTCGGCCGCGTGCGCCGACTTGGAGGAGGCGGAGTAGAACATCGCCGGCTGCAGGAACATGCCACCGGTCGTGGCGCCTTCCGCCTTCGGCATCCGCAGCAGGTCCAGCGGCTGCCCCGACGCCTTGGCGGCCGCGCCGAGCTGGTTGCTCCACCACATGCCCATCGCGCCGGTGTTGGTGCCGAGCAGCGACTGGTCGATGCTGGTCGCGCCGATCTCGGTGCTCTTGGCCGCGTCGGGGGAGCCCTTGACCTTGATCATGTTCTGCATGATGGCCCACCAGTCCTTGATCGTCTGGGGGGACATGCCGAGCTTGTTGCCGTTGTAGAAGGGCTCGCCCTTCTGCGCGGCGTAGATCTGGAGGTACGCGGGGTTCCAGCTCAGCTGCGTTCCGGTGACCTTGCCACCGCTCCCTTCGGTGATCTTGGCGGCCAGGTCGACGTAGTCGTTCCAGGTCCACTTGGTGTCGTCGGGCAGCTTCGCCTTGCTGCTCTCGACCAGGGCGGGGTTGACCATCAGGGAGAAGGCGTTGACACCGGTGGGGACGGCGAACTGCTTGCCGTCGATGGCACCGGTGCCCAGCACCTTGGCGTCGATGTCGGCGGTGTTGACCTTGCTGGCCAGGTCGGCGAGCGCGCCGCGGTCGGCGTATTCGCGCAGGCCGCGGATCTCGATGGTGATGACGTCGGGCGCGTCGTTGGCGGCGACCTTCGTGGCGAGCGTCTCGTAGTAGCTGGCCCAGTCGGAGAACTCACCCTCGACGTCGATGGTGGGGTTCTTGGCCTCGAACTTCTTGATCGCCTCTTCGGTCATCTTCTGCCGCGCGTCGCTGCCCCAGTAGGAGAAGCGCAGCTTGATCTTGCCGTCGGTGCTTTCGCCTCCGCCGCCGCCGCCACTGCCACAGGCCGCGGTGACCGCCAGCACAGCGGTGGCCAGCAGCGCTGCCGACCACATCTTCTTGCCAGAGCTCACGGCTCTACCTCCTAGAGGGTTTTCTTGTTGGGGGGTGGGGGTGGAACTACTTCAGTCCCGTGGTGGCCACACCACGGATCAGATACTTCTGGCCGACCAGGAAGAACCCGAAGATCGGCCCCAGCGCGACGATCGACATGGCGAACATGGGTCCCCAGGACGAGTCGCTGCTGGCGTCGAGGAACGTGCGCAGCGCGACCGGGACGGTGAAGTTGTCCGGGTTGTTGAGGTAAAGGAGCTGGCTGAGGAAATCGTTCCACGTCCAGATGAACGTGAAGATGGCCGTCGTGGCCAGCGCCGGCATGCAGAGTGGCATGACGACCCTGATGAAGATGCGCCAATAGCCCGCTCCGTCGATTTCGGCGGCCTCGTCGAGCTCCCTGGGCAGTGTACGGATGAACTGCACCATCAGGAAGATGAAGAACGCGTCCGTCGCCAGCACCTTCGGCATGACCAGCGGCCAGATCGTGTTGATCAGGCCGAGCTCGGAGAACATGATGTACTGCGGCACGATCACCACGTGGTGCGGCAGCATGATCGTGCCCAACATGATCGCGAACCACAGCTTCTTGAGCGGGAAGTTCAGCCGGGCGAAGGCATAGGCGGCCAGCGAGCAGGCCACCAGGTTCGCCACCACCGACAGGGCCGTGACCACCGCGGAGTTCCACAGGTAGTAGCCGAAGGGGTGCTTCAGCGCGGTCCAGCCCTCGGTGTAGTTGTTCAGCGTGACCTGGCTGGGCCACAGTCCGGGCTCCCGGAAGATCAGCTCCTCCGGCTTGAGCGAGCTGGAGATCATCCAGAGCAGCGGATAGAGCATGACCAGGCCGAAGCCGATCAGCAGGATGTGCTTGGCCACCGGTCCGCCCTTGAACGGGCGGAACAGCACCGGGAGCGGCCTACTTGGTGTCGCCATAGAAGACCCAATACTTAGACGCGAGGAAGTTCACTCCGGTCAGGGCGGCGATGATGACGAGCAGGACCCACGCCATCGCCGCGGCGTAGCCCATGTCGTAGTTCTTGAATCCCTTGAGGTAGAGGTAGAGCGTGTAGAAGAGGGTCGAGTCGGCCGGGCCGCCCTTGCCGCCGCTCACGATGAACGCCTGCGTGAACGACTGGAACGATTTGATGATCTCCAACACCAGGTTGAAGAAGATGATCGGTGTCAGCAGCGGCAGCGTGATCGAGCGGAACTGGCGGACGATACCCGCCCCGTCCACCGCGGCCGCCTCGTAGTAGCTGCGGGGGATCTGCCGCAACCCCGCCAAGAAGATGATCATCGGGGCGCCGAACGTCCAGACGTGCAGGAGGATCAGCGTCCCGAGCGCGGTGTCCGGGTCGCCCACCCAGCCGGGCCCCTGGATGCCGAAGACCGCGAGGATGGCGTTGACCAGGCCGTCCGCGCCGAAGACCTTGCGCCACAGGATCGCGATCGCGACGCTGCCGCCCAGCAGCGAGGGCAGGTAGAAGATCGAGCGGTAGAACGACAGTCCGCGCAGTCCCCGGTCGAGCACCAGGGCCAGCGCGAGCGCGAAGGCCAGCTGCATCGGGACCGAGACGACCACGTAGATCGTGGTCACCTTCAGCGAGGCGATGAACCTCGGGTCCTCGGTGAACATCGTGATGTAGTTGTCGAACCCGACCCACTTGGCCTCTTCCAGAAGGCTGTAGTCGGTGAACGACAGATAGAGCGAGGCGAAGATCGGGCCGACCGTGATGACGAGCAGGCCGACGAACCAGGGCGCCAGGAAGAGGTAGGCGGCCCTCGCCTCACGGCGGGAGCGTTTCGTGGAGCGGTGACCGTCGCGTGCGGGTTTGGTCGCCGCGGGCCGAGACTTCACCGCCACCGAGTCAGCCATGACGGAACTCATTCGTCATCACGGACCTTCCGGCGAAATGTGAATGGATAGCGCTTTCCTATAGCCGCCAGGAAAGTTACGTCAACCCTTTGCAGACGTTACATAGCCGTTACCGATATATCGCAACGGCGTTTTCGCAGGTCGTAGCTTCGACCGCCGGAGAAGTCAGATGAATTTGCGTCACGATTAGTACAACCGGTTGCAGCGGCGAGGCTATCGTGGAGCCGCGGTGGAGTCCCTGATCACGAGCCGGGTCTCCAGCGACGTGGTGGCCGTGACCTCCTGGATCAGCAGGTCCACCGCCAGCCTGCCCGCTGCGGCCGTCGGCATGGCCACCGTGGTCAGCTTGGGGCGGTTCAGCCGCCCAGGAACGATATCGTCGATCCCGACGACGCTGAGGTCTTCCGGCACGCTCAGCCCGAGATCGCCGAGCCCCTCGATGAGCCCTATCGCCACCAGGTCGTTGTAGGCGAGCACGCCGGTCACCCCCGAGTCCCGCACCCGCTTGGCGGCGGCGAGCCCGCCCCGCTCGGTCGGCGCGTTGGGGCCGATCACGACCAGCTCCACGCCGGCCACCTGCTCGGCGGCCACGCGGATCTCCGAACTCGTCCACGAGCCGGACGGTCCCGACACCAGCGCCACGCGGCGGTGCCCGAGCTTGGCCAGGTGGTCGACCGCCAGCCTCGCCCCGTGCCCGACGTCCATCAGCACCGTGGCGGCGCCGCGCAGCCGGCGGTTGATCACCACGAACGGCACCCGCTCGGCCAGCCGTTCCAGCGCCTTGTTGGAGGAGCGGGGGCTGCACAGCACCAGGCCGTCCACCTGCTTGGAGAAGGCCTGCACCAATTCCTCCTCGGCGGCCGGCTCCTCGTCGGTGTCGGCCACGAACAGGTGGTAGTCGCGCTGCCGCGCGGCCGCGTGCGCGGCCTTGATCAACGGGGGGAAGAACGGGTTGGCGATGTCGGCCACGATCAGCCCGAGGTTGTGGGTACGCCCCGTCGTCAGCGCCCGCGCCGCCCGGTTCGGCCGATATCCCAGCTCCTCGGCCACCGTCAGCACCCTGGTCCGGGTGGCGGCGTTCACCATGTGCGGCGCGGAGAACGTCCGCGACACGGTGGACACGTGCACGCCGGACGCCCGGGCCACATCACGAATCGTCACTGTCACAATCGCACACCCTAACGCAACCGCTTGCAGCACCCCTGGGTAGGCTGAAAGCGCTTGCCGGTCTACGCCATACCGAGACCGATCGGGAATCCCCAGGTGGCGCTAGGGGTATGAAATCACCTCTTGACGCCCCGGCCCCGGTGACACAAAGGTTTAGTGCAACTGTTTGCAGTCTTGAAGGAGCCCCTCACGGTGAGCAGAGTCCTCGTCACCGGAAGCGCAGGACGCCTCGGCCGCAGCGTGGTCACCACGCTCGCGGCGGCCGGGCACGAGGTCATCGGCGTGGACAACGCGCCCGGCACGCCCGTGGAGGCCGCCGCCGTCTTACCGGCCGACCTCACGGACACGGGACAGGCGTTCGAGGTGATCGCCAGGTTCCGGCCGGAGTCGGTGATCCACCTGGCCGCCATCGCCACGCCGTTCAGCCGGCCTGAGTCGGTGATCTACAAGGTCAACACGCAGCTGGCGTTCAACATCTGCGAGGCGTCGGTGGCCCTGGGCGTGGAGAGCGTGGTCGTGGCCAGCAGTCCCACCGTGATCGGCTATGGCGCGCCCCGTGGCTGGGCGCCGTCGTACCTGCCGATCGACGAGGACCACCCGGTGCGACCGTGGAACGCGTACAACCTGTCCAAGGTCGCCGCCGAGCAGACCATGAAGGCGTTCGCCGAGGCGGGGACGACGAAGCTGGCCGCGATCAGGCCGTGTTTCGTCATTCCGCCGGAGGAGTGGGCCGGCGCCCCGACGCAGTCGGGGCACACGGTCACCGAGCGGCTGGACCGGCCGGAGCTGGGCGGGGTGTCGCTGTTCAACTACGTCGACTCCCGTGACGCCTCCGACATGGTGGCCGTGCTGGTCGAGGCGCTGCCCGACCTGCCGAACGGCGAGGTGTTCTTCGCCGGCGCCACGGACGCGCTGGCCAGGAAGCCGCTGGCCGAACTGCTTCCCCAAGTGGTGCCCGGCACCGAGCCGTTCGCGGCCGGGCTCACCGGCACCGCTCCCGCTTTCTCGACCACCAAGGCCGAGCGCCTGCTCGGCTGGCAGGCCAAGCGCAGCTGGCGTACCGAACTCAAGGAATCATGATGAATCTCAGCGGTGTGCTGTTCTTCCCCGTGACGCCCTTCGACGCCGGCGGCGGGCTCGCCGATCAGGTGCTGGCCGAGCACATCCGGCAGGGCATGGAGCACGGCCCCGGCGGCGTGTTCGTGGCCTGCGGCACCGGCGAGTTCTCCGCGTTGTCGGAGGCCGAGCACCAGCGCGCGGTGCGGGTGGCGGCCGAGGTCGTGGGCGGCCGGGTGCCGCTGTTCGCCGGGGCGGGCGGGCCGCTCGGCGCGGCGCTGAACCAGGCGCGGGCGGCCAGGGAGGCGGGCGCGGACGGGTTGCTGCTCATGCCGCCATACCTGGCCAAGGGGCCAGGGCACGGCTTCAGGGCTTATGTAGCGGCGGTGGCCGCGGAGTTGCCGGTGATCGTCTACCAGCGTGACTCCGTGGTGCTGGAGCCGGACACCGTGGTCGAGCTGGCCGGGATCCCCGGAGTGGTCGGGCTCAAGGACGGGCTGGGCGACATCGACCGGATGCAGCGGACCGTGCTGGCGGTGCGCGAGAAGTACCCGGACTTCCTGTTCTTCAACGGGCTGCCGACGGCGGAGCTGACCATGCCCGCCTACCGGGGCATCGGCGTGGAGCTGTACTCCAGTGCGGTGTTCGCGTTCGCGCCGGAGATCGCGCTGGCGTACCTGAAGGGCGACGAGCGGCTGCTCACCGAGTTCTACGCCCCGCTGGTCCGGCTGCGCGGCAAGGTGCCCGGCTACCCGATCTCCTTGGTCAAGGCCGGGGTACGGCTGCGCGGCCTGGACGTGGGCGCGGTACGCCCGCCGCTCGTGGAGGTGACCGACGAGCACCTGGCCGAGCTGGAGGCGCTGATCAAAACCGGGCTGGCGGTGGCGGCCTCATGACGGTCGCCGACCTGCGTACCGAGCTCCGCACCGCCCCGCTGCCCCGGCCGTGGGGCGCGGACGTGCCGGCCAACCATGTGATCGTCACCCACGTCACGCTCAAGGACGGGCGCACCGGCACCGGGTTCTCGTGGACGCCGCAGATCGGCGCACACGCCGTCAAGGCGCTGCTGGACCACGACCTGCGGGAGGCGCTGATCGGGCTGCCCGCGCACCCCGAGGCGGTGTGGGACCGGCTGTGGAGGCATACGCGCGAGGCCGGGCCGGGCGGGATCACCACGATCGCGCTGGCCGGGATCGACCTGGCGCTGTGGGACCTGCGCTGCGGTGAGCTCGGCCTGGCCGACGTGCTCGGGCGGCGGCGCGACGAGGTCCCGGTGTACGGCAGCGGCGTCAACCTGCACTATCCCCTGGAGGAGCTGGTCGAGCAGGCCAGACGGTGGGTGGCGGCCGGATACCGGGGTGTCAAGATCAAGGTGGGCCGTCCCGACCTGGCCGAGGACGTCGCGCGGGTGGCCGCGGTCCGCGAGGTCATCGGGCCCGACCGGCTGCTGATGATCGACGCCAACCAGCGGTGGGACCTGCACCGGGCCCGGCGGGCGATCGCCGCGCTGCGGGAGTTCGGCCTCCACTGGATCGAGGAGCCGCTGCCGGCCGACGACGTGGCCGCGCACGTGGAGCTGCGCCGCTCCATCGACGTGCCGGTCGCGGTGGGCGAGAACGTCTACACGACCTACGGCTTCCGCGACCTGCTGGCGGCCGGGGCGTGCGACGTCGTGCAGCCGAACGTGGTGCGGGTCGGCGGGATCACGCCGTTCCTGCGGATCGTGGAGCTGGCCAGAACGTACGATGTGCCGGTGTACCCGCACCTGCTGGGTGACGTCTCCGGGCAACTGGCGCTGGCGCTGCCGCTGCCGGTCATGGCCGAGGACGTCGAGGACGCCTCGTTCGCCGCGCTCGGGCTCCTGGCGGAGCCGTACCCCGTGGAGATTTCGGGCGGGGTGCTGCGCGCGGGCGAGCACGCCGGACTCGGGCTGAGGTGGAAGTAAGTGATGAAGGTCGTACTCGCCGGAGCCCACGGGCACGGGCGGCACCACCTGGGCAAGCTGCGCATGCTGGCCCACCGGGGTGAGATCGAGCTGGCCGGGATCTGCGACGTGCGTCCGGTGGAGGTCGACTTCGGCTCCCCCATGCAGTCGTCCGACCTGGGCGCGCTGATCGAGAAGACCGGCGCGGAGATCACGATCATCTGCACGCCGATCCACACGCACGCCGACCTCGCGGTGACGGCATTGCGCGCGGGCTCGCACCTGCTGCTGGAGAAGCCTCCCGCGGCCAGCCCGGCGGAGCATCGGCGGATCGCCGCGGCGGTGGCGGAGACCGGGCTGTCCTGCCAGGTCGGGTTCCAGTCGCTGGGGTCGGCGGCCGTCCCGGCGCTGCGCGAGCTGATCGGCTCGGGCGCCATCGGCCGCGTCCGAGGCATCGGCGGCGCCGGCGCGTGGGAGCGCCCGTCGGCCTACTTCACCCGCTCCTCCTGGGCGGGGAAGCGCCGTCTGGACGGTGTGGACGTGGTGGACGGAGCGCTGACGAACCCGTTCGCGCACGCCGTGGCCACCGCCCTGGCCCTGGTCGACGGCGGGATCGCCGACATCGAGACCGAGCTCTACCACGCCCACCCGATCGAGTCGGACGACACGTCCTGCCTGCGGATCCGGATGGCCGACGGGCTCGTGATCACGATCGCGGTGACGCTGTGCGCGCAGGAGCGGCACGAGCCGTACCTGGTGGTGCACGGCGACCAGGGCCGCGCCACGCTCGTCTACACGCAGGACCAGGTCAAGGTCGAGCTCACGGACGGCTCTGTCACGACGACCGTGTACGAGCGCACCGACCTGCTGGAGAACCTCGTCGACCACATCCGCACGGGCGCCGGGCTGCTGGTGCCGCTGGCCGCGACGGAGACGTTCACGCAGGTGCTGGACGCGGTGCGGCTGGCGCCCGAGCCGCTGCCGATCCCCGAGCGTCACCAGATCGTGAAGCGGGACCAGTTGGGCGAGGTCAACCACCGGTTCCTGCCCGGGATCAGCGACCTGACCGCCCGCAGCGCGGACGAGCTGGCTCTCTACTCGGAGCTGGACGTGCCATGGACGCGGGTGGAGCTGCTGGTCGCAGGCCGGGGCGTGGCACGGTATGAGCTGAATCCCGACCTGCCGGCCACCGACTCCCCCAGGCCGTACCTGCATGGGGTGCGGACGCTGGGCGGCGTCGAGGTCACCGAGGTCCGGCCCGAGGACCACGTGCACCATCTCGGGGTCGGGGTGGCGATCTCCGACCTGGGCGGGGCCAACTTCTGGGGCGGCCGCACCTTCGTCAAGGATCAGGGCCCGGCCTGGCTCGGCGATCACGGCGTCCAGCGGCACCGGGCGTTCTCGCGGCTCTCCGACGACGGCTTCGCCGAGGAACTGGAGTGGATCGGGCCCGGCGGGCGGCTGATCGCGCGGGAGCAGCGTACGGTCCTCGCGCGGCCGGTCGGGGAGGCCTGGGCGCTGGACTTCACGTTCACGCTCACCAACCTCACCGGCGCGCCCGTGGAGATCAACAGCTCGGCCACGAAGGGCCGCGTGGGCGCCGGCTACGGCGGCTTCTTCTGGCGCGCGCCCGGCACCTCGACCGCCAGGACGACGCTGCCAGGGGACGAGCGGGCCGTGCACGGCGGCCGGGACCCGTGGATCGCGCTGTCAGGGACGGATCCGGACGGGCGGGACTGGACGTTGGTGTTCGTCCAGGAGGACGACCCGTGGTTCGTGCGGGTCGAGGAGTATCCGGGCGTGGGGCAGGCGCTGGCGTGGGACCGGCCGCTGGTCGTCGAGGACACGCTGACCCGGCGGGTCGTCACGGTCGTCGCGGACGGGCGGCTCACCCATGAGCAGGCGGCGGCGCTGGCCGCCGAGGTTTGACCCGCGGTTTCGCGGCGCATACCTGGCCATCGGCGTGGGCATGTCCTGGGCCTTCGCCTCGCTGCGCAGACCCGCCTGAGATGGCCCGGCTCCCGCGTGGGCCTTGTGCGGACTTTCACCGAGAGTAATTTCGGGGAATGGCGATCGATTTCACCCTCGCTCCCGAGCACGAGGAGATCCGCAAGCGCGTCCGCGCCTTCATCCAGGGCACCGTCGTCCCGGCTGTGGAGGAGGTGAAGGAGCGCGACCGGGACGCGTACCTGCGGACCCTGTTCCGGCTCCGCGAGCAGGCGAAGGCCGAGGGCCTGTGGCTCCCCCACATGCCGAAGGAGTGGGGCGGCATGGGGCTGGGCCACGTGGAGCTGGCCATGGTGCAGTCCGAGGCGGCCAAGACCCGCGTCGGCCCATGGGTGCTGAACTGCATGGCCCCCGACGAGGGCAACATGCACACGCTGCTGCACTGGGCGACGGACGAGCAGAAGGAGAAGTACCTGCGGCCGCTGCTGGAGGGCACGCAGATGTCCTGCTTCGCGATGACCGAACCCGAGGTGGCGGGCTCCGACCCCACCCTGATCCGCACCGAGGCCGTGCTGGACGGCGACGAGTGGGTCGTCAACGGCCACAAATGGTTCATCTCCAACGCCCGCCGTGCCGACTTCGCGATCCTCATCGCGCGCACGGAAAAGGACGTGCCCGAGGGCTCGCGGGGCGCCAACACCGCGTTCCTGGTGGACCTGCCGAGCCCGGGCTGGAACGACGTACGCGAGGTCGAGACCATGCACGGCTCGACCGGGCACAGCGAGATCGTCATCGAGAACCTGCGGGTGCCGGACGGCCAGGTCCTCGGCGGCCGGGGCAACGGGCACCGCCTGGGCCAGTACCGCCTGGGTCCGGCCCGGCTCGCCCACTGCATGCGGTGGATCTCGCAGGCGGAGACGGCGCTGGACATGATGGTGGACCGCGCGCTCAACCGCTACAGCCACGGCTCGCTGCTGGCCGAGAAGCAGGGCATCCAGTGGATGGTCGCCGACTCGGCCATGGAGCTCTACCAGTGCAAGCTGATGGTGCTGCACGCCGCGTACAAGATCGACAAGGGTGAGGACTTCCGCACCGAGGTGTCGATGGCCAAGCACTTCGTCGCCAACAGCCTCAACCGCATCCTGGACCGGGCGATCCAGGTGCACGGAGCGCTCGGGTATTCGACGGACACGCCGCTGGCGAGCATGTTCCAGCACGCCCGCTGGGCCCGCTTCGCGGACGGGGCGGACGAGATCCACCAGATGCGCATCGCCGAGCGCACGATCGCCGCCTACCAGTCCACGGGCTCCACGAGCGCCGCCACCGGCGGCCTGCCCCTGTAGCCCTCGGCCATCCCGCCCCGGAACGACCTCGTCGTTCCGGGGCTTCCCATGTTCAAGGCCGAATGTTACGGTGACACCTGTCAGAGATTTATTACAGGCGAAACGAAAAGGAGACACATGAAGGCCCTCCGCTACTACGCCTACGGCCCGCCCAGCGTGCTGACGCTCCAGGACGTCGGCCTGCCCACGGTCGGGGACGACGACGTCCTGGTCCGCGTCCGAGCGGCCGGCGTCAACGCCGGGGACCTGCATTACCTTCGTGGCACGCCGTACGTCTTCCGCGCGATGGCCGGCCTGTCGCGGCCGAAGGACAACGGGCTGGGCGCCGACTTCGCGGGAGAGGTCGAGGCCGTCGGCAGGAACGTCACGGCTTTGCAACCGGGGGACGAGGTGTTCGGCTGCGGCAAGGGAACGCTGGCGGAATACGTCAGCGTCCGCCACGACGCCGCGGTGCTGAAGAAGCCGGGCAACCTGACGTTCGAGCAGGCGGCGGCCGCGCCCACAGCGGGGATGACCGCCTTGACGGGCATTCGCGACAGAGGACGGGTCCAGCCCGGGCAGCGGGTGCTGATCAACGGCGCCGGGGGTGGCGTGGGCACGTTCGCGGTGCAGATCGCCAAGTCCCTGGGCGCCGAAGTGACCGGCGTGTGCGGGGCCGGAAAGGCGGAGACGGTCCGGTCGATCGGCGCCGACCACGTGCTCGACTACACCAAGGAGGACTTCACCCGCCGGTCACAGCGCTACGACCTCATCCTCGACATGGGCGGCACCCACTCGCTGGCGGCCTGCCGGCACGCCCTCACCCCCCGGGGGGCGTACATTCCCAATGCGGGCACGGGCGGGCGCTGGTTCGGCCCCATGAGGCGGATCATCGGGGGCCGGCTGATGTTCCTGTCCACCTCCCAGAGGCTGGTCTCCTACGTCGCGCTCCCGAGCCGGGACAGCCTCGCCGGCCTGCGCGACCTCCTCCAGGACGGGAAGATCACGCCCGTCATCGACCGGACGTATCCGCTGAGCGAGGCCCCCGAGGCGATCCGCCGCCTCGAAGAGGGCCACGCCAGAGGCAAGGTCGTCGTCACCATGTGAGCTCAGTCCCAGGGGACGACCTGGAGCTTCCCGAGATCCGCCAGCGCGACGCGATCGTCCCTGGCGATGGACGTGACCAGGGCAAGCGCCTCGTCCACGGTCACGTGCCGCCCGTGCGAACACCGCTCGGCCACGTCGGGCGTCTCCGCCCAGAGCCGGAACCCCTCCTCCCACATGAACTGCACAGTGGCGCCCGACCGCCCTTCGTAGGAGACGAAGTTTCCGGCGTACGGGGTCAGCCGGAGCAGCAGGTCCCGGCAGTCCCGCGCCGACATCGCCACCGCCTGGTCGTGGGAGCGCGTCGTGTAGTCGCAGAAGGCGGCCTGCGCCTCGGGTGAGGATCCCTCCGCCCCCGGATAGGCCGCCAGCCGGCCGGAACGCCGCCGTCGCCAGTCGACCTCCACGTGGATGCGCTGCCCCGCGTCCCCACTCCACGTGACCGCGAGCCCGCGACGCCCGAGCGCCTGCACGATCTCGGCCCCGATCGCGGCGACGTCCTCGTCCCCGCCGAACGCCAGGAAGACACCGCCGCCCTCGGCGGCTCGGTCGGCGTCCTGCTGGTGGTAGAAGACATAACCCCGCACGCCGCCGAGACCGGCGACCTCCCTGCTGATCCCGTCGACCCCGCAGCCGGTGCAGCACATGTAACACTCGCGTGGCACGATCCCGGCCATCGCGAGCTCCAGCATGGCCATGCTCAGCCGATCGCAGTCGGTGACCTCCGGCCAGCGGGCCTGTGCGGCGAGGTGACCGGCGAACTCGCGGGCGGCGATCTCCCTGACCGCCTCCGCCAGCGGCGCGGGGTCGTCGACCTCCTCGGCCCAGCTCTCCACGACGTCCTCGACCAGCTGCGGGAAGTCCAGGCGCCCGACGGACACCGCCACCCGGACGTCCTCGGCGAGCTCCTCGCGGGTTTCCTCGTCCATGGCGGATCACTATGCCAGTCGCCTACGACAGGTCACCAGGAGATCCGCAACGGCCGCTTCTTGAGAGATAGCGCCGCAGAACCGGGCGCCAGCGGTTGGCCGGGCGGTCGCGGAGGGCGGCGACGGCGAGGCAGTATTTGCTCACGCTCACCGGCCGCACCCCCATGCCCCGCAGCACCCGGTCGACCGCCGCCTTCCCGTCCCCGGACTTCGACTCCAGCAGCACCAGGTCACGCCGGGCGGGCACGCCGCGGACGGCGTCGCGGCAGATCAGGCCGGTGTCGCAGGTGAGCCGGGCCGTCCCCGCCCGATCGACGAGCGTCACCCGCCGGTAGTCGGTGGACAGCACCGGCCCCAGTGCGTCCGGCACGGGGAGCCGCAGCTCGCTGAGCAGCGTGTCGCTCACGAAGTCCATCGCCTCCCTGGTCAGCGCCTGCGCGGGCGCGTCGTCGTACGGGATGCGGTGTTTGTCCGTGCTGCCCCGCGCCCCGCTGAGCTTCAGCTCCAGCCACCGGCCGCCGCCGTCCAGATAGGTCCGGGTACGGAGCTTGAACCGGCGCCGCCGATCCTGGCGATGCTGCCGGAAGGTCAGCAGATCCGGCGTGTCGAAGTAGGTGGAGCTGTAGCGGAACTGACGCCGCCCCCCGATCCGCAACACCCCGAACCGGTCCCCCAGCTCGGTGGTGAGCCTGACCATGGTCGAGGCGGTCACGATGTACTTCGAGTCCACCCGGCTCATCAGCTCCGGCACGTCCTCCAGCCCGATCGGCGCCACCCCCGCGGCGATCCCGGCGAGCACCACGTTCGCGTCCATGTCCGCCGTCACCGCACCTTCACCCGCGCGTTCGGCGCCACGTAGCGCACGTCCACGACCGTCACGTCCCGCACGTAGTCGATCTGCGTGACCACGCAGTGCAGCACCCGGGCCCGCAACCGGCTCTCCAGGTCCACCCGCAGCAGGTCCGGGTCCGCGTGCACGACGTCCAGGGTCACAACCTGGTGCCGGGCGCGGCCGAACAGGCCGGGGTGGTCGGCGACGTACATCACCGCCAGCAACACCGCGTCGAGCCCGAGCGCGGTCAGCGGCCACGCTGCCGCGAGCCCGTTGACCAGCCCCAGCACGATCGCGACGAAGTAGTACGCGATCTCCTGCTGGGTGATCTCGCTGGACCGCAACCGGATGATCGACAACACTCCGAACAACCCGAACCCGACGGCGATGTCGATCCGCTGGACCAGCAGCAGCGACACCACCGCGAAGATCCCCACGTTCAGCGCCACGTACGCGAACAGCAGATCGCGCCGGTGGTGCCGCCGATAGTAGAGGCCGTAGGCCAGCAGGACGACCGCCACGAGATCCATCGCCAATCCGGTGACCACAATCGCTCCTTCCGTTGTCCCGTTGATGAACAGCCTGGACGCGGGCGGTGAAGCGGCTGTGAGGCGATGATTAGGCCACTCTCATGCGGTATCCGGTGCCGCGGACCGTCTCGATCCGGTCGGCGCCGATCTTGCGCCGCAGGTACCTGACGTACACGTCCACCACGTTCGACCCGGGATCGAAGTCGAACCCCCAGACGTGGCTGAGCAGCTGCTCACGTGTCAGCACCTGATCCGGGTGCCGGCAGAAGATCTCGGCCAGCGCGAACTCCCGCGTGGACAGATCCACCGCCCGATTCCCGACATAGGCCCGCCTGGTCCGTAGATCCAGCGACAAGTCGGACACCCGGAGCACGGTCACCTCGGGCGTACGCTCGGCCCGCAGCCGCAGCCGCACCCTGGCCAGCAACTCATCGAAGGCGAAGGGCTTGGCGATGTAGTCGTCCGCGCCCCCTTCCAGCCCCGCCACGGTGTCGCTCACGCTGTCCCGGGCGGTCAGGATGATCACCGGCAGGGTCACCCTGGACTCTCGCAGCCGCCGCAGCACCGTGAACCCGTCGCTCAACGGCAGCCCGATGTCCAGGATGAGCAGGTCGAACCCGCCCGCGCACGCGAGGTCGTACGCCGCGACCCCGTCCCCCACCACGGCGGTCACGAAGCCGTTGGCCCGCAGCCCCTTCTCCACGAAGGAGGCGATCCTGGCCTCGTCCTCAGCGATCAGAATTCGGTTCACTGCACCTCCCACAGCGGGATGGAAATGACAAAGCAGGCCCCGCCGCCCGGAGCCTCGGTCACGTGCACCCGGCCCCCATGGGCCTCGGCGATGGATCTGACGATGGCCAGGCCGAGCCCGGCCCCGTCATGGGCGCCGGTACGGCCTGCGCCGCGCATGAACCGCCCGAAGATCCGCTCTCGGTCGGCCGGCGCCACCCCTGGGCCGCTGTCGCGTACCCACAGCTCGACCTGCCCGTCCCGGACGGCGGACCCCACGGCGATCAGGTCGCCGTCCTGCGTATGTCGAACGGCGTTGGCCACCAGCTGCATGAGCGCCTGCGTGAGCCGCTGGCGGTCGGCCGGCACACGGGCCTCGGCCACCTCGTCCACCCGCCACCTGCGCTCGCCGAGCGCCCGCGCCTTGGCCACCACGCTGACCGTGAGGTCGGCCAGCTCGACGGTGTCCACGGACAGGAACCCCGGCTGCTCAGCCTTGGCCAGCGTGAGGAGGTCGTCGACGATGCGGTTCATGCGGTCGAGCTCGTCGGTGACCAGGGCGAGCGTCTCGACGCGGTCGTCCGGGTCGTCGCTCATGAGCTCCAGGTGGCCGCGGATGACGGTGATCGGCGTACGCAGCTCGTGCCCGGCGTCGTCCAGGAAGTGCCGCTGCACGACGAAGGCCCGCTCCAGCCGGTCGAGCATGTGGTTGAACGTGGCGGCGAGCGCGGCCACGTCGTCGTCGCCCGGCACGTCCAGCCGGCGGGTGAGGTCGGAGGAGTCGGTGATCTGCTCGGCCGTCTGGCTGACCAGCCGGACCGGGGCCAGCACCCGCCCGGCCACGAACCACCCGGCCGCCCCCGCCAGCCCCATCGCGGCCAGCGCGGACAGCCCGAGGACCCGCACCGCGTCCACGATCTCGTCGCGGTGTATGTCATAGAAGATCGCCACCACGAAGTGGGCAGAGCGGCGGTCGGCGGTCACCTTGACGGGGATCACCGCGTACTTGACCGTTCCCGCGACGGTCTCGACCTCGTCGCTGACGTTCTCGGTGGCCTTGGCCATCCGCGCGACCAGACCGTCGTCGGTGTCGAGCGGCACGGGCGGCGTGACCCCGGTGACCCTGTGCGCCCGGCTGTCGACGATGCTGAAGAACGTCTCCCACCGGTCCGGCGCGTTGATCGCGAGGTAGTCCTCGAGCAGGACCTCGACGTTCGTGACCCCGTCTCCGGCGGTGCGGGCGTACTGGCGCAGCTTCTCCGCTTCGTTCTCGAGCTCGTGGCTTATCCGGTCGTCGAGCCGATTGAGGAGGATGGTCCAGGTCGCGAAGATCGAGACTGACAGGGCGAGGCCGACGACGGCGAGCATCCACCCCACGATCCGGGCGCGGGCGCTCACCCGCATGCGGTCTCCCGGTCAGTCGTCGTCATCGTCCCCACCATCGTCGTCATCGTCGTCGCCACCGCCGCCGCCCGGCCGGGGAGAGGGCGGCTTGACCGGCTCCGCCTTGGTCTTGCGCGGAGCGGGCGTGCTCTTCTTGGGGGTGCTCTCGTCAGGCGTGCCGACCGCACTCTCGTCAGGCGTGCCCACCGTACTCTCCCCGCCGTTCCCTGTCGGACCAGGCGGGCTCGGGCGGGCGGAGGACGACGACGTGGGCGACCGTTCGGAAGCGGGCTCCGGAGGCGGGGAGACCACGACGGGGTCGCCCAGGTCGGGGCCGCCTGCGGCCCGCCCCCATCCCACCGACATGAATCCGGCCGCCGCCGCGCCCAGGACGAGCAGGACCACCAGTGCCCGATGTTTCATGCCGTCGACCTTGTCGCCTTTCGAGGAGACCATGCTGAGGCCCAGATGAGAAACCTCTCATCTGATGAGGTCGAAGCGCAGTAGAATCATATTCTGATACCGGCCGGTCGGTTCAGGAGGAGCAGCCATGCAAGTGCGGGACAAGGTCGTCGTGATCACGGGCGCAGCCGGCGGAATCGGCCGGGCGATGGCCCTCCGGTTCGCCGCGGAGGGCGCCGCCGGGGTGGTGGTGGCCGACCTCGACGAGACCGGCGCGACCGCGGTGGCCAAGGAGATCGGCGACCGTGCGGTCGCCGTACGGGCCGACGTGACCTCGGAGGCGGACGTCGCCGCCCTGGTGGAGACCCCGTTCGGCCCCGTGGACCTGTTCTGCTCCAACGCGGGCATCATCGCCGGACACGGCCTGGACGCCACTGACCAGGAGTGGAGCAGCCTGTACGCGGTGAACGTGCTGGCCCACGTCTACGCCGCCCGCGCCGCCGTCCCCTCCATGATCGCCCGCGGCGGCGGCTACCTGCTGAACACCTGCTCGGCGGCCGGCCTGGTGAGCTGCCCGGGGGATGCGCCGTACGCGGTCACGAAGGCGGCGGCGATCGCGTTCGCCGAGTGGGTCGCCATGCACTACGCCTCGCAGGGCGTCAAGGTGAGCGTGCTGTGCCCGCAGGGCGTGCGGACCGCCATGCTGGAGCGCGGCGAGGAGGAGGACCACCTGACCGCCCGCGCGGTGGGCGCCTCGGGCGCGATCCTCGACCCCGCGGACGTGGCGGCCGCGGTCGTGGAGGGGCTGGCGGCCGAGCGCTTCCACATCTTCCCGCACCCGGAGGTGGCCGAGTTCGTCCGCCGCAAGGCCGAGGACCCGGACCGATGGCTGGCCGGGATGTCCCGCTTCATCGACTCCCTGACGAAGGCGTGAGCGCCCGATGAACCTCGCAGCCGCCCGCCGCGCCTGGCGCCGCCTGGAGCCGCTCCATGGCATGATCTACTTCGTTCCCGAGGCCGCCGACCGCTACGCCAAGCTGGGGCTCACCGGGATGTCCGGATATTTCGCCTCACGGGGCGCCGCGTTCGGCCGCGCCTCCGCCGACCTGGTCATCGCCACGTTCTACAACTTCTGCCCCGACCTCGTACGCCGTTCACTGCCCGCCGCCTGGGACCTGGTGACGCCGGAGCAAGTGCTCCAAGCCCGCCTGGAAGCCGCCACCGAAGCCCTGCACAGGGCGGGCATCCCCGGTCTCCCCCACTTCGACGAGACCCTGACCCTGGCCCGCCGAGCCGCCGAGGCGGCCTGCGACCACCTCCAGGGCCGCCCCCTCTTCGCCGCCCACGCCGCCCTCCCCTGGCCGGACGACCCCCTCCAGCAGCTCTGGCACGCGCAAACCCTGCTGCGCGAGTTCCGCGGCGACGGCCACGTGGCCGCCCTTCTCACGGAAGGCGTCAGCGGCCTCGAAGCCCTGGTCCTGCATGCCGCCAGTGGCGAGGTCCCCACCGCGTTCCTCAAGATCAGCCGCGCCTGGCCCGAGGACGCCTGGACCGCCGCGGAGGCCGATCTCCGCACCCGCGGCCTCCTGGACGAGGGCACCCTGACTCCGGAAGGCGCGGCATTGCGCCGGCACATCGAGGACCGCACGGACAGGCTGGCCATGCCGGCGTACGGGGCACTGGGCGAGGACGGCTGCGACCGCCTGGCCGAACTCGCCCGGCCCTTCGGCCGCCGGGTGGTCGAGGCAGGCCTGCTCAGCCTCGGCTGACACCGCCGCCGCTCGTCCCCGATGACCTGGAGTCGCGGGTGTGAGCGGAGACGTGGTCCCGCAGCCGCCCGAGTCCCGGATGTCCGACGCGAACCGTGAGCAGCGGGCCGGACGGCTGCTGGTCCGGCGGCAGCGCCGGTTTCTGGCGGTGGCGCCGGCGACCTGGCACATGGAGGTTCTGGAACTGCTCCAAGAAGCGGTAAGGAGACGTCGCAGGCCGAATGCGGGCCCCTTCCCCGGGCAGGAGCGGCATCGTGATCGATGACTATCTGGGACATTGGTGGGTGCTCACCCTGCGTGGCGCGCTCGCCCTCATCTTCGGCGTGATGGCCGTGGCCTGGCCGGGCATCACGCTGCTGGCGCTGGCCGTCGTGTTCGGCGCGTACGCGATCGTCGACGGCGCGCTCGCCGCCGTCGCCGCCACCCGCGCGGCCAAAGGGCGACGAGCCCCGCTGATCCTGCTGGCCGTCGCCGGGCTGCTGTTCGGGATCATGTGCTTGGTCTGGCCGGGGCTGACGGTGCTGGTCGTCACGCTGCTGATCGGCATCTGGGCGATCGTGACCGGCGTCATGGAGGTCATGGCGGCGATCAGGATGCGCAGGGAGATCCGCGGCGAGTGGCTGCACATCATGGCGGGGGCGTTGTCGGTGCTGTTCGGCGTGCTGGTGCTGGCCTGGCCGGCGACCGGGGCGCTCACGATCGCGCTGATCATCGGGATCTACGCCATCCTGGCCGGGATCACGCTGATCATCCTCAGCCTGCGGGTCCGCCGGCTGCGGGGGAGCACCCCCTGACGCGGCGCAGAGGGTGCCCGAGAGACCTAGCGGCCGGTCTCGGTGGACCAGAGCGGCGTCTTTCCCCGGTAGAGGACCAGGTTGCCGTCGGTCTGCTGGTGCAGGGTGTACTCACCGCCGCCGTCCGGCGCATCCGTCGTCCCCGGGCCGGTGTGGACGCCACCGGTCCCGGGACGACGGCGGGCCGGCTATTCGACGTAGAGGGTGCCGCCGAGCTGCCGGAACTCGGCGGCCTTCTGCGCCATGCCGGCGTCGCGGATGTCGTGGCTGATCCGCATGGAGCAGAACTTCGGCCCGCACATCGAGCAGAAGTGCGCGGTCTTGGCGGGCGCGGCGGGCAGGGTCTCGTCGTGGAAGGCCCGCGCGGTGTCCGGGTCGAGCGACAGGTCGAACTGGTCCTCCCAGCGGAACGCGAACCGCGCGTCCGACAGCGCGTCGTCCCGCTCCTGCGCCCGCGGGTGCCCCTTGGCGAGGTCCGCGGCGTGGGCGGCGATCTTGTACGTGATCACGCCCGTCTTGACGTCGTCCTTGCCGGGCAGGCCGAGATGCTCCTTAGGAGTGACGTAGCAGAGCATGGCGGTGCCGTACCAGCCGATCATGGCGGCGCCGATGCCCGAGGTGATGTGGTCGTAGCCGGGCGCGATGTCGGTCACCAAGGGCCCGAGGGTGTAGAAGGGGGCGTCGTCGCAGAGCTCGCGCTGCAGGTCGACGTTCTCCTTGATCTTGTGCATGGGGACGTGGCCGGGACCCTCGATCATGACCTGCACGTCGTGGGCACGGGCGATCCCCGTCAGCTCGCCGAGCGTGCGCAGCTCGGCGAACTGGGCCTCGTCGTTGGCGTCCGCGATCGAGCCGGGCCGCAGCCCGTCGCCGAGCGAGAACGACACGTCGTAGCGGGCCAGGATCTCGCACATGTCGGCGAAGTGCTCGTACAGGAAGCTCTCCCGGTGGTGCGCCAGGCACCACGCGGCCATGATCGAGCCGCCGCGCGAGACGATGCCGGTCTTGCGCCCGGCGGTGAGCGGCACGTACGCCAGCCGCACCCCCGCGTGCACGGTCACGTAGTCGACGCCCTGCTCGCACTGCTCGACGAGCGTGTCGCGGTAGACCTCCCACGACAGCGCCTCCGGACGCCCCTTGACCTTCTCCAGCGCCTGGTAGATGGGCACGGTACCGACCGGGACCGGCGAGTTGCGGATGATCCACTCGCGGGTCTCGTGGATGTCGGGGCCGGTGGACAAGTCCATGATCGTGTCGGCGCCCCACCGGGTGGCCCACGTCATCTTCTCGACCTCCTCCTCGATGGAGGAGGTCACGGCGGAGTTGCCGATGTTGGCGTTGATCTTCACGAGGAAATTGCGGCCGATGATCATCGGCTCGGACTCGGGGTGGTTGACGTTGGCCGGGATGATGGCCCTGCCTGCCGCGACCTCCTGGCGTACGAACTCGGCGTCCAGGCCCTCCCGGACCGCCACGAACTCCATCTCCTTGGTGACCAGCCCCTTTCTCGCGCACCCGGCCTGGGTTACGGGCTCGCCGGCCGCGCGGCGGTCGCGTACCCACTGCTCGCGCAGGCGCGGCAGTCCTCGCGTGAGGTCGATGTCGGCGGCGGGGTCGGTGTACGGGCCGGACGTGTCGTACAACGTCACCGCCGAACCGTCCGACAGGCGCACCCGGCGCATCGGGACGCGGAGGTCCCCCGAGTAGATCTTGGAAAAAGGCGCGTCACTCATCGCGCAAACTCCCTTCGCCGGCATTACCCGGAGCAGGTTCTGGCGGTCGGCGGCTGTCAGCCGTCCTCTCAGCCCGGTCCGCACCGGGCTCCCGCGTTGGACGGCGGTGATCGTACCCACCCATGAACCGGCGCGAAACATGGCATGATCGACCGAGTGGACGATCCCGTCTCCCGCACCACCGCGAGCTACGACCGCATCGCACCCGTCTTCGCCGAACGCACCAGCGACCCCGACGACGGCTTCCTGGCCTTCCGGCGGCGCTTCGCCGACGCGGTGCCGGTCGGGGGCGCGGTCGCCGACCTCGGCTGCGGGCCCGGGCGGGACGCCGCGTGGCTGCTGGAGCGAGAGCTGCTGGTCACCGGGGTCGACCGCTCGATCGAGATGGCCAGGCTCGCCGCCACCCGCGGAGTGCCCACCGTGCTGGGCGACCTGCGCCGGCCGCCGTTCGCCCCGGGTTCGCTGTCGGGCCTGTGGTCGGTGGCGGCGCTCCTGCACGTGCCCGCCGCGGAGACCGAGCCGACCTTGCGCGCCTGGTCGACGCTGCTGCGCCCGGGCGGCGTGCTGGGGCTGAGCACCTCGGCCGGCGACGGGGAGGGGTGGGAGCCGATCTCGTACGACGCCGAGCTCACCCGCTGGTTCGTGCACCGCGACCCGGACACGCTGCTGGCGACCCTCGAAACGGCCGGGTTCGAGGTCCTGGAGCACGGCCTGAGCACCACGCACCGCACCTGGCTCAGCGTGCTGGCGCGCCGCTGCAAGGTTTGACGATCGCCCTCAGCGGTACGGTCCTCATCAGGGGGAACATGAAAAAGATCGCCGCTGTCGCAGGACTCGTTGTGGTGGCCGCGTTCGGGGCGACCACCGCCTCCGGGGATGGCTTCGAACAACACGAAGTGAGCATGGAGCAATACCAGACCCTGCTCGCCCAGTGCCGCTATGCCAACACGGGGAAGGCGCGAGCGGAGTGCCGCGCGGAGGTCAAGCAGAGGTACCGCATCGGCAAAGCCGACGCGTCGCTCGACTGCCGCACGTATTCCGGCATCTCCGTGTGCGGCACGCTGAAGCTCAGCAGGTCCGAGCGCCAGTGCACTCAGGATTCCACCGACAAGGGCCTGCCCTTCCGCCGGGCCGAAGTGGAGTGCTACGCGTTGTCATGATCGTCGTTGGCGTGGACGGGTCGCGCACCGGGCTGGAGGCGGCGGGATGGGCCGCCGCCGAGGCCGCCCTGCGCCGCACCCCGCTGACCGTGGCCCACGCCGTGCCGAAGTGGGTGTGCGAGGAGAGCGGCTGGCGTTACGCCGAGGTCGGCCGGTGGATGCGCGAAGGCGCCGAGAACGTGCTGGCGGCGGCCGAGGACCGGGCACTCCGGGAGCATCCGGAGGTCGAGGTGACCCGCAAGCTGCTGCCCGGCGACCCCCGTACCGCCTTGATCCACGCCGCCGAGGACGCCGTGCTGCTGGTCGTGGGCAGCCGTGGGATCGGCGGCGTACGCGGACTGCTGGTCGGATCCGTCGCGCACGGGGTGACCACGCACGCCCGTACGAACGTCGTCCTCGTCCACGAGCTGCCCAGGTCGCCGCACGGGGAGATCGTGGCCGGGGTGGACGGCTCCCCCAGCGGGCTGCGGGCGCTCGACTTCGCCCTGGCCGAAGCCGGAATGCGCGGCATCCGGGTGCGTGCCGTCCAGGCGTGGGCCTGGCCGCAGCCGACCGGTTTCGAGCCGGCCGACAGCGAGAGCGAACAGGACACCCTGCGGGCGCTGCGGGCGCTGGTGGCCGGGCGGAATCCCCAGGTCGAGGTGGTGACGGAGGTCATCCACGGGCATCCCGTCGAGGTGCTGAAGGAGGCCGCGGCCGGCGCCGACCTGCTGGTGGTCGGCTCACGCGGGCACGGGCAGCTGGCCGGGATGATCATGGGCTCGATCAGCCAGGCGCTGCTCCACCACGCGCCGTGCCCGCTCGCCGTCGTCCGCCGCTGAAAGTTACATACGTCGTCGCAGGTCACCCACCCCTCCAGACCCGTTTTCCTTCCCGTCCACTCGGTCGCGCTCTTACGATCTCGCCAGGCGACGACGGGAGATCGGACTCTCGCCTGGCGACGACGGGAGATCGGACGATGCGGAAGACCAGCGCCTTACTGGCGGCGTTAGCGGCACTGGCCGGAGCGGTGTTGTTCCTGACGAGCACGCCGGCCCACGCGGCCGCCACCAGGATCATGCCCCTGGGCGACTCGATCACCGGATCCCCGGGCTGCTGGCGGGCCCTGCTCTGGAACAAACTGCAGAGCGCCGGTTACACCGACATCGACTTCGTCGGCACCCTCCCCGCGCAGGGCTGCTTGGTCGCGCATGACGGCGACAACGAGGGACACGGCGGCTTCCTGGCCACGAACGTGGCCAACCAGAACCAGCTGCCCGGCTGGCTCGCCGCGACCCGGCCCGACATCGTCATGATGCACTTCGGCACCAACGACGTGTGGAGCAACATCCCGCCCGCGACGATCCTCAGCGCGTTCACCACGCTGGTGAACCAGATGCGGGCCAGCAACCCCAGCATGAAGATCCTCGTCGCCAAGATCATCCCCATGAACCCGTCCAGCTGCGCCGAATGCGCCCAGCGCGCCGTGAACCTGAACAACGCCATCCCCGGCTGGGCCGCCACCACCTCCACCCAGCAGTCGCCGATCACGGTGGTGGACCAGTGGACGGGATTCAGCACGAGCGCGGACACCTACGACGGGGTGCACCCGAACGCCGCGGGCGACCAGAAGATCTCCGACAAGTGGTACCCGGCCCTGGTGAACGCCCTGTCCGGCGTCACCCCGACCCCGACCATCACCCCCACCGACTCCGGTGGTTGCACGGCCACCTACAAGGCCACCGGCCAGTGGCAGGGCGGCTTCCAGGGTGAGGTCACCGTCAAGAACACCGGCACGGCGCCGACGAGCGCGTGGACGGTGCGATGGACGTTCGCGAACGGGCAGCAGATCAGCCAGCTCTGGAACGGCACGCTGAGCGCGAGCGGCGCCGACGTGACCGTACGCAACGTGAGCTGGAACGGCTCCCTGGCGCCCGGCGCCACGGCCACGTTCGGCTTCCTGGCCTCGTGGAACGGCACCAACACCGCTCCCGCGCCAACCTGCTCCTAGCTCATCGTGATGGGCTCGATCCGGGGTGCGGCCAGCCGCACGTAGTCCTCGGTGGCCAGGGCGACGGAGCGGTCGAGCCTGGCCGCGTTGAAGTACAGCTCGGGCTGGTCCAGCAGCGACGGGTCGGCGACCAGCTCGAGCCGCGGGTCGTAGCTGAACGGCAGCACGGTCCCGCTCACGCTCCCGGCCAGTTCCTCGGCCTTCTCCTTGGCGGCGAAGGCGACGTACGTGCCGTCCAGCAGCGCCTTGACCGCCTGCAGGTCGAGCCGGGCGTCGCCGGGGACGACGGCCAGGACATGACGGGTCTGCTTCTTGCCGATCTTGACCATCACGATCAGGCATTTGGCCGCCTGTGACATGTCGTGCCCGCGCAACGCGCTGACCAGCTCCGTCCGCCCTTCGGGGGCGTGATCGATCAACCGGTAGCGGGCGCCGGCAGCGTCCATGTCGGCGATCAGCCGATCGTAGGGGCTGGTGGTGGTCAATTCGTCATTCATCCTGTGCAAGGGGCTTCCTTGGTCGTGGCGGGAGATCCGGGTACCCCTCGCGCGCCCTCGTGTGCCGGGCACGCCGGGAACATCATGGGTCCTACGACGTGGTCACGATGGGAGCGCCCTCACTGGCCTGCACCAACACGAACCCCTGCCCTCTGAACGCCAACTGCATGGCCTCCCCGCTCCCCCGCCCGATCAACGCCCCCACCTTCATCGTCCTGTTGACCCCGACCTGCAACCCCGTGCTCCAGCAAACCGCCGACTGCCCATCGGCGAACGTCGGCATGCGGGCCACGTCGAGCAGCACCGGCGTGCCGTGCGTGGTCACCGCCACCCACCCGGTCCCCGTGACCGTCGTGTTGAACAACCCGCCGGCCGCCACCCCGGCCCCCTGAACCCGCTGGATGTCCCAGGTCAGTTGCGGCTGAAACGCCAGCAGGTTGCGCCCGTTGACGGTCAGCCCATCGTTCTCCAGGTAGAACAAATGGATGTCGTCGGCATTGTCGGCGAGGTAGAGCAGCCCTTCACCGCGTACCCGCATCAGCGACGCGCCCTCGCCCGTGACGGCCTTCTTGAACAGCTTGCCGAGCCCTCCGGACCCCTCGTAGTCGAAGTCCATCTGCCCCTGGAAGGCGACCATCGAGCCTTGCTTGGCGAGCACCTCGTGAGGCAACTGCACCCGCAACATCTTGCGGTTCTCCAGGGCGAACCCACCGGGCAACGGCTGACCTTCGAGGTTGCCGAAAACTGAGCTGCGCACGTCTCAAACCCTTCGAACGGGAGCGTTGCCGCCAGCGTACGGAAGAACCACTGCATCTGCGCACGCGCCACTTCCACCAACCACTACACCTGCGCGCGTCTCTTCGACCAACCACTACACCTGCGCGCGCGCCTCTTCGACCATCCGCAGGATCCCCATGGCGCCAGTGGTCTCGGCCAGCGCGTGGGCCTCGTCGAGCAGCCGCGCCGCGTCGTCCGGCCGCCCATCCCCCGCCGCGATGTACGCCAGCCCCACCAAATTGGCCGCCACGCCGGGCAAGAACCCGATCTCGCGCCGCAGCCGTACGGATTCCTCGAGCCGTTGCCCGGCCGCCTCCAGCCGTCCCGCGACGTGCTCGGCGAAGCCGAGGTGGCGGAGCACGTACGAGTGCGTCAGCCGATCATCGGCCCGCACCGCGAGTTCCTGGGCCCGCTCGAAAACCGGCACCGCCGTCCCGTGATCCCCCCGAACGACCTGATGGAATATCCCCACCCACAGCAGCGCCTCCGCCTCGCCCCGGACATCCCCCACCGCCCGGTACAGCTCCGCCGCCCGCGCGAACAGCCCCAGCTCCCCCGCGTCCTCCCCCTGCCCGTCGAGGAACCGCGCGTGCGCGATCCGCCCCCTCGCCAGCGCGAGATCCGCCTCGACCCCGTTCAGCCCCCGGTCGGCATCGTCCAGCCCGCCCGCGTCACCCCCGAAGACCGCCCGCTCGTACAGGTCCCTGGCCCGCTCGATCCGCTCGTCCACACCGACCACCATCCCGCCCGAGCAACCGCATCAGGAAACCATCAGGTCCATCACCCAGGGGGCGATCATCGCTGAGCTTGGGCCCCAGCGGCCAGATCCCGCACCACCTGGATCAACTCCGCCGGATCGAAAGGCTTGGTCAAGTAGGCATCAACCCCGATCCCCTGCCCCCGCCTCTTGTCGTCATCCTGTGCCCGCGCCGTGATCAACACCACCTTGATGTGGCTGGTGTCCTCCTCCGTACGCAACTTCTCCGCCGTCGTCCACCCATCCAGGAACGGCATCATCACATCCAGCGTGATGACATCGGGCATGACGTCCCGCACGCGATCAAGACAGTCCTGCCCATCGGTGGCGGTCTCGACCTCGAACCCCTCCAGGTTCAGGTTGACCGCGATGAGCTGACGGATGACCTCGTCATCGTCCACGACCAGTACTTTGCCAAGAACCTCGCCCACGGGCGCAAAGTTAACGTGTAGCGGGGCCGTCACGGGTGGTTTTCACGGGATGTGTTCGACGAGCGTTATCTGGTGCAGAGTGGTGCTGAGATGCTGGTAGCCTTGTCACGCATCGAGCCCCGTTAGCTCAGGGGATAGAGCACCGGCCTCCGGAGCCGGGTGCGCAGGTTCGAATCCTGCACGGGGCACGCGGCAAATCTGCGCAGCGGGCACTCTTCCCATCCAGGGACAAAGAGTGCCCGCTACTGCTTTGTCGGGGTTGATTCGCCAGGATCCTGCGGGCAATCTCAGGCTGTTTGCCGTGGATCATCGTCGTGCCGGATCGGCTCGGCGCCGGCAACGTGCCGCACTCCACCACATTGATCAAACTGGTCAGGCGGGCAGGGCCGGAGCGCCACCATCGCGACCCACACGCTCACCGATGTGACCGCGATGATCCGCAACGCCCGCCGTGCCGTGGCCCGCCGCCCGTCAGGCCGCCCCCGCCACCTGGTGGCCCACCTGGAGCGGACGGTCGCCGGAGCACCCCATCCAGTTCGGCTACACCGTCCTGATCGCCGAAGACGATCGCGGATGCATCGCCTTCCCCCAGGTCAGCAAAGGCAACCCGGCAGACGCCGGCCAGCTCTCACCCGCCGTCGAAGGCGTCATCGAGGCGATCGGCCGCATCCCGGCAACGGTGGTCGGCGACCGAGGCTTCGGCGCGGCGACCAAAGGCGAATGACCTCACCACAGTCCACGTGACCTGCACGGTCATGTCGATGGTCGATGACCGCGTCGCGACTGCCGATGCCGGCTCCGGACTCCCGTTATGTCAGGAACTATATCTTTGTGGCTGTTGCAACTTATGTGACTATTGGATGGATAATGCCTCATGGCTGAACGCGATCTTCACACCGGAGACCTCGAACTCGACCGGCTCATGGCGGAGTTCAAGGCGAACTCCCGGGAGTTCTCCGATGTCATCGGCATGGCCGGAGAGGTGGTCGGCCAGGCGGCGAGTCCAGATGGCAAGATCAAGGTGAAGGTCTCGTCCTCGGGAGAGCTGATCGCTCTCCACATCGATCCCAGGGCGATGAGGCTGGGCTCGCAGGAGCTGGCCGACGCGATCATGGACCTGTCGCGCCGGGCGACAGCGGAAGCGGCGCGGCGTCTCATGGAGGTGACGCGGCCCTACCTCGAGGACGACCGGCCGGGTGAGCCACGCCGACGCCGATAGCCGGCGTGGGCTCGCGGTCCGGACTCAGGCCTCATCACTCATTTGATACGCGGGATGAAGCTGCGCGTCCCATGAATGAGGAACTTCTGGTACATCTCCTCCTCGGTAAGCCCGCTCTCCGAACCGGGCAGGGGATTGTCCCCGTGCTGCGCGTCCAAGGCCATCGAGTACGTGGTCGAGGCAGCCATCCGGGGGACGAAGCTCCCGGTGTTCAGTACCATCCCGTTCGACAGGGGGACGTTGGTGGCGACGGACCGCAGCCCCGGCACCTTCGCCATCAGCGCTGTCCCGCCGTCGATGACCCCGTCGAAGACCATGTTCGCCACGAAGTGCTCGCGGAACGCGGTGAGGTTGTAGCCGGCCGACCTGACGTCGTTGCCGGACAGGTCTGTCTTGATCCCGCCCAGGTAGTTGAGCCCTAGGGGCAGCGCCACCTCGCCCGTGGCATACGCCACGCTGTCGGCGACCCAGTAGGAGAAGGTGGGCAGTAACAGGGTGACGAAACGGTGCGCGGTCAGCCTGAGCAGGATCGCCTGTCTCTTCATGATGGCCTGAAAGAGCTTCCAGGTGAGCACCTGGTATCCGATGGTGAACATCATGTCCACGGTCATGATCCAGCACAGCACGTTCAGCGCGTGGTTGATCTTCTCGATGACATCGGCGTAGGCGCGGCAGGCATTGGCCGCGTCCCGATGTTTCATGGAGACCGCGAAGACCGCTGGGCCGTATTCCTCACTCCAGAACTTCTTGAAGGCGTCGACCGCTTCGTCGGAGCTTTTCTGCCAGACGATCTCAGCGGCCGCGTTCGCCTCCCGGAAGTGCTGGTCGATCGCATCGGCGATCTCGTCCAACACGTCGGCCGCCTCGCGGATCTTGTCCGGATCGCCTTCGAGATAGGAGACGCCGAACAGGAACTCGGGCGCCAGCGCCCCTGCCAAGCCGGCACCGGCCATTCCGCCTAGGGCGACCTTGGCCCCGAGCCCGATGGGCATATCTGTCTCCCTCTCAAGCCCGCTCTACCGGGGTGGTGGGTACGCTGATCTTGTCGTTCTTGCGCTTAGCGAACTCGACCAGGTCCTTCAGGAATTCGTTCTTGTCGACCATGCTGGCCCAGTCGGCCGCCTTCACGTTCTTGCTCATCGCCACGACGGCGGAGCCGATGTGCTTGTACGCCTCGCCGAGGTTCTCCAGGGCCTTGCTCAGGTCCTCGGAGGCACTGTCGAAGCCTGGGTGACCGTCCCGGCCCCTGCGGAAAATCTGGGCCGCCTCGTCGCTCGCCGGGTTGCCGAAGTAGGGGATGAGCGGGTCCAACTGCGTGCGGAGTCGGCTGACACTCCGGCCGAATTCACCGCCCTCAGTGTGAATCGCCTTGCCGCTGCTCTCCATGCTCGAATGGTCGATTTCCATGGTGGCCCCCTCCACGATGTTGATCACGGCCAGTCTCTGAACGCCTTATTACAACGAGATGACCCTTCGGTTGCCATTGTGCCCTGTGTGATCCAGGAGGTGCCAGTGTCCTCGGCAGGCCAGCCCTCCTCAGCCGCCGGCCGCGAGATCGGGGGCCTGAGGAACGCCGGGGAATGAGGAGGGCGAGCCGCTCGGCGATCTGCTGCCGGCCCAGGTTGATGCGCCGTACGGCCCCGCCGCTGCCCGACGATCTATACATAGGTGTCCGGACTCAAGATCGGTCGTCCCGCCGTCGACCATGACGAGAGCCGAGGTGGAAGCAGGGTGCTGGCTACCCCTGAATGACGCCGCCACCGAGCTGATCAGAAGACGTGCCGGTGGCCGTCGCTCATGAGTTCACGGTCCTTGAGGTCGTTGACTTCGGCGGAGAATTCTGGCCGCAAGGGTGGACTAGGGGCACACCTGCCGGAATTCCTCCCCGTGGACATGGTGCTGCCACTCGGCGCGGGTGAAGGAGCGGCCCGCGATGGCGCATACCCTGGCGGCGGGGTCGGCGGGCGCGGCGACGTTCCACAGCCGCAGCGTCCTATCGGCGCTCACCGTGGCAAGCGTGGTCCCGTCCGGGCTGTAGGCGACGTCGACCAGGTTTTTCGTGTGACCGGTCAGCGGGGGGCCGATCTGGTGGAAAGTCCGTACATCCCAGAGTCGTACGGTGCGATCCGCCGAGGCGGTCACAAGGGTCGTGCCGTCGGGGCTGAAGGCCATCGCGGCGACGGCGTTGGCATGACCGGTCGGAATGGCTCCGATCTGACGATGGCCCGCCACGTCCCACAGTCGTACCACGCTGTCCGATCCCGTGGTGGCCAGGAGCTTTCCGTCGCGGCTGAAGGCCAGCGCAGTGTGGAGGGCCGTGACGCCGACGGGCAGAGGGGCTCCGATCTGGCGGTGCGTGGCCACGTCGAACAGCCGTACGGTCCGGTCGTTGCCCGCCAGTGCCAGGATGGCGCCGTCGGGACTGAACGCCTTCGCGAAAACGAGATCCGTGTGGCCGGGGACGGTGATGCGGGGACCGATCTCGCGGCGGCCCATGACGTCCCAGAGTCCGATGGAACCGCCGGGTATCGAACCGGCGTAGAGCCTGCCGTCGGGGCTCAGCTCTCCGTTCGGGCGAAGGGTGGCGGCGGAGCCGGTCTGCCGGCGGGTGGTGGCGTCCCACAGCCGTACGGTGCCGTCGGTGCCGGCCGTGCTGAGCGTCCTGCCGTCGCGGCTAAATCTGATCTTGATGATGCCGGCCCAGTCGTCGGGCGCCGGGTCGTCCTCGGGTTGCAGGCGGCGGCCGGATTCGCGCCAGGTGGCGATGTCGTAGAACCGGGCGGCGCTGTCGTCGAGGCCGGTGCCGATGGCGACCGTGGGGTCGGAGGCGGCCAGGGTCTTTCCGTCCGGGCTGAAGGCGACATCGTACGTGGCGGGCATCGCGACGCCGATCTGCCGGTGCACCCTCGGGTCCCACAGCCACACTTGGCCGTTCATGTCGGCGGCCGCGAGAGTCGCCCCGTCCGGGCTGAACGCCATTTTCTTGGCGCTGAACCGCCTGCTGGTCAGGGGGTCGCCCACCTGTTGGCGGCTGGTGGTGTCCCACAGCCTGGTGTAGCCGTCTCCCCCGTTGGTGGCCAGCCTCGTCCCGTCCGGGCTGAAGGCGACCGCGTCGAAGCCGAGGCTGCTGCCGGTACCCCGCAGGACGCCGCCGATCTGTTCGCGGGTGGTCAGGTTCCACAGCCGGAGGGTGTCGTCCGTGCTGATCGTCGCAAGGGTTCTGCCGTCCGGGCTGAGGGACATGCCGGTGATGCCGTTGGTGTGCCCGGTGAGCGCCTTGCCGATCTGGCGGTGACTTGCGGTGTCCCAGATTCGTACGGTGCCGTCGGCCCCGGCGGTGATCAGACGTTTCCCGTCCGGGCTGAAAGCCATCTCCCTGGTGGAGCGGTCGACGGACTTGCGGGCGCGGCCCAGGGCGGCTCCGGCCTGACGGCGGGAGGTGGTGTCCCACAACCGTACGGTGCCATGGGGAGTCGAGGTCGCGAGGGTCCTGCCGTCGGGGCTGAACGCCAGCGCCGTCACTCCTTCCTTGGTGTCCATCGGGCCGCCCAGCGGTCGGCGGGTGGACACGTCCCAGAACACGACGTCGGTGAAGCATGCCGTGGCCAGGACCCTGCCGTCGGGGCTGAAGGCCGCCTCGAATCCCAGGGCGCACAGCCCCTCATGGGTGATCGGGTCGCCGAGTTGCCGGCGTGTCGCCGCGTCCCATAACCGCACGACACCGCCGTTGTCTCCGGTCGCGATGATCGAGCCGGCGGGGTTGAACAGCAGCTGGGTGATGAGTCTGGTCTGCGCGGAGAAAATCCCCCGGTCCGCGTGCACCGCCATGTCGAGCAGGCGGTGACGGGTCCCGGGAGTTCGGGCCAGCCGCCACGCCGTCACGGCCTGCAGTGCGGACGTGACCGGATCGTCGGTGACCTCGCTCTCCGCGTCGAGCTGGCGCGATACCGCCAGTTGTCGCTGCTGGACCGCCAGCCGGCGCTGCTGGTCGGCGTCGTTCGCGGCGTTCACGGCGACGCCGGCGGCGAGCAGGGCGACCACCGACAGCGTGGCGAGGCCGGCCATGATGGCGGCGCGGCGGCGGCCCGCCCGCCGTGCGGCCCGGGCGGACGCCGCGACGAAGCCGTTGACGGTGGGGCCGGGCGGCGGGAAGCTGCCGGGGTCACGGTCCCAGCGGGGCCTGCTGTCCTGTACGGCCAGCAGCCGGGCCCCGCGGTAGAGGAAGGCGGGGTCGCGGTGGTGCTCGGCCCATCGCGCGGCGTCCTCGACGAGCTGGTCGTAGACCGCATGCGCGGTCAGGTCGGGTTCGAGCCACTGCCGCAGGGTGGGCCAGGTGGTCAGCAGGGCGTCGTGGGCGATCTCGACGCTGTCCTCGTGCAGCGTGAGCAGGCGCTGGTCGGCGAATGCCGATAACAGCTCCTCGACCTGGGCACGCCGCTGCGCCGAGTGCGCGGACGCGGCCGCGTGGATCTCGGCCGTCGTCACCCGGCGCCGCGTCATCCGCCCGCCCGCGGCGATCACCGTCATCCGCCGGAAGATCCGCAGCGCGGCCTTGCGGTCCTCCGGTGGCAACCGCTCGAGCACCTCGTCGGCCGTGCGTTGCACCGAGTAGCGGACCTGGCCGGAGTCCTCGTACCCCCGGATGGTCAGCCTGCCGTTCTCGCGTCTCTTCCAGGTGTTGAGCAGGGCCTGTGACAACAACGGCAGGGAGGCGGCATCGAACCCGTCATCAGGGGAATCGCCCGTGGCGCGCAGCTCCCGCAGGATGGTCTCCACGAGGCCGGGTTCGATCTCCAGGCCCACCGCGGAGGCGGGGCCGGTGATGGCCAGCCGGAGATCCGGCTCCGTCATCGGCTCGACGATGACCTGGCCGTCCTGGATGGCCTCGGCGAACTGGGGGTAGGCGGCGCAGCGGTCCCAGTAGTCCGCGCGCACTCCGATGATCACTGCGGCTTCGGGGCCTTCGGCCATGGTGTGCAGGACCCGTACGTAGGCCTGGCGCTCCCGTTCGTCCCTCACCACGGTGAACAGTTCCTCGAACTGATCGACCACCAGTACGAAGCGCCCGGTCTGCGCGAGAGCCGCCTGCGGGTCGTCCCGAAGCGTCTCGTACACGGTCTCGGGGTGCCCGCCATGCGTCTCGGCCCATTTCCCGGCCAGCGCGCGCAAGGGGGTCGAGGTCGGCGTGACCAGCAGCCGCGGCCACGCCTGTGACTCGGGCACCGGCAGCGTCCCCTCCGCCAGCGCCGGCATCAGCCCGGCTTGCAGCAGCGACGACTTGCCCACCCCAGAGGCGCCCGACACCAGCAGCACGCACCCGCGCTCCCGCAGCCGCGGGGCGAGCCGCTCCAGCAGGTTGCGGACCGCCCTCCGGCGCCCGAAGAACAGCTCGCTCCTGTCGCTCTCGAACGGCACCAGTCCCTGGTACGGACACACCCCGTCCTGTTTCGGGGACGAGCGCCGCCGTACGCCGGGTGCCTCCCGCCGCCCAAGCCCTTCCACGACCTGTGCCCGCACCCGTGCCAGCGCTTGCCGCAGGCCGTTCAGCTCCCCCTTGGCCATGGTCCTCATTCTCGCCACGCACGACCACGCCGATCAATCGTGCTGTGTCTTCATCGAGAGCCGTCGCGATGCGTCCGCTGTTGCGGGTCGTTCCGCGCCTTCCGCCCTGACAAGTCACGACTTTCTTCGATTTCTGGCGAAAGAGTATGGGCAAGTCGAAAATCTCGCTTTATATTACGGCGCAGAGCAGCGTTAATCCATTCACGTTCCAGCGAATGAGACCCGGCATCCGCCGATGGATCGCAGCCGTCCCGGCGATGCCGTACCCCCACACCAACGCCGAACGCGGCACCCTCACCGAGTTGGGACAGGTCATGCGGAAATTACCCCTGTTATCCGTCTTGCTGATCATCGCGCTCTCGTGCCTCGTCGTACCCGCTCAAGCGCACGCGGCGGTCCCGCCGCAGGAGCCGGGCATCACCCTGCGCACCTACGACGTCCAGGTCGAACTGTCCAAGCTCTGCACGCTCAAGCCCGGTCAGACGCCCAACGTGGACAAGCTGATGCCCACCATCGACTGGGCCTCCGACGCCGACTTCGGCCTGGGCGACATGTTCGTCACCGAGGCCATCGGCAACATCGACATCCCTGCCGCAGGCACGTACGAGTTCCGGCTCACCAGCGACGACGGCTCCCGGCTGCGCATCGACGACACTGTCGTGATCACCAACGACGGGCGGCACGGGCCGGTCGCCGTGGACGGCACCATCACTTTGACCACCGGCTACCACGCGCTGCGCGTCGACCACTTCGAGCACCTGTACGGCCAGCAGCTCAAGCTGGAGTGGAAGCCACCTGGATCCGCGGAGTTCACCCTCGTACCGAACTCGGTGCTGAGCACGGACGCGGACGTGGTGCGGGTCACCGCCCCCGGGCGCAAGGAGTGCGAGAGCGGCGCCGACTCCCCCGGCGACGGGCTGCCGCTGGAGTCGGTACACCCCGACTTCACGCTCACCGACCTGCGCCCGAACGGTTTCCAGCCGCAGGTGACCGCGATGGACTGGCTGCCCGGCGGCCGGTTGGCGATCGCCACGTGGGGCGGCTCGGAGACCAAGCTCGGCGAGGTCTATCTGCTGGGCAACGTCACAGGCAAGACCTCACCCGCGCAGGTGACCACCAAGAAGATCGCCGGCGGGCTGCAGGAGCCGATGGGCATCAAGTACGTGGACGGCAAGCTCTACGTCTCGGAGAAGTCCCGGCTGGTGGAGCTGAACGACACCAACGGCGACGAGGTCGCCGACAACCTCAGGACCGTGGCGAGCTGGCCGTTCGGCGGCAACTTCCACGAGTTCGCGTTCGGGCTGCTCTACCGTGACGGCCACTTCTACATCAACCTCTCCGTCGCCATCAACTACGGCGGCGCCACCACCGACCCGCAGCCGGCGAGGGACAGGGGCACGACCATCAAGGTCAACAAGGCCACCGGCGAGGTCGAGTACATCGCCGGCGGTCTGCGCACGCCCAACGGGCTCGGCTGGGGTCCGGCGGGCGAGCTGTTCGTCACGGACAACCAGGGCGGCTGGCTGCCCGCCTCGAAGCTGGTGCACATCAAGAAGGACCGGTTCTTCAACCACTACACCAACCCCGAAGGCCCGTTCGACGACAACCTGGTGAGCCCGCCCGTGCTCTGGCTGCCGCACAACGAGATCGCCAACTCCCCCAGCACCCCGCTGGTCATGAGGCGGGGCAGGTTCGCGGGGCAACTGCTGTTCGGCGACGTCACCTACGGCGGGATCCAGCGGGCCTTCCTCGAGAAGGTCAACGGCGAGTACCAAGGCGCGGTCTTCCGCTTGACTCAGGGACTCGAGGCAGGGGTCAACCGGATCAGCCTGGGTCCCGACGGCGCCATCTACGCCGGAGGTCTCGGCGCCGGCGGAAACTGGGGCCAGCCGGGCAAGCTCACCTACGGCCTGCAGAAGCTGACCCCCGGCGGCGACGAGGCGTTCGACATCCTGAAGATGCGCGCCATCGAGGGCGGCTTCGAGCTGGAGTACACCCAGCCGCTGTCGGCGGAGACCGCCACGTCGCTGAAGGCCAAGTATCAGGCCACCCAATGGCGGTACGCCGCGGCCTCCACCTATGGTGGCCCCAAGGTGGACGAGGAGCCGCTGACCGTCACCTCCGCGAAGCCGGCCTCCGGCGGGAAGAAGGTCACGCTCAAGATCGCGGGCCTCAAGCCGGGGCGCGTGGTGCACCTGCGGTCACCGCGTCCGTTCAGCTCGGCATCGGGGCAGTCGCTGTGGAGCACCGAGGCCTGGTACACGCTCAACTCGATGATCGGCGGCCCGACGACGGACACCACGTACGAGGCGGAGAGCGCGTCACACAGTGGGGGCGCGAAGCTGGGCACCGACCATCTGAGCTACTCGGGAAGCGGCTTCGTCGACGGCTACTGGACCGCGGGAGCGACCACGCGGTTCGCCGTACGGGCAGCCGAGGCCGGCACGTACCACGTGGGCCTGCGCTACTCCAACGGCCCGGACCCCGCACCCGGCACCAAGTCGCTGAGCGTGTACGTCAACGGGACCAAGGTCAGGCAGGTGCCGCTGCCCACGACGGAAACGTGGGACCTGTGGGCCACCCGGATCGAACCGCTCGTGTTGAAGGCGGGCGCCAACACCATCGCCTACAAGTACGACAGCGGCGACGCGGGCAACGTCAACCTGGACTCCATCACCGTGGCCGCGCGACCGGTGCTGGAGGCGGAGAACGCCTCGCTGCGCGGTGGCGCGAAGGTGAGCACGAACCATCAGGGCTACACCGGCAAGGGCTACGTCGACGGCTACACGACCGCGGGCGCGAGCACGTCGTTCACCGTGCGGACGGACGCACCCGGCACGCACAACATCGGACTCCGCTACGCGGCCAACGCCGGCATGTCGGTGAGCGTGTACGTCAACGGTGACAAGGTCAGGCAGGTGCGGCTGGCCGGTACCGGCGGCTGGGACGCCTGGGCCGTCCAGACCGAGGCGCTCAACCTGAAGCGGGGTTCGAACAGGATCGCCTACAGGTACGACTCCGGCGACACGGGACAGGTCAGCCTCGACCACCTCACCGTGTCGAAGGCACAGCGGATCACGCTGTTCGACGGGTCCAGCCTGGCGGCGTGGGAGAAACGGGCCGGCGGGGCGGCGACCTGGCCGATCGCGAACGGCTCCATGGAGTCCTACGGCGGCGACATCCGCACCCGGCAGACGTTCGGCGACTTCAAGCTCCACGTCGAGTGGTACGAGCCGGACTACCCGCCGGACGTGACCGGGCAGCAGCGCGGCAACAGCGGCGTCTTCCTCCAGGAGCGCTACGAGGTGCAGGTCCTCGAGTCTTACGGTGACACCACACCGGCCGCCAACGAGGCGGGCTCGATCTACTCCAAGCGCGCGCCCGACCGCAACATGGCCACCGCCCCGGGCACGTGGCAGACCTACGAGATCACCTTCCGCGCGGCCCGCCACACCAGCGCGGGAGTGAAGGTCGACGACGCGCGGGTGACGGTCGTCTGGAACGGCGTGGTGGTGCACGACGACGTGGCCATCGACGGCGGCACAGGCGACAACATCCCGGAGAGCGCGGCGTCGGGCGGGATCCGCCTCCAGGACCACGGCGATCCTGGAGAGAATCCCCGTTTCCGTGACGTGTGGATCGAACCCGTCTCCTGACTTCATCCGGCGCGGCAGGCCGTCCCGCCTCTGAGCGTGGCCGGCCTGCCGGGCCATGAGAGCGCCGCGCTGACCACTGCGCGGGATCAGGTCGCGGCGGCTGTCTGCGCCTTCTTCTTGCGAGCTCGGTAAGCAGCCGCCTTGATCTTGTTGCCGCACGACTCCATGCCACACCACTCCCGGCGCCCGCCCCGAGACCGGTCGATGAAGATCTTCGTGCACTCGGGGTTGGCGCACTCCTTCATCAGCGGCACCTCCGGCCCGCTGAGCAGCTCGATGGCATGCCGGGCCACCGTGGACAGCGCCTGCGCCGGGGTCGCCTCCACCCATCGCCCCTCGGCCGTGAGCTGGAGGGCCGCCGGCGGCTTGCGTGCCGTCTCGTTCACCAGCGCGAGCGCCTCGCCGTCATATCCGTCACCGGCGAGCCGGGCGGTGACCAGCGCATAGATGGCCTCCCGCACCGCCACCGCCTCGACCAGGTCCGCTTCCCGGCAGGGAGACAGGGCGTCGACGATGCCGGACTCCACGTACCACGCATCGAGCCGGTCGGGGGCATCGAGCGTCTCGAAGCGCGCGGTGCGACGCGCGTGGAGCGTGCAGGCGAGGTCGAGCGCGGGATTGCCGCACAGAAACACGTGCTTCACATCACCAGTTTGATAGGTGACTCAATACCATGCAATCGCCCGGTCCGAGACACAGGCACACCGCCCTCCAGCGCCTGCTCCGGCCGCAATCCGTTTACAGTCACGTGCCTGGGTTACACGATAGGACCGCGCATTACGACAATCTGCGGCAGATGGGACAGGATCACCATGAGGGAGCTTGAGTTCCACGTTCCCATCAACGGCGATCTGGCATCCCTGCGCGCTCTCGTACGCGAACTCGCCATGAAGACCGGGCTGTCCGATGAGCGGACGGATCTGGTGGTGCTGGCGGTCAACGAGGCCGTCACCAACGTGCTTGACCACGCCGGCGGTGATGGCATTCTGCACGCCCGCAGCGACCACCACGGCCTGACCATCACCGTCACCGACAGCGCCGGCGCCTTACAGGCCCGCGATCTCCACAACACCCCTCACCCCAATCCTTCCCGGGGCATGGGATTGTGGGTTGTTCGCCGCGTATGCGACCGTGTCACGCTCGATCACCCTGATGGCCACTCCCGCCTGCGGCTGTTCATCGACGCCTAGCGCGATGACGCACAGCTCTCCGTCGAGCAAGGCGACCAGCAACCGCAGGCGGCCGGGATCGGACAGGAGCCCGAACACAGGTCAGACGCCTCAGTGCCACCACGGGGGCCATGGCCGGGCACTTCACGCGACAGACCGATGTGGACCGGTGTGTTGTGGCGGGAGCAGGAGCAAGCACTTGGGGAGGTCACAAAAGGGGGCGCATGTATTGATCGGTGCGGGATCGGACTGTTAGACAAGGTCAGCGGTTCTCGCCCTTGAGGAACGGTGGTCCCCCGTGCAGCAGTCCGTTCTCACCACAGTCATGCTTCCGGCCGCGCTCGTGTTGATCATGTTCGGACTGGGCCTCTCCCTCGCACCGCGAGACTTCGCCCGGATCGCGACCCGCCCCAAGGCGGTGGTCATCGCGCTGGTCGCGCAGGTGCTCGTGCTGCCGGCCGTCTGTTTCGGGCTGGTCGTGCTGTTCGGATTGGAGCCGTTGCTCGCCGCCGGCATGATGCTGTTGGCAGCCTCGCCCGGCGGGACGACCGCGAACCTCTACAGTCACCTGTTCGGCGGCGACGTGGCGCTGAACGTCAGCCTCACCGCTGTGAACTCGGTCCTGGCCGCGTTCACCCTTCCCGTCGTGGTCAACCTGTCGCTGGACCACTTCGTGGGATCCGGACCGGACATCGGGCTGCAGGCCGACAAGGTGGTGCAGGTCTTCGCCATCGTGCTCGTGCCGGTCGCGGTCGGCATGATCGTACGACGCTTCAGCGTGACGTTCGCGGACCGGATGGACAAGCCGGTCAGGATCCTGTCGGCGATCGTGCTGGCCGCAGTGATCATCGGGGCGATCGCCCAGGAGCGGGAGCGGCTGGGCGGCTACATCGCCTCCGTCGGTCTGGTGACGCTGCTGTTCAGCGTGATCAGCCTCACCATCGGCTACTGGCTGCCGCGGCTGTTCAACGTGGAGCGTCGTCAGGCGATCGCGTCCGGGATGGAGATCGGCATCCACAACAGCACACTGGCCATCACGATCGCGCTCAGCCCGTCGCTGCTCGCCAACTCGACGATGGCGGTGCCGCCCGCTGTCTACGGCGTGCTCATGTTCGGCACCACGCTGGTCTTCGGCTACCTCGTCAGACGCCGCGTCACCGAGCCCGGCGAGCAGGTGACGGCAGGCACCTGAACGCCAACCCCATCATGGCTGCTCCATGGCAGGAAAGGCGCGAAGGTTGGCTGTCAAGCCTCTCCTCCCGCGCGCATGCGCAACGCCATAGTTGACGACGAAAGACTGTGTTGGAGATCGGACACTCCATCGCCGCCTCGGAGCACCTTTTCGACGTCGGTCTGATCGCCGGCTCGGGCATCGGACGGCTGCGCATAATGCGCGGCGGCCGGATCACCGCGGCCAAGGCCATTATTCTGCTCTAATAGCCGGGTCTGGACCTGCACTCCGGCGGCCAGGCCCGAAGCCTTCTCCATCGGTCGGCGTTTCGATCACCGATGTGACCGTGCGTTCAGCTCATTGATGAGTAGTGGAAGAAATGAGGAAAGCATGTCGACTGAGGAACTCCAATCGGCCGTCAGCAGTGCGAACTCCCGCTTATTGGAGGACTGCCTGGCGGAATGGTCACTGCAGAGCGGGATCGCCGTGGAAGTGTGGGCGCTGCCGAACGAGCGGCTTCCCTCCCATATCGCTGAGATTGTCCAAAGCACCGTCCGGGACGTTCTTCAGGATGTGGAACGGCAGGCGCGGGCCCGTACCGTTTCCGTCGCCCTCACCGTGGCACCCAGGGGCCTGCGGTTGACGATCAGCGAGGACGGCGGCGGCATAGCAGGTGAGCAGCTCAGCACCCTTACCGGACAGATGAGCATCAGGAGTGCCGGACTCGCAGCGCTGGGCGGCGGCCTCAGCATCAACAACGTGCCGGGGGAAGGCATCACGGTGAGCGCGGCCGTGCCTCGAAAGGCTCTCGCCTCCGAGTCCGGCGACACTTCGCGATCATAGTTGCCGTGGGTGAGCCCGATCCGGCCTTCGGCGAATGGCGGATTTCGAGGGACCACAAGCTCCGCGCCGACGGCCGCGAGCTTGCGGAAAGCACGCAGCTTCTCCTCGCGGTCGAGGTTGAACACACCGGGGAATGACCTGCCCATCCAGGCCACGGTGTCCCCCCTGAACAGCACGCCTGGTCCTGGAAGGTGGATCGCGATGCTTCCGTCCGTGTGCCCCGGGGTGGCGATCACCCGGGCCCCGCCGCCGAAGTCGATCAGATCGTGGTCCTCCAGTTCGCGATCGACACGGCATGGTGGCGCCGGGGGCAGCAGGTGAGCGCCACATGGGACACCGGGAAACCGGCACGTCAGCGGCCATGTCCAACAGCAATCCGCAACAGGTTGACAACCCACAGTTGTTTATCCGTGGCTTTACGCGCAGTGACGTGTGGTGTAACCGGGGTGCAAGTGACGGCCAAGTGTTGATCTATATGTTCCTCTCATCAGGAAAACCTACGAGAGGGACGGTCCCTTGCCCCGCTCCTGCGGCGAGTCCGAGCTTGTCGCCCGCTACCGAGCAGTCCGCGGCTGCGGCGTTCGGGCTCTCTGCCCGCGCGATCGGTGAGCGTCCTAGGAATTCTCTACTCGAAGTGATGTTACGAATACTTTTGGTAATAAGTTGAGACGCATCCGGAGGATCGCCGTGAAGAGCATCAAGAAAATCGCCCTCATCTCCGCCATCTCGGCCTCCCTGGTCACCGTCATGGGCGGTGCCGCCAACGCCTCGACGTCTGCGACCCCCGGCTCGATGTACGTGGCCTACGAAGGACCGGGCTTCACCGGCCGGACACAGGTCATCAGCACGTGCGGCACGACCAACCTCCGCTACCGCGGGTCGTACAAGTGGTACGGCTCCGGCCAGGCCGGCCGGATGCACAACCAGATCAACGCCAGAGGGCCGGTGCACTTCAAGCTGCCCACCAAGGGCAACGTGCAGCAGAAGACGGCCGTCGGCTGGAAGAGCATCTTCAAGGTGTGCTGACGCCCAGTAGTGGGCGTCAGTCCGTAATCCTCAAGGTGCCCGGTTTCGAACCCTGTGTTCATGCTGCGAAACTGTGAAATTGGTTCTGCATGGGGACACGGTTCGGCATTCCGGGCGCCCTTGAGGTGGTGCGTGATGAGGTCCCGGTGGCGTCGGTTCTGTCGCCTTGCGAGCCAATTCCGCCGCCGGTCTCACAGCCCGGCGATCGGCCCGCCATTCTGTTCGTCTGCGGTGACTGGCATGGAGCCGAGGCCTGAGCGCCGCCGAAGTGGTGTACCGCGCAGGAAGCCGAGATGGGCGAGGAGCAGGCATTGCCGGGGTGCGTCGGTGTTGTCAGCGGCGCTTGACCGTCCGGCGGTAGTCGCGCGGTGACACACCTCGCCGTCTGACGAAACGCTCCCGCAGAGCGCTGTCAGAGCTGAAACCGACCTCCACGGCAATCTTCCGGATCGGCAGGTCGGTGGTCCGTAAAAGCTCCTCCGCGCGGTCAAGCCGCTGTTCCAGTACCCATGCGTGCGGCGTGGTCCCGGTGGCTTCCCGGAAGCGACGGGCAAAGGTACGAGGGCTCATCATCGCCTGTCGGGCCATGTCGGCGACCGACATCGTGCGATCAAGGCGGGTGAGCATCCACTTGAGCACCTCGGCCAAGCGGGCGTCATCGCCGTCCGAACGTGCAGCGGCGGCATCTGCCGGAACAAGGCGCAGACAATGGACGTGACCGCTACCGCGACGCGGCGCGATCATCGCTTCCCTCGCCACGGCATCGGCTACCGCGGAGCCGTGCTCACGGCGCAACAGATGCAGGCACATGTCGATGCCCGCAATGGCCGCGGCGCCCGTCACGATGCGGCCCTCATCAACGTACAACGCTTCCGGGTCGACGGTGACCGCCGGATGGAGGCGGGCCAACTGTGCCGCGAACCCTCCGTTCGTGGCGGCTCGGTGCCCATCCAGCAGGCCGGTGCCGGCCAGCAGGACCGTACCCGTGCAGTACGCCGCGACGATGGCACCCCGCTGGTAGGCGCTTCTGATCGCCTCGACGACCGGCGCTTGCAGCATGAGCGGCCGGGAGTCGCTCGGCAGCAAGATGATCAGATCCGCGCTCGCCATCGCCTCAGGGCCATCGGTGATATGCATGAGCAGGCCGAGATCGGTGCGCAGCGGCCCGATCCGATCGGAGCAGACGGTGAATTCGAACGCCGGCAAACCCAACCGGGTCCAGTCGGCGAAGATATTGCTCACCGCGCTCACCCCGAATGAGCTCACTTGCTGCGTCGCATAGGCGACGACAGAGCGGAACGGTTTACGCGGCTCGGCGAGGTGGTACCGCCGCTGTATCAGCCTTGCGGTCGATCCGTGGGCAAGCACGTAGAAACCTCCTTTAAGGGCATATTCCGCGGTCACCACGATGCGAGCGTTCCGGCTGACGGCGCGGGCAGTGGCGCATGATGGCGCAGGCGCTGTGCGTCAGGCGTAGTGAGGCTCGACGGCGGAACGACTCCCCTATCGTTCACTTTTCAATGACCAACCCACGCCGAGCGTAACCACGCCCTGCCGGCTGTGCAGCAGTTTCAATCCTGCCTGAAACCGGGCTCACCGGCTTCAGGGCTCCCGATCACGGCGAAAAGGGCATTCGCCTGGCGCTGGAACGACATCGCGGCGGACCCGTCCCCCAACTCGTCCAGCGCGTCGCCGAGCGCTCGCAGAGCCCGTGCCTCACCCAGGCGGTGGCCGGTCTCGCGATGGAGCCGGAGTGCCTCGGTGGCCGGGGAGACGGCTTCGGAAGCGGCGGAGCGGGCCAGCCGGGCCCGAGCCAGCGCGGTCAGGGCGAGCCCTTCCAGCACCCGCAAAGAGCGGTCATGGGCGATCGCGCGGGCTTGTTCCGCGTGGACGGCGGCCTCGGCCGGGTCGCCGAGGCTCGTGCGGGCCTCCGCCAGGCCGATCAGGCTCACGACCTCGGCGTAGCGATTGTCTCCGCGCCGGGTGACCTCGAACGCCCGCTGGTGGTACTCCAGCCCCTCGCGCGGCCGGCCGTTACGGCGGTGGACCTCCCCGAGGACGTTCAGCGCATTCGCCTCCGCCAGGAGGTCGCCCATGTCCTCGCTCATCGCCAGGGCCTGCGTCGCGAGTTTGATCGCCTCGGCGTAATGGCCGAGATCGCGGTGCACAGCGGCGAGCACGTCCAGGCACGCCACCTCGACGCTGCGATCACCCCACTGCCTGGTGATGGACAACGCCTCGCGGGCATGCTTGATGGCCTCGTGGAGACTTCCGAGATCGTGGAGTGCCTCGCCGATGTTGCAGATGACGGGTCCGGGGTTGTCCTCGGTGAGATCGCGCACTCTCTCGAGGCGCTCGAGCGCCGGCTTCAGGCGCCCGAGCTGAAGATACACGGCACCCAGGTTGGTGAGGTACGACACCGGCTCCGTCCCCGGGTTGTGCCGTCGAGAAAGGGCGATGGCTTCTTCGAGGTGCTCGGCTGCCTGTCGCGGTCGTCCCAGGCGGTAACTGGTGTACGCCAAACCGCTGAGGATGGAGGCTTGGCACTGCCACCACGCCAGCCGCTCCCCCAGGCGGAGAGCACGCGTGTACAGCACTGTCGCCTGCTCGAGACGGTCCTGTTGGGTGTGGGCGTTGGCCAGGCTCGTCAAGAGCACGGCCTGGGCCGCGACCTGCCCTTCTGCCTCGGCCAGGGGGAGGGCCGCCTCTGCGCAGCCGAGCCAGTCGTCCAGCCGCCTGCTGCCCCAGAAGTGGCCACGCAGTGCGTCCGTCATCCGCCATGCCGTCTCAGGGGGGCCGTGCCGCACCGCGTGCCGGATCATCGCGACCAGGTTGACGTGTTCGGCCTCCAGCCAGGCCACGGCGCGTTCCTCGTCGTCGAAGTCCGCGGGTGTCACCTCACTCGTGAGCGGGGGCGGTGGCAGCCGTACGAAGAGGGGGTGCAGCAGGTCGGCGGCGGCCACGACGCTGTGGAGATACCACGCGCGCATGCGCTCCTGGGCCTGTCGCAAGTCGTCGGGGCTCTCATCGGCGTGGGCATGTTCGGCGGCGTACAGGCGCAGCAGGTCGTGGAAGGTGTAACGGCCTGGCCCGTACGGGTCGATCAGATGGAACGCAGCGAGTCTCTGCAGCCCTTGCCGCGCGTCCGCGACGCTGCAGCCGGCCAGCGCGGCCGTCACCGCGGGAGTGAAGTCCGTGCCCGGTATGAGGCCCAGAAGGCGGAACAGCCTGCGCTCCCCATCGGACAGCGCGGTGTAGGACAGGTCGAAGGTCGCGCGGATGGCGGCCGCCTCGTCGTCACCGGCCTCCAGAACGGCGAGCCGGTTACCCTGGCGCAGCTCCGTCACGTAGTCGGCGATGTTCAGGTGAGGGTCGGCGTCGAGGTTGGCCGCGGCGATCCGGAGCGCCAGGGGAAGGTGGGCGCACAGGTCGCCGAGCTCCGCATCCGCCTCCGGCGCTGCGCTGATGCGCTCCTCGTCCAGGAGCGATGCCAGCAGCAACCGGGTCTCGTCCGGCGAGAAGACGTCGATGGTGAGACGGTGCGCGCCGTCGCGGGCGGCGAGTCCGAGCAGCCGGCTGCGGCTGGTGATCAGCACCATGGACCCCGCGCCGGGCAGCAGGGGACGCACTTGCGCCTCATCGCGGGCATTGTCCAGCAGGATCAGCATGCGGCGCTCGGCCAGCACGGTGCGCAGCAGAGCAGAACGCCCGTCCACGCCTGCGGGCAGCCGCTCGGCCGCGATACCCAGCGCCCGTAACAACGCCTCCAGGGCGGCGGAGGGCTCCAGCGGGGCACCGGGCCCGAATCCCCGCAAATCCAGGTATAACTGCCCGTCCGGGAACCGGTCCTGAACCCTGTGGGCCCAGTGGACGGCCAGCGCGGTCTTTCCCACACCGCCGCTGCCGCCGATCGCGGCGATCACTACGCGGTGCGGCCGGCCGTCGGAGCCGGACAGCAACTTGTCCAGCGTCGCCAGCTCCGCGTGGCGGCCTGTGAAATGCGCGATGTCGGCGGGAAGCTGCCGCGGCCGCGTCGCAACGGCCTCGGCTGGAGACGCGGGCGGCGCGAGGTCGCCGGTGGGACCGGCACCGACCTCCTGGCGAAGGACGCGTATGTATGCGTCCTGGAGCTCGGAGCTGGGCTCGATGCCGAGGCTTTCCGCGAGCCGGTCGCGAAGATCGTCGTACAACCGCAGAGCGGCCGCCTGCTCCCCCGAGGCGGCCAGGGCGAGCATCATGCGCGCGTTCAGCCCCTCGTGCAGCGGCTCGATGTGGATCACGTCGCGTAGCCGCTCCAGGGCGGAGTGGTGGTGTCCGCGGCTCAGGGCCAAATCGGCGTAGTCCAGGACCGCGGTCAGGCGCTGCTGGGACAGGGCCACCACGACCGGGTGGTGCCGCGGGTGCGGAACGAGATCGGCCAGCGCCTCGCCCCGCCAGATCGACAGCGCCTCGGCGTAGCCGGCCTCGGCCGCATCGAAGTCGCCGGCGAGGTGGTGAGCCGCCGCCTCCGCCGCGATGTCCGCGAACTCCAGCTGATCGCTTTGCGCACTGCTCAGGGACAGGCGGTAACCCGCGCTGGTACGGCTGATCAGCGTTCCGGACACGCCGTGGCCGTCGAAGAACTTCCGCAGGCGCGACACGTACGTGTGGATGAGGTTGGAGTACGTCGCCGGAATCTGCTCTCCCCACAGGAAGTCGACGATCTCCGCCTGGGTGACGACGGCGTTGGCCCGCAGCGCGAGCAGCCCCAGGAAGCGGCGCTGCATCGCGGATCCCAGGTCGAGGGCCCGTCCATGCACATGAACGGCCAACGGCCCCAGCACGTCGATCCGCAGGAGCGCCTCTGTGGCCCGTCGCGACCCGATCCGGCCGTCTGCCGCCACTAGCTCGAGGTCTGCGGCGGACAACCCCGCCGCCTCGGCGAGCTTGAGAACCGAACGGGCGTGCGGGCGTTTGACCGTACCCTGCTCGATGCCGCGCAGCGTGCGGACGCTGACTCCCGCGCGGCCGGCCAGTTCCTCCTGCCCGATGCCTGCTCTCTCGCGGTACGCGCGCAGCAGTTCGCCCAATATCATGCGGTCCCTCAACGACCCGGCCTCGCCATGTTGACCAAGCTAGCTTTTCCAGCCCCATAACGCTTTGAATCTGCCGGTGTTTGCTGGCTTTCCCGCGATTCCGGCTCTGTCGGCGCAGGTCCGAGGGGGTGTCGCGCCGGAAGGCCGGCGTCAAGGTCGCGTCCAGTATCCGGCCAGGCCGTCCTCCTACGATCGACACATTGATGGGAGACATGATGTTGCGCATTCATTTCTCGACCGAGGACCTGCTACGGGTGCGCGTTCAGGCAGAGCCGGACGTGATGTGGGAGATCCTGCTGAGCTCACACATGGCACAGGAGAGGCATGCCAGCAGGGTGTTCGGCCCGTGGCGGCATGCGCTGCGCTCTGGGCCACCGGCGTCCTCTGCCGGGCTGTTGCGCACGTTGAGCAGGCCATCGGGATACTCACCGGACTTCCTCACCCCGCCGTCCGGCGCGACCGATCTCGAAACCGGGCTCGACCTGGTCATGAGCACGCCTCGCACGCGGCTTCGGGCGGACATGGGCCACCTGACGCGGCAGACGGGCCTGCCCCGGTGGGCGTCGGATGTCGCCGTGGGTGAGCCGAAGATGATGCGGCGGCTGGGTGACGCCCTCAGGACCTACTACGCGCGGGCCCTGCAGCCGTACTGGACCAACATCCGCGATCACGTGCGCGCGGATCGGCACAAGCGCATGGAGGCGATGGCGGACAAAGGACTGGAGCACCTGTTCCAGACGCTGCACACGATGGTGCGCTGGACAGCGCCCGTGCTCGAGGTCGACTATCCGGTCCAGCAGGACCTCCACCTGGAGGGGCGCGGGCTGACCCTCGTACCGTCAGTGTTCTGCTGGCCGGGCCCCATCACGCTGCTCGCCCAGTCCGGAACCCCTGTCCTGATCTACCCTGTCGAGCAGAGCCCAGCCTGGCTGTGGACAGCGCCAGGCGAACACGCCGGGCAGGACGGGCCGGCCGAGTCACTGATCGCGCTCCTGGGCCAAACCAGAGCCGAGGTCCTGCACGCGATCAGGGAGACGGACCAGGTGAACACCACCGACCTGGCCAGGACGCTGGGCATCTCGCTGGCCGGCGCCAGCCAGCATGCCTCCATCCTGCGCAATGCCGGCCTGGTCGTCACCGCCCGGCGCAAGGGCTCGGCCATGCACCAGATCACCGACCGCGGCGCCGCCCTGCTCTCCCGTGCGGCCCCACAACTGGCGATTCCGGACAGTCACCAGCGACGTCACTCCACCCGTGCCCGCGGCGAACAGTTCGTCCGCTCCTGCACGCTCAAGGAGTGACCGTTCGGTACGGCGGCCTCACCGACCATGGCCCGCATCAGTCTGGAGCCACATCACGGCGTTGAATCGCCGCCGCAGATCCGGCATGGCAGGAAGAAGGCGAAAAGTGGCACTTCTGCCTCTCCCCGGACGGCAGCGATGACTGGAATTCTTGTGATCACCCTTGCTCGCCTATCGGAGGAAACCATGCGACGTCTCATCGCAACATTGATTACTGCTGGAACCATCACCGCAGGTCTGGCGGCTGTCACCGCCGGGCCGAGCGCAGCCGACAGCGTGCGCATCACCGGCGAAAGCCCCGGCACAGGGACCGACAACCGCGACTTTTAACTAGTAAGCGCGCATTCGAGAAGATCGTTTGCGCGGGATCTCACCCATGTGTCCCCGGGTTTCTCAATCGCAACACCGAGCTCCACGTCATGAGGAAGCGGCCCTCGGCGTACCAGTCAGGCCTTCCCGCAGCGCCGCCGCCGTGGGCGTCGCGATGTCCCGGGTGGCGTAGCCGGCGATGTCCAGGACGAGTTCAGCGCCTCGCTGGGAGGTCTCGCCCAGGGCGACTCGGGCATGCCCGGCCTGTGTCCGCTTGGCAGCGCAGCCTTCCTAGGCAAGCCGACGTGCGCGCGCCTTTTCTCCCGTGGTCTCGGATGTGCGGCCAGGAGGCCATCAAATCCGCTCGCCGTCGACTCCCGCCAGCGGACTGGTGTTGTCCCGTGGCCGCCCCTCCCCCCCACCCCGATAACTGCCTGATCTCAGCTCGAATGCGCTTAGATCCAGACCAGAACGGAGTAACCGGCACTCACGTCGAGAATGACGATCCGCTGTTCAGGCGTGGCGATCGCTGCGCCCTGAAACGCTGTACAAGACGCATCTCGGCGTCCGCCGACTCCCCTGAATCAGCTCGTGCGCGATCACCCCATCGCGAAGCGCTCCAGCAGGCCCGACGCTGTAGGGCTCAGTAGCCTGTGGATGTGAATCTTGTGCAGCGTGCCGTTGGCGCGGTCGTCGGCTCGGCTGTGGGCGACGCACTGGGCGCTCCTTTCGAGTTCGGCCCGGCAGGCGCGTTCTCCTCCCGCTTTCCCGTACCAGGTGCCGGCGGTGAGATGAGCGGAGGCGGCGGCTGGGACGCCGGGGAGGCCACCGACGATACGCAGATGGCCGTTCATGTTGCCGAGTCGCTGCTGGAGCGTGACGGTCTGGACCTGCCGGACGTCTTCGCCCGCTTCCAGCGGTGGGCAGCCGATGAGCCCAAAGACATCGGACTGCAGACCGAGGACGTACTGACCCGCGGCCTGCCCTGGGATCAGGCCGCCGCCGCCCACTACCGGAGCAGCCACCGAGCCGCAGGCAACGGCGCGCTCATGCGGGCCACCCCGTCAGCGGTGTACTTCGCCCGCGACGGGCGGCAGGCGACCATGGACGCCGCTCGGAACATCGCCGCACTCACCCACGGCGACCCGGCGGCATGGGAAGGCAGCGCGATCTTTCATGACCTGATACGCGTCGCCTTGGACGGTGCGGATCCCTTAGATCACCTCTCCCAGACCCTCGCCGCTGTCCATCCCCACCATCGTGAGCGCTACGCCGCGATCCTGGCCCCTGGCTGGCATCCCGACCAGGCCACCGAATTCAACGGCGCCGTCTGGCCCTGCCTCGGCTCAGCCGTCTGGGCCCTGCGCACCACCCGCAGCTATGAGGAGGCGATCCGCGCCGCGATCGATCTGGGCGGCGACACCGACACCGTCGCCGCGGTCACCGGCGGCCTGGCCGGAGCCGTGTACGGACCGGCAGCGATTCCAACCAGCTGGACCGAGCCGTTACACGTTCCGTTACCGGGAAGCGGCGGCCGAACCCTGCGCCTGCCCCACCTACTCGACCTCGCCCGTGACCTCGTAGAACGTCCAAGTTCAGGCTGACGGCGAAGCCTGGCCCGCCAGAATGCGATGACCGTGCCTTCGACGCCGTCATCCGCTGTCCGCCGCGCCTTCGGAGTCTGACCCTGAAGACTTCGACGAGGAGTACCTGCCCGACGGTACGTGGGCGAACTACCTGACGGGCGAACGCGTCGAAGGCGGGCGCCGGCGCACCGAGACACATGGCTTCACCTTGATGTCGATCTACGTGCGCGAAGGCGCCGTCCTGCCCGTCGGAGCCAGGGAGATCGACCGGACTCATGCTCTCGTTCCGGCCGCTCCCCTGTCGCGCGGACTGCGATGGGGTCGGAGTATCGGGTATCGGGTGAGGGCTTTGTCCTCATACGATCACTTTCATCACCTATACGTACGCTTGGTGAGCACCGATGCCCAGAACTGCCTGGACATCCGAACCCCCACGGAGACCTATCTACATGGACCTCGCCACGCGCCGGCGCCGGCAGGCGCTGTTCCTGTTCTTCTTCCTTCCAGGAGTCGCGATGTCGTCATGGGTGACCCGCACCCCGGACATCCGCGACCGGCTGGAGGCGTCCACCGGCCAGATGGGCTGGGTGCTGTTCGGCCTGTCGCTCGGCTCCATGATCGGAATTCTGTGCTCCGGACGTCTCGTCTCCCGTTACGGGACCAGACCCGTCATCGGCGTGGGAACCGCGCTGGTCATCGTGAGCATGGCCGTCATCAGCGCCGGCAGTCTCATCTCGTCCGCGCCGCTGGTCATGGCGGGCCTCTGCGCGTTCGGCGCGGGCATGGGAGCAGCTGACGTCGCCGTCAACGTCGACGGCGCCGACGTCGAACGGATCAGTGACACGACGACGCTGCCCACCCTGCACGGCTGCTGGAGCCTGGGCACCGTCATCGGCGCCTGCGCGGGCATCGCCGCCACGGCCGCCCGCCTCCCGGTGCACTGGCATCTGGCAGCGGTCACCCTGATCGCGGCCGCGACCTTCTGCTACGCCATCCGCTTCGTCCCCGCAGGCACCGGAGTCCTCACAGCAGACCAAGCCGGCACCGGCGCCGACCATCCGAGGCCGAGACTCTGGAAGGACCGCAAACTCCTCCTGATCGGTGTGATCGTGCTGGCGATGGCCCTGGCCGAGGGATCCGCCAACGATTGGCTGCCGCTGCTCATGGTGGACGGACACGGCCTGGACGCCGTATCCGGATCCCTGGTCTTCACCGGGTTCGCCGCCGCCATGACCATCGGCCGCTTCAGCGGCACGTTCTTTCTCGACCGCTTCGGCCGGACCACCGTCGTGCGGGCCAGCGCCGTCTCGGGGGCAGCGGGCCTGATCCTGGTGATCTTCTCAGACAACGCCGTGCTGGCCGGAGCGGCGGTTCTGTTCTGGGGACTCGGCGCATCATTGGGCTTCCCCGTCGCTCTGTCAGCTGCGGGGGAATCGGGACCGGAGCAGACCGCCCGCGTGAGCCTGGTGGCCGTGATCGGCTACATCGCCTTCCTCGTGGGCCCGCCCGGCCTCGGCTTCCTCGGCGAGCACTGGGGCCTGCGCCCAGCCATGCTGGTGGTGCTCGCCTTCGTCGCCTCCGTCGCCTTCCTGGCGCCTGCGGTCGACACACGCCGCCGTTCCGCTACGGCAGCAGCCGTACACGCTGACGACACTCCCTGAACCAGGCGAGGCGTTGGGGGGAACGCCTGCCGGTGTCCGTCGTCACCCTCGATCAGTCCAACAACCTGGCGGGCAACGAGCGGATGAGTGGAGGTGCCCAAATTGCTCCGTCCCACGATCGCCCGCATTTGTCCTGCCGGGCGCGGGAGGTTGGTCGGCTCGGGCTTGATCGAGGGCTTGCGGGAGCGGCCGCGGGCGCACGGTGAGCTGACGGCCGTCTTTCGTGGCCGAGGTGCACAAGTGCCGCATCGGACAGGGTTGGCAGGCCTCGCCGCGGAACCTGTTGACGATCGCTCCGGTGCCGCGTTGGGTGCACGGACTCCATGAGGCGCTGAGGTGGCCTTGCGGATGGCTTCCTGCGCCGGCGCATCCCACTGTTCATCCGCCGCGGCATCACCCGCCCGTAACCACCTTTGCCGGCGCCGTGGCAGCGGCTCTCATCTCGGGCGTCAACGTGTACCTGCTGCGACAGCTCGTCTTCGGCTGAAGCGAGGCGTTTCGAGGCGGAGGAGACGCTGGACGGCCTGGCCGGCTCATCAGGAATGAACCGGCCAGGCCCCACCGCCGGCCCTGACGCCGTGGACGGGGTCGTCGACCTGACGCCACGTTCGGCGGCGGAGTCTGTTACGGCGTTACCGTCAGCCGCCGAAGGTCACGACGAGACGGCCATCCGCGGCGAACGACCAGTTCAGGCCACCGGTGTAGGACGAGCACCTGGATCCGTTCGAGCCGGACCAGAACTGGTTCGAACCGTCGGCGTCACCGACGATCCTGTCGTTGGTCCCGCTGCCGCTGCGGCACGAGGTGTTGTTGCGGAACACCGAACTGCCGGCGTCGAAGGAGAAGTTACGCTCGGTATTGTCGATACTGACGTTGTTCGACACGGTCATCGTGCCGGGGTTCCTGTTGTAGGTGAATCCGTGCTTGCCGTTGTCGTAGGCGATGTTGCGCCGGATGACGTGGTTGACCGGGACATCCTCGCCGCCGAGCTTGTAGCCGTTGCGGTCACCGGCCGTGTTCTGGGTGCCGTCGCTGAGGGTGCCGTTCTCGTAGGAGAGGGAGTCCTCGATGGTCACCGCGCCGATGGGTCCCTCGTCAGCGTAGGTGTAGAGGTCCCAGCCGTCGTCGATGTTGTTGTGCGCCACGGCGTAGCGGAAGACGTTGCCGGGGCCGGAGGTCAGCTTCGCGGCGAAGCCGTCGGCGTCCTCTCCGTCGGAGTCGGCGTTGTCGTGCGACACCGCGCTCAGGATGAGGTTGTTGGACGGCCACTGGTCGCGAGGGGTGGTGGAGGTCATCCGCGACAGTTGCAGCCCCGTGTCGCGGTTGAAGCGCGTCACCGTGCGCTCGAAGATGTTGTTGTGGCCGCCGACGAAGATCCCGTTGTCGCCGGCGCGCTCGACGACAATGCCGTGGACGTGCCAGAACGACCCGTTCACGGCAAGCCCGCGGTTCGCCGAGGCCTCGCTCTGGGCCGAGAAGTTCAGCACCGGAGTCTCACCCGGGTAGGCGGACAGTTTCTTGCGGGCGCTCGACGTGCCGTTGTTGCCCGCCGCGATGGTGACCGTCTGCGAGAAGTCGTAGCGCCCGCCGCGCATGAGGATCGTCCCGCCGGGAGCGACGCGGGTGATCGCCGAGGTGAGCGTCGTCGGGTTCGACTGCGTCCCGGCCGCGCTGTCGCTGCCGTTCGGCGCCACGTACAGCGTTCCAGGCGGCGGGGGTGGTGTGTCGCCCGCTTCGGCGTCGATGTAGTCGATGTTGGGCAGGCCGCCCGAGGTCGTCGGGTTGAAACGGATGGTGTTGCTTCCCGAGTTCACCGACACGGTCAGCGTCTTGGTGACCCAGGTGTTCCACGCGCCGGCGGCCTCGAAGGAGACACTTTGGACGGTGGACCCGTTGACGATCAGGTCGGCGGGCCGGGCACTCGTGGTTCCGTTGGCGAACCGCACGCCGATCGTCGCCGTCCCGGCCGCGCCGGCGTTGACGGTGAACTGCGCGTAGGCGCCGGTGGCGTTGTTGGCGTTGCAGAATCCGCTGCCCGAGTACCCGGAGTGATTGCTGTCGATGGTGCCGGTGCAGACCGCGGGCGAGCTTTCCGCCTCGTACCGCGTCGGGGCGGCATGGGCGGCGGGTTGTGACAGTGCGACGAATGTGACGGCCAACAGGCCGGCGCAGGTGAGGACGGCTTTCAGCCGCATCATTGTTCTCCCATGGTGTCGGTACGGCGGCGTGGGCGCATGTTGAGGCGCCAAGACGCCGTGTACGAGGTCGCCTTGTGTGTCGTTGCCCGGGCGAAGCATGGAAACATCGATGAAACCGACGCCACAGTAGGAAAGCGCTTTCCTTACGTCAACTGCCGGTGAAACTTTCATGGCGCCACCTGAGCCGAGGTCTCTTGAGCGCGCAGCCGCCGGCGCGGAGAACGATCTCGATTGCAGTGGTGAAGAGAAATTTCCAATGGAAATACCACTGACCTGGGATCATCGCGATCGGGCGGGATCTCGTCGTTTCAGGGTTTTCGAGCCGCGTCCGCGCGGGTGCCGGCCTGCGGCTTCCCTGCTGCTGTTCGCCGGCGCTCGGCGAGGCGGCCCCAGGCTGAGACAACAGCGATGGAGGCGGCGAACAGCGCGACGCTTCCGGCGATGTCGAGCACGTAGTGGTTCCCCGTGATGAGCACGACCACCGCCATACCCAGCGGGAAGGTCCACGGCAGCAACGCCGATCGCGGATGGGAGCCCCGCAGAGCGAACCACCCGGCATAGCCGCACCACAACGACCATCCCACGTGCATGCTCGGCATCGCAGAAAACAGGTTCCGGCCGCTGGTGACGTCTCGTGTGGCATGGCCGCTGCCCAGAATGTCATGCCCGGCGAGGATGTCGACGATGCCCGGCAGGGCGAACCGCGGGGGCGACATGGGCAGCGCCCAGAAGACGGGGAGGACGAGGAGGGTCATCACGACGAGGGTCCAGCGGACCTTGGCGTAGGACTCGGCATGCCGGACGAAGACCCACACGAGCACAGCGATGATCACGATGTAGTACAGGCGGTAGTAGTACACCGCCGGCATGATCAGGGCCGGATGGTCGGTCAGCCACCGGTTCGCCCCCAGCTCGATGTCCAGGTGGAGGGCGCGCTGGACGGATTGCAGGGTATGTGCGTTGGCGGTGGCGGCCGCCGCCACGTCCTTCCCGGCGGCGGCATGCAGCCGCGAGAAGGTCAGGATCACGAGAAGCAGACCGGCCACTTCGACGAGCGGGGCGGGGCGCCCGCCCACTCTTCCGACCAGTACGGCTGCCCGGGTACGGGCGGCCAGGCGGGATAATCGGCCGTCGTGCCCGGCGATCACCTGGCCCAGCTCGCTCTTGCGGCAGGTGACTCGCCGCCGATCGCGGCATGGGTGAGTTGACCGATCTGTTCCGGGCTGGATTGCACGAAGTCGTTGATCGAGCGCAGGTGGAGCCGTCTGCCAAGGTTGTGACCGGGTTCGTTGGCGGTGGCCGCCTTGGGCGCGTGACCGTCGAAGGCGATTTCCAGACACCAGCCGTCACGCTGCAGGATGACGACAGGGCCGGAAGATCGCGGGATGGTCTGTACGTCCCAGCCGTGCCGATGTGCCCGGTGGGCAAGTGCGTGCGGATTCACCGAGTCGTACTCCTTGTATCGAAAGGGGATGATCCAGCGGAGTTGGCCTGCGGGCTGTCACGGGACGGATGCGGTGGGTAGGCGGTCGGCAGATCCCTTCTATTGAGGGGACGGTCGGAGGTCCGGTTCGGGTTCCATCGCGGGCTTGCCGCGGTCCGAGACTCTCACTGATCCGGGCGGCGGGACACGCAGACTTGACGGCCTGCCGGCTCGGCCACGGAACCGATCACCGGGCCAGAACGCACCGCGACACAACGGACATCACCGACGCCGGATGGCAGGCCATCGAGCCGCTGATGCCCTGGCAGGCCGAAGGGCGCGACGCCGAACCCACCGCGGCGATCATCGGCTCCCAGGCGGTGCCCCATGCCGACGCGAACCGGGTGGATCGAGCACTGGGCGTTTGAGGTGGTGAAGGTCGCCGGTGTAGCGGGCGGCGGGGCGGGGATGTCGTCGATGTGGCGGCGCAGGCCGTTGTTCAGCGTCCACTTTGACGCTCTGCGGGACGGGTGCGGCTGTGCCGGGGCTTGGCCAGTGAAGGAACTACGGGGTGAGTTCGTGGTGGTGAAGGACGCGCACACCGGTCCTGACCAGCAGGAAGTTGACCTAATTCCAACGGATCTGCCCGACATGCGGCGATCGGGGAGACGAAGGGTCCGGGAGTAGGCGCCGACCGATCCGCTCAATCCAGAAGAGCCGCACCCGAGTGGAGGGGCCACCAGGCAGGCGATCGCCCGCTGGGGCGACTGGTTCAACCAGGAGCTGTACGGCAGTCCGACCACGTTGCCGTGGGGCCTGGAGATCGACCAGGCGCACGGCGGCGAGCCAGGCGTGCTCTACCACCCGACGTTCCTGTACGAGTCGTGGACCTCGATCGTGCTGTTCGTCGGCGCGCTGGTCCACCTCTGGGTGACGCGTGACGAGGACACCGAAGAGATCGTGGTGCCTGCCTCGCACAAGGGGGACGGCGGGGAGGCCGCCGAGGAGAAGCAGGTCGTGCCGGAGAAGTAGAACGAGTGATGAGCGGGCGCGCGGGGATCAGGCGGGGCCTCGGTAGCCGGAGGGCGGGCCCTGGCCCTCGTAGGCGGGCACCGGACGGCCGGCCAGAAACGCCCGCAGGAGGCCGAGATACCTCTCGCTCTGGTACGTGCTGCCGCCGAGATAGGCGAGCGTGGCCGAGGGCAGCGCCCGCTGGAACTCCATGGCCGACGCCCAGCTCTGCTCGTCGCACTGGCCCTTGACGATCAGCACGGGCGCCGTCGCCTTGGTCAGGCTCAGCCGGAGCGAGCCCGGCGCGGCCCGCCCACTCAGGCCGACATACCCCCCGGAACCGGTTGCGGCGGCGGGGCAGGGATGCGGCGCTCTCCGGCGGACGAGGTCGAGGTAGGCGTCCAGCTCGCGGTCACCCGCAAACGCGTGCGCCGCCCGCGGGTCCACCCGCAGCAACGTGGAGATGGCGAGCAGGCGCGGGTCCGGCGTCCCGTCGCGTCCGAACACCGCCGCCGCCTCGACCTTCCCGTCCGTCCCTCGCGCTTGGGGCTCCCAAGCGGGTGCTCCCTGAGACGGCTCGGTGGGAGAAGCAGAGAAGGTCGCGGTGGAGGACCCCTGGGACGGGTCGGAAGGAGAAGCAAGGACCGACGCGGTGGAGGCCCTCTGGGAGAGTCCAGCGGGCGAGGAGAGCACCGTCCTCGCGACCCGGTCCGGGTGCGCGGCCAGGTAGGCGGCCGCGAGCTGGGCGCCGTAGTCCTGGGCGATCAGGTTCAGCCGCCCGGCGCCCATGGCCTGGCGGATGGCCTCGAGGTCCTGTACGTCGCGCGTCAGCCCGTACCCCCGAGGGTCCCGCAGCCGCGCCGAACGCCCGGCCCCGAGCTGGTCATAGACGTACACCTGGTACCCGTCCGCCGCCAGTTTCCCGAAGAATGCCGAGGACGCCGCCAGGTCCGCCACGCCGGGCCCGCCGTGCAGGAACACCACGGGATCTGGCCGGGTGACCCGCTTCGGCGCAAGCCGTACGTACGCCAGCTCCGAGCCCGTCGGCAGCCGCCACTCGCGCTGCCCGGCCACCGGCGCCAGGGAGGTATGGGACGGAGCCGGACGCAAGGTGGCCACGCTGACCTGCCAGACCACCGCCGCCTCCACCCCGAGGACCACCACGGCCCGCAACCATCGCCCCCACGCCACCCTCGGCCTCGGCACGCACAGCAGCAGGCCCAGAAAGAACATCGACGCGAAGACGGCCAGGCCCGTCACCGCGAAAGCCGTCGGCTCCGCGCCCACCATCGCCATCCCGGCCAGCGTGGCCAGCCCCAGGACCGGCGACAGCGCCAGCACTCCGGCACCCGCCACCACGCGCCCGGTCAGCCTGGCGAAAGTAGCCATAAAGGGACGCTAGTGCACGCACCGCGCTCCTCGCTCCCCCCTTCGCTACTGTTGCGAAGGTCCTTCGCCGGGTCGTACGAGTTCTTCACAACATCGGGACCCGCGGCTCGGGCGTGGTGGTTCAGAGCCTCAGCGGACCTTCCGGAAGAACGCCCGGACGTCGTCGACCAGCAGTTCGGGGGCCTCCATGGCGGCGAAGTGGCCGCCCCGGTCGAATTCCGACCAGTGCACGACGTTGTGCTCGCGCTCGGCGATCCGCCGGACGCCCGCGTCGCCGGGGAAGACGGCGACGCCGTGCGGCAGCGCCGAGTACTCGACGGCGGCGCCCCATGACCTCTGCGTCTCCTTGTAGAGGCGGGCCGACGATGCGGCGGTCCTGGTGAACCAGTAGATGCTGATGTCGGTGAGCAGTTGGTCGACGTCCACCGCGTCCTCGGGCAGTTCCCGCGCCGGGTCGGTCCACTCCTTGAATTTCTCGGCGATCCACGCCAGCTGCGCGGCGGGCGAGTCGTGCAGGCCGAACGCCAGGGTCTGCGGCCGGGTTGCCTGGATCACCGCGTAGCCGGCACTGTCCTCGTCCTGGTATTGGCCGAGCCGGGCGAGCTCGGCCTCGGTGAGCCCTTCGAACTCGGCCGGGTCGCCGCTCGGGAAACCGAGGGCGCCGTTGACGTGCACGCCCGCGACGTGTGCCGAGTCGGCGCGGCCGAGCATCGGCGAGATGACCGAACCGCTGTCGCCGCCTTGCGCGCCGTACCGGTCGTAGCCGAGGCGACCCATCAGCTCAGCCCATGCCCGGGCGACTCGGTTCAGATCCCAGCCGGGCGCAGTGGTCGGCCCGGAGAAGCCGAACCCGGGGATCGACGGGGCGACGACGTGGAATGCGTCGGCCGGCTCGCCGCCGTGCGCGGCAGGGTCGGTGAGCGGCCCGATGACCTTCATGAACTCGGCGACCGAGCCGGGCCAGCCGTGCGTGATGATCAGCGGGAGGGCGTCCGGCTCGGGGGACCGCACGTGCAGGAAGTGGATGTTCTGGCCGTCGATCTCGGTGGTGAACTGCGGGTACTCGTTGAGCGCCGCCTCGTGCTTCCGCCAGTCGTATCCGCCGCGCCAGTACTCGGCCAGCCGCTGCACGTACGAGACCGGGATGCCGTACGACCAGCCGACGCCGGGCAGCTCGTCGGGCCAGAGGGTGCGCGCCAGCCGGTCGTGCAGGTCGTCGAGCGCGGCCTGCGGGATGTCTATGCGGAACGGGCTGATCTCCGTGGTGAACGTCATGGAGAACACGCTAGGGACGGGTTAGGACAGGTTCAGTCCTAGGAGTGAGGCAATCTGGAGGACATGTTGGAGACATCGGCCCGGTTGCTCAGACTGCTCTCGCTCCTGCAGACCCACCGGGAGTGGTCGGGCGTGGAACTGGCGGAGCGCCTCGGCGTGACCGCGCGGACGGTCCGCCGTGACGTCGGGCGGCTGCGCGAGCTCGGCTATCCCGTGCACGCCACCGCGGGCGCGCCCGGCTACCGGCTCGGCGCAGGCACGGACCTGCCGCCGCTCCTGCTGGACGACGACGAGGCGGTGGCGATCGCGGTGGGGCTGCGGACGGCGGCCGGGGGCTCGGTGTCGGGGATCGAGGAGACCTCCGTACGAGCGCTGGCCAAGCTGGAGCGGGTGCTGCCGTCCCGCCTCCGGCATCGTGTGCACGCGCTGCAGTCGATGACCGTGCCGATGGGACGGCCGGGTTCGGCGGTGGACGCGGCGTCTCTGACCGCGATCGCCGCCGCCTGCCGCGACCACGAGACCCTGCGGTTCGGCTACCGGACGCACGACCGGCAGGAGAGCGTCCGCGCCGCCGAGCCCTACCGGCTCGTCCATTCGGGGCGACACTGGTACCTGCTGGGCTGGGACACCGGCCGGGCCGACTGGCGCACCTATCGGGTCGACCGCCTGAGCCTGCGGACGCCGAACGGACCGCGGTTCGTCCCCCGTGACCCGCCCGACTCCGACCTGGCGGCCTACATGTCACGGTCGATCTCCAGCGCGCCCTATCGGTACCAGGGCCGCTTCACGATGCACGCTCCGGCCGAGGTCGTCGCCGAGCACATGCCGGCCACGATGGGGACGATCGAGCCGATCGACGAGCGGTCCTGCACGTTGTCCACCGGCGCGAACGACCTTGACGAACTCGCCGTCTGGGTCGCGCTGCTGGACATCGACTTCGAAGTGCACGAGCCGCCCGAGCTCGTCGGCCGTATCCGCGCCCTCTCCACCCGCCTGGCCGGCGCCACCCGTGCCGGCGCAGAGCCGAGGCGACCGTCGACCTCGACCCCGCCCTGGCCTGGTCCGTCGACCTGCTGAGTCACAACGCCGCCGTCGCGGACCGCCGCCGTCCATCGGCCGGAACCGTCATGCCGAACGATCCGGAACGCGGGCGGATGCGGCGATGAGGGCGGCGACGGCGTCGGGATCGTCGGCCATGGGGACGTGGCCGCAGCCGGGAAGCGACCCGACGCGGGTGCCGGGTGGGAGTTGGTCGACGTGACGGGCCCAGGGCACGAGGAGGAAGTCGCGGGAGCCGAACGCGACGGTCGTCGGAATGCTGAGGGGTGGTCGTGGTCCCGGCTGGTAGCAGCGTCTGACGGTGGCCTGGTAGGTGGCGGGTAAGCCGGGGCAGCGGGCCATGTCCTGGATGCTTGTGCGTGCCTGGTCAGGGGTCATCCGCGCGGGCCGGCCGTGGGTCTGGCCGAGGACCATGATGCGTCCCAGACGGTGGTTCACCAGGCGGGACAGCAGACCCGTGGCGTGTTCGGCGAGCCATCGGGTGGTGCGCAGGCTGACCCGCTGGTAGATCGGTGTGGCGCCACGCCACAGCCCGGCCGGTGAAAGCAGGGTCAGTGAGGCCGACGGGCGGATGTGGGCGAGTTCGAGTGCCACCCATCCGCCGAGTGAGTTGCCCACGATGTGCGGGGTGGTGATGCCGAGATCTTCGAGGAAACCCGCCACGACCGCCGCCAGGGCCGCCGGTAACGGTTCGACGTGCTCCGGCAAGGGCTCGGAGTCCCCGAACCCCGGAAGGTCGACGGCCAGGACGTCGAAGCGCTCGGCGAGAGTGGGGATGACGGGGTTCCAGGCGTGGCGCGAGGATCCGAGCCCGTGCAACAACACCAGGGGCGCGCCGGTGCCGGAACGGGTGAACGCGAGTGACGACACGTGCCTTCCTCCTTCAGGGCTTCCGGTCGGGCTTGCGCGACCTGCGGATGTCTTGCTCTGCGGGATTCGCCCGCAGCGGTGCGCATTACCAGTTGTGTGCGACCCGACGGAGTTTGCCGGGATTGACCACGAAGTCGATCTCAGTGATCAGATTCCCGGCCACGGTGAACCCCATCACCCCGACGACGGTCCCACCGGCTTCGAAGACCAGACCGGTCGCGCCGTTGACCGTGCTGAGCCGCGGCGTGACGGCGTGTCTGGCCGCGACGCCGAGCAGCAGTCGTGCGACGTTGGCCGCGCCGGTGACCGGGCGGCGCGCCACGCCGGGGACCAGGCCGCCGCCGTCGGACCGCAGGACGACATCCGGGTCCAGGACACAGATCAGTTCCTCGACGCTTCCGTGGAAGCATGCCTTCACGAACGCCTCGACCGCATGGGCGTGCTGGCGGCGGTCGGGGGTGAAGCGGGGCGCGCGGCGCCGGACATGGCCCCGGGCCCTGACCACCAGCTGCCGGCAGGCCGCCTCACTGCGGCCCACGACCGCCGAGACTTCCTGGTAGGACAGGCCGAAGACCTCACGCAGCACGAAGGCGGCCCGCTCTGCGGGGCTGAGCGATTCGAGCAGGACGAGCATCGCCATGCTGACCGACTCGTCCAGGGTCACCCGGTCCTCCGGGCTCGGGCTCGGAGACGACAAGACACGGTCCCCGGTGGTACCGACGAGCGGCTCGGGCAGCCACGGGCCGACATAGCTCTCGCGCCTGGCCCGGGCGGAGCCCAGCTCGTCCAGGCAGATCCGAGCGACCACCGTGGTCAGCCACGCCCGCACATCCCGCAGATCGTTTCCCCGCGCACGGGTGAACCGCAGGTAGGCCTCCTGAACGGCGTCCTCGGCGTCGGTCAGTGTGCCGAGAATCCGGTAGGCGACCTCGTTGAGATGAGCGCGGTGCCGTTCGAACTCGGCCCCCAGGTCACCGGTGTCCCCTGTGCTGGTGTCCACTTCCGTGTCTTCTTTCCCAGGCCTTCCCTTGCGAGGGCCGGCCGTCGGCGTGCTGGGCGCGGCGGGCGCCTGCGGACTGAAATCGGCGGGTTGCCAGGTGGTCACAAAGATCTTCATGACCGCTCTCGTTTCATCGAATCAGTTGCCGCGGCCGTGACAGGTAGCGCGACGACCACATACCAGTAGGACGAGGAAGCTGGTCTGGTTGTGACACGGGATCGTCTCAGGGCATCCCCGCTCGGTATCGCGGTACGCGCGGGGCCCGCCGCCCGCGGAGCCGTCGAGCCGTGCCTGGCACGTGAGAATGCCGATGACGCTCGAACGGCTACCCGCGAGCAAGTGCTTGCGGGTAGCCGTGTCCACGCTGGTCACCGACCATGGGTGAGCCGAGCAGAACGCTTAGCACCACTTCGGCTTGTTGTACTTGGCGATCCCCTTGAGCCTGTTGTACTCGAACTTGGCGGTTTTACCGAAGGGGATGTTCTTGCACTTCGGGTCGAAGCCCCGCTTGACGTCGATTGAGGCCTTCCTCTTCTTCGCGTGGCAGTTGAGGATCGTCACGATGCCGGTGCCGCCGAAATTGGCATCTTTCTCGCCCATGAAATAGAGCTTCTGCTTGCGCCAGGAACAGGGCCGGTCGAGGGCGCCGGCCGCGACCGACGCTTTCGTCAGCCCCGGTAGGTCCGCCGCGGCGTGGTAACTGACGCTCGTCGCGTCAGCCTGCGCGGAGCTGCCCGCCAACGTGGGTGTCGCCGCGAGCAATGTCGTCGCCAACCCGCCGATCACCGTCGCCGTGATCTTGCGTATCATGGTTCCTGCCTTTCAGCCGGGGATGTGGTTCTCGGACGAGTTCGAACGTAAGGGCGGGGCACGCGACGGGGCCATAATTCTTCGTCCAGTCAATGTCCGCTGGACATTGGACAATTGAAATTCCTGGTCAGCGGCATTCCTCGTGCTTGTCCGACGGTTATGCGGCCGTGGATGGGGATGGAAGTGCGGCGCCCGATCTCCGGTTCAGGTGTGCCGGCGCGTCCGAGCCGGAGAACCCTTAAGGTCTTGAGCGTGGAGAGGATCTTGGCGGCGGCCTCGGCGGTCTTGGGCAAGAGGGTCAGCCGGCCGATTGATTTGGGCGGGAGTTCGCGCACCCACGTCCTGCGGTGTGAGACCGGCGATGGTGGCACGGTGGTGGTGAAGGCGTACCAGGACGCCGGGGGCTTCGCGGCCGAAGCGGCAGGGCTGTCGCTCGGTGGCGGGTTCGGGCCCCGGTTGTTGGCTGTGGACCCGTCCTTCCCGCTCGTCGTGATGTCGGATCTCGGCATCGCGCCGAGTCTGGCCGATGTGCTGCTGGGGGAGTCTGCGGAAGCGGCCCGGGAAGGGCTGCTCACGTGGGCGCGAGCGTACGGGCGGATCGCCGTGGCCGGCGCTGGGCGACAGCAGGAGTGGAAGCGCTCTCTGGCCGCCTACTCCAGACAGGATGCGCAGTGGCGGCTCTTCCACGACGTAGGCGAACTGGGAGAGGTGTTACCCGTTGTGCCTGCCGGGCTTGACGGCGAGTTGACGGCGCTGGAGGCGAGCAATGAGCGGTACCCGGTCTTCTCGCCAGGTGACATCTGCCCGGACAACAACCTGCTGACAGCGGACGGGCTGCATGTACTCGACTTCGAGAGCGCGGGGTATCACTCGGCTTTTCTGGAAGCGGCCTACGTACGCATGCCGTTCGCGACGTGCTGGTGCGTGTTCCGGCTGCCGGAAGGGGTGGAAGCCGAGATCGAGGACGCCTACCGCAAGGAGGTGGTCGCCGTCCATCCCGAGTTGGCCGATGACGAGCTCTGGGAAGCGGGGGTACGGCAGGCCGTGGCCACCTGGACGATTCACATGACATGGGTCTTGTTGCCGGGAGCCCGTAAGCAGGATCAGCCCATGCATCCCACCCGGACACCGGTGCCGAGCAAGCGCCAGCTGCTGCGCTACCGGTGGGGCCGCCTCCTGGACGAACTCGACCAGGGCGGGGACGAGTTCCCCGCTGTACGGGAAGTCGTACGGGCATGGCTCGAGGAAACCGCAGAGTGGGACGTCGCCGAGTTGCCCCGCTACCCTGCCTTCACCTCGGCCGGGCCGGCCTGAGCAGCAAGGGAGGGCGCCGGCCACAATGCCGCCCGGCGACGTCGGCGCAGCGGCCGCCGGCCGTACTGCGTCATTTCCTGAAAAGTTGTGAAGAGCGCTTGTCAGATTCGGTGTGATCACCAACAATCTAGGCACTCGCCGGTGGGCCGGGTAGGCGTACTTCTCCGGGAAGCCACGCTTTCCACCGACGTGAGTTCTGTCACGCCTACCCGCATGGGGGTTCAGTGAGACGCTCACGCCCTGCCTCGGCCCTCTGCGGCTGCGGCACGAAGCGCACCACCTGGAACGCCGACGGAACCCCCGGCTTCGGAATCCCGGTCCGCCTCGGCGTCGCGCTGCTCTCCCTCTCCGGCGAGCAGTAGCCCTCCTCCGAGCGGGCGCGATCGTGCGCCCGCCCCCTCCGGAAGGAAACCACATGTCCATCCGCGTCCCCCTGCTCACGGCTGCCTTGAGCCTCGTCTTAACGATGGTCGCCCCCTCCGGGGCGACCACGGCCCACGCGGCGTCCTGCCCCCAAGGCACGTACGAGATCAAGACCGCCCGCCACGTGATCTGCACTCACGGCCCCGACGCTCCCCCGTCCGGCCTGGACATCAAACGCCGGGTCCCACCCGTATCCCAGACCGCGGCGGCCGCGGGCCTGCCCGTGTGCGAGGGCGACGGCGTCAGCGGAAAGCGCGTGGAGGTGCTCTACATCCACGGCTCCACCAGCCGCTACCAGCAGTACTTGGAGACCTTCCGCACCCTCGCGGAGGGCGTTGACACCATTTACAACGCCAGCGCCGCCGAGACCGGCGGCGAGCGCCACATCCGCTTTGTCACCGAAACGGTCAACGGCTTGTGCCGTCCCGTCGTCCGTGACGTGCAGATCTCCGACTCGGCACTCAACGCCAACGACTGGGCGCCGCTGCTCAACGCCGTGCAGGCCGCCGGCTACACCCGGACCGACCGCAAGTACCTGCAGTTCGTCGACGCCCAGGTGTACTGCGGCATCGGCGGCTTCGCCGGCGACACCTCCAAGAGCGACGCCAACCGCTCCAACGTCGGCCCGGAATACGCCCGTGTCGACAGCGGCTGCTGGGACTCGGCCGTGGCCGCCCACGAGGTCGGCCACACGCTCGGCGCGGTCAACAACAACGCGCCGCACGCCTCCGGCCACGCCCACTGCGTCGACGAATACGACGTCATGTGCTACAAGGACGCCCCCGAGGTCACCCTGATCTACAACTGCCCCGACCGGAGCCACGACCGGCTCCTGGACTGCGGCCACGAGGACTACTACCACACCAACCCGTCGCCCGGAAGCTACCTGGCGACGTACTACAACGTCGCGGACAACCTCTTCCTCATCAAGGGCGGCGGAACCTCACAGCCGCCGACCACCTTCCGCCTGACCAACGCCGCCTCCGGCACCTGCCTGGACGACCCCAACGGCAGCACGACCAACGGCGTCCAGCTCACCCTGCGAGGCTGCAGCGGCGGGACCGGCCAGACCGTGACCCAGTCCGGCTCGACCCTGCAGATTCTCGGCAAGTGCGTCGACGCCTACGGCACCGGTACCGCGAACGGAACCGCGATCATCCTGTGGACGTGCAACGGCGGAGCCAACCAGCAGTGGACGATACGGCCTGACGGCACGATCGTCGGCGCGCAGAGCGGCCGTTGCCTCACACCCGCCAACGGCGGCACGGCGGACAACACTCCCATCGTCTTGTACGACTGCGGCAGCCAGTCCTACCAGCGCTGGACCCGTACCTGAGCACGATGCGGTACCGGGCCCGTGGGCGCGCCGGGTAAACGCTCCCGGGCCCGGTACACGTTCGACAACATGGTTAGCGCTAACATTTCCGCTTGCAACGACAAGAGCGAATCTTCATAAAGCGTTTTCGGTACGGTAAATCGACGTAACCGCCTATGTCAATGGGACGATTTCAACGTCAAGCGAAAAGGTTTTCTGTGACCTCTGCCGACGTGCCCCGCCTTCAGGGTTCCACCGTCGCCAAGGTGTCCCAGGCGGCCATCGCGCAGGTGATGACGGCTTCCAGATCGGCGCGGCGAGAATGGCGTCCGAGGGCATCGGCACCCGGCCAGAGCCCCACAGTTCAGGAGAAATCATGTTCTCTCGGCTGAACCCCTACCTCACCTTCAACGGCAACGCCCGCCAGGCGATGGAGTTCTACGCGAGCGTGTTCGGCGGCAGACTCGCCTTCAACACCTTCGCCGAGTTCGGCGCCACGGACTCGCCGGACGCCGACAAGATCATGCACGCGGTCCTGGAGACCGACGCCGGTTACACGATCATGGCCGGCGACGTCACCAGCGACATGCAACACCAGCCCATGACGGGCTGCTCGGTGAGTCTCAGCGGCGACGACGCCGACCTCCTGCGCGGCTACTGGGCAAAACTGTCCGCGGGCGGCACCACCACGATGCCCATGCAAAAGCAGATCTGGGGTGACGAGTTCGGCATGTGCGTCGACCCGTTCGGCGTGTCGTGGATGGTCAATGTCAGCCCGTCCCAGACCCAGTAGGGGCAACTGGCCGCCAGCGGTCCCCGTGCGCGACCGGCCGACCGACGCCGAGCCGGATCTCATCCGCGCCGCCCGCCTGAGACAGAAGTGACCGATGGGCACATAGTGCGACATCGGGCATGGCAACATCTCTGGAGTGAATGCAGTCAAGCAGGCGCCTCGGGGCGGGGATCGGCTGATCCGTGCGTCGATGACGGTCGTGGTGCTGGCGGTCGCGGCGGTGGCTGCGTGGGTGTCGTACTGGCATGCAGTGGCAGTGATCGAGAAGTACGGTGCCGAGGACGAGTTGTCGGCGCATCTCGTCCCGGCGACGGTGGACGGCATGATCTACGCCTCCTCGATGGTGCTGTTGTGGTGTGCCCGTTACCGTCTGGCGGTGCCGGCACTGGCCCGCTGGGCGCTGGCGCTGGGAGTCGCCGCGACGCTGGCGGCGAACATCTTGCACGGTATCGAACGGGGACCCCTGGCCGCGGCGCTGGCCGCGTGGCCGGCGATCGCGTTGGTGATCTCCTACGAGCTGATCATGTGGGTGGTCCGCTCAGGTCGCGAGCTCGCCGATCGCACGCATGACCAGGGACAGCCGGTGCGAGCGCTCGCCGAGCCCGCACCCCCGAGCGTCGTCTCAGACCAGGCGCCGCGGGTGCCGAAGCCGGGACCGGTGCCGCAGGTCGACCAAGGCGAGCCGACGCGGGAAACCGGCGAGCGCCGGTCAGCGTCCGCCGAGCCCGAACCGGCGGCCACACAGGCAGGCCAAGACGCGCCGGCAGGCGAGGCCCGGGACGACAGCGACCGGCGAGCCCAGGTGGCGGCCCTGCTCGCTCAAGATCCGAACATGACCGGGACCGCGCTCGCCCGTGCGCTCGGGGTACACGAGTCCACCGGGCGCAAATACCGCCGCGAAGCACTCAACGGCAACGGCCGCTCCGCATAGCGCCGAAACCGGGGCTCAGCGCGGGCGTGGCGCCGTGCCCCATGCGAGACGCTGACCGCGGACCACGCCGGTCTGCTCACCGCCGCCGGCCACCCGAAGGGGCGATTCTGGTTTCGCCGCGGAGGGACTGCTCAGCTCTTCGCGACGTCGTATACGAGGTGCGTCACGCGGTCCCCCTGAATGACCTGCGAAGGGTTGTCGAGCAGGATCGGAGCGTCCAGCGGGCCCGTCGCGAAGAACGGGCGGCCCGATCCGAACAGCACGGGGACCAGATTGACGACGACCTGATCGATGAGACCGAGCCGCAGTGCCTGGCCTCCGATCTGGCCCCCGGCCACGTCGACGACCCGGTCGCCGGCGCCGGCGTAGGCCTGGGCGGCGCTGATGGCCTCCTCGACGCCGTTGACGAACGTGAACGGCGCCGTGCCGGCATGCTCCCAGTTCGCCGGCGGTTCGTGGGTCACCACGAAGACGTGCTCGCCTGCGGCGGGCTTGCCGTTCCAGCCGTTCGTCAGGTCGAAGAGCGGCCCGACCTCGTCGCGGTCGTCGGCCATGAAGCCGTCCAGCGAGACCGCCGCATACATGATTGTCTTGCCCATCACGAATCTCCTTGCCTCGCTCGTCGAAGCCTGTTCAACCGCGTAAGCCGTGTGGCCGCGCTCCGAAGTGAGAGCGGCGGGTGTCACGGCCCATCGGGGCGGATGTTGTGGTTGTGGCGGAACACGTTGTCCGGGTCGTATCGACGCTTGAGCGCGGTGAGGCGGCGTAGCTTGCCGGGGCTGTAGGCCCGCCGCAGCCCAGACTCGCCGTCGTCGGCAAGCACGTTGACGTATACCCCGCTGGCGAACGGCTCGATGGCATCCCCGTAACGCCGAGCCGCCGCCATCCGGGCCTCGTCTTCGCCGGGATCCGTCCAGCGGGCACTGGCCACGAACTCCACCGCCGTCTCGCGGTGGCTGAAGGCCGTCTCGTCGTCGGCGACGTCGCGAATGGCTCCGCCGTACGCCTGGAGGCTGGCTGCCGGTAGCCGGCCGAGATCGGTCTCATCCTCGATCTCCCCGCCGACTCCGCGGGAGATGAAGGCGTCGATGGCCCCATCGGGGAGATCGCGCAGGTAGTGGCCCTTCCAGTACCGGCGCCAGCGGTGGCCTTCGGTGCTGTCGTCCATCGTCTGCAACTGCAGGTAGGACAGCTCCCTTACCCGCTGCGCCGCAGGTGGGACCGCCGCTCGTACCGAATCCAGCAGTCCTGCGCCCTGCGCGGGGTCGCCCACCCACACATACCCCAGGCTCACCAGCCCACGGTTATGGAGGTCCGGCGACAAGTACGACTGCGCTTCGGCCGTGCCCGTCCAGGCGGTGAGCGTGGCCTCCCTGGGGGCGTCGGGCAGGAGATCCCACCATCGCCGCATGGCCTCGTGGGCGTCCCGCGGCCGGTAGAACAGTTCGGTCAGGAGGGCGGACGTCCCGACCGGGTGAAGATGGAATTCGAAGGCCGTCACCACGCCGAAGTTGCCGCCACCACCGCGTAACGCCCAGAACAGGTCGGCGTTCTCCGCGGCACTGGCCCTCACCACGTCGCCATCCGCGGTGACGACCTCGAAGCCGGCGACGTTGTCGCAGGTGAGCCCGTACCGGCGGGCCAGCCAGCCCATGCCCCCGCCCAGGGTGAGACCACCCACGCCGGTGTGCGAGACGTTGCCGGCCGTGGTGGCCAACCCGAACGGCTGAGTGGCCCTGTCCAGCGCACCGAGCAGCGCGCCCCCTTCGACCCAGGCCCGACGCTGCTCGGGGTCGACGCGCACCGCGCCCATCGGGGACAGATCGACCATGACTCCGCCGTCCGGCACCGAGAGTCCGACGACGCTGTGCCCCCCGCAATGCACGGCGAGGTCGAGGTCGTGCCGCCGGGCGAATCGGACGGCGGCGATGACGTCGTTCCGGTCCGTGCACCTGGCGATGAGGGCGGGTCGCCGATCCACCATCGCGTTCCAGACCTGGCGGTGCCGGTCGTAGCGGCTGTCGCCCGGGACCAGCACGTCGCCGGAGAAACCATGGATCACCTTGGGAAAGACCTTTGCCATGTTCGCCTCCCAGCCATATCTGACGAGAACTTCGATTGATAGGTCGCCATCGGTGTTCGGATCGCGCCCACCACGCCACGGCACGCTCCGTCAAGACTGTGATCCCTGGCCGCCGGCCGGTCGACAACGCAACCACAGGACGCCGGAGCGGCGTTCACGGTGACCATGGTGTGGTTGATGAGCCTTCCCATCGCTGTCTCCTTCACGAATCGTGTCGTCGACGCTACGAGCCGGAAGGTGAACACGGCATCTGTCAAACGACGGGTGCCGGACCGCGCCGCGTATCCGAGGGAGGCTCACAGGCTGAGCCTCCCGAGCTGGGATCGCCGGCTGACGCCCAGCTTCGGGTAGGCCTTGTACAGGTGGTGGCCGACGGTGCGCGGGCTGAGGAACAGCTGGGCGGCGATCTCGCGGTTGCTCAAGCCGAGGGCCGCACGTCGTACGACCTGTAACTCCTGTGGTGTGAGCTGGCCGGCACCGACGCCGCCAGTGGTGTGTGCGTCCGGAACGGGGTCCCCCAGAGCGACGAGCTCCGCTCGGACGCGTTGCCGCCACCCATGGGCGGCGATCCGTTCGAACGTCTCGAACGCTTCGGAGAGCTGCGATCGCGCCGACGTGGGACGGCGATTTCGCCGCAGCCATTCCCCGTACGCCAACTGGGTGCGTGCCCGGTCGTACGGTCCGCACCCGTCGACGCGGAGAGCCGCCTCGAACCGCTCCTGCGTGTCCTCGCCCTCACGCAGGAGTGCCTCGCATCGCAGCATGAGAGCGGAACCCACCGGGCTCGCCGTATGCTTCGCCCACTCGGCGAGCTGAGGAAGGTGCGTACGCGCACGGTCGAAGTCACCGGTTCTGACCGCGGCCTCGACGTGGTCCGGTATCGCTCGAACGGTCACGTCTCGGCTGGGCGGGCCGTGGCACACGTCGTCGAGACGGTCGAGCGCGGCGCTCGAGTCACCGGTCATGAGATCGATCAGGGCCAGCGCCCAGGTTGCAAGGGCGGCGGCCATCCGGTGGTTTCTGGCATCGCTCAGCACCAGCTGGGCCCGTTCGCGGCTGGTGACAACGTCGCCTCGAACCGCGGCGAGCCAGGCCGAGATGGAGCTGAGCACCACGGTCTGCATGCCCTGACCGAGCTCGGCGGCCAGTGTCATGGCTTCGGCCACGTTGGCTTCCGCGTCCTGGAGCCGGCCGGTGACCAGCTGAGCGAGCGCGAGGGGCTCTTGCGCATACGGTAGCCATCCGAGCGCCCCCTGGGTGCGAAGCGCGGCGACCTCGCTGTCGAGCATGGCCAGTGCAGGCGCGTCCGCGCCGATCAACAAGCCCATGAACCCGGCGGTCAACCGCTCGAACGCTCCGTCCACATGTCCCTCATCGGTGGCGAGGAACAGTTCCCGCATGGGAGGGACCCCCGCGCCGATGTCGCCCCGCAACAGGTCCGTGAAGCCCACCAGAGCGTCGAACATCACAGTCGGACCGTCTCGCACGGACCGCATCTGGCCCGCGCAACGACGAAGCAGCTCGGGGTCGGCCGCGTCACGTGCGCACCAAGTCGCCTCGGTCAGCACGGCCACAGCCTGGTCCGGGTCGATCGAGAGGATCGGCGCCGCGGCGTCGAGGGCGAGCGCACTCGCCTCGGTAGGAGAGCCGCGCTCGTACGCGACTTGGGCCAGCACCCAACCGGCCTCCGCTTCCTCGCCCGGTCGTTCGGTCAGCGTGCCCCCGGCCGAAGCCAGGTCCGCGGCCCAATCGAGCTGACCGGCGTCGTAGGCGGTGCGAGCGGCCTCGACGAGACGCCTGGCTCGGTCGGCGCGCCCGACGCTCAGCCGCGCCGCCCGCTCCAGCGCTCGCGCGGCACCGGCCGGAGCACCGCGGACGACGGCACGCCGCGCCGCCGCCTCAAGCTCGGCTGCGGCGTTGTCGTCGGTACCTGTCGCCGCCGCCGCGAGGTGCCATGCCCGCCGGTCGGCATCACGTGGGTCGGACAGCGTCGCCGCCAGCACCCCGTGCGCGGCCGCTCGCCGGGCCAGCGGTGCGTCCTGGTAGGCCGAAGCCCGGATCAACGGATGCCGGAACTCCACGGCGTCGGATGTCACTCGGACGAGGTGACGGTGTTCGGCCGGCTCGAGGTCGGAGGCGTGCAGACCGAGACGCGCCGCGGCGTCCGAGAACGACCGGAGCTCCGAGCGATCGTCCGCCGCCGCGAGCAGCAGCGCCAAGCGGGTGCGCTCGGGCAGCGCGCGAATCTGATTCCGGAAGTGCTCCTCCAGCCGGCCGGTGGCGGGAAGCGGGGCCACCGGCGCCGGACGATGGGCCGCGCCATCGTTGGCCGCAAGTTCGAGGATGGCCAAGGGATTGCCGCCAGACTCGAGGAGCACGCGCTCGGCGATCTCACCCGGCAGCGTCCGGACGCTTGCCAGCAGACGAGCGGAGTCGGCCCGGTCGAGGCGCCGGAGCGTGAGACTGTCGACGCCGGCCGCGGTGAAAAGGCGCTCGCCGTCCCGCGCCGCGAGGATCGTCGCCACCGGATCCGTGTGAAGTCGCCGGACCGCGAACAGCAGGGCGTCGATTGACGACTGATCGAACCAGTGCACATCGTCGACCAGGCACAACACCGGCCCTTCCTCGGCCAGTTCGGAGAGCAGAGTCAGCACCGCCGCACCCACCAGCAGCCGCTCACCGGACGAGGAACTCGCGCCCAACGCCGCCCGCAACGCGTGAGCCTGCGGGCCGGGCAGCGCGTCGAACCGGTCGGCGAAGCGGGCGAACAACAACTGGAGACCGGCGAACGGGATCTCGGCCTCGGACTCGACCCCGACCACGCGGAGCACGCGCATGCCGCCGGCGACGTCGGCCGCGTAGTCGAGCAAAGCCGTCTTGCCGATGCCGGCCTCGCCGCGCAACACCAGCGAACGACTCTGGCCGTGCTTGGCATCGGCGATCAGGCGATTGAGCCGCGACCGTTCGGCAGATCGCCCCATGATCACCAGGGCAGTCTAACAATCCGACCGGCCGACGGCTTCTGTCGTCGGCTTCATATCGGCTTCATGGCCGAGACGTTCGACGATGACGGCACCGGCGACGGCAGGGCCTGCCCGTCGAATCGAGGTTCTGGCCGGCCGAGCAGGAGGGGGGCCAGATCGGCCGGCCATGATCATGATCCGTTCGGCTCGCTAGTAGAGCATGTGGTTGTAGAGGCCATACATGCCCTGGACGAGTGGCGGGTTGTACCAGCCCTTGCCGTGGTCGTCCAGGTTGCGCCACTCGGCGTCGAACGCCGTGGCCTTCTCGGTGCGCATCTCGCTGTGGCTGATGGTGTCACCGTCTGAGGCCTTGTCGTACACAGCGGCATGGCTGACGTCGCTGTCCCAGTTCTTCACCGCTGACTCGCCGTCGACCGTGTCGTCGTGGGCGGAGCCGAGCAGGGTGTAGTCGGTGCCCATCGCGGAGGACTTCAGCCCGCCGAGCCAGGACAGGAAGCCGCTACCACCGCGCATGTCGCTGCACTGTTCGTGCGTGAGCGCGCACCCCTCCAGAATGCCGTCGATTCCCTTGTGCGGGGTGCCGAGGGTCACGATGTCCTCGATGTACAGGTACGGCGGCCACCCGCTGGGCCACGCGGCGATGCCCGCGTCGGCCAGCGCATTCACCTGGGGCAGGTCGGCGGTGGACACCGCGGCGCCGTATCTGCGTACCCCCTCGATCGCGGCACGGGAGACGAGCCCGCCCATCGAGTGGGCCATGATGTCGATCGCGACATTTTGGCTCGACCAGAAGTAGTAGACCGTCCAGGCGAGTTGGCGGCCGACTTCCTGGATACGTGTGTCGGTCGTGCCGTCAACCTTCACGTCGCAGTTCGTGGCGCCGGTGTAGTAGCCGAAGGTGTAGACAGTGGTCCAGCCGTTGGCGACCAGCAGATCCTTGGCGGACTTCCAGCCGCCGGCGCAGTTGGGGTCGGCTTCCCGATCGAAGCCGTGGACCAGCAGGGTGATACGTTTCCCGTCCGCCCTGGATGGAGCGGCGTGCGCGGGCTGGCCGGTGAAGGCCACGGCGGAGATGACAAGGATGAGGGCAATGCCGAGTCTGCGGAGCTTGTGCATGCGCACTCCGTTCGGTGGGGGTGGCTGCACGGTACTTCGCTAACGATCACTCCCGTATCCGCCGGTATGACCTAAATCCGCGCGTGTCATCGGGGCGCCATATCCGTCATCAATCCGGCCAGTTCCTCGCGTGAGGCGATCCCCAGCTTGCGGAACGCATTCGACAGGTGATGGCCCACCGTCCGAGGGCTGAGAAACAGCCGCGCGCCGATCTGCCGGTTGGAGAGCCCCTCGGCCGCCAGCAGCGCCACCTGCCGTTCCTGCGGAGTCAGGGACTCCACCCGCCTGCCCCCGGCCGACGGAGCGGTGACGCCGGTGGCTTCCAGCTCCGCGCTCGCCCGTGCCCGCCACGCACCGGCACCGAGCTGGTCGAACAGTTCTTGGGCCATCCGCAACTGCCGGCGGGCGTCGCCACGACGGCGTTCCCGCCTGAGCCACTCACCGTAGAGCAGGCGTGTGCGGGCCGTGCGGAACGGCTGATCCGCGGCGACGCCGAGCGCCTCCTCGAAATGGACTTGGCGGTTTGCCGTGATGGCCTTGAGGCGCGCGGCGACGGATGTCGCCCAGGGCCTGTTCACCGCCGCGGCCCATTCCTCGAATCCGAGCGCCGCCTTCTCGGCAGGCCGTCCGCTCCGGACCGTCGCTTCGACCAGGTCGGGTGCCGCGAACAAGCCCACAATGGGGTGCTTGGCCGACACCTCCACGAGGTGCACGCGGGCTTGCTCCCAGCGGCAGGCGGCCAGGTGGTGCAGGCCCACGGCCCACGTGGCGATCGCCTGGACGGAAGGCACATCCCGGCTTGCCCGTTCAGCCAGATCGAGGCAGGACTCCGTGTCGCCGCGGACTGCGGCCAGCCAGGCGAGCACGCCGCTGATCTGACCGACCCGGTGTTGCTGGTGGGTGTCACACGAGATGGCCAGCGCTTCCTGTGCCGCCGCATGCGCTTCCGCGTGCTGATCGCCCAGCATCTGGGCCTGGGCCAGCAACGCCAGCGCGTCCGGCAGAACGCCGATCCAGCCGCCGTCACGGCATCGGGCCACGAACTGCGCGGCGAGGTCGCGCGCCGTATGCTCCTCGCCGGCTATGAGACTCAGCGAGCTGGCCAGCGGCAGCATGGCCGGGCTGGTGGCGAGCTGGACGGCCGCCGTACGCAGGTCGGTCAGGTTCGTGACCGGGTCGCCCTCGATGAGGCGGGTGACCGTGGCCATGCCGCGCGCCTGGACCCGCAGCAGCTCGGAGGCAGGCAGCGCGAGTGCACGCAGGGTGGCCTCGGCCTCACGAGCGATCGTCGCGTTCCCGCCCAGGGAGGCGGCCCGGATCGCGTCGCACAGCAGTTGGGCCGCCACCTCCGGGTCGGCCACACGGCGGGCTCCCTCGACAAGGCTGCGGGCCGCGTGACACGGATTGCCACGTTCGCCAGAGGTCCAGGCGTTGACTCGCGCCAGCCGAGCCGGGTCCGCCGTGTCCTCGACCCGTGCGGCCAACCGTTCGACGCGCGGGAGCTGCCCGGCGTGCATCGCCTGCTCGGCGGCGGACAGCACCAGTTCGGTACGCCGGCCGGGCACGGCGGTGAACTCCGCGGCCCGCTCGAACGCGGCGGAGGCGGCCGCGGCATCCTGTTGAAGTTTCGCGCGTACGGCTACACCCGCCAATTCCTGGCTGAGACATTCGTCGGGCGCCGGTCTGCCGGCCGCGCGGTGCCAGGCTCGCCGATCGGTGTGGCTGTCGTCCAGAACCTCGGCCAGAGCGAGGTGCGCGGCCTGGCGGCGGAAATAGGGTGCGGCGTGATAGGCGGCGCTTCGGATCAAGGGATGCCGGAAGCTCACCACGCCGTCGGCCGTCACGTGGATCATGGTGGCGCGCTCGGCGGCCGCCAGGTCCGCGGCGTCGCAGCCGAGTCGCCCGGCCGCTCGAAGCAGCACAGCCAGCTCGCCGGTGTCGTCGGCGGCGACGACCAGCAGGGCGGTCTGGGTGGCCTCGGGAAGGGCCATGATCTGCTCGCGGAAGACCCACTGGACGCTGCGGGTCGGTGCCCCGGCATCGACATAGGACGGCAGTGCGCCTAATCGGCCCTCTCGCTGGCGGGGCGTGAGCTGCGCCGACAGCTCCAGCAGGGCCAGGGGGTTGCCCTGCGCCTCGGCGATGATCCTGCGGCGGACCTGAGGCGGCAGGTTCTCGGCCAGCAGCGCGGCCGCCGCCTCTTCAGCGAGCCCGTCCAAAGGCAGCTCCGCGATGCCGTACGCGGACCCGCTGCCGCGGCCGGCGAAGATCATGGTAATGCCCTCGGCGTGCAGCCGCCTGGCGGCGAACAGCAACGCATCCAGCGAGGAGCGATCCATCCACTGCGTGTCGTCGATCAAGCACAGGACCGGCTCGTCACCCAGCTCCGACAGCAAGGTCAGAGCGGCCAGGCCGACGAGGAAGCGGTCGCATATCGCCGACATGGTCAACCGGCAGGCGCCGCGTAACGCGATCGCCTGGCCGGTGGGGAGCTTGTCGATCTGACCCAGCACCGGGCGGAGCAGCATCTGGAGCGCGCCGAAGGGGATGGCCGCCTCCGACTCCACCCCGCGCGTGCGAAGCACCCGCCAGCCGATTGCCTGGGACTCCGCGTAGTCGAGCAGCGCCGACTTGCCGATGCCCGCGTCACCGGTGACGAGGAGGGCGCCGCTGAGGCCGGCCTTCGCACGGCCGAGCGCACAATCGATCTCCCGCTGCTCATCGAGCCGCCCAAGCACGCCATCCAGTATGGAGCCAGCGAGTTGTAACGGGGGAAGTCAGGTGTCCGTGACTGAGGCAGCCTGGTGGAACGCGTTGTGCCCCCGGAGTCACGGCGAAACCGTCTACATGCGGCGCTGCTTCTCGTACTCGTCGATGGCCTTGCCCAGTTTGGCCAGCTTCTCGGTGAACCAGACGTTCTCGGCGCCGGTCGGCGGGCGGTTGGAGTCGACGTACTGGTAGCCGAGGTTGGAGAACATGGCGATGATGTAGGTGCGGCCTCCCTTGCCGGGGAGGGCCTTCACGATGCCCGCGTCGGCGCCGGAGTTGCTCACCCAGCCGTTCTTGTGGGCGAACGTGACCTCGGCCGCGTTGTTGCACGGCCGCACGTCGCGGCCGTACGCGATGCCCTGTCCGGGGATGGTGGCGGTGCCGTCGGCGCCGATCCAGCGCGACGGCGTGAGCTGCGGGATGCCCTGGGCGGGATAGGGGGCGCCGCACCAGTTGGTGGTCGACAGGGTGACGTTCATGCCCTGGTCGCTCAGCTTGCTCCTGAAGAACGTGCGTGAGGCGTTGCTCAGGACGTCGGCGGTGACCTTGGTGCCGTTGGGAGCCGTCCACAACGTGCCCGCGCCGCCGTTGACCAGCATCAGGAGCTTGGCCGTGTCGAGCGAGCTCATGGTGACCGGGTTGCCCCAGCGGGCGCCGTTGGCCGGGTTGGTGTTCTTCAGCTGCAGCGTCTCCAGGCCCAGGTCCTGGAAGGTTCGGTTGAGGCCGTCGACCGCGGCGTGGTCGTGCAGCAGCTTGACCATGGCGCAGGAGGCGGCGTTGGACGACCACGTGAGTGAGGCGTCGAGGTAGTTGCGGACCGTGTTGCTGCCGGCCGGGCCGCACAGCGAGCTGATCGTCGTGGGCTGGTAGGCATAGGTGTCGTCGAGCGAGATCACGCCCTGGTCCACCAGCCGCAGCACGCCGAAGGCCACCATCAGCTTCAGCACCGACGCGGGGTAGGGAAGCATGAAGTCGGTGGAGGCGTTCTCACGGCCCGGCACCACGTCGATGGTGCCCTGACCGTGGTTGGCGTACCAGCCGGCGTCGTCCCACTGCCGCCAGCGCACGTCGGTGGTGTGCAGGTTGCGGTCCACCGGCACGATCTTCCCGTTCGGGTACTGCGGGCTCATCAGCACGGTGCCGGAGGACACGGCGCGGCCGCGACCGTTCAGCTCGATGACGGTCACGTCGAGCTGCGGCTGCTGCGAGATCGGCTCGGCAGCCGCGGCCGCGGCACGCAGGTCTGCCGCCCTCTGCGGCTTCTCCGCTTCCTTGTCGTGACTGCGCTGCCTCAGCAGGTTCAGCTCGGCGGTGCTCGTCGGCGGGTCGGTGTCCAGGACCTGCTCGAACCGCAACTGGTCGAGCGTCTGCCGCAGGTGCTGCGCGAGTTCGCCCCTGGCGCCGCCTTCCGACGCGACCGCCTGTGGCGGTGCGGCGAGGCCGCCTAACAGCACGACCGCGGCGGCAACGGCGGATAGGGCGATCGTATGGCGAGCAACCATGGCATCTCCTGTACGGCATCCAACATCGGCGTTGACTTGGCGTCGTGAATTCAGTCGAACATATCGAAGATCTTGTCAGCCGCGCGAAAACGATCTCACCGTGTCGCACCGTTGAGTGTCCATCACCGGCCATAGGCGGACCAGGACGAGGACAGGACATTGACCGGACATCATCGCGGTGGGGAGTGGCCGGCAGGGCCGGGACGAGCGGGAACACGGCCCCGGATCCGCCACCCGACGGTGGCGGACCTCGGCGGCCTGCGGGTCAGGAGTCCTCGACGGTGCAGCCGGCCGCCTCCATGGCCGTGAGTACCCGCGCCTCGTCGACGGGACCGTCGGTGAGAATGCTCACGCGGGCTTCCGCCGGGTCGACGTCCACTCCGACGATGCCCGGCACCTGGATGAGCTCCAGCTTGATGGCGGCCAGGCAGTGCTCGCACGTCGCCGGTGACAGACCGGTGACGCGATAGGAGACAAGACTGTAGGCAACGGTGATCAACCGGATCCCTCCTTCTCGTTCACGGCGATGCTGTTTCGCCTCGCTGGAAGCGATGGTGATGCACGCAGGCGCCTCATGGAGGACGGAAAAGCTTCCGAAGTACGACATGGCGGAAACCAGAACCTTTTGCCGACAAAGGGCCGAATATGTCAATGTTCAGCGTTGACCCAAGGGGGAGGGAGTCCTGTGGACGGGGGGCCGCATCCGGCGAAGGGCAGTGTCGCGCGTTCTCTGTACGCCCGGATGCAGGAACGAGGCGAGTCGCTGCCCGAGGCGGCAGAGCAGCTGAGCCTCGCGGGGGCGGACATCGAGCTGGCCCGCGATCAGCTTTCCCAGCTCAACCTGCTGGACCCGGAAACCCAGACCGCCGCCGACGTGGCCGCAGCGCTCAACCGCAGCCTGCAAAGCAGCCATCGGCTTCTCGACAGCCTCGTCGAGCAGCACGTCAGGACAGCAGTCCTCGCCAAGCACTACCTCGACCTGCCCAGACAGGCGGACAGCCGCATCCACGTCGAATTCTTCTCGTGGCCCGCCCGCAGCGAGCACCTGTCCAAGCGCATTGACGAGCTGGCCGAACTGACCGAACACGAGGTGCTCGGCATGCACCCGGTCGCCGCGTGGACGCGCGAATCCCTGGAGGAGGGGCTCGCCCGCAGCCAGACGACCATGCGCAACGGCGTACGAATGCGTGCCCTGCACGCGCAGATCGCCCTGTCGAATCCCCTGATACGCGAATACATGGGCCGATGGCGACAGCACGGCATCGAGATACGAGTCGCCCCGGTCATCCCCACCCGCATGCTGATCTACGACCGCCGGACCGCCGTCGTCCAGGCCGACCCCGAGAACCTGCAGGCAGGCACCCTCCTGATCCGCGGCGGCAGCGTGGTGAAATCCCTCGCGGCGATCTACGACTACTGCTGGACGACAGCATCCGAACCCGATGAGGTACCGAGATCTGCCGAGGGCGGTCCCCTCACCGATCAGCAACGGGCGGTGCTGCGCATGCTGGCCGCCGGCGCGAAGGACTCCGCCATCGCCCGCAGCATGGGCGTCTCCACCCGCACCGTCACCCGCCTGGTCAGCGAGCTGACGGCGATGCTGGGGGCAACCAGCCGCTTCCAGGCAGGCGTACGCGCAGCACGGCTCGGCTGGCTCGACACCAGCTGACGTTCCGCCCAGCCGGCCACCCTCCGCCGCATGTCCCTCCCGACGCGGGGACACCGGACCCTTGATGCTCGGCCGCGGTGACGCAGACAGGACCGCACGAATGATCGGCGTGGCGTCGGAGCAGGCGGCCGAGGCGATCGTGCGCTGAGGGGCGTGATCAGCCGGTGAGGTTCCAGATGCGGATGGTGGTGTCCCGGCCGGCGCTGGCGATCTTCGTTCCGTCAGGGCTGAACGCGACGGTGTGCACCTGGCCGGAGTGGCCGACCAGGGTCGCGCGGATGCGCCCGTCCGCCACATCCCACAGGTGTACGACGTTCCCGTGGCTCCAACTGGCGAGCGTTTTGCCGTCCGGACTGAACAGGACGTCGGTCACGAGACCGTCGATGCGGTCGAAGGCGGCCTGGCTGCGGCCGGTGGCCACGTCCCAGAGCCGGAGGCTGTACGTGCCGTCGGAGTCGGCGGCTGCGAGGGTCCTGCCGTCGGGGCTGAAGGCCACGGCCTGACCGGTCGTGTCGGTGATCGTACGGACGGTTCGCCCGGTGCCGGCGTCGGACAGGCGGATCTCATGACCGCGGCCACCGCTGACCAGGAGCGCGCCGTCCGGGCTGAACATCACGTTACGGAATCCGTCGCTGTCCGGCAGACCGATCTTGACCTGCCGGGTCCTCACATCCCACAGCTTGACGGAACCCGTGTGCGTCACCCCCGCGATCGTGCGACCGTCGGGGCTGAACGCCAGGGACTTCATGATCGAACCACTTTGGGACAGCGCTCCGATGAGCCGCCGGTCGGCGACGTTCCACAGCCGGGTGCTGTCGCCGAGGAAGTTGCCGCCGCTGGCAAGGAGCCTGCCGTCCGGGCTGAACGCCACGATCTGCGCCGAGGCGCCTCCATGTCCCGGCGGGCCGAGCAGCGTGGTGATGAGCTTCCCGCTGGCCGCGTTCCACAGGCGGGTCTTGGGTCTCGGCGTGAGATCGTCGTCTCCGCTGGCCAGTAGCGTGCCGTCGGGGCTGAACGCCACCGAGGTGACGCTCTTGCGATGCCCGTTCAGCCGGATGTGGTCGACGATCTCGGCGGGGGCGGCCGGCTCGGTCGTGCCGCTCTCCTCGATGGTGCCGCTCGGCTCGGGGGCGCGGCTCGTCTCCGGGGAGCCGCTCGGACCGGGTGTCTCGGCCGGCCGAAGTGCCTGGCCCGGATCGTTCCGGCCTGATATCCACACCGCGGAAGGAACGCCGATCGCCACGAGGGCAGCGGCGCCGCCGAGGAGTATCGTGCGCCGCCGGACGCGGCCGCGGCGGGTGGGCATTTCGCTCACCGGCGACGGGGGGACGGTGTAAGGCCCGGCCTGTCCTGCGACGGGAGCCGGAACGATCATGGCGGGCGGACCCGATCCGGCCGCGGCGGACAGGAGATGGGCGGTCTGCTCCGCGGTCGGCCGCTGCGCCGGGTCCTTGCGCAGCAGAGCCATCAGCAGAGACGTGAGGCGTCCCGCCCGTACCGGAGGGCGAGGGTCTCTGGTGAGCAGCGCGGACAGCACCGCGAGGAAGTCGTTGCCGTCGAAGGGCGGACGGCCCTCCACCGCCGCGTACAGCGTCGCACCCAGCGACCAGAGGTCCGACGCCGGCGTGGCGGGTTCACCATGCGCCTGCTCGGGGGCCATGAACGCGGGCGTCCCCATGATCATGTTCGACCTGGTCAGCTGAGGATCGCCGGCCAGGCTCGCGATGCCGAAGTCGGTGATCACGACCCGGTTGCCGCCCAGCAGGACGTTGGCCGGCTTGAGGTCACGGTGCACGATCCCGTTCTGGTGTGCGACCAGCAAGGCGTCGAGCATCGCCAATCCGATGCCCGCGACCTGCTCGACGGGCAGACCGCCCCGCGTCCGGATGGCGTCGGCCAGGGAACCGCCCCGGACGAACTCCATGACGATCGCCGGAGCATCGTGATGCTCAACGACGTCGTACACGGTCACGATGCCGGGATGGTTCAGGCGGCCGGCGGCGCGGGCCTCCCGGATGGCGCGCTGGGTCACCGCTTCCCGCTGCCTTTGGTCAAGATCGGGCGGCAGCAGAACTTCTTTGATCGCCACTTCGCGGCCGATCAATTCGTCATGGCCGAGCCAAACCCGGCCCATCCCTCCCGCACCCACCACCTTGATCAACCGGTAGCGCTGAGAGATCAACATTCCATCCGACTCGGGCACGAACAAAATTCTAGAGTTGATTTGCCGATCAAATCCGGCACTGCCCGACTTATCCGGAAATCAGCAATTTCATGAATCACGCGTGTGCAAAGATTCCAGCGCCCGCCGGGCGAAGCACACCCGGCAGGAGCCGCCCGGCGAGCATGTCGCCGTGGCCGGATCGTCGGAATATGATCCACACCAGAAGCCTGGTCAACGACGGGAGCGCGGCTTTCCTGATACGGGGAGCGGCCTAGATGAAGCGCCGATCCATTGCATCCAGGTCAAACGACGCAATCTCTGGACGATCTCCATACACACCAGAAATGTGGTGTGCTTACCTCACATCAGATCGGGGTGTAGATCACGCCGAGTTTGTCGACCTCATCGCCGGAGCGGCCGTGAAAGCCACTGATCTTCCAGCCTGACGGGGCGGTGAAGGTGGCCTGGGTGCTGGTCTGGGTGCCCACGCTGAGGGTGCGGCCCAGGTTGGTACGGGCGGTGAGGGCGAAGATCCGGGTGTGGCCGTTCCGCTGGCCCGACCACAGGGTGAGCTGGGTGAGGTGCTCCCCCGCGCCCAGGTCGAGCGAGCGCGCCGTGCCGCCGGTGCCGCCGTGCGTCAGTGTCCGGCCCGTGCCGTACTCGATGCCGACCTGGTCGACGCGCGAGCCGGCCCGGACGAGCAGGCGACGCACCTGGGTCGCGGCCGGCAGGGCCGCCACATCGGTGAACGGCGTTCCGTGCGGGCCTCCGAACTGTTCGCTCATCCGGATGCCGGAGTCCAAGCTCCAGGAGAACCTGGCCAGGTGCGGGTAGTGGTCGGAGAGCGGCGCGCCCGCGCCGTCGAGGAACCTCGCGTTCTCGTTGTGGTAGCCCAGCAGGTCGAGCCGGACGAACCGGTTGCCGCGATAGAAGATCTTGTCGACGACCTCGCAGTCGTCGGTGACGTTCGCCGGGTCGCACACCAGGGCCGGGTCGCCGGCCGCCGGGGGCACGCCCCCGCGCACGGCCTGCACCCAGGCGTCCTTCAGCCCGTTGTCGTCGACCAGCGTGCGGATGTTGTCGCCGGTGCGGGTGTAGCGGGTGTTGGTGTCGCCCATGACCACGACGGCCTGGCCCGCGGAGTAGGCCTGGATGAACTGCGACAACTGAGTGATGTTCGCCCGGCGCGCCGCGAGGTCGGCGGACTCGCTGCCGGCGTTGGCGTGCACGTTGTAGAAGTCGACGTACACACCCTCGGCGAACCGGATACGGGAGAACGTGAAGCCTTTGGGCGTCAGGCAGTCGGTGCCGTTGCACTGGTTCCACTTGACGCGCTGGAAGTCGCTGTAGGGGAAGCCGGACAGCGTGTTCAGCCCGTCGCCGAACGGAACCCCGCCGCTCGTGGGCGTGCGATGCGGGTGGGTGTCGGCCGCGTAGAGGGCCGCGTGGTAGTTGAAGTCCTCCTGGACGTGCACGACGTCGTACGGGCCGAGGCGGGCGCCGATCAGCGGGGTGTTGGTCGCGGGGTTCCCGCTGGACAGCGGCTCGGGGAGTCCGGCCACGTTGTAGGTGAGCACGGAGAAGGCGCCGTTCGCGCCCGATCCCGCCGCCGCGGCGGCATTGGCCGGGACCACCGCCAGGAGGAGGGCGAGAACGAGCAGGACGACCGGCCGCCGGACAGACGCGGTGACAGACATGTGCGACTCCAAGGGGGCATGCCCGAGGGCAAGAAAGTGAGTCGCACTCATAATCTTGCCCTCGAGATCGCCTGTCCAGGCCTGCTTACCGTGAGGGGTGTCAGCCGCCCGCGGGGCCGGTCCAGCCGGCCGGTACGCGGCCGAGGCGGACCCGCTGAGGGTGATCCCCGACCGGAATCGACGCCACCTTCTGCCCCGTGGCGAAGTCGATCGCGGTGACCCGGTCGGCGCCGCTCTCGGAGACGATGCACGCCCTGCCGTCGCCGCTCACGGTCGCCCAGTACGGCTTGGACGCGGTGACGAGCGGCCCTTCCCGGAGCGTCGCGCGGTCGACGATGGTCGCGTAGTCGTCCATGGTCCCCGCGACGCACAGCTTGTCGCCGCCGGGGCTCATCGACACGCCGTGATGGCGGGAGTCGTTGATCCAGTCGTTGCGGTTCTTGCTGGTCGAAGGGTTCTCCGGCAGGGTCTTCACCCGGGTGATCCGGTCGGCGGCCACGTCGTACTCATAGAAGCCGTTGAAGAACGAGACCTGGAAGTAGAGCAGGGACTCGCCGGGGGCGAACACGGCAGGCCGTACGGCGTCCGAGACGTTCGTGTGCCCGAAGGCGTCCAGCCGCTGGCGCATGTCGATGGTCTTGACCTGCTTGAACGTCGAGGTGTCGATGACGGTGATGCGCCGGTCGCCCTTCGTCCAGTCCAGCCACGGATCGTCGAGGTCGGTGTTCACCTCGCCGATCGACATGTTCCACAGGTATCTGCCGTCGCGCGTGAACACGTTCTCGTGCGGCTTGTCGCCGGTCTTGACCGACCCGGCCTCCCTGCCGGTCTGGATGTCGAGGACGTGGACGGTGTTGGACGTCGACGCCGACACCGCGACGCGCCTGCCGTCCGGCGAGACCGCCATGTGGTCCGCACGGTAGCCCGATACCGGGAACCGCCACTTGATCCGGCCGGTGGCCAGGTCGATCGAGACGACGTCGGCGAAGCTCGGCCGCGACACGACCACGGCCGTGCCGTCGGGCGTGGTGTACATGTCGTCCACGAACTGGTCGTGCCCCTCGCCCACGGTCTCCCGGATGGCGAGGAAGTAGGCGAGCTTGATCGGGTTGAGGTAGATCTCGCTCAGCCGCTGGTCCTTGTCGGGGATGACGTTGACGCGGCCGATCTTGGCGAAGCCGCCCGTGGAATCGATGACGTCGGCCGTACCGTCCCAGTTGTTGCCGACGAACAGCACCTCCCGTAAGGCAGAGGCGCCCGCCTGCCGTGTGACCGCTGCCGCCGTACCAGAACCCGCGACGGCCAGCGCCAGCGCGACCACCATCCCACCAAGGATCAGCCGCCGCGAGTTTCTGTTCTTGCCTGAGGACATCGTCGCCCCGCCTTTCGCATCGGTCGGGTCATCACCTGCGAAAACGCGCGCATCCGCACGCTGAGCACCGCCTAGAACTTGTTCTAGGCGGGTGGTTACTCGAGAGTAAACATGGCTCCTCGCCCCCACAAGACCCGCCGCGCCAGTGCGATCGCGGAGCAGATCGTTGACCGGCGGTCTACTGGAGCGTAACTTGCGAGCAGCGAAACCTGAGTAGGGCTCGTGTTCTCGGGATTCGACCTTCGACCCGGAGAGGATGCCATGCGCGTCTTAGCTGCGGTCGCGACGGCCACCGCCCTCGCCACCCTCACAGCGGTCCTCACCGCACCCCCCAGTGCCGCCTCCACCTCCAGCTCCACCACCGCCTCCAGCCTCACCGCGGCGCTCGACGAGATCCGCGACGACTACTGTCTCGGGCAGTGCTCGGACGTCCTCCCGCCCGGGCAGAACGGCAACGCCACCCTCGTCGAGGTCCTCGGCAACCAGGCGTTCGGCACGCTGCCCGCGCACAGCGCCGACCAGCTCGGCAAGTACGCCGGCCTGATCAACGCCTACAGCGGGCTCACCGACGACCAGATCGAGAACTTCTTCAACGACGCCTCCTTCGGCGTGCCCGCGGGCCAGGTGGAGAGCACGCTCTCGCCCCGCTCCGACGTCACGATCACCCGGGACAAGGCGACCGGCGTGCCGCACATCAAAGGCACCACCCGGGACGGCGCGATGTTCGGAGCCGGGTTCGCCGGCGCCCAGGACCGGCTGTTCCTCATGGACCTCATGCGCCACGTCGGCCGTGGCGATTTGACCACCTTCGCCGGCGGCGCCCAGGGCAACCGCGAGCTGGAGCAGAGCGTCTGGCGCAACTCCCCCTACACCGAGGCCGACTTCCGGGCCCAGCTCGACCGCTTGCGCGCGAGCGGCCCGCGCGGCGCCCAGCTCTACGCCGACGTGGAGAACTACGTCGCGGGCGCGAACGCCTACATCGACCGGTGCATGTCCCGGCGTGACTGCCCCGGCGAATACGTCCTCGCCGGGCACCTGGACTCCGTCACCAACGCCGGCGGCCCCAAGCACTTCACGATCACCGACCTCATCGCCATCTCCGGCGTCATCGGCGGCCTGTTCGGCGGCGGTGGCGGCATGGAGATGCAGTCGGCGCTGGTGCGGGTGGCCGCACGGGCCAAGTACGGCACCGCGGCCGGCGACCAGGCATGGCAGGCGTTCCGCGGCCGCAACGACCCCGAGACCGTGCTGACGCTGCACGACGGGCAGAGTTTCCCCTGGGGCAACCCGCCTGCCGGGGCCACCGGCGTCGCGCTGCCCGACCTCGCGACGACCCGGCCGGTGAGCGTGGTCGAGGGGGCGACCGGCTCGGCGGTCATCCCGGAGACCGAGGCCGAGGGCGTACTGCCCGGGCTGCGCGTGGAGCCGGGGCAGGCGTCCATGTCCAACGCCGTCGTCATCTCGGGGGCCAAGTCGGCCACCGGGCACCCGATCGGCGTCTTCGGCCCGCAGACCGGCTATTTCGCGCCCCAGCTGCTGATGCTCCAAGAGATCGAGGCGCCCGGCATCAAGGCCCGCGGCGCCGCCTTCGCAGGACTCAACATGTACGTCCTGCTCGGCCGGGGCCCGGACTACGCGTGGAGCGCCACGTCCAGCAACCAGGACATCACCGACACGTACGCGCTCACGCTGTGCGAGCCCGCCGGCGGCACCCCGACCCAGAACTCCGCGCACTACATGTTCCGCGGGCAGTGCGTCGCGATGGAGAAGCTGGAGCGTACCAACTCCTGGAAGCCCACCACCGCCGACAACACCCCCGCCGGCTCGTACAAGCTGGTCATCCATCGCACCAAGTACGGCCTGGTCACCTGGCGGGGCACCGTGAACGGCACCCCCACCGCGTTCGCCGTCCTGCGATCCACCTACATGCGGGAAGTGGACTCCGCGATCGGCTTCATGATGTTCAACGAACCCGGGCAGATGGGCACCGCGGCCGACTTCATGAACTCCGCGGCCAACATCTCGTTCAACTTCAACTGGTTCTACGTCAACTCGGCCGACGCCGCCTACTTCCTGTCCGGGGACGTGCCGGCGCGCTCGGCGGTCTCCGACCCGGACCTGCCGATGGCGGCCGATCCGGCGCATGAGTGGCAGGGCTGGAACCCGGCGACGAACGTCGCCACGTACTTGCCGGTCGCCCAGCGTCCCAAGTCCGTGAACCAGGACTACTACGTGAGCTGGAACAACAAGCAGGCCAGGGACTTCGGCGCGGCGGACGGCAACTTCAGCTTCTCCGCGGTGCACCGGGGCGACCTGCTGGACAAGCCGGTCAAGGCGGCGCTGGGCGGCGGCGGCAAGCTGGACCGCGCGGGCACGGTGAAGATCGTCGCCGAGGCGGCGGTGACCGACCTGCGCGGCAAGGATGTCCTGCCCGAACTGCTCCGCGTACTCGGCACGGTGAACGATCCGGCGCTGTCGTCCGCCATCGCCAAGCTGTCGGCCTGGCGGCAGGCGGGCTCGCTGCGCAAGGAGACCGCGGCGGGCAGCAAGGCCTACGCCCACGCCGACGCCATCCGCGTCATGGACGCCTGGTGGCCCAAGCTGGTCCGCGCCCAGTTCCGCCCGGGCCTGGGCGGCGAGCTCTACCAGGCGCTGGTGAACGCCCTGCAGATCAACGAGTCGCCCTCCGGACACCAGAGGGGCGACGTGTCCTCCTACCCGTCCTCCGCCAACGGCGCTCAGCCGCACAAGGGGTCCGCCCTGCAGTACGGCTGGTGGGGCTGGGTGGACAAGGATCTGCGGGCGGTCCTCGGTGACCCGGTGGCCGGGGCGCTCCCTCGTCGTCACTGCGGTGACGGGACCGTCGCCGGGTGCCGGCAGGTGCTGCTCGCCAGCCTCACGGAGGCGCTCGCCGAGCCGGCGGCGACCACGTACCCGGGCGACGACGTGTGCTCGGCGGGCGACCAGTGGTGCGCCGACACGATCCGGCAGGCCCCGCTCGGCGGGATCAAGCACGCGCTGATCTCCTGGCAGAACCGGCCGACGTACCACCAGGTCGTCTCGTTCCCCGCGCGGCGCGGTGACGACGTGGCGAACCTGGCGCGCGGCCGTACGGTGACCGTGTCGAGCGCGGAGGGGTCATTGCCGGGCGCCCGGGCCGTCGACGGCGATCTGGGCACCCGCTGGGGCAGCGCGCACAGCGACAACCAGTGGATCCGCGTGGACCTGGGCTCCGTGCGGCGCGTCGGCAGGGTGATCCTGCGCTGGGAGGCGGCGTACGGCAAGAGCTACCGGATCGAGGTGTCGAAGGACGGCAGCTCCTGGTCGACCGTGCACACCACCACGGCAGGAGACGGAGGCGTCGACAACGTCACGTTCCCGGCGGTCGACGCCCGCCACGTCAGGATGAGCGGCGTCCAGCGCGGCACCCAATGGGGTTACTCGCTCTGGGAGCTCGGGGCCTACAGCCGCTGACGCCTCCGCGGGATCCGGCAGCGGTCCCGCGGGGCGAAGATCGTCAGGTCCAGGCCGGCCGGTGCGGCCGGCCTGGACGTCGTGATCAGACGAGGTCGAACCGGTCCAGGTTCATCACCTTGTCCCACGCCGCGACGAAGTCCTTCACGAACTTCTCCTGCGCGTCATCGCTCGCGTAGACCTCCGCGAGCGCCCGCAGCTCGGAGTTCGACCCGAAGACGAGGTCGACCCGGGTGCCGGTCCACTTGACCTCGCCCGTGGCGTCGTCGCGGCCCTCGAACGCGTTCGCGTCCTCGGACGTCGCCTTCCACGTCGTGCCCAGGTCGAGCAGGTTGACGAAGAAGTCGTTGGTCAGCGACCCGGGGGTCGCGGTGAAGACGCCGAGCGGCGACTGCTGGTAGTTGGCACCCAGGACGCGGAGGCCGCCGACCAGGACCGTCATCTCGGGGGCGCTCAGGGTCAGCAGGTTCGCCCGGTCGAGCAGAAGGTACTCGGCCGGCAGCCGGTTGCCCTTCCCGAGGTAGTTGCGGAACCCGTCGGCGGTCGGCTCGAGCGCGGCGAACGACTCCACGTCGGTCTGCTCCTGCGACGCGTCCACGCGGCCCGGCGTGAAGGGGACCTGGACGTCGAAGCCGGCGTTCCTGGCCGCCTGCTCGACGCCCGCGGCGCCGGCGAGCACGATCAGGTCGGCGAGCGAGACCTGCTTGCCACCGGACTGGGCGGCGTTGAAGGTCTTCTGGATGCCCTCCAGGGTGCCCAGCACCGTGGCCAGCCGGTCGGGGTCGTTGACCTCCCACCCGATCTGCGGCTGCAGGCGGATGCGCGCGCCGTTGGCGCCGCCGCGCTTGTCGCTGCCGCGGAAGGACGAGGCCGAAGCCCACGCGGTGGACACGAGCTGGGACACCGACAGGCCCGAGGCGAGGATCTGGCCCTTGAGAACGGCGATGTCCTCAGCGTCGATGAGCGCGTGCGTCACCCCGGGGAGGGGGTCCTGCCACAGCAGCGGCTCGGACGGGACCTCCGAGCCGAGGTAGCGCACGATCGGGCCCATGTCGCGGTGGGTCAGCTTGAACCACGCGCGGGCGAAGGCGTCCGCGAGCTCGTCGGGGTGCTCGAGCCAGCGCCGCGTGATCTGCTCGTAGACCGGGTCGAACCGGAGCGAGAGGTCGGTCGTCAGCATCGTCGGGGCGTGGCTCTTCGACGAGTCGTGGGCGTCGGGGACGGTGCCCGCCCCGGCGCCGTCCTTCGGCCGCCACTGGTGCGCGCCGGCGGGGCTCTTGAACAGCTCCCACTCGTAGCCGTACAGGATCTCGAGGAAGCTGTTGTCCCACGTCGTCGGGGTGTTCGTCCAGATGCCCTCAAGACCGCTGGTGATCGTGTCGCCACCCTTGCCGGTGCCGAAGGTGTTCGCCCAGCCGAGACCCTGCGCCTCGATCGGAGCGGCCTCGGGGTCGGCGCCGACGTGCTCCGACGGGCCCGCACCGTGGGTCTTGCCGAAGGTGTGACCGCCCACGATCAGGGCGGCCGTCTCCTCGTCGTTCATCGCCATCCGGCGGAACGTCTCACGGATGTCGCGGGCCGCGGCGAGCGGGTCCGGGTTGCCGTTCGGGCCCTCCGGGTTGACGTAGATAAGGCCCATCTGGACCGCGCCGAGAGGGTTCTCCAGCTCCCGGTCGCCGGTGTAGCGCTCGTCACCGAGCCAGGTGGTCTCGGGACCCCAGTAGACGTCCTCATCGGGCTCCCAGACGTCCGCACGGCCACCGGCGAAGCCGAAGGTCTCGAAGCCCATCGACTCCAGGGCGACGTTGCCGGCGAGGATCATGAGGTCGGCCCACGAGAGCTTCTGGCCGTACTTCTTCTTGACCGGCCACAGCAGGCGGCGAGCCTTGTCGAGGTTCCCGTTGTCCGGCCAGCTGTTGAGCGGGGCGAAGCGCTGCTGGCCGGCCCCGGCGCCGCCGCGGCCGTCGCTGATCCGGTAGGTGCCGGCGCTGTGCCACGCCATCCGGATGATGAACGGGCCGTAGTGGCCGAAGTCGGCCGGCCACCAGTCCTGCGAGGTCGTCAGAACCTCCTCGATGTCCCGCTTCACGGCCGGAAGGTCGAGGCTCAGGAACGCCTCGGCGTAGTTGAACTCCTCGCCGAGGGGGTTGGCCTCGGCGGGGTTCTTGGCGAGGATCTTCAGGTTGAGCCGCTCCGGCCACCACTGGCGGTTCCCGCCACCCTGAGTCGGGTGCAGGGCGCGCCCGTGCGCGACCGGGCAGCCGCCTTCGCTCTCCATCTTCGGGTCTGTGACGATTGCGTCAGGGTTCTCAGACATGGAAATCCTTCTCAACTATGCGGATCACGGTGCTCAGGAAGTGCGGGCAGTGGAACAGCCGGGGCACAGGCCCCAATAGATGACCTCGGCCTCGTCGATCGCGAAGCCGCGGTCTTCGGACGCGGTCAGGCAGGGCGCGTGGCCGACCGCGCAGTCGACGTCGGCGACGACACCGCACGACCGGCACACGAGGTGGTGGTGGTTGTCCCCGACGCGTCCCTCGAACCGGGCCGGGCTGCCGGGCGGTTCGAGGCGGCGTACGAGTCCCGCGGCAGTGAGCGCGTGGAGGGCCTCGTACACGGCTTGAAGGGAGATGTGGCCTACGCGATCGCGCACCCCTGAGGCGATCGCGTCGACGTCGAGGTGATCACCGTCGCGGACGGTCTCGAGCAGCGCGACGCGGGCGGCCGTCACCCTCAGGCCGGCACCGCGCAGCTCATCGGCGGTGGCCGGGGTCTGGGATGCGGTCATGGCACCCAACCTATCCCCCAAAACGCGAACAGTTCAACTAAATGAATACCCCAAGTTTAGTAGCGCGTCAGGCAACGCCTGCCCTGTCGGGCGTGACGCCGGGGCCCGGGCTGAAACCCGCTGGCGGTGTGAAGCGATTCGCATGATGCTGGGTGTCATGCCGGACGCTCTCTTCGACGCGTGGATAGCCGAGCGGTATGAGGTTCTGTGGCCGGAGCTCTTCGATCCCGCGGTGGTTGATCCCGCCGTGGGCTTCCTCGCGGAACTGGCAGGAACCGGCGCGGCCCTCGAACTCGGCATCGGCACGGGTCGCATCGCGCTGCCCCTGCGCCGGCGAGGGGTTCGCGTGCACGGCATCGAACTCTCCGGCGCGATGGCCGCGCGGCTCCGAGCGCAGCAGGGCGGCTCGGACATCGGCGTGACGATCGGCGATTTCGCGAGCGCCACGGTGGGCGCGGCATTCCGGCTGGTATACCTCCTGCGCAACACGATCACCAACGTGACGACCCAGGACGAACAGGTCGCAGCCTTTTGCAACGCCGCCGCCCACCTCGAACCAGGGGGCTGTTTCGTGATCGAGAACTACATCCCCGAGCTTCGGCGCTTGCCGCCGGGTGAAACCATCCACGTCTTCACCTCGACACCCGACCATCTCGGCTTCGAGGAATACGATGTCGCCTCACAAATCGCGTACTCCCATCATCACTGGGTGATCGACGGTCAACTCAAGATCTTCTCTTCGCCGCATCGGTACGTGTGGCCTTCCGAGCTTGATCTCATGGCGCGCCTGGCCGGGATGACCCTCCGCGAGCGATGGAGCGGCTGGAACCGGGAGCCCTACACGAGCGAGAGCCGCAGCCACATCTCCGTCTGGGAGAAGCTCCGGCAGGCGTCGCACTAGGTCAAGACAATCGGCGTGTTGATGACGGCAGGGCTTGACGAGAGTGCATCGATGATCTCCTGGCGGGCGGAGAGCGTGCGTGTCTTCATCGCGTCGCCGGCTGGTGGTGCGGGTCGGCGAGGTCGTGGGCGGAACGGGCCAGCCAGATCACCATCAGGGCGTCGACGGCCGCCGCGGCGTCGATGTAGGGGCTCCCCGCGCGTGCGAGCGCCCAGCCCACCAGCGCGAGAACGAACGGCACCACCAGGGCGGCGATGCCGTACATGATGGTGGCCCGCTGCCAGCGGCCGTCCCGCCGCTGCGCCCGCAGCACCAGCACCGTCCAGATCAGGCTCGCCAGGCCGCAGATCAGGGGCAGCCAACTGGGCAGGTGCAAATCGAGGAGGTCGAGCGCCTCGACCGCGGCGAGCCCTCCGTACGCCAGCACACCCGCGGCCCGCACACGATCGGCACGCTCCAGATTACGTCCCAGCACCGGCTGGAACAGCACCACGACCACCCACATCACCACGGCGTCGACCACCGCCCACCAGGGCCAGAACGGCAGGAGGCGGTAGAGCAGCCACGATGCCGCGGCGGCGTACAGCGCGACCCGGAGCCGCCGCGTGTCCCGGTCCAGCTCGGGCGGCGGCCCCTCCAGCGGCCCGCGCAGACTCTGCCACAGCGCCCACGCCCACGGAATGCCGGCCAGGACCAGGATCAGCACGTTCGGCCACGTCACCGCGACGCCTTCGCCCACCTCCGTGAACAGCGTCAACCGCCACAGCGCAGTGAGGTCGCCGGCGGTCAGCGCGATCACGACGGCAACCGCCAGCGCGACCACGTACACACCTATGACGAGCAGGGCGGGAATGCCTAAGCGATGACGACGGGGCACGCGGCACTTCCTGAGGGCGAAGGGGATCGAGCGCCTACTTTAGCGAGCCGTCGCCGGGAAATCGATCAAGCATCCCGCCGGCCGGGCAACGTGTTGAGGGGCCGATTTTCCGGCTTTGACACCCGATCACGGCCTGGACTCGTCTGGGATTGCCGGCGGAGGGTTCGCCGGATCGAGGCGGGCGAGGTGAGTGCGGATGGTCGCGACGTCGATTCCTCTTTCGTCCATCCGGTCGATGCCGAGGGCGTTCATGATGGTCAGCGCCTGGGTCCAGTGCCGCTGGGCCGGGTCGTGCTCGCCGAGTGCGGCGTGGGCATGGGCGAGGCCGTCATGGGCGCGAACCTGGTCGCTCGGCTGGTCGAGGCCCGAGGCGAGCCGGAGCGCCTGGCGGTGGCTGTCGAGCGCCTGATCGTAGCGGCCGCAGTCGTGCTGGAGGCGCCCCATGCCGTGGATGGCCTCGAACTGCCAGTTGCGGTTGCCGATCTCGCGCGCGTGGTCGATGACCTGCCGGTAGCAGTTGCGGGCCTGCTGGTGCCGGCCCTGAATGCGGTGCAGGTGGCCGAGCCCGGTGAGGCTGCTGAGCTCGCCGATTCGGTGCTCCGTGTCGCGAGCCAGGCTCAGGGCCTGCGTGAAGTAGTCGGTGGCCGGCCCAGGCTCGCCTCGTCTGAGATGCACGTAGCCGAGGCCGATCAGCGCCCGCAACTCACCGGTACGGTGGCCGATCAAGCGGGCGATGCGCAGCGCCTGCGCGAGGTGCTCGATGCCCTGCTGGTACTGTCCCATCGCCCGATGGACGTTGCCGGAAGTGATCAATGCGTCCAGCTCGCCGGTACGGTTGCCGACCGCTTGCGCGATGGTCAGAGCCTGCGCGACGTACCAGGCGGCCGGGCTGCGCTCTTCGCGCCCGATATGGATGCAGGCGAGGCTGTTCAGCGCTCGGAGCTCGCCGGAGCGGTGGCCTATGGCGCGGGCGATGTCCGAGGCACGCGTGGCATCCTCGATGCCCATGTCGTAATGGCCCTGTATGCGGTGGATCTCGCCGAGTCCTAGGAGAGCCTCCATCTCGCCTGCGCGGTCCGCGGCGGTGCGGGCGGCGGACAGCGCCTGCGTGTGGAGGGTCTCGGCTTCGGCGTAGCGGCCGCGGGTGCGCAGGCACCGATGCAAGGTGGCCGACAGGTGCTGGATGTGTGTGGAGAAGCCGTGATCGGCGGCGTGCCGGGCGAGGGAGAGCAGGTTGGCCAGTTCCGCGTCCAGCCAGGTGGTGGCCGTTGCCGTGTCCGGCATGGAGGCGGTCCCGGAGGGAGGGCGCGGGCGGGTGTCGGCTTCGTAGGGGTAGAGGCGGTCCATCGCCGCCGAGGCGGCCTGGCTGTAGTGGTCCAGCAGCCGGGTCAGTGCGGCACGCCGGTCGGATTCGCTCTCTTGGCCGGCGGCCGCCGTGGCGGCGTGGGTGCGGATGAGGTCGTGGAAGCGGTAGCGGCCGGGAGTCGGCTCTTGCAGGAGGTGGATCTCCAGCAACCGATCCAGCAACATCGCGGCCTGCCCAGTGGTGGTGGCCAGCAGCGCGGCGGCCGCGTCGGCCGCGATGTCCGCCCCGGGGTGCAGCCCCAGCAACCGGTAGGCGCGTTGCTCGGCGGCGGCCAGCTCCTGATACGACAGATCCAGCGCGGCGGTGACACTCCGCTGCCCGGCATGCAGTTCACTCAACAGGCGCTGATGTTCCTCCAGCCGCTCCAGCAGATGCCCCACGTTCCAGGTCGGATGGGCCTTCAGCCGGGTTGCGGCCAGCCGGATCGCCAGCGGTAACAGCCCGCACCGCCGCACCACCTCGGCCAGCACCTCCCGCGGCGCGTCCGCGACCCGCTCCTCGCCTGCTGTGCCGGAAAACAACGCGATCGCATCCGCCGGCGGCAACACATCCACCGACACCGTACGGGCCTCGTCCAGGCCGAGCAGCCGCCGCCGGCTCGTGACCAGCACCAGACAGCCTGCCGTCCCCGGCAGCAGTGGCCGCACCTGCGCCTCATCGGCGGCGTTGTCCAGCACGATCAGCATCCTGCGGTCGGCCAGCACGCTGCGATACAGCGCGGCCCGGTCGTCGACATGCTGGGGGATCGACTCTCCGGGCACCCCCAGCACCCCCAGCATCCGGGCGAGCGTGTCGGCCGGGTCCACCGCGGCCATGCCCTGGGTGTAACCGTGCAGGTCGACGAAGAGCGCACCATCGGGAAAGCGAGAAGCCAGCTGGTGAGCGGCATGCACGGCCAGCGCGGTCTTCCCCACCCCCGCCATGCCGTCAATGGCGGTGATCACCACCGTGGCCGCGTCACCGCCCTCGCCCACGTCACCGAGAACGGTCAGCTCCCGCGCCCGGCCGACGAACGCCGCCACATCGGCGGGCAACTGCTGCGGCGTGGTCCGCATCGGGCGAGAGCTTTCCTGGCCCACGTTCGCGGCGCGGGCCAGGATCGACAGCTCCTCGTCATTCAGGCGCAGCGCTTCGGCCAGCGACCGCACCGACGCGCCGCGCGGGCGCCACAGCCGACCCGCTTCCAGCCGGCGGATGGTCCGGACGTTGAGCCCCGCCCGCACCGCCAGCTGCTCTTGGGTGAGCAGCGCCCGCTCACGCCAAAATCGCAGCAACGCCCCCAAAGCCGGCTCCTCCGCCGAAGAGCCCCCCTTGGCACCGTCGCTCATTCCTGACGGCATGAACACATCTCCCGCGGTCACCTGCCGGATGAGGGAAGACACTATGCCATATGGCCTTGACGGCCATGACAGAAGACTTTCAAGGCGCACATGCCTGCCAGGCTGACCCTTACCTGAATATGGCACATCCTTATGTCCTGCCAATGTCCTGCCGACGACCTGGCCTGCCGTGGCTCAACCGTGGACAGTTAGCGGACATGGGCCGGCGAGCAGGCGAACTCTCCTGGGCAAAGGAATATCATGACGGACCTTACCGCGTCGCCACAGACTTATTCCGACTCCTTCTATGACGTACCCGGCCAAGCACCGGCCGTGCGTATCGCACTCCCCTCCGTACGCATTCACCGCCAGCACATTCCTCTCTATGTGAACGACGCGCTGCTCGGCGGATTCATGCCGCTGATGGGCGAGGTGGAGGCCGAGGTGTCGCTCAACGCCCGGCAACGGGGCATCCACATGTCCCGCATCGAAGAGGCCTTCCAGCACGACGGCCGGCAGTCGATGGCGGAGATCTCGCTCGCCATCGCCGAGAGAATCCGCCGAACGCAGCAGCAGGAGACAGCGCGGGTACATTTACGGGCTCTGGCCCCCATCGTCACCTCCACGCCGGTGACCGGATTGCCCTCGCCCGACACCGTGGAGATCTCCGCGACCGCCGTGGCCGGCCCCAACCCCTCCGTCACGCGCTCGGTGGCGGCGACCATCATCACGGCGTGCCCCTGTATGCAGGGATACGCGCTCACCGAACTCGTCGGGGAACTTGGGCTGCCCGCCCAAGAGGGGCTACGGCTGCTCGGCCGCGTACCGATCGCGACTCACAGCCAGAAGGGACGGGTGTCCCTCGCCGTCAGCGCTCCCGACCTGGCCGCCCTGCCCGGACTTCAGCTCCTCTACCAGGCCATCGCCGACCACACCATCCTCACCCAGGAACTACTCAAACGGCCGGACGAATACGCGATGGTCCGCCGAGCCCACCTGCGTCCGCAGTTCGTGGAAGACGTGGCCCGTGACACCGCCGCGGGCCTCGCCCGCCAACTCCTCGCCCACGGCCACGACCTCAGCCCGCTCACCATCCGCGTCACCGCGGACAGCCACGAATCCATTCATGGCCACGACATCCAGGCCTCTCTCGAAGTCGCCGCCGCCGAGCTTGCTCATTTGGGTGCCGCGCACGACGAATAAGGCTGATGCCTCAACCTTCGGGCTCGGCATCTTCATGTCGGGACTTTCTCCGAAGCGACGGCCTCTTCATAAGCTTGCTACGTCGAGGACTCGGCCGGGAAATCGACTGGGCCCCGCACAGCGAGGACGGTCATTCCTGTATTGAGTGAACGCCTTGGCCGGCTATCTCCTCCCGGCCGAAGGTGATCACGATGTATCTGCCGTTGGCATAGCTGACCACAGGCCGCTGGAGCATGTCACCCACCCTGCGGGCGACCCCCCTGGAACAGCTCCGTCATCTCCGGGGTGTCGGCGGTCACCCTGAACCGTCCGTTGGCGAGGAGTTGCTGGGCGACCAAGGGAGAGAAATTCGCCTCGCCTCGGGCCTTCTCCTCCGCGCTGAGAGGGGTGCGCCGGAACGCGGGCTGCGCGCCGAGAGGGTGCGTCATCGCTGATCTCCTCGTGATCGCCGTCCACCTAGGATGCCATCCTCGTCCCACGGCGTCATCGCGGCGACAGCGCCGCGCAAGCGACCTCTGCGACAGTCGGCTCCGAGCACCTCGACGTCCTGCAGAAAGCCCGTAAGGAGACATCATGTTCGCACGCGCGGAAACCGGCGCCGGCCAGCAGGAAGAGGCAGACGCGGCCTCATGTGTAATTCTGTAAACATGACTGAGCCCCCCATCGTCATCGAGCATCGCGGACACGTCTGGTACCTGCTCGTCCAGGCCTCCCAGCTCGAGCATATGATCATGTGCCAGTACCTCTTCGCGGAATTCAGCCTCAAGACCGACGGCCTCACCGCCGAGCAACAAGCCGCCGTCGACCGCTGGCGCCACGAACTCCACGAAATCGCCGTCCAGGAAATGCTCCACCTCGCCCTGGTGGCCAACCTGATGGCGGCCATCGGCGCCGCCCCCACTTTCGGCCGTCCCAACTTCCCGCAATCCTGCGGCGCCTTCCCGCCGTCCCTGCAAATGCGGTTATTACCCTTCGGCGAAGCCGCCCTGACCCACTTCCTCTTCCTCGAACGCCCCGAAGGCATGGACCGCGCCGACGACGCCGGTTTCATCTCCTGCGACCCGCCGCCCAGCCCCATCACCCCCGGCGAGATCTTCCCCCGCGCCCAGGAGTTCGCCACCGTCGGCCACCTCTACCGCGGCATCAAGGACGGCCTGACCACCCTCGCCGCCACGCATGGCGAACAGCAGGTGTTCTGCGGCACGCCCCGGGCCCAAGCCACTCCCGAGCGGTTCCACTGGCCGGAGATGATCGCGGTCACCGACCTCGCGTCGGCCTGTGCCGCCATCGACGAGATCATCGAACAGGGCGAAGGCGCCCAGGGCGACTGGCAGGACGCCCACTACGGCCGCTTCCTGAAGATCTGGGAGGAATACACCGCGCTGCGGGCCGCCGACCCGCACTTCCAGCCCGCCCACCCCGCCCTCGGCACCTTCACTCGCCAGCCCTTCGACGTATCCGAACCGCAGCCGCTGATCGGCGACCCGGACACGCTGACGCTGGCCGAGCTGTGCAACCTCGCCTACGAGGCCATCCTGTGGATGCTCACCCGCTTCTTCACCCACACCGACGAGAGCGAGGACGAGCTCGACGTCCTGATCAACGGCGCGATCACGATGATGGCCGGTGTGCTGGCCCCGCTCGGCACCGAACTCACCCGCCGCCCGGCCGGCCCCGCACACCCCGGGCACACCGCGGGACCGGCCTTCGAGATGTACTACCTGATGGACAACGTGGTGCCCTGGCGGCAGGCGGCCTGGACGGTCCTGTCCGAGCGACTGCACCAGATCGCCGACCGGTGCGCCGCGCACGCCGCGGCCGACCCGGTGATCGCCACGGCCGCGCAACGCGTCGCCGCGGTGGCCGGCACGATCGACGCCGCCCGGATCAAGAGCGCCGAGCCCATGTGACGTCAGGCACTCGACCTCTCAGCCGGCAGGCCTCCGCACCGGGTCGTCGAGAGGCATCGCGGTAGGAGAGATCGTCGACGTCGGCGGCGTTCGGCCGGCGTGCCGGACAACCGGCGACGTCGACGCTCCGCCTCCGATTGGGCGATACGCCCGCACCCGGAGGTCGTCTCCACGCCTCAAGTGCCAACCGAGCCGACACGGAATCAGCCCGGTTCAATTCCCGCCTGCCGGGGCTGCCAGATGGGGTGGGACGTCGGTTACCGAGATCTGGCGATCCCGCACACATAGATGTCCCGCCCCCCCGTGCCCGGCGACCAGTGCGGCCGCGGCGGTGTCCGCGAACATGCCGTATCCGTTCTTGTCGATGACGGCGGTCGCCTTCTCCGCATGCGGGCGGAGTTCGTCGACGATGTCGATCTGCGGTGACTCCATGCATTCCGTCCAGCCGAGCAACCGCTCGTACGGGGAGCCTGGATAGTTGATATACCGGGTGAACACCACATCATTCCCCGCCGACGGCCAGCGGGTGGCGAGGCCGGCGATGACCGGGACCTCGCGGCATGTCCCTCCCCATGGGGCCACCATCCGCTGCCCCTGAGCCCGGCCAGCTGCACCGCTGCTCATTCAGGCGGGCAGGCCGAAGCGGGCCAGCACCCTCCTGCCGTCCGTCACGATGATCCCGAAGCTGTCCCCGCCGTGAACGAAGGCGAGCTCGTCGTCCCCGTCGCCGTCGTAGTCCCCCGCCGCCAGCGGTGCGGCCCGGCTCACCCCGTCGATTCCACCGCCGGCGCGCAGGCCGCCTGAGCCGCCCCAGAAGATCCGGACCGGACGGGCCGGGGAGCGGTTCGCCCCGCCGAAGGCGAGGTCGTCCCGCCCGTCCCCGTCGAAGTCGCCGGAGACCGCCGGGCCCGCGGTGCCCCTGAACACCTCGGTACGGCCACTCCCGTAGTAGACGGTCAACGTCCTGTCGACCGAGGGCGGTTCCGTCTCGTAGCCGGGTTCGTCGTTGCGGCCGCCGTCGTCGCCGACGGCCACGTCCCTGGCGTCGTCGCCGTCGAAGTCGCCGAACGCGGCCGACATCCCCGCGTTGAGCTTGCGCCCCGCCTTCGACAGGCCGCCGGGCCCGGCGGTGAGCAGCCAGCCGGAGGTCTGTTGTCCGTCGTCGCCCTCGTACACGATCAGCCCGGTCGCGCGCCGCCCGTCGATCCTGTCCACCGTCATCCGCCAGAACTCCGCACCGGTCGGCGACGGCTGGACGCTCTGGCGGCTCGGGACCCCCTGACGGTTGAACGGGCCGTACAGGACCGCCAGGTTCGTGTCACTCTGGCCGCCGGCGGGCGGGCTGGACATCGCCACGTCGGCGGCGCCGTCCCCGTTGAAGTCGCCGGCGACGGCCCGGTACGCCGCCACGTCGCTCTCCACGGGCAGCGGCACCGGGGTCGGAACGGCCCTGGCCTCGATGCCGCGCGGGCCGCCCCAGAAGATGTGCGGGCGCATCCGCTCGTCGCGGCCGCCCGGCCGGCCGTATCCCAGGATGTCGCCGAAGCCGTCGCCGTCGAAGTCGGCCCTGATGCCCACGTCGATCAGCCAGGAAAAGAACGTGTCGGGCGAGACGATCGTCCGCGTCCCCTGGTCGAGGCCCCGGGACGAGCCGTGGACGATCGCGAGATACCGCAGGTCCCTGCGGGGCAGGTCGACCTCGACGACCAGGTCCGCGCGGCCGTCGCCGTCGACGTCGTCGGCGCGCCGCCGGTCACCCTCGGACGCGCGAGGCGTGGTCGCCGGGACCGGGGCGGGAGTGGAGGCCGTGGGAGTGGAGGCCGTGGGAGGTCGCGAGGCCGTGCGGGGCTCGGGCCGGGGTTCGTCGCCGCATCCCGCGAGCAGGAGGGTCAACGCCAGCCAGATCATCACCCTTCGCGGCACAGGGACAGAGCTTAGTGCGCCGGCCACGTCGCACACAGCTCCGGCGACACCGGGCAGGCCGGCGGAAACAGGTGTTGAGCAGACCCGTGGCCATTCGGAGACCCGCAGGCCGGTACGCCCCGGGCGTTGTCGGTGGCCTTGGCTAACCTCGGGCCATGGACATCATCCTGATCCCCGGTCTGTGGCTCGACGGCTCGTCGTGGGACGAGGTCGTTCCCGCCCTCGATCAGGCGGGACACCGCACGCACCCGCTGACACTGCCCGGCATGGAGTCGAAGGACGCCGACCGCTCAAAGATCACCCTGCGCGACCACGTCGACGCGGTGGTCGAGGTGATCGACTCCTTCGCCCCTGCCGACGGCAAGGTCGTGCTCGTCGGGCACTCCGGCGGCGGGGCGATCGCCCATGCCGCGGCCGACGCGCGACCCGACCGCGTCGCCCGCGTCGTCTACGTCGACAGCGGACCCCTGGGCGACGGCGGAGTCATCAACGACGAGCTCCCGGTCGAGAACGGCGAGATCCCGCTGCCGGACTGGTCGCTCTTCGAGAAGGAAGACCTGGTCGACCTCGGCGACGAACTGCGCGCGGCATTCCGCGAGCGCGCGATCCCGTCGCCCGCGCTCGTCGCGAGCGATCCGCAGCGGCTCTCCGACGAGCGTCGATACGACGTGCCCGTCACCGTCATCGCGTGCGAGTTCCCCAGTGCGATGCTTCAGAAGTGGGTGGAGGAGGGACATCCGTACACTCGGGAGCTGGCGAAGATCCGCGAAGTCGAATACGTCGACCTGCCCACGGGACACTGGCCGCAGTTCACCCGGCCCGGGGAGCTCGGACAGGCGATCCTCGCGAGCGTCGGACCGGCCTGATCTGGTCCTGGACGTCCGGAGACGACGAGGTCCACCGGGACTACTCCCGCTGGGGTATGCCCGTGACGAGCTCTGACCTGGCCGTTCGTCTTCCCCTAGGGCACACCCCTGAGGCCTGGGGCGGTACGCGCCGGCCCCTTCGTACGTGTGACGATGTAGACCAAGTGTCTCCGCCGGCCTGACGTTCTCCCCTGCCGATTTCGCGAGTCTGAACCCAGACGAAAACGACATCGGCAGGGAGCACGAAATGACCTCCACCATCGAGAACACGATCGCCAAGCTGGCCGCCTGGTTGTCCCGGCACAGCATCGACGTCCTGCGCGTCAGCCTCGGGCTGGTCTTCGTGGCCTTCGGAACGCTCAAGTTCTTCCCAGGAGTCAGTCCGGCGGAGGCACTGTCGGTCGCCACGCTGGAGAAGCTGTCCTTGGGGATGTTGTCGGGATACGCGGCCCAGTTCGTGATCGCCGGCATGGAGGTCTTCATCGGCCTCACGCTGGTGACGGGCAAGCTGCTGAAGACCGGCCTGGTCGTGATGACCGGGGCGCTGGCCGGGTTCTTCGCACCGTACGCACTGTTCTTCACGGACCTGTTCCCCGGCACGCCGACGCTGGAGGCGCAGTACATCTTCAAGGACATCGTCCTGGCCGCCGCTGCCATGGTGATCGGCGCCCGCGCCCTCGGCGCCCGCCTGGTCCCGGCCCACGAGCGCACGGAGCGGGTTCATGACATCCGCCGGCGCGTGGCAGCCTAGCCCGCTACGACTGTGCCTCCCGGAGCTGGTCCGGGAGGCACAGTCGTGCATGCCCGGGCGATGAGCCGGGCGGCACGTCGTACCTCCGTCTCTGTGCTCCAGCGGCCCAGCGACAGGCGCAGCGCCGAGCGTGCCCGCTGATCGGGCAGGCCCATGGCGGTCAGCACCGGCGAGGGGGCGTCGACGCCTTCGTGGCAGGCCGAGCCGGTGGAGGCGGCGATCTCGGGGACGGCGGCCAGTAGGGCCCGCCCGGTGACGCCGTCGATGCTCACGTTCAGCGTGCCGGGCAGGCGTTCGGTGGGGTGGCCGTTGAGCCGTACGCGACCGGGCAGCAGCGCTTCGAGCTCGGTGTGGAGGAGGTCGCGCAGGCCGGCCAGGCGGGCGGCGCCGGCGGGCAGCTCGCAACGGGCCACCTCGGCGGCGCGGCCGAGGGCGGCGACGAAGGCGACGTTCTCCGTCCCGGCGCGCAGGCCGCCCTCCTGGCCGCCGCCGTGGATGATCGGCTGCAGCGGGGTGCCTGCACGCACGTAGAGGGCGCCCACCCCTTTGGGGGCGTACATCTTGTGGCCGACCAAGGTCAGCAGATCCACGCCCAGCGCGGCCACGTCCAGGGGGACTTTGCCGGCGGCCTGGGCGGCGTCGGTGTGGAACAGCGCCCCGGCCGCGCGGGCGAGGGCGGCCAGCTCGGCGATCGGCTGCAGGGTGCCGGTCTCGCTGTTGCCGTACGCGATCGTCACCAGCGCGGTCGGCTGTTCGCTCAACGCCGCTCGCAGGTCGTCAGGGTCGGCGCGGCCGCGGCGGTCCACCGGCAGCAGCCTGACGGCGAATCCCGCCGCGCGCAGGCTCTGGCAGGACTCCAGGACGGCGGGATGCTCGGTGGCCAGGGTGATGATCTGCCGCCTGAGCGGGTCCAGGGTGGCGATCGCGGCGCCGCGGACGGCCAGGGTGTCGGCCTCCGATCCGCCGCCGGTGAAGACGATCTCGTCCGGAGCGGCGCCGAGCAGCGCGGCCACCTGACCGCGCGCCCGGTCGAGGGCCTCGCGCGGCGCGCGGGCGTAGTGGTGGCCACTGGAGGGGTTGCCGAAATGCGTGCTCAGGTACGGCAGCGCGGCCTGGAGCGCCGCCGGGTCGACCGGGGTGGTGGCGTTGTAGTCCAGGTAGATGGGCCCGTCGGCCGGCGCAAAACAGGTCACGGTGTCCTCGTTGTCGCTCATTCCCTCGTCCATGATGCCTCCCCCGGGAGGTTCGGCCAATCGCCGTCGCGAGCCCGCACTTCCGCGGCCACGTCCCGCGACGCGCTCGGCCAGCGTCGCCGGGCCGGCATGAAGTCGGCACACGGTCAACGCCATGTCAGGAAGCAGCTCGGCGTAATCGCGGACGGTGTCGTCGGAGTCGGCCTCTCCGGAGACGATCAGGCACTGCGCCCCGGCCGCGCGATATCCGGCCGGGGGCGGCGCCTGGCTGGGCGGGCTGGCCCTCGGCGCCGGATACGGGTACGTCTCGCCGCTGTGGATCGGCGCCGGGGTCACCGTGGCCGGACTCGTCGTCCTGGTGGCCGGGTCGATGCGCCCGCACCGCCGGGTGCCGGGCGCCGCTCCCGCCGCCGTCACGGCTTCCGGATGACGACCTCCAGGTAGTCCATCCGGAGCACCAAAGTGTCGTCTCCGGAGACGTTGAAGCGCCTGACCACCTCCACCATGTCGGCCCTGAGGGCGTCGGCGCGGTCGGCCTCCAGGGCCGCGAGCGCCTTGGTGACGGGACCGTAGAAGGTGGCGAAGAACTCGGCCTGGTGCTCGGGCGACGGGAACCGCCACAGGAACCTCCGCCGCGGGGCCGAGATGGTCACCTCGCCGCCGAACAGCTCGCGCAGCCGCTCCTCGCTGCCCCAAAGGACCGGCGGCCGGAGCCCGGCCGGCGGTGGCAGGTAACGGCCGATGGTGGCGAACAGTTCGCCGACGTAGCTGCCGGGAGCCCAGTTCACCATGCCGATCCGCCCGCCGGGCCGGCAGACCCGCAGCAGCTCACGGGCGGTCTGCTCCTGGTCGGGGGCGAACATGGCGCCGCAGGTGGACAGGACCACGTCGAAGGAGTCGTCGGGGAAGGGCAGCGCTTCGGCGTCGGCCTCCCGGAAGGACGCCTCCAGTCCTTCGGCCTCGGCGCGCCGGCGGGCGCGGTCCAGCAGCGCCGGCACATAGCCCACGCCGGCGACCTGGCAGAACCGGCGGGCGGCGGCCAGGGCGGCGTTGCCGCTGCCGCAGGCCACGTCCAGGACCCGCTCGTCGGCGCGCAGGTCGACGGCCTCGCACAACAGTTCGCGCCGCCTCGGACAACGGTTCCAGGCGTAAGCGCCGCACCGCATCCGCGGGCAGCCTGCCGACCACGCTTTGGAGGGGGTGGTCGGCCGTCAGCTCGTCGTCGCGGTAGGTGACGATCAGCAGCGCCCTGGTCCGCGCCATCCGCCGCCCCAGGAACGCCAGCAGCTGCGCCAGCCGGCCGCCCGTCTGGCGTCCGAGATCATGCAGCGGGCCCAGCGCCCGGGGCGTCAGCAGCGGGTCGCAGGCCCCGTGCAGGAATCTGGCGTCCGCCGCGTGTTGCTCCGTGAACCGCCTGACGAGAGCCGAGTTCCCGATGCCGGCCTCGCCCGCCACCAACACGACGCGGCCGCCCGCGGCCGTCGCGGTCAGCACGCCGCCCAGCTCGTCCAGCAGCGAAGAGCGCTCGAGCAGATCCGTCACAACCGAACGCTACGCCCCACGGCCGCCGAGAGGGAGAGCGCGGCGACGTTCACGAACAGGGACCGCACGGGTCAGGCGATCTCCATGAGGCGGATGCGCTCCGAGGGGCATTCGGGCAAGATGGGCACGGCAGGAAACGTCACGACGAGTCCGGGGGATGGGTGTCGATGGCCGACCTTGACCTTCACTTCCAAGCGCTCGAGGACTGTGCGTCAGCGGCGCGCAAGGTGGCGAGGGAGCTCGCCGACGTGGTCAGCACGTATCCCGCCAAGAGCACCGATTCCTCGATCTTCGGAAAACTGACCGGTTCGTCCGGCCTCGCCGGTGTCATCGACGAGGTCGAAGGCATGGTCGACGGCGAGCTCGGACACGCCAAGAGCAAACTCGAAGGTGTCGAGCGCGCCCTGGACAAGGTGCGGGACAACGTCCGCACGGCCAACCAGGCCAGCGGAGCGGCCGCGTAATGGGGGTGGCGGAGGAGATCGCCCAGTTACCGGGCGGCGGCCCGGAGCTCGCCGAGATCTTATTGAGCGTCAGCGGCAGTCCCGACACCATCCGCGGCATCGCCACCCGATGGCGGAGCGCGGCCGGCAAGGCGCACGACCACGCGGGCCGGATCAACACGGCGGTCCAGGACGTCGACGATGCCTGGCAGGGCGGGTCGGCCGACGCCTTCGACACGTACATGAGCGCGTACGGCAGGGCGGGATACGCGCTCCACACCGCGCTCGAAAACAGCGCGAGCTCTCTCGACTCCGCGGCCGAGGCGCTGGAGACGGCGAAGTCGAAGATCGACTCGATCTGCGGCGGCCTGCTCGAGGACGTGCGGGCCTACAAAGACGATCATCCCGAAGCCGGGCCCGAGGCGTACACCAAGGCCGTCTCCCCCATGGTGACCAGCGCGATCTCCGCCGCCAAGACGCCCAAGGACACCGCGAGTTCGGCCGTGACCCAGGCCATGAACGACATCAGGGGCCACCTGCGCGGCAGGGAGCCGACCTTCGCCGCCATCAAGGCGCCCGGCGACCAGACCTTCGTGCCGGCGCCCGGCCACACCGTCGACTGGAAGCCCACACCCCTGCCGGAGGTCCGGCCGACGACGTTCCAGAGCGGAGGGAACGGGCACCCCTCCCCCGCTTCCAATGGCCCCTCCGCCGGGTACGCGGGCGGTTCCGGAGGCGAGGCGCCGCAGCCCCTGCCGTTCGCGCCGGGCACCGCCACCGGGGAGCGCATCGTCGAGGCCGCGCGGCAGCACCTCGGCAAGCCGTACGTGTGGGGTGCCAACGGGCCGTCGGCCTTCGACTGCAGCGGGCTCGTCTTCTACAGCCTGAACCAGGCCGGCATAAAGATCGGTGACACGACGGCCGCCGGATACCAGGCGAGCGGGCAACCGGTCACCTCTCCACAGCCCGGTGACATGGTCTTCTTCGGCCACCCCGCCGGCCACGTGGGCATCTACATCGGCGACGGCAAGATGATCCACGCGCCCCGGCCGGGGTCCGAGGTCACGGTGGCGACCGTGGCGGCCGACGGACGGCCGGTCAGCTACCGCCGCTTCACCTGACCGCCACCCGCACGAGCCGAGGTCAGGACGGCCCGAGCACGTCCGAGGTGATCAGGGCGCGGGCGGCCGCGGCGAAGTATTCCTCCGGAGCACTGTCCGTCAGCCCCAGGACGACGCCCTGGCTGAGGCCGACGAGAAGTCCCCGCAGCGCCGTGGCCAGGCGGCGCGCTTGTCTCGGGGTCAGCGCGACCCCGTCGTGGAGCCTGCCGGCGAACAGCCCGGCCAGCCGTTCCTCGTGGGCCCGGACGGACGCGGCGAGCCTGGGCCGCAGCTCCGGGTCGCGCAGGGCGAGGTCCTGCAAGCTGATCTCGAACGAGAGATGACGCAGCGCGCCGGGGTCGTCGCACAGCCCACGGTAGTGGCGGGCGACGGCGCCGACCGCCTCGGCCAGCGTGAGGCCGGCGGGAACGGCCCGCTCCATGCCGTCGTAGTGGGGGCCGAGGTAGTCGGTGACCAGAGCGATCATCAAACCGTTCTTGCTGCCGAACAACGAGTAGACGGCGCCGGTGGTCAGCTCGGCCCGTTCGGCGATCTCCTCCAGCCTGGCCCGGTAGCCGTCCCTGGCGACGATCTGGCGCGCCGCGTCGAGCAGGGCCCGCCGGTTGCGCTCCTTGGTATCCGCCCTTGTCATTCTCATAACCTCATTATTACCGTAATCACATTATGAAAGTTGCCAAGTACATGAGTCAGGTGCCCGGCTACGCCGCGTTCCCCTCCGTCGACGCCCTGCGGGCCGAACTGGAGGACGTGGCCGCCGCCCATCCCGGCCTGGTCAGGATGCGCCGCATCGGCGCCTCGCGGCTCGGCGAGCCGCTGCACGCGCTGAGCGTCGGCGACGGCCACACGGACGCCGTCGTCATCGGCGGGCCGCACCCCAACGAGCCGGTCGGCGCCCTGACGATCATCGCGCTGGTCAAGCTGCTGTGCGCGGACCCGGGACTGCGGGCGGAGCTGGGCTGCCGCTGGCACTTCGTCCCGTGCGCGGACCCGGACGGCGCCCGGCTCAACGAGGCCTGGTACGCCAGGCCGGGCGACCGCCGCGCCTACGCCGAGCACTTCTACCGCCCCGACCTGGCCGACCAGGTGGAGTGGACGTTCCCGCTGGACGGCGCGGACTACTCCTTCGACCGCTCGCTGCCGGAGACGAAGGCGCTGATGCGGCTCATGGACGAGGTACGCCCGTCCCTCGTCTACTCCCTGCACAACGGCGAGTACCACGGCGCGTTCTTCTACCTCAACCGCGACGACGGGGCTCGCCGAGCGGCTGGCCGGTCTGCCCGGCCTGGAGGGCATCCCGTTGCATCACGGCGACCCCGAGCTGCCCGGCGCCGTGCCGATGGCGCCGGCCGTATTCCGGGTACCGGACGGGGCGCGTGTGGGCGCCGTGTTCGGCGCGGGCGGCAGCAGCGCCGACTACGCGGCACGGTTCGGCGCGCTGCACCTGGTGACCGAGGTGCCCTCCTGGGTGGACGACCGCGTGTCCGACCGGAGCGAGACGGGACGGCCGTACCGGGAGATCGTCACCGCGGCGGCGGCCGCCCGGCGGGAGGCGATCGAGACGCTGGAGTCGGGCCTGCGGGACGTCACCGGCGACCTGACCGTACACTCGCCGTTCCGCCGCTCCACCGAGGGCACGCTGGAGGCCTTCCGCAGGTTCGGCGAGCTGGAAGAGTCCGTGCCCGGCCTGGATCGGCCGGCCACGGTCGCCGAGGAGTTCGGCCATCGGCAGGCCGTTCACCTGGTGCGGCTGCGCCTGCTCGGGACGTTCCTGCGCATGCTGGACGCCGAGCTGGCCGCCGGCAACCCGACTCCGGCCATCCGCGAGCAGCGCCGCCTGCTGGGTGAGCGCTTCGACCTCTGGTACGCCCAGGCCGAGGCCGACTCCCCAGGGCCGCCGGTCGAGATCCGCCGGGTGGTCGCGGTGCAGCTGGGCGCCGCCCTGGTGGCGGCGGAAAGGGCCGTGTCATGACGAACGACCGTTGGCCGGATCTTCCACGAAAGAGCACGACATTGGACATCAAGACCGCGGGCGCTGGGTCACGATGTGGTCCATGGCCTGGACATCACGGTCGCCCTCGGCATCGGCCGCCAGGTCCCCGCAGAACGGCTCCGTCTCCTCCTGGTCGCCTACGGCCGGAAGCTGCCACCGGGACGTCTCCACGACTCGGCGCGCGATCGTTACATCGCCGCCTGAGGACGTTCCCAGGCCCGGGCGCCACCACGACCGGGCCTGGGAACCTGCAGTCCACCGGCGCCCGGCCCCCGGCTCTCGATCGGCCGGCCGGGCGTCCGCCACCTGGCGGCATGTGAGCCGGATCACACGCGGGTCATGTCACGCCGTCCATCCCCTCATCCGTCTGGGGGTGTCCACCGCGATTCCGGCTGAGGGGATGCCAAACCAATGTTCAGCGCTTACGTCGTCGTCACCGTCATGACGATCGCGGCCAACGCCTGGGCCGCCGCCGCCGACTTCTCGCGGGCCGGATTCGTCCTCGCCAACTCGGGTGAGCTGGGCATCTCGCCGTCCTGGATCCCGTTGCTCGGCGCCTTGAAAGCCGCCGGCGCCGGAGGGCTCCTCCTCGGGCTCCTCGGCGCTCGGCCCATCGGCGTGGCCGCCGCCGCCGGGCTCGTCCTGTTCTTCGCCGGCGCCGTCACCGTCCATGTACGCGCCCGCGTGTTCCACAACATCGCCGCGCCCGGAGGCTTCTTGGTGCTGGCCATCGCCTCTCTCGTCCTCGCCACCGCACGCTGAGAACGCGGATCGCGTTGCGGTCGACGGCCGGCGCGCCCGTCAACGCGTGGTTGTAGGTGGGGCACGATCTTGTCCACTGCTGGGGAGGCGCGGTGGTGCGGGCCGATGGCGTGGCCCCGGTCCACGGCGAAATGCACGGATCACGGTGCCGGTCACGGGTGCGGCCCCGGCTGAGGGGTCACCGGCCCAGGCCGGCGTCGCGGGCCCGGACGATGGCCTCGGCGCGATCGGCGACGTGCAGCTTGGCGAAGATGTTGGAGACGTTGTTGCGCACGGTCTTCGGCGACAGCACCAGCGCGGCCGCGATCTGCGGATTGGTGCGGCCGGCCGCGATCAGCGACAGGATCTCCCGCTCGCGCGGCGTGAGCTGCGGGAACGCGGTGTCGTCCGGCGCGGCCGCGGCCGGCCCCGCGAAGAACTCGGCCACACGGCGGGCCACCGCCGGCCCGAAGATCGCCTCGCCGTGGCAGACGGCCTGGATGGCCCGTACGATCTCCGCCTGGTTGGCACCCTTCAGCAGGTAGCCGCGGGCGCCGGCGCGCATGGCGGCGAAGAGCGTGGCGTCGTCCTCGGCCATGGTGAGCATCAGGACGCCGATGTGCGGGCTGTCGGCGACGATGCGCCGGGTGGCCTCGATGCCGTTGAGCCCGGGCATGCCGACGTCCATGACCACGATGTCCGGCTGCAGGTCGGCGGCCTTCTCCACCGCTTCCGCCCCGGTCGCGGCAGTGCCCGCGACGTCGATGCCGGGGATCGAGCCCAGCAGCAGGGCGAGCCCGTCCCGGTAGACCGGATGGTCGTCGGCCAGCAGCACGCGGATCGGCTCATCGAACACCAGTCGCCTCCATCATCTGCTCCAGCGGCAGGCGGGCGCGGACCAGCGTGCCGCCGCCCGGCGGGCAGCTCACCTGGCAGTCGCCGCCGAGCTCGGCCGCGCGTTCGCGCAGCGACAACATGCCGACCCCGGCCGCGACGTCGGGACCGATGCCCGAGCCGTCGTCGCGTACCTGGACCGTCAGCGCGCCGTCGGCCACGGTCAGCTCGACGTCGCAGCGGGCCGCGCCCGCGTGCTTGACGACGTTGGCCAGCGCCTCCGACACGATACGGTACGCGGCCACCTCCACCGCCGCGGGCAGCCCCTCCAGCGCTTCGCCGGCCGAGACGGCGACGTGCAGGCGGCCCGATCGGACCCGGTCGGCCTGCTGCTGGACGGCGCGCACCAGGCCGAGCTCGTCGAGCGCCGGCGGGCGCAGGTCGTGCACCAGGCGGCGTACGTCGGCCAGCACGACGCCGACGTCGGCGGCGGCCTGCTCCAGGAGACGGTCGGAATCGGCGGGGGCGGCGGCGGCCAGGTTCCTGGCGGTCTCGATGCGCAGCGCGACCGCGCCCAGGCTGGGGCCGAGGCCGTCGTGCAGGTCGCGGCGCAGCCGGCGGCGTTCCTCCTCGCGGGTGGTCACCAGGCGGGCGCGGATGCGTTGCAGGTCGGCGCTGAGCTCGCTGGCCCGGGCCGCGGCGGCGGCCTGGCGTACCAGGTCGCCGAGCAGGCGCTGGTCGCGTTCGGTGAGGTCGGCCCGGCACAGCACCAGGCGGCCCACGGCCTCCTCGCGGTAGGAGACCGGCAGGGACACCGCCGGGCCGCGCGGGGAGCCGTGCTCGACCACCGAGCGTGCTCCGCCGGGCCGTTCGATCTCCACCCGCACGTACGGGAGCCGGAACGCCTCGGTCACCGTCCTGGCCAGCGCCATCAGCTGCGCGTCGGGGTGGGTGGCCAGTTCGAGGCGCTGGGCGAGCGTGGAGACCATCGCGTACGGGTCGTCGCGCTTGCCGCGTACCAGCCGCCGCGCGGCCCGCCACAGCCGCTCGCGCAGCGGCGCGTAGGCCACCGCGACCACGGCGACCGCCACAAGGGCCGAGTCGCGTTCGCCCAGCACGCTGCCGGCCACCGTGAACACGGCGACGTCGATCACCACGACCAGGGCGGCGAGCACGCCGTACAGGAACGTCGCGGGCAGCAGCCGGTCGATGTCGTACAGCCAGTACTTGGTCACCGCGACCAGCACGGCGAACGAGGTCAGCGTGACCGCTGCCCACAGCATCACCACGCCGAACCCGCCGGGCAGCAGCCGCGCCAGCAGCAGCACGAACATGTCCAGCAGCGCCGCCCAGGTCAGCCAGCGGATCTGGGCCCGCCGCTCCGGGCCGGCGGCGCGGTAGCGGCGCACCAGGACGGCGAACGGCACCACCAGGCTCACCGGCATGGCCGCGTAGGCGACCTGCATGATCGGCAGCCAGGCGTCGTACGGCAGAGGGATGCTGACCGGGTCGAGAGCGAGCCGGGCGATCTCCGGGGGCAGCGGCGTGGCGTGGTAGCGGGCCATCGTCGACGTCGGCGCGAACACGTTCACCAGCGGCAGCAGCGCGGCGAGCGCGAGGCCGGCGATCGACAGCCGTCGCCACGCGGGCGCGGACGGCAGGCGGCCGTCGGGGAACAGCAGGATCAGCAGCGGCAGCCCGATCAGCAGCGTGGCGCCGAAGCGTTGGTAGAACCAGTAAGCGGCCGAGGCACCCGGCGCGCCCGGCGAGACGTAGATCGCGTACACCGACCAGGCGGACGCGAAGCCGTTCAGCGCCCACTGCACGCCGGAGGCGGTCAGCACCCAGGCGACCGGGTGGCGCGGCAGCCGCCGCAGCAGCAGTGCCCCGGGCACGATCTGGGCCAGGCCGGACAGGGCCGACGGCCAGCCGTACCAGTCCAGCGCGCTCGCAGGCGCCGCCACGGCGCCGGCGTTGTGGACGTCCAGCGCCACCGCGCCGGCCGCGAGCACGGCCACGAAGCCCACCAGCACCCCGGCCAGGCGAGCCGGCGTTCCCTTTTCTGTCACGCAGAGCATTGTCGCCCTCTTTGTGTCCCTCTGTCCCGGGACACGTGTCCCAGGACACGTGCGACAGGCCGAGGACCGAATCAGGGACCGGTGGCCCTGCCGGCCCGGGACGGCAGACGCGGATCGTAGAGCCCGCAACGAGATGAGAAAGGAACCTCGATGAACGCGCACATCACCAACGAACCCGCCAGGGCCCGCACAGACGTCCCCGCGCCCGGCGCGCCCACCACCCGCCCCACCCCGATCAGTGCGGACGGCGTGCGGCGCCTCGGCCTGGGTCTGACCGCCGGCGCGCTGTCCTGGGCGGCGGCCACCTTCGTCTTCGGCCCGGCCGGCGTGGGAGTGGGCGGGCGGATCGGCGACCTGACCGGGCTGCTCTTCCAACTGGGCGTGTTCTGCCTGCTCTGGGTGCAGTTCCGGACGCGGGCCCTCGGCTCCTCGCGCGCCGTCTCGGTCGCGCTCACGATCGAGGCGGTCGTGCTCGGCCTGGCCGGCGTCTGGTCCCTGCTGCACGGCGTCCTGCCGGATGGCGTCCAGGACGACACCTGGCTGGCGGTGCTCGACATCTGCTGGCCGCTGTCCATGCTGGGCATGTTCGCGATCAGCGTGAAGCTCGCCTTCGCCGGCCGGTGGCGAGGCCTGGCGCGGTGGTGGCCGCTGGTCGCCGAGAGCTGGGCGCTCGTGACGGTCCCGTCGTTCGTGCTGTTCGGTGAGGGCCTGTCCAGGTGGGTCGGCGGTGGGCACCTGCTCATCGGGTACGCCGCGCTCGGGCTGCTGCTCGCCACCCGCCCGGAGCTGGTCCTCCCGTCTCAGGGTCCTGATATTCGATAGATCCGCTTTCCTGGCCGCTTGTACAGTGACGCCAGGCGTCAGGGGGAGGGGATCATGCGCGTGCACTATCCGCGGACCCCTCATCTGCCCTGGTCGCCGGGCGCGACCCCGGACGACGTGCGCACGGGCGACCTGTCCGGGCTGCGGGGCCGCGAGGTCGTGGTCACCGAGAAGCTCGACGGGGAGAACACCACCCTGTACCCCGACGGAATGCACGCACGATCCCTCGACTCCGCGCACCACCCATCCAGGGCGTGGGTGAAGTCCCTGCAAGGGCGGATCGGCGCGCGCATCCCGGCCGGATGGCGGGTGTGCGGGGAGAACGTCCACGCCCGGCACTCCCTCCCGTACCAGGAGCTGGAGAGCTGGTTCTACGGGTTCTCGGTCTGGGACGGCGATCGGTGCCTGGACTGGGATCGCACGGTCGTCTTCCTGCGGCGGCTGGGCGTTCCGGCGCCGCCGGTGTTGTGGCGGGGGGTGTTCGACGAACGGGCGCTGCGGGGGCTGCGGCTGGACACCGAGCGGCAGGAGGGCTACGTCGTCCGGACGGTCGACGGGTTCGGGCGGGACGAGTTCGCCGGGCGGGTGGCCAAGTGGGTGCGACGGGAGCACGTGCGGACTGACACGCACTGGATGCACGCCACCGTCGTGCCGAACGGCCTGGGCCCGGCCGCGGCGCTGTGGTCGGTGCGTGCGGGGGCGGACGCCGACGTGGCCGCCCTGCTGGGCGCGGTGGGCGTCGCCGTCACGGACCCGGCCGGAGCCCAGGCGGCGGTGGCCGACGTGGCGGGCAGGCTGGACGTGCTCGGACGGTACGGTGACGCCCGGCTGGCGGGGGTGCTGGCCGCCGCGCTGCACGCGATGCCGCGCGCCTGGCTGGCGGCCCGGCTGGCGGGGCCGCTCGGCTTGCCGCTGGCCCGGCGGGTGGCGGATCTGGTGGGGCTGCACGCCGGCCTGCGCCGGCCGTTCCCCGACGAGGACCGGCGGGCCGGGCTGGCGCGCATGGCGTTCGCCGCCGATCTCGGGGTGCTGCACGCCGTCGCCGCGGCCGTGCCGGACGGCGCGGACGACCAAGCACGTGAGCAGGTCGAATGGTCGGCGCTGCACGCCGAGGACGCCGGGTTGCTCAGGCCGGACCCGTTGGAGCCGCTGCGGGCGGGGCTGCGGGAGGCGCTCGCCGGGCTCGAGCCGGAGGCGGCCGACCGGTGCTGGGCGGAGGCGCGCGAGGCGTACGCCAGGGGGCGGATCGCCACGGTCGAGGAGGCCGTGGCGGCGACCTGGCGGTGGCGGCCGGGGCGGTTCTCCCGGCTGGTACACCTGGTCGGGCCGTCGGGCAGCGGGAAGAGCACGTTCGCGGCGAGCCTGCCGGGGATCGACGCGCATCTGTCGCTGGACGACCTGCGCCAGGCCCGGGGATCGCGGGCGGACCAGCGGGACAACCGGCAGGTGCTCGGAGAGTGCCTGGACCGGCTGGACGCCGCGCTGGCCGGTGGCGGCACCGTGGTGTGGGACGCGACGTCGCTGAACCAGCACCAGCGCTCGGTGGTGCACGCCGTGGCGCGCCGCCGCGACGCGCTGACGACCCACGCGGTCGTGCTGGTGGAGGAGGACGAGTTGCATCGGCGCAACGACCGGCGGGCCCACCCGGTGCCGCCGCACGTGCTCGCCGCCCAGGCGCGCCGGTTCGTCCCGCCGTACCCCGGGCAGGCCCATCGCACCTGGTACGTCGGCGCGTCAGGAACCGTCGAAGACGTGGACGGGGTCCTGGCGTGATGCGTACCAGTGAGGAGATCTACCACCGGGTCCGCTGGGACCCGCGGTTCGATCCGTCGCGTTTCGTCCTGGGCGTCAGCCAGCGGGGCGCCGCGCCCGAACGTATTCCGCTGCCCGCCTTCGCCCCGGGCGGGGACATTCCCTGGCACCGCGTGCTGTTCGTCGAGGCGGACGGGGAGCTGGTGTGGGACCGCGCCACCGGCCTGGACCGGGTCGACACCTGTGCGGCCGGCCGGGCCCGGGACCCGCGCAGTCTGCGGGCGCCGTTCTTCACGGCCAGGGCCCCGCACGCCTGGGATCCGGCCGTCGGGTGGCGGCCCGGTCCGGGACCCGCGGCGCCCGCGGCCGGCCTGCGTGTTTTGACGTGGAACACGCTGTGGGATCGTTACGACGGCGAGCTCATCGACACCGCCCGGCGCCGGCCCCTGCTGCTGGCGGCCCTGGAGGAGGCCGACGCGGACGTCATCGCGCTGCAGGAGGTCGAGCCCGCGCTGCTGGACGTGCTGCTGGCGGCTCCCTGGGTACGCGCCCGCTACACCGTCGGCACCGACCCGGACGGCGCGGACGTGGACGACAGCGGGCTGCTGCTGCTCAGCCGGCTGCCCGTACGCGAGGCGGCGTGGCACGAGCTCGGCCCGCACAAGGCGGTGGCCGCCATCGTCGTGGACACCGCCGGCGGTCCCCTCGTGGTCGCCGTCACCCATCTGACCAGCGACCACACCGATGACGGCGCGGCCAGGCGGCGGGCCGAACTGGCCCGGATCGCCGAGGGGCTGGCCGGGGTCGACGGTGACCTGGTCCTGGTGGGCGACTTCAACGACGGCACCGACGCCCCCGCCGCCGCGCTCGGGCTCCGGGACGCCTGGACGGAGGCGCACGGGTCCGGCGACCGCACCCCCACCTTCGATCCGCGCGCCAACCCGCTGGCGGCGATCTCCTCGCTGTCCGGGCGCGCCGGTCGGCTGGATCGGGTCCTGGTACGCGGCCGGCCTCGGGTGATCTCGGCGACCCTGCGCGGTGACACGCCTGGCTCCGACGGGCTGTACATCTCGGACCACTACGGGGTGGAGGCGGTCCTCGACCTCACGGGGGACGTGGTCGCCGGGGTGCTCGACGTGGCGCCGACGGCACGGACGGCCGTGGCGTGGGTACCGCCATGGGAGTTGTGGCCGCCGATCCAGGAGGTCCGCCGGGAGCACGATCCGCGGGCCGACCGGTGGCCCCCGCATGTCAACCTGCTCTTCGGTTTCGTGCCCGAGTCGGAGTTCGAGGCGGCGGCGCCGTTGCTGGCCGCGGCGGCCGCCGAGGTCGAGCCCTTCTCCGTGCGGCTGGAAGGGGTTCGGTCCTTCCGTCACCGGGACGACGCGACCGTCTGGCTCGACCCCGCCGCCGACGACCCGGCGCCGTGGCACCACCTGCGCCGGGCGCTGGAACAGCGCTTCCCCGGCTGCACGGGGCGCGCGGAAGGGTTCATCCCGCACCTGACGCTCGGGCGCGTCGAAGATCCGCGACGTCTCGCCATCCGGATCGACGGGATGACCGCGCAGGTCGGGGACGTGGTGCTGTTGTCCCGCCGGGCGGACGAGCCCATGCGCCCACGGGCGATGATCACCTTGGGAACGGGCGAGATCCGGTGGGCGGCCGAGACCCGCGTGCCGGCCCCGGAGACCCCGGACCTGGCGGCCCTGGCCGGCCGGGTCGCGCAACGCCTCGCGGAGGCGCTGCGTCCGGGGATCCTGCACGTCGCCGGATCACGGCGCATGGGATGCGAGCTCCCGGCGGCGGACCTGGACCTGGTGGCGGCGCTGCCCGGCGAGACGGACATGGCGCAGGTCGAAGCCCGGGTACGTGCGGCGCTCCCCGACGCCGCCCGGGTGCGGCAGGTGATCGGCGCCAGGGTGCCGGGCCTGCGCTTCCACGTGGACGGCCTGGACGTCGACCTGACGGTGGTGGCCACCGGACCGCTCTCCCCCTCGCTGGCACTGTCCCGCCGCGCCGAGCTGGGCCAGGCGGCCGCGCTCGCCCTGAGCGCGGTAAGCGACGCGGACGCGATACGCGCCGCCGTCGGCGCCGAGCACGCCCGGTTCGCCCGTCTTGCCAGGCAGGTGAAGGCGTGGGCGCGGGCCCGTGGCCTGGACTCGGCGCCGTTCGGCGGACTGCCCGGGCTGGCCTGGACAGTGCTGGCGGCGCACACCGTACGCGACGGCGGCGACCTGCTGGAGGACTTCTTCAGTACCTGGGCCGCCTGGGACTGGCGAGACCCCGTCACCCTGACGCCCGCCGCCCCGGCGGCGGACCCCGCGCCGATGACGGTGATGACTCCGAGCGACCCGATGCGCAACTGCGCGCGCCAAATCTCCGCCGGCGGCCGCGACCTGCTCGCGCAGGAGCTTTACCAGGCATGGGAGCTCACCGAGAAGGGCCGCTCCGCCGACCTGCTCGCGCCGCCGCCCCTCCACCGCCGGCACTCGGCGTGGGCCGTGCTGACCCTGCGCGCCGGCCGGGACGAGGAGTTCGACGCGGCACACGGTCGTGTCCGGGGCCGCATGCTGGAGCTGCTCGCGGCCCTGGAGGAGGCCGGTGCGCCGGACGTGCACGCCTGGCCGCGCCCGTTCGAGTCGAGCCCGCGCTCGGCACGCTATGCCATAGGCCTGGGCCGCACGCCGCCGGCCGCCGACCGGCTCGCCGAGATCGCCGGCGGCTGGGCCAGGGGCCTGCCCGGGGTCACGATCGAACGTGCCGAAGGCGGCGCCGTACCGACACTGGGCCAAGAGGCGCTGGACCGACCATGCGAGGAATGAGGTTCAGGAGGGCCGGACAGGCCATGATCTGACCGGTAGCGGCAGGACGGCGTACAGGCGGTATCCCCCGTCCTCCCGCGGCCCGGCGTGGAGGTCGCCGTTGAACAACGCCACCCGCTCCCGGACCCCGGTCAGGCCGTTCCCCCCTGAGCGGACCACGGCGCCGGCGCGCCGGTCGCGCGGCCCCTCGTCGACGATCTCCAGGCACAGCTCCGTGTCGCCGTGGGTGACGGTGACCAGGACCTCGGTGGGGCCGGCGTGCTTGAGCACGTTCGTCAGCGCCTCTTCGGCGATGCGGTACGAGGACACCTCCAGGCCGGCCGGCAGCGGCCGCGGCGTGCCCTCGATCTGGAGTGCGACGTCCAGCCCGGCCGAACGCACGTGGGCGGCCAACTCGGCCAGCCGGTCCAGGGTCGGCTGCGGGACCGTCTCGTCGCGCTCCGGCGCACGGAGCAGGCCGAGCATGCGGTTCAGCTCGTCCACCGCGCCGCGGCCGGTCTCCTCGATCACGGCCAGCGCCTCCCGCTCGCGCCGCCGCTCCTGGGGCAGCGTCAGCCGTACGCCTCCTGCCTGCATCACCATCACGCTCATGCTGTGCGCGATGATGTCGTGCAGTTCCCGGGCGATGCGGGCACGCTCGCGGGCCGCCGACTCGCGGGCGGCCGGCGCCTGGCTGCGCGCGTCGGCCTGATCGGCCCGCGGCCCGTGCCGCCGCACGACCACCCCCGCGCCCCCGTGCGGGCTGCGCAGCGGGACCGTGGTCAGCAAGGTGAACAGCAGCAGGGCCTGGGTGTACCACTGCCAGGCCCCCGGCGGCTGGTGAGCCAGCAGGAACACCGCGAGGTTGGCCCCGGTGAACACGCACACCGCCGCGACCGGGAACCGCCGCCGCACCAGCACCAGGAACGCCGTCAGCAGCGCGCCGCCCAGCCACCACGCCAGGGCCGGCCGGTCGGGCACGTCCGCGGGGCTCCTCAGCTCCTCGGTCAGCGCGAACAGGCCGATCATGGCGGCGACGAGCCAGTCGATCGCGCCCGGCCACGTCGTACGTCTCCCGGTGCCGCCGTCGGCGACCGCGACCGGGGAAGGGGGAAGGTCGGCCATGAGCGGGAGCCTAGGGACACCGCCCGCGGGCGGTCATCAGCCCAGCGCCGCATCCCGTGTCCCCCTCTGGGCGGATCCGCCTCCTAAGGAACGGGGTGCTCAACCGGGCGCCGGCGTCTTCGTCTGTTCATGTGTGCTTCGACGGCGGGACATCGAGCCCACACTTGTCCGCAAGGCGACCGACCTCCTCGGCGGCGTCCACGACGACCCGGCGACCACGCCGTCGCTTGAGGCGTCGCTTCCCGCGGACGTCACCGTGGCGGCCAAGTCGCTGTCCGTGGACCTGGCGGCGATCGGCGGGCTGCCCGGCAAGATCGAGGGCGTCGCGCTGGTCGACCCGAGAACGATCGCCATCACGAACGACAACGACTTCGGCATGGGCACCTTCGGCGCGGACGGCCGCCTGGTGGACTCCGGGGTCACCAGCCGCATCCTGACGATCCGCCTTCCCCGGCCGATCGGCTGACCCGTCCGGCAGGCCCACGCGCACACGGCGCGTGGGCCCCGGCCGCTTCTTACCAGTCGTTGCCCTCGTAGGTGTCCTCGTAGTCGTTGCCCTTGTAGAGCTGGCCGCGCACCGCGCCGCCGGGGAACTTGGCGTTGTGCAGGTTCGTGTACCAGTTCTTCGGGTTCTTCCAGATGCGCTGGGACACCGCCTCCGAGGTCTTCGCATGGCCCGCGAGGCCGTTGACGCTCGGCGGCAGGCCGTTCTTGGCCTCGAAGAAGGGCACCACGACAGGCCCGTTCTTGCCCTTCGGCGCACGGTGGATGTGCGCCATCACCGGTCTGTCGATCTTCTTCCAGGCGGAGGCGAACCACACCACGTCGTCGGCGGGCTGCACCAGCCACGCGGCGCGGCCGTTGCCGTCGCCGACCTTCGTGTCGGGCGCCGGCACCTCCTGCCGCCCGTCGGCCAGGGTGGTCAGCGTGCGGCCGAAGCCGTGCGCCAGCACGGACTCCAGCGCCACCGGGCGGACGCGGTGCAGCTGGGCCCGTACGGCGCCGCCAGCGAACTCGGCGTTGTGCAGGTTGGCGTACCAGTTTCCGGGGTTGTTGAGAATGCGGGCGAGCAGGTTGGTGTCCTTGACGATGACCGTGCCCTTGACGGCGTGGAGCTGAGGGGGCAGCGCCTCGCCGAAGAACGGGACTCTGACCTCTCCGTTCTCGCCTTCCTCACCCCGGTGGATGTGGAACCCGCTCGGCGCGTTCACCTTGTGCCATCGGATGGCATAGTCGACGCGGTTGCCGTGGATCCGGAACACGGCGAGGGCGTTGCCGTCCGGGTCGCCTACTTTCATGCCCTCGACGGGCACTTCGTTCTCGCCGGTGAGCGACGCCGCCAGGTATATCGGGGTGGTTGCCTGGGCGGCGACCGGGCTGACGGAGCTGGCGACCAGTGCGGTGGCCATGGCCAGGCCGGGGAGGGCGAGGGTGCGCTTGTTCATGATCGGCCCTTTCAGGGTGCCCCATCTGTGAGGCGCAAAAATCGGTTGCTCCCCGGGTGGTACGGGCCACTAACGGGCCGGGTTCAATGGGGACCTGTGAGCTGGGTGGTTCCCAGCGGCATCACAGGCCCCATCCGGCAGCCGACCGGCGGGCGGCGGACACGCGCGACGAGCGACTGCTCCGCGACCACCTGAGGGCGCGCCCAGGCCGCCGCCGGGGACACCGGTCAGCGGCGGATGCCCACGGCCTCCAGGTATTCGCCCGCCGCCAGCACGGTGCCGTCGTCGGCCCGGTTGAACTTCTTCGGCACCTCGGCCAGGTCCGCCGCGAAGTTCGCCAGCGTGGCGTCGTCCATCGTGCTCCCCAGGCGGTGGATCGGCCCGTAGTTCGCCAGGAACCAGTCCGCGAAGTGCTCGGGCGAGCGGTAGCAGAACTCGTACGTCCGCGTGGCGAGCCCCACCCACTCGACCTTGTCGCCGAACAGCTCCCGCAGCCGTTCCTGCGTCCCCCACAACATCGGCGACCTGACCTGCGGAGGCGGCGGGGCGTATGCCCCGATCGCCCGGAACATCATCCCCACCAGCCCGTCGGGCGTCCAACTGGCCAGCCCGAGCGTCCCGCCCGGGCGCGTCACCCGCGCCACCTCGGCCGCGGCACGTTCCTGGTCGGGCGCGAACATCACGCCGACCGTGCTGAGCGTGACGTCGAACGACGCGTCAGGGAACGGCAGCCGCTCGGCGTCCCCCTCCATGAACGTCACATCGAGACGCTCGGCCTCGGCACGCTGCCGGCCCTGATCGAGCAGGCCGGCCACGTAGTCGACGCCGGTCGCCTCGGCGAAGCGCCGTGCGCCGGCGATCGCCGCGTTGCCCTGGCCGCAGGCCACGTCGAGCACCCGCTGCCCGGCCCGCACACCGGCCGCCTCCACCAGCCGCTCCGCCATGATCTGCAAGGTCACACCGACCCGTGCGTAGTCACCCGACTCCCATGCCTGCCGCTGACGTTCCTTGATAGCGGTGAAGTCCGCCATGATCCCTCCCTGTTCCATGAATCGCTTCTCCATCACGGGCGTTCCATCCCGTGACACCACGTGGAACGGTCAGGAAGTTCATCGAATGTGCAAATGCATTCGATGCAGCACCTGTGACGCTATGGCCGGAGATCGCCGCAGCGGCCGACGTGTCCACCAGGACAGCTGAGCCCATTCTGTCGATCTGAGCGATGGGCGTTCGTACAGATGCTGAGACGCCGGCGCCGCGCCGGAGCGGAAAGGATCTGTGATGACCATGAACGAGGTGCGTACGTTGCTCACCGGCCGAGGCCTGGTCGAGTCGCCGCGCTGGCATGACGACCGGTTGTATTTCTCCGATTGGTCCGCCGGCGAGGTTGTCGCCGTTGACCTCGACGGCAACCACGAGGTGATCGCGCGGGTGCGAACACTGCCGCTGTGCTTCGCCTGGCTCCCGGACGACCGGCTGGTGATCGTCTCGTCCGCCGACGGACGGCTGCTGCGCCTGGAGCCGGACGGGTCTCTGGCGACCCACGCCGACCTCGGCAAGGCCGTCTGGAACGACATCGTGGTGGACGGCCGCGGCAACGCCTACGTCAACGCCATCGGCTTCGACATGATGGCCGGTGCGGAGTTCAAGCCCGGTTTCGTCAGCCTGGTCACGGCGGACGGCTCGGTGCGTCAGGTGGCCGACGACATCGCGTTCCCCAACGGGATGGCGGTGACCCCGGACAACTCCACCCTGATCGTCGCGGACTCGTACCGGCACAGCCTGGTGGCCTTCGACATCGACGCGGACGGTGAGTTGTCCAACCGACGCATCTGGGCCGACCTCGGCGAGGGCACCCCTGATGGCATCTGCGTCGACGCGCAGGGGGCCGTCTGGTATGCCGACGTGCCCAACCAGTGGTGCGCGCGTGTCGCCGAGGGCGGCTCGGTGCTGCGGACCGTCGCGCTGGATCGCGGCGGCTTCGCCTGCGCACTCGGCGGTCCCGGCAAGACGACGCTGTTCATCACGGCGGCCGAATGGCGTGGCTTGTCCGAGTCTGAGACGGGACCGGTACCGCCCGGCACCGGTCAGGTGCTCATCACCCAGGTCGACGTACCCGGGGCGGGCTGGCCCTGAGTGGTCGGCATCGTCCGGGAGCCCGCGCCGGATGTGTGGGACTCCTCACCTCCGGTGTGTGGACTCCTGCACAGATCATCGCTTGGAACCTCCGTAATGTCCCTGCTGCCGGAACGACCGGCACACCTGAACGGGGAGAAAATCCAATGCGTAAGACCCTCGCGATCGCTGCTTTCGTCGGCTCGATGGCCGTCACCGGCCTCGCCGTCGCCCCGGCCGCCCAGGCCGCCACCCAGGCCGGCACCACCACCACGACGACCGGCAGCAGCTGGGGCAAGTTCTTCTCCAGCGATCACAACGCCTACACGTTCGGCAAGACCTGGAGCAAAGGCGGCAAGGTCTACACGAAGTGGTACGGGGTCGACAAGAAGGGCGGCAAGAAGGGCTGGGTCTGGTTCGAGTACTACCAGAACGGCGGCTGGCACAAGTTCAACCGCTCCTGGGACGGCAAGGTCGCCGGTGCCTGGAAGGGCCACGGGATCAAGAAGGTCTACACCTTCACCTGCTGGGGCGGCAAGTTCGACAACTGCGGCAAGAAGTACCGCATCTACTAGGATCCCGGGCTTGGACTTTTCATCCAGGCCCTATACATTATGTCCAGACGGTACGTCTGGGGGATCGATGCGGGCGGAACAGGATGCGATCATCACGGCGTTGGCCCCGGTGGTCGACGGCATCGCGGCCACCCTGGGGTCGTTCTGCGAGGTGGTGGTGCACGACTTCCGCCGCCCGGAGCACTCCGTGGTCGCCATCGCCGGCTCGGTCACCGGGCGGAGCGTCGGCGGGTCGATGAGCGAGATCGGCATGAGCATCCTGGCCCGCGGCGACGAGGCGGAAGACGAGCTCAACTACGTCACCCGCACCCGGGACGGCAAGCTCGTCAAGTCCTCCACGATGGTCCTGCGCGACAGCGAGGGCGCCGTGTTCGGCGCCCTGTGCCTGAACCTCGACATCACCGCCGTCACCCAGGCCCACGCGCTGATCGGGGAGCTGGCCGGGCTCGCCGCCCCCGCCGCCACCGTGCCGACCACCACCTTCGGCGACGACATCGACTCCGTCGTCAACGCCATCGTGGACGCCCACCAGCTCGACCGGCACAAGCCCTGGGCCGAGCTCACCCGCGACGAGCGGCTGAAGCTGTTCAGGAGCCTGGACGAGCGGGGCGTGTTCGCCGTGCGCCGGGCGGTCCCGCAGGTGGCGGCCCGGCTCGGCATCTCCCGCGCCTCCGCCTACTCCTACCTCTCGCAGGCACGCACCGGATCCGACACCCCGCAGGAGCAGCACGCATGACGAACCCGCTTCCCGTCACCCTGGACGACGTCCACGACGCCGCGGCCCGGCTCAAGGACGTCGCGCACCGCACGCCCGTCCTGCGCTCGCGGACGCTGGACGCCCTGGTGGGGGCGGAGGTGTTCGTCAAGTGCGAGAACTTCCAGCGGATCGGCGCGTTCAAGTTCCGCGGCGCGTACAACGCCGTCTCCCGGCTCACACCCGAGCAACTGGCCAGGGGCATCGCCGCGTACTCGTCCGGCAACCACGCCCAGGCCGTCGCCCTGGCCGCGCGGGAGCTGGGCAGCACCGCGGTGATCGTCATGCCCGAGGACACGCCCCGCGTCAAGCGGGACGCCACCGCCGGGTACGGCGCCGAGATCGTCACTTACGACCGCTACACCGGCGACCGGGTCGCCATCGGGGAGGCGCTGGCCGCCGAGCGCGGGCTGGCGCTGATCCCCCCGTACGAACATCCGCACGTCATCGCCGGACAGGGCACCGCGACGCTGGAGCTGATCGAGGAGGTCGGCGAGCTGGACGCGCTGCTGGTGCCCATCGGCGGCGGGGGCCTGATCGCGGGCAGCGCCACGGCCGTCAAGGGTCTGCTGCCCGGCGTCCGGGTGATCGGGGTGGAGCCCGAGGCGGGCGACGACACCAAGCGCTCGCTGGCCGCCGGGAAGCGGGTGTCCATCCCGGTCCCGCGGACGATCGCCGACGGCCAGGCCGCGGACATCCCCGGCGAGCTGACGTTCTCCATCAACAAGCACCTGGTCGACGACGTCGTCCTGGTCTCCGACGACGAGATCAGGGAGGCGATGCGGCTGGCGTTCGAACGCATGAAGATCGTCATCGAGCCCAGCGGCGCGACCCCGCTGGCCGCGCTGCTGGCCGGGCGGCTGGAGCGCGTGCCGCCGCGGATCGGCCTGATCGTCTCCGGCGGCAACATCGACGCCCGCCGCTTCGCCGAACTCCTGACAGCTTGAGCCCCTCGCGCAGCCACCGGCTGTAGTGCTCGTTCCAGGCGGCGGACCTCCTTCTCGGTTCGGGAGGGCCATGCCAGGAGGCATTGAGGTCAGCTTCGTGCCGCGATGGGCTCAGAGCGGAGTGACGGGAGTGATCGTCTGCCGGTGCACGATCGCGTCGAACCACTGCCCGAGCGTTCCGCCGGTCATGTGGAAGTCGTCCGGTGCGGCCGGGTCATACCGTCCCACCACGCGGATCTCGGCGGGCGCGTTCAGCCACGCCTTCGCCTCCGGGGTGAGGTTCCTGCGCAGGTCGAGCAGATACTGAGCGGAGCCGGGTGCCCCGAGCGGGGCGTCGCTCCACTCGGGCGGCGGGGGCGGCACGTCTCCGGCCGCCACCCTGCCCTTGGTGAAGGTGAAACCGATCGAGACGTAGCCCCGGCCGTACCACCGGCGCAGGTACGACCCCGCGGCGGCGTAGCTCAGCGGCGCGCCGGGCCCGAGCTGGAGTCGCTGGCCGGGGGCGTTGGCCGTGTGCGAGAGGGCCGCCCAGTAGGCGATCTTGTCGCCGGACACGCGCCGCCACCAGCGCAGGTTCTCGGCCGCCCGCGCGTCACGGTAGGTGTCCATGTCCGACTGTGCGTAGTACTCGTAGAACGAGCGGATCTGACGGGCTTCGTGGAGCACCATCCAATGTGCGTCACCGCCGTCACCTGACCGCGCGACCAGGTCGTAGAGGCCGCGCGCATGCCGGATGTACGGCCGTTTGTCGTCGAATTCAAAGTACGTCCTGGCCCAGGCCCCGATGTCGGCCGAGGGAGGTCTGATGACCTTCAGGTGCCGGTCGGCCGCGCCGAGGCGGGCGGGGGCGTGCTCGGCCACGTAGGCACGGACCGCGTCGTACGCGCTCAGCCCGGTGGCGTAGATCTCGACGCCGACGAACTCCACCTCGTCCTCGTGGGCCGTGTTGTACTCGCGCAGCCACCGCAGCACGCCGGCCACCTCGCGGGTCCGCCACGTTCTGGTCATCCTCCGCATCAGAGCGTCCAGATCGCCCTCTCGCCCCTGGATGTAGGCGTTGACCTGCTGCCCGACCGTCCAGTCCTCCTCCCACGCGATCGTGCGGAAGCCCAGCTCCTCGACGAGATAGCGCAGCGCACGGTGTTTGAGCAGGGTCTCCTCGCGCGAGTCGTGGACCGACTCCCCGAGCCCCACCATGGGGGCGTCGCCCACCACCTTCTCCAGGGGTGCGAGGTCGTCCACGGGGGCGGCCGGGTCTATGGTCGCGAGCGGCACGGCGTTCTCCGTGATCCAGCCGGTGACGGGGTGCGGCGCCATGACGAGTCCGGCCGCGGTCACGACGGCCACCATTCCTGACAACAACATCCATGCCTCCTTGGTCCGGTGATTCCATGACCGATGTTCCTTGCCGGGCAGGTTCGGCGCGTCCGCTGCGAAGCGATGCCTGAACTACGGCGGAGGGCGTAGCACAACGCGGGTCGCGTACGACCCGCCGGTAGAGTCCCGGACGTGGACCTGATCGCCTTCATGGCCGTGTGCGCCGCGCTGGTCTGCGCGTTCCTGCCCAGGGTGCCGATCGTGTGGGCGGTGGCCGCCCTCGCCCATCAGCGGCGCACCCGGGCGGCCGCGGCGCGAACCCGCAGGCCGGCCCGCTGGACCAGCCCCGAGCGCGTCAACCGCTGGGGCAGGTGGGCCACGGTCGTCGCGGTCGTCATCCCCGCCACGTACGACGCCAGCCGCATCGCCTGGGCCCTGGGCTTTCCGCTGGGCATCACCGAGGAGTTCTGGCGATGGCTGGACGAGTCGGGCCTGAGATGGGGCGGTCTGTTCCTCAGCGCCATGGCCCTCGGCGGCGCCGTCCTCACGCTGGGCCTCGTCCAGCGCTGGGGCGAGGTGTATCCGCGCTGGATCTGGTTCAAGGCGGGCAAACGGGTGCCGCCCATGCTGGCCGTCGTCCCCGCCTCCATCGTCGCGGTGGCCGTGACGTCGGCCGGGCTGATGTACTGGAGGCTCCGCTTCGTCCACGGCTTCACGCCCTTGGAGATGTGGGCCACCTGGGCGCCGTCGCTTCTCTGGCCTCTCTGGGGTGTCGCGCTCGGCGCCGCCACCCTGGCCTACTACCTGCGCCGGCGCCAGGACGCGGGTCAGGGCTTGCGGGCCACTCCGTCCCCTCACGTCATGGGTGCCCGACGTACTAGCTCCCTTAGGAGATAGAGCCATCGGCTCGGGTCGCCGGCCGCCGCAGCACGCCCGGACAACACGGCGGGCCGAGCACGGCGCGTGACTACGACGGCCGGTAGGATCGATCGCATGATGCGCGGGTTGGGCGAACTCGAGTCCACGATCATGGATCGGATGTGGGCCAGGCGTCGCCCTGCCTCGGTCCGGGACGTGCTGGAGGAGTTGCGGCGGGAGCGCGACATCGCCTACACCACCGTGATGACCGTGATGGACAAGCTGCACACCAAGGGCCTGCTCAAGCGGCAGGCGGTCGGCCGGGCCTACGTCTACGAGCCTGTCGCCTCGAAAGAGGCCTACACCGCCGACCTGATGCGCAGCGCGCTGGCCGGCAGCGGCAACCAGGCGGCCACGCTCGTGCACTTCCTCGAACGACTCACTCCGGAGGAGACGACCGCGCTGGAGGCGGCCCTGCAGGTGTTCCCGCCCAGGGGCAAGCAGCCGTGATCGCCGCCGCGATTCTGGCCGTCTACTCGATCGGCGCCTCGTTCGGGCTGCCCGCGCTCGGGCGGCGGGCCGCGAGCCGGGCCGACCGGGCGCCCCGCCTGGCGATCGCGGCGTGGCTGGCGGCCTCCGTCTCGGTGGTGGCCTCGGTCGTGCTGTCCGCGCTGGCCTTCGCCGTCCCCGCCGACGTCGTGGGGCACGGCCTGGCGGGGCTGTTCGAGATGTGCAAGGCCATGCTGACCGACGCTTCCCACCTGAGCAGGGCGGGCGTCGCGGCGCTCCTGGCCGCCGCGGTGATCTCGGTCCGCCTGCTGTGGTGCGGCGCGACCGTGCTGGCCAGGACGGGGCGGGAGCGTCGCGAGCACGCGGAGCTGCTCGGGCTGCTCGGCCGGCGCGACCGCGATCTCGGCGCGATCGTGCTGGACCACGAGGAACGGCTGGCGTACTGCGTGCCGGGCCGGCACGCGGAAACCGTGATCACCACGGGAGCGCTGCGCAGCCTGTCGCCTGAGCAGGTCGCGGCGGTGCTCGCGCACGAGCAGGCTCACCTGCGGGGCAGGCATCACCTCGTGCTGGCCGCGGCGGAGGCCCTGGCCAGGGCGTTTCCCAAGGTGCCGGTGTTCGAGGCGGCCCGGGTGGAGATCGCGCGGCTGATCGAGCTGCTGGCCGACGACATGGCGGCCCGCCGCCATCCGCGCGTGCAGATCGCCGCCGCGCTGGTCGGCCTGGCCACCGGCCGGGCACCGGCGTTCGCCCTGGGCGCGGGCGGCGAGACCGCGCTGGTCCGCGTGCGCCGCATGCTCAATCCGGCGTCTCCCCTGAAAAGGGCCGAGCGCCTCGTCGGAGTGCTGGCCGTGGCGGCGTTGCTGGGCGGCCCCGCGATGGTGGCGCTGGTGCCCGGCATCGCGTCGTTCCTCGCCCACCACTGCCATTCGCTGCTGTCGCTCTGACCGGGTTCACAGCAGCTTGTCCGGGGTGATGGGCAGGCTGCGGACGCGCGTGCCGGTGGCGTGGTAGACGGCGTTGGCGATGGCGGCGGCCACGCCGACGATGCCGAGCTCGCCGATGCCCTTGGCGCCGAGCGGGGTCTGCGGGTCGGGCCGGTCCACGAAGCGGATCTCGATGTCCGGGACGTCGGCGTGCGTGGGCACGTGGTAGTCGGCCAGGCTGCGGTTGACGATCCGGCCGGTGCGCTCGTCGAGCGTGGCCTCCTCGGTGAGCGCCATGCCGATGCCCATGATGATGCCGCCGCGCATCTGGCCGGCGGCCTGCTTGGGGTTGACGATCCGGCCTCCGTCGAACGCCCCGGCCCACCGGGTCACGCGTACCTCGCCGGTGAGCTCGTCCACGTGGACCTCGCAGAAGTGCGCGCCGTAGGAGTAGGTGCCGCGTTTGACGGTCTGGTACGGCAGCGCCGACCGCCCCTTCACGGTCACCGACTCCCGCCCCGCCCGGGCCAGGACGCGCTGGTAGCTCTCGCCGCGGGAACTCCCCTGTGCGTACAGGCCGCCGTCGCGGGTCTCCACGTCCTCCTCCGGCAGGCCGGCCAGCGGCGAGTCCGTGTCGCGGACGAGCGCGAGCAGCTCGCGTACCAGCCGGTCGCGGGCGGACCAGATGGCCGAGGCGAGCGTGGTCGTGGCGGCCGAGGCGCCGGGAATGCGGGTGGCGGCCACGTCGGAGTCGCCCTGCTCGAAGCGGATGCGGTCGAGCGGCAGGCCGAGGCGCTGCGCGGCGGCCTGGCTCTGCGCGGTCGAGGTGCCGGCGCCCAGCTCGTTCGTGGCGCTGTGGATCGTGACCGTGCCGTCGGCGGCGAGCCGCAGCGTGACCCCCGCGATCAGCACCGCGTCGGGGTTGATCGCGGCGGCCATGCCGTGCCCGACGAGCCGGCCGTCCTCGCGCAGCGCCCGGGGCCGGTCCGGCCTGGCCGCCCAGCCGAAGGCCTCCGCGCCCAGCGCGTACGCCTCCCGCAGCCCTCGGCTGGTGAACGCCCGCCCGCTGGCCGGATCGCGGCTGGGCTCGTTGCGCAGGCGCAGGTCGAGGGGGTCGAGACCGAGCCGCCACGCGAGCTCGTCCATGGCCGACTCCAGCGCGAACGAGCCGGGCGCCATTCCCGGGCCCCGGAAGAAGGCGTTCTGGATGCGGTCGAGCCGGACCACCCGCTGGTGGGTGCGGACGTTGGGGCAGGCGTACAGGTGCCTGGAGGCGATGGCGGCGGCTTCGGCGAACTCGTCGCGGGTGCACGAGGACAGCGCGTCGTGCTCCAGCGCCGTGAGCCGGCCCCCGGCGTCGGCGCCGAGCGCGACCCGGCTGCGGGTCGGGGCGCGGCCGCCGGTCATGTCGAACATGCCGCCGCGTGAGAGCACGAGCTTCACGGGCCGGCCGGCCAGCTTGGCCGCGGCCACGGCGAGCGAGACGTGCGGCCAGGCCGTCGTCTTGCTGCCGAAGCCGCCCCCGACGTACGGGGCCAGCACCCGGACGTTCCGCTTGGGCAGGCCGAACTTCCTGGCCAGCATCTCCTTGACGCCGTACGGGTACTGCGAGGCGTCGTACACGGTGAGCCGGTCGCCCTCCCAGTGCGCGATCGTGGCGTGCGGCTCCATCGCGTTGTGGTATTCGAGCGGCGTGGTGTAAACGGCCTCCACGGTGGCGGCCGCCGCGGCGAGCGCGGCCCGGGTGTCGCCCCGCCGGGTCACGGGCTCCTCCAGGACGGCGTGCGCCGGCGTGTGCGGCCTGCCCGCGTCCAGCGCCAGCACGGCGGGTTCTGCCTGGTACTCGGCGTGGACGAGCGCGGCCGCGTGCTGGGCCGCCTCCGGCGACGTGGCCACGATGACCGCGATCGGCTGGCCGTACCAGAAGATCTCGTCGGTGTTGAGCACCGGCAGGCTCATGGCGGCGGCCCCGAGCGGCCCCTGCAGGGTCGCGTACGCGGGGGTGCGCTTCATGCGGGGCGCGTTCCGATGCGTCATGACCAGCACGACGCCGGGCACGGCGGCGGCCCGCTCGGTGTGGACGGCGGTGACCCGGCCCCTGGCGACGGTGCTGCCGGCCACGGCCGCGTACGCCAGTCCCGGAAGGTCGTGCTCGGCCGTGTAGCGCACGGCGCCGGTGGCCTTGGCCAGGCCGTCCACACGGTCGGCCGGGCGCCCGATCTCGCCGGGCACCCCGGCCAGCGGGTCCGGCCGCCCGTCGGGGAGCAGGCGGGACAGCTTGCCGAGCACGGCGGAGCCGGCGCTGAAGGCCCTCGAGGCGATGCTCATGAGGTGGTCACCTTCAGGGCGCGGCGGACGAGGCGTGTGGCCAGCTCGGGTTTGAACGCGTTGTGCTCGCGCGGCCGGGCGCCGGCCACGGCCGCCTCCGCCGCCTGCCGCAGCAGGTCGTCGCGCACGGGCTCGCCGGTCAGCAGCCGCTCGGCCGCGTACGCGCGCCACGGCTTGTGCGCCACGCCGCCCAGCGCGATCCTGGCCGCGGCCACCCGCCCCTCCTCCACCCGCACCAGGACGGCCGCGCTGACCAGCGCGAAGGCGTACGTGGCCCGGTCGCGTACCTTCAGATACACCGAGCGGCCCGGCATCTCGGGGAGGTCGATCGAGGTGATCAGCTCCCCCGGCTCCAGCACCGTCTCCACGTGCGGGGAGTCGCCGGGCAGGCGGTGGAAGCCGGCCAGCGGCACGGCGGCGTCCCGGCCGGCGACGTTGACGGTCGCGTCGAGCGCCGCCAGGGCCACGCACATGTCGGACGGATGCACGGCGATGCAGTTGTCGCCCGCGCCGAGGATGGCGTGCATGCGGTTGTACCCGTCCAGCGCGTCGCATCCCGCGCCCGGCACGCGCTTGTTGCAGGCGGCGGCGCGGTCGTAGAAGTAGCCGCACCGGGTGCGCTGCAGGAGGTTGCCGCCGGCGGTGGCCCGGTTGCGCAGCTGCGGCGAGGCGCCGTTCATGATGGCCTGGGCCAGCAGGGGGAAACGGGCGCGGACGCGCGCGTCGCCGGCCACCCGCGCGTTGCGCGCCAGCGCGCCGATCCGCAGGCCGCCGCCGGGCAGATCCTCGATGCCGTCGAGCGGCAGCCGGGAGATGTCCACCACGTGCTCGGGCCGCTCGACGCCCGCCCTCATCAGGTCGACCAGGTTGGTGCCGCCGGCCAGGAACGTCACCGGCCCGGCCGCGGCGAGCCGGACGGCCTCGGCGATGCCGGCGGCACTGGTGTAGGCGAAGGGTCTCATCGGCTCACCTCCTGGAGCGCGGCGACGATCCCGTTGTAGGCGCCGCACCGGCACAGGTTGCCCGCCATGCGCTCCCTGATCTCGGCCGCCGTCAACGTCGCGGAGGCCTCTGCCAGCATCCCGACGGCCGAGCAGATCTGTCCCGGCGTGCAGTAGCCGCACTGCAGGGCGTCGTGCGCCACGAACGCCTCCTGAACCGCCCTCCCGACCTCATGGGACGACATCCCTTCGATCGTCGTGACCTCCGAACCCGCGCACTGGACGGCGAGGATCAGGCAGGAGTTGACCCGCTCGCCGTCGAGGAGCACCGTGCACGCGCCGCAGGCGCCCTGATCGCAGGCCTTCTTGGTGCCGGTCAGGCGCAGGTGCTCGCGCAGGCAGTCGAGCAGGCTGACGCGGGTGTCCAGGTCCAGCTCGTGTACGCGCCCGTTCACCGTCAGTTCCAACCGCATCCTCGATCTCCACATCTCGTACAGTCTTGTACGGGTTATGGGATCCGACTATACCCCCAGTCCGTATTAGGAGCACGACACGACATGCCCTGGATCACCGTCAGCTGATTTCGGCGAGGTCGATGATCACGTGCTTTTGCTTGCCCTTGAGCTCGTAGGACACCAATCACCAATTGCCGGTTTCCGGGCCCATCGCGCCGTACGTGACCTCGCCCGCCCGCTCGTACGTGCTGACCACGACCCCGGTGTTCGACGTCGTGCCGCGGGTGAGCCGCAGTCCGGCCGGGACGGTGCCCGTCGCGAAGAGCCGCTTGCCGGAGCCGACGAGCACCGGGAAGACCAGCAGGTGGAACTCGTCGACGAGGTCGTGGGCGAGCAGCGTCTGCACGAGCCCGCCGCTGCCATGGACCTGGATCTCGCCGCCTTCGCCGCGCTTGAGCTCGGCCACCGCCTCGGCGACGTCGCCGGTCAGCAGCGTCGAGTTCGTCCACTTCACGGTGTCCAGGGTCCGCGACGCGACGTACTTGGGCATGCTGTTGAGCTTCGACCCGATCGGGTCGCCGGCGTCGGCCAGCGGCCAGGTGGCCGCGAAGTCCTCGTACGTCCTGCGCCCGGGCAGCAGCGCGCCGGCCCACTCGACCAGCTCGCCCGATCCCTCGATGAGCTGCCGGTCGATGTGCGGTACGGCCCAGCCGCCGTGCTCGAACCCGCCGTCGCGGTCCTCGTCCGGTCCGCCCGGCCCCTGTACGACACCGTCCAGTGACATGAACGCCATCACCGCAAGTTTCCGCATGTCGATTCCCTTCGTTCGTGCCCTTCATCGACACGACCGACGGGATGAGCGGTAATCGACAGCTTCAGCGGACGAGTTCCGACAGACGGGCGACGGCGGACGTCTCCGCCTCGTAGATGGCACTCAGCCGCACGCTGAGGCCGGCGAAGATCGCTTCCGTGTCGGTGCCGGCGAGGGACTCGTTCGCGGTGGCCCGCGCCTCCCACAGCAGCCGGCCCTGCTCGGCCGCCTCGTCGCCGCCCGCGCCGCCGTCCGCCATGACGCTCTCCTTGACGGCGGCGGTCAGCTCGCGGACCCGTGCGAACGACGCCACCTCCGCCGGCAGCGCCGCCTCGGCCAGCTCGTGCCACAGGGCGTGGATCTCCCTGAACCGGCCGGCCAGCCCGGCCAGCTCCGGCTCCCCCAGCAGCGCGGCGGCCTCGTCGAGCGCGTCGGCGAACAGCCCCCGCAGGCTCCCGCCGTCCATGCCGACCGGCTCGACCCCCTCCCACACCGACAGCAGGGCGTCGGCCAGGCCGCGCCCGTCGGCGAAGACCTTCGGCCAGGCCTTGGCGTTGCGGGTGTCCACCAGCAGCCGCGCCCACTTGCGCCAGGCGGGCAGCGAGAACGAGTCCGAGGCCGCGGACAGGTGCGCCGCGCAGTCACGCAGCCCCTCGCGGGCAGCGCCCGCCAGCGCCGCCTCGTCCAGCTTGGCCTCGCCGAGCACGTGCGTGACGTTCTTGTACGAGGACACGCGCGCCCGCGCGGCGTCCAGCCGCTCCCGGGAGACGCGGATCGGGGCCTGGCCGCGATCGTCGAGGTACACGCCGTTCTCGTCACGCCGGTAGGCGACCACGGGGCCGCCGCCCTGCCCGTCGAACGCGTCAGGCAGCTGCCAGTAGCCCAGGTGGTAACGGTCCGGCAGGATCACGCACGGCCGCCCGGCGTCCAGCTCCGCGGCCAGCCGCTCGCTCGCGCTCCTGGCGCCGGCCGTCCGGTGCTCCTCGTACGGCACCCCGAGCCGGCCGAGCGTCTTGGCCATCCACCGGTCGTGGTACTGCCACTGGTTGCGGAAGCCCAGCGTCACGTGCCGGGACTGGTGTTGCTTGAACTCCCACAGGATGTAGCCCGCGCCGATGCCGCCCCCGGCCAGGAACACCAGCGGCTCACTGACGTCGGCGCCCTGGTTGACCAGGACGGCGGTGATCGCCGCGCTGGACGGATGCTGCCCGCCGGCGAACCGCCAGCCCCCGTCGGAGGACGTCTCCGCCCGGCCGAGGAGGTGGGTGCGGGCCGTGGTGTAGCTCTCACCGGTCTTGGCCATCCGCGCGCGGATGCGCGCCTTGAGCTGCTTCTTGCTGGTCATGACGGCTCTCCCTGCGGCCATCGCCAGGGCCCGGCCCACGCCCGCGGCCCGTGGCGGCCGCGAAGGATCGATCGCCGGCCGTGTCAGACCACCGCCCCCGAGGCTCCTGGCGTCCCCTTTGCCTCCGCGATCGGCGCGTCGCGTGGGGACGCGCTCAGGAGGTTGGGCGGGAGGGTACCGCCTCGCATGGATCGTAGGAATTTATGGGGCATTGCGCAATGGGTCCGGCCAAAGCCGACCAGCAGCACGCGCAGCAACTCGGCGGCGGTGAAGCCGGCAACGCCACCGGCTCATCGCCCGCCCGGAAACCGACCGTTCCCGAACCGGCCGCCGCGGGCGAGGAAGTCTCGTTCGGCCTGTGTGGGCGCCAGGGCGGCGGCCCGTTCGTAGGCGAGCGCGGCCTCCTCGTCGCGCCCCAGCCGCCGCAGCAGATCGGCCCGGGTGGCGTGGTACGGGTGGTAGCCGTCCAGGTCCAGCTCGTCGACCAGGGCGAGCGCGGCGGCGGGCCCGCGTACCTCGGCGACGGCCACGGCCCGGTTGAGCGCCACGACAGGGGTGGGGGCGACGGCGAGCAACTGGTCGTAGAGAGCGACGATCTGCGGCCAGTCGGTTTCGCCGGCGGTCGCGGCGTCGGCGTGCACGGCGTTGACGGCGGCCTGCACCTGGTACGGGCCGGGCCGGCCGCGGCGCAGGCAGCGCCGCAGGATCTCCTGCCCCTCCGCGATCAGCCCCCGATCCCATCGGCTGCGATCCTGCACGCCCAGCGGCACGAGGGCCCCGTCGGCCCGGGTGCGGGCAGCGCGCCGGGACTCGGTCAGCAGCAGCAACGCCAGCAGCCCGGCGACCTCCGGCTCGTCCGGCATGAGCCCCGCCAGGAGGCGCGCCAGCCTGACGGCCTCCCCGCTCAGCTCGCGCCGGGAGAGCCCCGCGTTGTAGACGAGATAGACCACGGCCAGCACGGGAGGCAGGCGGTCGGGCAGCTCGTGGCCGTCCGGCACGCGGTAGGGGATCCGGGCGGCCTTGATCTTGCGCTTGGCGCGGACGAGCCGCTGCGCCATGGCGGGCTCGGCCACGAGGAAGGCCCGCGCCACCTCTTCGGTGGACAGGCCGCCGAGCAGCCGCAGGGTGAGCGCCACCTGCGCCTCCTGGGACAGCGCCGGGTGGCAGCAGGTGAAGATGAGGCGAAGCCGGTCGTCCCGCACGGGTCCCTCCTCCTCTGGCGGTCCGGGCTCGGGCGGCGGGAGCGTCATGGCCGTGCCGAGCAGGTGACGTTCGCGTGCCTCGCGGCGCAGGCGGTCGATGGCGCGGTTGCGGGCGGTCGTGGTGATCCACCCGCCGGGGTTGGGCGGCAGGCCGTCGGCGGGCCATTTGAGCAGGGCGACGGCGAACGCCTCCTGCACCGCGTCCTCGGCGACGTCGATGTCGCCGAACGCGCTGATCAGCGCGGCCACGGACCGGCCGGACTCCGCGCGGAAGATCCGGCCGACCGTGACCTCGTCGACGACCGGCACGGTCAGACCTGGACGTGCGCGAACGGGCGTACCTCGACGGGGATCTGGATGGCCGCGGTGACCTTCGACGCCCAGGCCAGCGCGGCGTCGAGGTCGGGAGCCTGGATGATGTAGAAGCCGCCGAGGTACTCCTTCGCCTCGGCGAACGGCCCGTCGGTGGTCAGCACCTCGCCGCCGGAGACGCGTACGACCGTCGCGGTGGAGGGCTCGTGCAGCTTCCCGGAGAACATCCAGGCCCCGGCCGACCTCATCTCCTTCTCGACGGCGCCGAGCTGCTCCTGCATGCGGCTCATCTGCTCCTCGGTCATCGGGGGCCGTTCCTCGCCCTCGGCGCCGTGCGCGGACAGCAGGTAATGGATCATGGCGTGCTCCTCGTGCCGGCCGGGCCGATCCCGGCTCTCATCCCACTACGAACGGCCCTCGCCCGGATCGACACCCTACGAAGGATTTCATGCGGCGGACAGGGTACGCCTGCCCGCCGCCCCGGCGGCGAGCGGCAGCACGGATCGCGAACGTCCTGCCCGCTCATGCAGGCGTGCGGCATGTCGAACATCCTCACCACGGGTCGTATAAATGGTATGAGGGCGGACAATTCGGGCGAATGTACATCCAGCCCGCGGACGGTAGAGCATCTATCGAGTGCCGATCCCGCACTCGATGCCCGACCCGGGTGGGCGCTCCTGGGACAGAGGACCGCTCACCCGGCCAACCGGACGATCTCGGCGAGGTCACCGGCGATCTCCGCCTGATCGGGGTCAACGGCGACGCGTACGTCACCCGCGCCCACGCCGGCGTCGAGGCCAGGACCGTGAACGGCAGCGTGCGCATCGGCGAGGTCGTACGCGGCTCCGTCGTCCTGACGAGCACGTCCGGCGATCTCGAGGTAGGCGTCCGGCAGGGCAGCGCCGCGTGGCTCGACGTGAGCACGGCCAACGGCAGCCTGCTCAACTCCCTCGACGCGCAGGACGGCCCGGAGACGTTCGACGAGACCGTCGAGATACGCGCCCGCAGCCACGACGGCGACATCGTGATCCGCCGCTCCTGACCCCCGGCCGCTAGCCGATGGTCAGACTGCTGTCCCCGTCGATGAAGTAGAAGAAGTCGCCGTCCCCGCCGACGGACGCGTCCGTGTGGTCACCGCGGTGCGACCACGCGTCGGCGCCGGCCGCGCCCGGCTCGTCGGTGACGGCGGCCGCGCCGGTCTCCCAGCCGCTGTCCCAGCCGTCACCCCAGCCCGCCGCCCAGTCCGCGGGCTGCCCCGTGCCTGCCGGATCGCCGCTCGCGTCGGCTTCGGTGGTCGCCGTCTCCGAGGCCGCCAGGGCCGCGGCGCCCACGCCCAGCGCGGCCGTCGCCGCGATGGCGGCCGGGGTCCGGAAGCGGGCGTCCGACGCCTCGCCGGCATAGGTACGTGACAGATCGCGGGCCCGGTCGAACTGGCTCGTGAAGATCGTCATGATGGGTGCCCCTCGGTCAGAAGTCCAGGAAGCGTGGTGTCCGAACGGTCTCACGGGCGGATCGCAGGTGGTCGGCGATCTCTCCGCGCCGGAGGCGGACCCCGGAGCCGCCCGGGTGGCGCCGCATCACGTCGAGCGTGGCCAGGCGGCGGGCCACCGCGCGCAGGAGCGGCAGCCGGGCGGTCTCCGGGGCGGTACCGATCTCCTGGCCGATGCGGCGCGCGGTCTCCCAGCGCAGAGCGAACACGTTCTCGGTCAGGACGTACGACAAAACGGGCAGTGAGCTGGAGACCAGGGCGTTCCACCGGTCGAGCACGACCGCCCAGCCGCGCTCGGACTGGGCCGTCACCTGCGCCTTGCGCTGCTCCCCCTGGGCGTGCGACGAGTACGCCTGGGAGATCCCGGACACCGCGAACACCGGGTTGAGCAGCGCCGCCGCCCCGAACGACAGTGCCGCCCCCGCGTAGCTCACCTTCGGCAGCGCGCTGGGATCGAGGTCCATCACCCTGGCGAGCTGCGCGGCGAGCTGCCCGGTCTCGGCGGCCACCCGCTGGACCGGGGCGAAGGCCGTACGCAGCCGGGCTTCGCCCGCCTTCAGCCAGTCCGGCTCGGCGCCGCCCGTGACGGGGGCGAGCAGGTGCGCGTCCCGGTGCCGCAGGAAAGCCGGCAGGACGAAGCCGACCTGGTCGAGATGCCCCTGCAGCTCGCTCAGCCCGACCTGCAGCACGGCGGCGACGCGGGAGCGTTCCTCGGGGGTGTCGGGCAGCGTGACCGGCCCGCCCAGGCCGTCGGCGCCGACGTCGCCGAGCAGCGCGGCGTGCAGCTCGTAGAACGGGCCGAACACCGTGTAGAGAAGGTAGTCATCCTCCAGCCCGACCGCCGCACGCAGCATGTCGGGGAGCTGCCGCGCGCTCGCGGACGCGTTGCTCCACGCCTTGACCTCGATGTGCAGGGCCTGGACGAGCTCCGGCTGGGCGACGATCGCGAGCTCCGTACGCTCGCTCTTCAGCCGCATCGTGGCGCGCGGCACACCCGGCTCGCACTCTACGCTCCGGATCCCTTGGTACGGGACCCGCAGGTTGACGCCGGCGCCCTTGACCCGCATGCCCTCGGGGGTGAACGCGCACGCGACCGGCCGCCCGTCGGCCAGCTCGGCGGGCAGGACGCCCGAGGTGAGCGTGCGCTCGGCGGCGGCCCGCAGCTCGGCGTTCTGGTACAGCCGCCGGCCGAACGCCTCCGAGGCGCATTCCACGGTCACCGGCCCGTGCGCCGGGCTGAACACGACGAACCGCTCGGCGGTGCCGGCGATCCGCAGGTTGGGGTCGCCGAGATCGAAGTGGGCGAGCACGCGCTGGGTGTCGGGCGCCTGGAACTCGATGGCCTTCTCACTCAGCACGCAGTCCGCCTTGGCCGCGGCGGCACCGCCCAGGCCGCGGAGCAGCACGGGCGCCGAGGTGCCGACCGTGCCGGGTCCCGGTCCGGCCGCGCGGATGACGGCCAGGAACGCCCGCTGCACCAGCGGCGTCACGAGGTGCAGGGTCGCGCCGGTCAGGAAATGCCCGCCGAGCAGGGCGCCGCCCCGCAGCTCGACCGCGCTCGGCCCGGCGGGAGTCACAGTGATCCGGTTGACCGGCCATTCCAGCGGGATCTTCCCGCGTCTGCGCAGTCGCAGGCGCCCTCGGGCGACCACGACGTAGGCGACCAGTTCCTCCGGAGCGGACTCGTCGTCATCCTCGTCATCCTCGTCCTCCTGCGCGGTCCGGTCGGGCTCGGTTTCGTACCACGGGGTGATGGAGATCGCGCAAGGGCTGATGAAGTCCATGGCCGCGGCGTCGGGCATGAGCCGCCCGCGCAGACCGGTCAGCGCCTCCAGCGCGGGCGCGGGCAGCGGCCCGGAGGCGAGCCGGATCGCCCGTCCCTCCGGCAGCCGCAGGTCGGCCAGGAGCCGGGTGCTCTTGCCGACCAGCTCGATCGTGGCGTCGGGGTCGGCCGCGGGATCGAGCGTGGTGATGACCGGGACGCCGAGTCCTCCGGTGTCGTGCACGTACACCGCGGGACGGTCGGTCAGCAGCACGGATCGGGTCCCGGTCCAGGAGAATCCCGAGGACCACTGCTCCATCGTCATCGGGTGCAGGGAACTGTCGAACACGACCCGTCCCCGCACGGCTCCCCAGGAGACCGGCATGGCTGCTCCCTCCCGCCAGGACTGTCAGGATCGTCCCTTCTGAGAGTCCGGAGGTATAGGGAGAAATACGCATTGGCATCCTTCAACGGAGCGCAGGACATGAAACACAGGGAGCGAGCTCCACTATGCGTTTGATGGGGTAGTTGAGGCAGATGATGATGGTCTGCACCACAATGGGGGTATGGCATACCCTCCGCAGCCTCCGCAGCCTCAACCGCAAGAACCTTGGGGCCCGCAGGCACAAGGAGCACCGCAGGGACCCGGCCAGCCGGGATACGGCCCGCCACCGGGGTACGGCCCCCAACCCGGCCCGGCCGCCCCGCAGCCCGGCTACAGTCCCCCACCAGGGCAAACACCCCAGCAGCCGCCCTATGGCCAGCCGCCGCAGGGACAGGGACCGCCGCAGGGACAAGGACCGCCACAGGGACAAGGACCGCCACAGGGACAGGGACCGCCACAGGGACAGGGACCGCCGCAACCGGGCCACGGCCAGGGCGGCCCGCCGTACGGGCCGCAGCAGCCCTACGGCCAGCCGAATCCCTATGGCCGGCCGAACCCGTACGAGCAGCAGAACCCCTACGGCCTGCCGCCGGCGCAGTACGCCCCGCCGCCCCAGCGCAACAACGCCCTGATCATCGGCCTGTCCGTCGCCCTGGGCGCGCTCGTCCTCGGCGGCGGCGCGATCGGCGCGGTCATCTACCTCAACTCTTCCGGCCCGACGTCGACCGTCGCCCTGGAGAGCCGCGCCCCTACCGCCCCGGCCACGCCGCCGACCCAGTCGGACGACCCGTCGGCCGCGCCGTCCGACGACCCGTCGGACCCGCCTGCCTCCGACCCTGCCGAACCCAGCACGACGCCGACCGGCACTCCGCCTGCCTCGAAGCGGACCACGCCGAACTCGCCGATCACGGACGACGAGTTCGACGACTGGAACTTCGGACTGAGCGGCGTCAAGTTCAAGGCGAACAAGGTCGCCGGCTGGACGTACAACACATGCGACCCGGTGGACGGCAAGGGCGTGCTGGCCAAGTACGGCTGCCGGCGTGCCGTCCAGGTCGCCTACTCGGCGTACGGCGGGCACCTCAAGGCCGTGCAGATCATGCTGGCCTTCCCGAACGACAAGGCCGCCAGCACCACCGCGACCCGGCTGTCCAAGCTCGACTCGGACGCGGTGACGTGGCGTCAGGACAAGGCCCACCGCACGTACGCGTACGGGAAGATCCGATACGGCGCGTCCAAGAGGTACGTGGTCGTCACGATCGTCACCGCGGACAGGTCGGCCAAGGCACAGGCCGAGAAGTTCCACGGCTACCTGCAGGCCGACCACGCGAGCTACTTCCAGCTGCGCGACCTGACGATCACCAGCTAGCCAACCGGCGGAACTCGGCCGGCGGCAGCCCGTACGCGGCGCGGAACGACCTGTTGAACTGCGTCGCGTCGGGGAATCCCCAGCGCGCTCCCGTGGCGCGTACCGGGCGATCCGCCAGGGCGGGGTCGAGCAGGTCGTGGCGGCAGCGCTCCAGCCTGCGCCGCCTGATCCAGTCCGCCACGCCGTACCCCTCGCTCTCGAAGAGCTTGTACAGGTAGCGCAGGGAGATGTGGTGCGCGTCGGCGACGACGGCCGGGGTCAGGCCCGGGTCGCCGAGGCGTTCCTCCACGAACGCGTGGATGCGGGTCAGCAGCGCCCGGGTACGGGCGGCGGGCGGGGTGGCGCCCTCGCGTTCCACGCGGCCGGCCAGGGCCACGCTGAGCAGGTCGAGCATCGCGGCGCTGAGGCGTACCCCTTCGGCGGCCCCCGCCACCTCGTCGAGACAGCCGGGCAGCCGCGCGATGAGGGACGTGACCAGCGCGGGCACCCCCTCGTCCCCCTGGATCGGCACGTCGAGGACCGACGCCACCTCCTCATCGGGCAGCGGCAGCAGTTCCTTCGGGAACGCCACGCAGATGGCGCGCCTGGGCTGGAAGAAGCAGTGGAACGGCCGCGAGAGCTCGGTCAGCACGAACTCCCCCGGCGTCAGCCGGGTCTCCGTCCCGCCCCGGTAGGTGACGGTCTGCCCGTGCGTCATCATGAAGACCCTGTACGAGCCGGCGCGATCCTCACGCGGCCTGCCACGCGCCTCGCCCGGGCTGCGTTCGCGCAGCTCCGTCACGTTCACCCGGCCGAGCCTGCCCAGCACGATCTCGCTGCTGAAGGAGGGTTCGTGGTCGTAGCGGAGGTCCATCGGGGCGACGGACTCGTTGATGATCTCTTGCCAGTAGTCGACGCGCGAGGACACCGGCGCGTCCTCCGCGCGGTAGTGCACACGCATGTTCGCTCGCTCCCCGTCAGAGTGCGCGTCCACCGCGATTATCCGACGGACCCCCGGGGGAGTCTGTGCCGTTGTGCACACTGGTCCATCCGGAACGTCCCTCAGCCGATGCTGAAGTGACCGTTGAAGTCGGCGCTCTTCACCCCGCCGAACAGCGCCCCGGTCGTGCACTTGCCGGTGGCCTGAAGCAGGTTCGTGTCGAACTCGCCGGTGAACGGCCGTCCCGCGAACGGGCCTTCCGTCACGAAACCGGACACCTCGGCCGTGTTGATCTCGGTCTCGTCGATCGTGATGTCGGCCTCGCTGGTCGTCTTGGCGCCGTTCACGTGCCACTGGATGGTGGCGGTGCCCCTGCCGGTGCCGAAGTCCCTGGCCACGCAGCTCAGGTCCACATCCTCGAAGGTCACGCTGATGCGGGCCCTCCTGATCCCCAAGTCACCGAAGTCGACGCAGTTGCTGACCACGCCCTGGTAGGTCACGTGCTGCGACTGCTGGAGCATCGCCACGCCCGGCAGGAAGTGCGTCTGCCCGGCGGCCTCGCAGGAGATCGAGTCGGCGGCGTACGCGGCCTGCGGGGCGGCGAGGAGCAGGGTGGACACGCCGAGCGCGGCGAGAGGGGACAGGGCCTTGGAGAGCGCGGACATGGAACCGCTCCTTTCGAGGGCAGGACGAGACGGCGGCGGGCGGTGTGCGAGCCGCCACCGCCCCCTCCGTTGAGAGGTTCTCGATCACTGGAGGTTACGAGCCGTAACGCAAAGCGCGTTGAAAACGACCGCCTGTGGCTATCAAGAAGTCCGGGGCCGATAACGTCGGCTCATGTCCACGTTCCACCGAACCCGTCCGAGGCATCGATGATCGGCGCCATCGCGGACGACTTCACCGGGGCCACCGACGTCGCGGTCGCGCTGCGCCGGCGTGGGATCCGTACCGTGCTGTTCTTCGGGGTGCCCCGGGAAGAGGCGGGCGCCGAGCACGACGCCGTCGTGATCGCATTGAAGACGCGCACGGTCGCCAGGGACGACGCGGTGGCGCGGTCGCTCTCGGCCCTGGGGTGGCTGCGGGCCCACGGGGTGCGGCAGGTCTACTTCAAGTACTGCTCGACGTTCGACTCCACCGCCGAGGGCAACATCGGCCCGGTGCTGGACGCGCTGGCCGACGCGCTGGACGTGCCCGTGGTGGCCATGACGCCGAGCTCTCCCGAGCACGGGCGCACGCAGTACAACGGCTACCTCTTCGTCGGGGACGTGCTGCTCGGCGAGTCCCCCATGCGGCACCATCCGCTGACGCCGATGACGGACTCGTACCTGCCGCGGGTGCTGGAGGGGCAGAGCGCCTACCGGGCGGGGGTCGTGACGCTGGCGCAGGTGCGGCGGGGCGAGCTCGGGCGGCGGCTGGCCGAGCTGCGGTCCGAGGGCGTGCGTTACGCGCTCGTGGACGCGATCGAGGACGCCGACCTCGCCGCCGCCGGGCGGGAGCTGGCCGACGCGCCGCTGGTCGCGGGCGCCGCCGGGCTGGCCGGCGGGCTCGCCGCGGCCCGCGCCCGGACGGAGTACGACGACACGGCCGGCGCCGTGCCGGAAGGCGCCGCCGCGGTGCTGGCGGGCAGCTGCTCCGCCCGTACGCTGGAGCAGGTCGGCGCCATGATCGAGGCGGGCCGGCCGGCCTACCGGCTGGACGCGCTGGCCGACCCGGATCCCGGGTCGCTCGCCGCGGGCGCGCTGACCTGGTACGACTCCCTCGGCCAGGGCTCCGGCGCACCGCTCGTCTACTCCTCGGTCGAGCCCGCCGCGCTCCGCCACGTCCAGGACGTCCTGGGCGGCGAGCGGTCGGCCGCGATCCTGGAGTCCGCCCTCGGCCGCGTCGCCCAGGGGCTGGTCGAGCGCGGGGTCACCCGGGTGATCTCGGCCGGCGGCGAGACCTCCGGGGCCATCGTGAGCGCGCTCGGGGTCTCCGGCGGCGTGATCGGGCCAGAGGCGGCCCGCGGCGTGCCCTGGATCTTCACGTCGTCGGGGCTGAGCCTGCTGCTCAAGTCCGGCAATTTCGGCGAGCGCGGGCTGCTGCTGGACGCCTCCCGATGAGCGAGGAACGACAGGCGATCATCGCCGCCGCGGTGTCGCGCCCGCCCTACCCCAGCAGCCCTCGCCGGCGGGCCTCCGCGGCCGCCTGGGTGCGGGTGGAGACCTCCAGCTTGGCCAGGATGTTCGACACGTGCACGCTCACGGTCTTCTGCGCGATGAACAGCCGCTCGGCGATCTCCCGGTTGGTCAGCCCCTCGGCCACCAGCCGCAGCACCTCCACCTCGCGCGCCGTCAGACTGCCGTCACCGCCATTGCCGCCATTGCCGCCGTGGCCGCCACCACCGCCGCCGAACCGAGCCCGCCGCCCGAACTCCAGCAGCGCGTTCTCCAGCGGCACCGCCCGCAGCTTGCCCGCGGCCTCCCTGGCCAGCTCCCACTCGGCCTGCGCCGCCTCCCGCTCACCCGCCACGAGCAGCGCCTCGGCCAGCCGCCAGCGGACCCGCGCCACCTCGTAGACGAAGCCGAAGTCGAACGCCGACACCACGCGACGCCACAACTCCACGTCGTGGCGCCCGTGCACACGGTGCCATTCGGCCTCCGCCCGCAGCGCCCACGCGAGCCCCTCCGGTCCCAGATGCCCGCGATCCCCGGTGAGGCCGTGGTCGACGGTGAAGCGGACGCGTTCGAGCAGGTCGTCGGCGCCTTCGGTGACGCCGAGCTCGGCCAGCGCCCACAGCCCGATGGCGGCCAGCCGCAGCACGCCATGCTCGCCCGGGAGCAGCATCGCCAGGACCTCGCGGACGTGCTCCAGCGCCCTGGCAGGCTCGCCGTGCCAGAGGGCGTGCTCGGCGGCCAGGCCCCTGGACATGTAGGCGGGCAGCTCGTCCGTCCAGAACGGCCGCAGCCAGCGCAGCCGGCTCTCGACCACGGGCAGGTCCCGTCCCACCTCGACGAACAGCGCGAACGACGACAAGGTCGCCTCGGAGATCGTGCCGACGCGCACCGGGAAGCTGCCGGCCACCGCCTCCGCCTGGTCCCACTCACCCGCCACGTAGTGGATGAGGAACCGCAGGAAGCGCAGGTCGGTGCCGTAAGTGCTCCATTTGAGCCCGGTGTCGAATGCCAGGCGGATGCCGTCGTCGGCCACCTCGGCGGCCTGGGCCAGGAACCCCTGCTCGTAGTGGATGCGAGCGTGCTGGAAACGCGCACGCAAGTCCATGGCGAGGTCGCCGGTGCTCTCCGCGGAGGCGGCGTGAACCAGCTTGTGGGCCCTGGGCAGGTCACCCTGGTGCCAGACGTAGGAGGCCAGCGTGAGCATCGCGCCCACCTCGGCGTCCCTGGCCCCCGCCGTGCGGGCCGTCTCCAGCGCCCTGGTGGCGAGCGCCTCCACCTCCCGGTGGCGCGGGCTCCAGAACAGCGCGCGGGCGTACGTGGCCAGAGCGCGGGCGAGGGTGGCCGGGTCATCGGCGCTGTCGACCGCGCGCTCGGCCGCCGCGATGGCGCCCGGCTGGTCGTCGGTCTCGTAGAGGTAGTAGGCCAGGCGCTCGCAGACTTCGGACGTCTGCGGCAGCGCCCGCAGCTGGACGACCGCGCGGTGGTTGTCGCCGCTGTCGGCCGCCATGACGGCGCTGCGGAACGCCAGCGCGACCCGGCTCTCCCCGGTCAGCTCGGCCGCCCCGTCCACCCGGTCCCAGAGGCTCAGTGCCTGGTCGTAGTGGCTGTGCGCCTCGGCGGGCGCGCCCAGGCGCTCGGCCAGCCGGCCCGCCTCCGCGGAGGCCGCCAGCGCACCCGCCAGGTCGTGGCCCGCGAGGTAGTGGTGCGCCAGCTCGGCCGGCGAGGTCAGCAGCCGGGCCAGGGCGGCGTGCAGCCGCGTGCGCTCGCCCGGCAGCAGATCGGTGTAGACGGCCTCCTGCAGCAGCGCGTGGCGGAAGGTGTAGCCGAAGCCGTCGACCCTGAGCAGCCCGCGCGAGACGATCTCCCTGACCGCCTCCTCGAACTCCGCGAGCGGCAGCCCCGACACCTCCCGCAGCAGCTCGTCCTCCACCCGCCGCCCGGCCACCGCGGCGGCCCGCAGCACCCGCTGGCCGGCCTCGGACAGCAGCTCGACCCTGGACATCAGCAGGCTGGCCAGCCCGTCGGGCAGGCTGCCGCCCTTTTCCGTGGCCGCGAACAACTCCTCGGCGTAGAACGGGTTGCCGTCGGCCCGCGCGACGATCTCCCCCAGCTCGTGGGCGCCGACCTCACCCAGCGTGGTGAGGTAGTCGGACAGGTCGGCCGAGCCCAGCGGCCCCAGCTCGACGCTCGTCACCGTCGGCAGGCGCTTCAACTCGGCAAGCACCGACCGCAGCGGGTGGCGGCGGTGGAGGTCGTCGGTGCGGTAGGTGCCGACCACGCAGACCTGCTCGGTCTGCACCATGCGGCTGAGGAAGACCAGCAGGTCGCGGGTGGAGCGGTCGGCCCAGTGCAGGTCCTCGATCACGAACAGCACCGGCTGCGCGTCGGCCAGCAGCCCGAGCAGCGAGCCGAACAGCCGCTGCTGAGTGAGCCCCGCCGAGGGGGCGCTCTCGCTGCCGGGCAGCAACTGGCCCAGCACGGGATGGGCGGCGGCGGCCTCCCGCACGGCCGGCTCCGCGCCGCGCAGCGCGTCGGCCAGCGGCAGGTAGGGCAGCGCGTCGCCCAGCTCGGCGCACTGGCCGACCAGCACGTGGACGCCGCGCTCCCGGGCGTGCCCGACCAGCTCGGACACCAGCCGGGTCTTCCCGATGCCCGCGTCCCCGCCGACGAGCGCGACGCCGGCCGTGCCCTCGATGGCGGATTGCAACACCCGCAGGAGCCTGGCCAGCTCAACCGAGCGCCCGACGAGTAGACCGTTCACGCCAGCAACTATGCCATGTCGCGCCGACAGGCCATTGGTCCTGGAAATCGACCGGATATTGGTCCTTAGTGACATACCAAAGCCGTCCTAGGCTTCTGCGCGTGATCTCCTTGACGACTTTCGCCTTCTTCGTCAGCGCCTCGCTCGCTCTCGTGCTCATCCCGGGCCCGAACCACCTCTACATCACCGCCAGAGGGCTCGCCCAGGGCAGGTCGGCGGGCCTGGCCAGCGCGTTCGGCGTGGAGACCGGCACGCTCGTGCACATCGCCGCCGCCGCGGCGGGCCTGTCGTACGTGATCTCGCAGTCGGCCACGCTCTTCGCCATCGTCAAGTGGGCCGGCGTGGCCTACCTCGTCTACCTGGGCATCCGCGCGTTCACCGGCAAGGAGGAAGAGGGCCGGACGCCGCCCCCGCAGCCGCTGCGCAAGGTCTTCCTCGAAGGGGTGCTGGTCAACGTGCTCAACCCCAAGGTGGCGCTGTTCTTCCTGGCGTTCCTGCCGCAGTTCGTGGACCCCGGCGCGGGCTCGCCCGCGCTGCAGATCCTGCTGTTCGGATTGACGCTGCTGCTGCTGGGCCTGCTGTCGGACATCGTGTACGCGTGGACGGCCGGCGCCCTCGCCGGCCGGCTCAACCGGCGGGCCAGGGCCCTGCGGTACGTCAGCGGCGTCGTCTACCTCGGTCTGGGGGTCGCCACGGCGTTCGCCGGGAGAAAATGAACCTCATGGCGCCGAGGAAACAGCAGGAGATCTTCGATGCGACGTTGCGACTGGTCGCGGAGAAGGGCTACGACGGGCTGACCGTCGAGGGTGTGGCCGAGCGCTCGGGCGTCAACAAGACCACGATCTACCGGTGGTGGCCGTCGAAGGCCGCGCTGCTCGGGGCGGCGCTGGTGGAGGCGGACGTGCTGGGGTTCGACGCGCCGGACACCGGGAGCCTGCGCGGCGACCTGGTGGCGCTCGTGGAGGGCGTCATACGGCTCCTCACCGAGCCGCCGGCCAGCGACATCGCCGTCGCCGCGCTCGGCGCCGCCGTACGCCATCCCGAACTGGACGCGCGTCAGTTCTTCGCCGACCGGTTCGCCCGGGAGCGGGAGATCTTCGAGCGCGCGGTGCGGCGCGGCGAGCTGAAGGAGTCGGTCGACCCGATGCTCGTCGTGGACCTGCTGGCGGGGGCGGTGTGGATGCGGGCGGTGTTCAGGGGACTGCGCGTGAGCGACGACTTCGCCGACGAGGCGGTGGCGGCGCTCCTCGACGGCATCTAGTGGATGAGCTCGTAGGCGCGGGGGTTCACCCGCCTCGTACGCGCCCAGTACTCGAAAGTGAAGCCGGGCCAGATCGTCCGGTTCACTCCGTGCTCGTCCAGATACCAGGACCGGCAGCCGCCCGCGTTCCACACCAGCGGGTCGAGCCGCGCCCGCAGCCGCCGGTTGAACGCCCGCTGGGCCTCTGGACGGACGTCGAGTGCCCTGGCCCGGGTTCTGGAGAGCAGGCGCAGGCACTCGACGACATAGCGCACCTGCGACTCGATCATGAACACCACCGAGTTGTGCCCCAGGCCGGTGTTGGGGCCGAGCAGGAAGAACAGGTTCGGGAAGCCCGAGGTCGTGATCCCGTGGTAGGCCTCGACGCCGTCCTGCCAGGCGTCCTGGATCTTCAGCCCGCCCCGGCCGAGGATCCGCCTGCCGGCGAGCGCGTCCACCACCTTGAAGCCCGTGCCGTAGACGATCACGTCGGCCGGGTGCTCGGCGCCCGCGGCGTCCACGATCGAGCGCTCGCGGATCTCGGCGATCCCGTCGGTGACGAGGGAGACGTCGTCCCTGGTCAGGGTCGGGTAGTAGTCGCTGGAGACGATGACGCGCTTGCAGCCGATCAAGTAGCCGGGGGTGAGGGCGCGGCGTAGGCCCGGGTCCGGGACCTGCGCTTCCAGGTGCCTGAGGGCCAGCCGCTCGTGGGGCTTCATGAGGCTAGGGTGCACGGCGAAGCCCAGCGCCCTGGTCTCCAGGGCCCAGTAGACGGCGTAGCGGAGGGCCCTGGCCACGCCGGGCAGGCGGAGGAGCCGGCGTGCCCGCGGCGGGAAGGCGAGGTCGGGCTTCGGGAGGAGCCACGGGGCCGTGCGCTGGAAGACGGTCACGTGGGCGGCCGCCGGGGCGATCTGGGGCACGAACTGGGCGGCGGAGGCGCCGGTGCCGATGACGGCGACGCGCTTGCCGGTCAGGTCGGCCGAGTGGTCCCATTCGGCGGAGTGGAAGGCGGGGCCGGCGAACGACTCCCGTCCTGGTATTTCCGGAAATTTCGGGATGTGGAGGGCGCCGGTGGCGGAGACCACCGCGTTGGCCCGCAGGGTCTGGCCGTCGTCCGTGGTCACCGACCAGGCGCGGCGCTCGTCGTCGTACTCGAGGGCGGTGACGTTCTTGCCGTACCGGATGTGCGGGGTCACGCCGTACTTGGCGGCGCAAAAGCGCAGGTAGTCCTGGATCTCCTGCTGCGGGGCGAACATCCGGGACCAGCCGGGGTTGAGCTCGAACGAGTACGAGTACATGGGCGACGGCACGTCGCACGCGCAGCCGGGATAGGTGTTGTCCCGCCAGGTGCCGCCCGGCTCCGCCGCCTTCTCCAGGACGACGAAGTCGTGGTACCCGGCTTCCTTCAGCTTGATGGCCATGCAGATCCCGGCGAAGCCGGAACCCACGATCACTACCCCTGGGTCTGCCACGGGGACCTCCTATTGGACCATGCGTCCAATGTAGGCCAACGAGAGAACGACGAAAACCCGCCACGGCGTCGCGGCGGGCCGTCCTGGGGTCGGGGATCTACCGCAGGAGGAGGAAGGCGGCTACGCCGATGATCACGATCGCCGCGACGACCGCGATGATGGGCAGCAGGGGCGACTTCTTGGGCTTGGCCGCCGCCTCCTGCTCGCGCGCCTGCGCGAAGGCACGGAAGGCCTGGGTGTTGCCCGCGGGGTCGATGTGCTGGTCAGACATGGCCAGCAGCCTAGCGTGATCGGCTGCGACGTTTGTGCCTTTTTGCGGGATCTGTAGACGTCCCCTGGTGAGGGGACCACCCCACTCAGCGGATAGTTTTGGAGCATGCTCAGGACCCTTCTCTCGCCCCGCGTCATGGGGTTGCACCTGCTCACCATCGGGGTCCTGATCGCCTTCATCCTGCTCGGGCGCTGGCAGCTCGGCGTCTTCCAAGATTCGGGAAAGCCTCAGGCCACCACGGATCCCGGGCCCGTCGCGGCCGCGACGCTCGCCCCCGTGGGCGCGCAGCTGAGCGGCGAGGTCGTGGGCCGCAGGGTCACGGCGGAGGGCGTCTACGAGGCCGGCCGCCAGTTGCTCGTCGCCGATCGGCGGGCCGACGTCGACGCCCCCGGCGGCAACATCTCGCGGGACCAGGGCTACTGGGTGCTCACCCCGCTCAGGCTCGACGACGGCACGCTGATGCCGGTGGTGCGCGGCTGGGCGGCCAGGAGCGACGACCCCGCGGTGTCCGCCGTGCCGCAGGGCAGGGTGGCGGTGGCCGGGCGGCTACGGCCGCAGCAGGGCACCGACAGCGTGCAGCGGCGCGCCGAGGGACTGCCGGCCGGGCAGGTGCAGACGGTGTCCACCGGCGAGCTGGTCAACCTGTGGACGGGACAGAAGGTGCGTACCGGCTACGTGGTGGCGCAGCCGCCGTCCGGCTCGCTCACCCAGGTCAAGGTCGCGCCGCCGGCGGTGGAGGGCACGCTGACCTGGCGTAATCTGGCATACGCCGCTAACTGGTGGATCTTTGCCGGATTCGCCGTGTTCATGTGGTTCCACTTCGTACGCGATGCCGTACGAACGGATCGGGATCGTGGCAAATCCCCTGAGATGGCTCTGGAAGGTTAAATCGTGGAATCGGCCCTCAAGCCCTTCCGGGTGCTCGCCTACGTGGTCGGCGTCATGCTGCTCATCCTGTGCGTCGCCATGGTGCTGCGTTACGGCTTCGGCAACGCGGCCATGTCGAAGGTCACCGCGCCCATTCACGGCGGGTTCTACATGATCTATCTGATCGCGGTCATGAACCTGGGCATGAAGGCGCGCTGGAGCTGGCCGTACATGCTCGGCGTCATGCTCGGCGGCACAGTGCCGTTCCTGTCGTTCTACGTCGAGCGCAGGGTGACCCAGCGCGTGCATTCGGCGCTGGCGACCGCGGCGGAGGCCTGAAACGGCCCCCGCCGCCGGAGGTCAGCTGCCGATGCCGCGCCTGCGGACCCTCTTGAGCCGCTCACGCTGCGACGGGTCGAGCATCAGATAACCGACCACCGGGGCAGCGATCACGCCGAGGACTACCAGCAGGGTGACCCAACCGGGGAGGAAGATCAGCGAGAGCAGAACCGCGGCGCCTGCGCCAATGGCGTACTTCTGGACTGGCGACATCTTCAACATCCTCCGAACGCGGAGCGCGCGCCCCGCCTCTCTCACATTCTGCGTCGTCGATCCAACGATCGAGACCATCACGTTGGTTCCGAACTCGCGATGTATCTCAAATGTTGCGCGGTCGTCCCAGTGCCGTCAGCTCCCGGCGGACCTCGTCCGGCGACGGGCGTTCGGCCGGATTGCCCGACAGGAGCCTGAACAGCAGCGACGCCAGCGGGCCCGCCCGGCCCAGCGGCGCGCCCGGCGCGGGCGGCACCCCCTCGACGGCGGCGAACAAGGTGGCCCCGAGCGACCAGAGATCGGCCGCCGGGCTCTGGACGCCTTCGGGCGCGGTGTACGCCGGCAGGGTCCCCGAACGCAGCGACGGAAGCAGCGTCGCCCGGCCTGCGGCGTCGAGGAGGACGTTTCCCGGCTGCACCCCGCCGTGCACGCCCGGCCCGCGCCGGAGCCGGTCGAGCACCGCCAGCCCGATCGCGGCCACCTCGGCGGGCGGCAGCGGGCCCAGAGACTCGATGAGCCGGTCCAGCGGCTGGTCCACGGCCAGCCGTTCGAGCGTCTCGCGGATCACCTCGACCGGCGGTGGCCCGGTGGGGTTCAACATCGCCCTGATCAGCGACCTGAGCGGATCGGGGCCCTCGGCGGGCACCTGGCCGGGCGGCCGGCCCTCGACCGCGAAGTGCAGCGTGGCGCCCAGCGACCAGAGGTCGCCGGACGGCCACGTGGCGCGGCTGGGCAGCCCGAACCCGGTCAGCACCGCCCGGCCCGTCGTCGTGAGCAGCACGTTTCCCGGATCGACGTACCCGTGCACGATCGCCGCCGCGTGCGCGGCCGTCAACGCCGACAACACGCCGACGCCGACCCTGGCCGCCTGCATGACGGGGAGCGGGCGGCGTGAGCGCACGGCCTGCTCCAGCGACGCCCCGGACACGAACTCCATGACCAGCCACGGCGTCCCGTCCTCGACCACCACGTCGAGCACCCGCACGATCGAGCCGTGCCGCAGGACCATCGCCCGGCGTGCCCGGTGCAGCGCGGAGTCGCGCAGGTCGGCGGGGACCCGCAGCTCCCTGACCGCGACGTCACGGTGTCCGGACTCGTCGAAGGCCAGGCGTACCGATCCCGCGCCCAGGGGGTTGAGCAGCCGGTAGCGTCCCGAGAGCTTCCTGGTCTCTCCCATGTCGAGGTGCACGATAGCGTCCGTCCGTACCCGTGGCCATCACGCCGAGCCGCCGGCCAGCCAGGCCTCGTGCGCGTCGTACAACCTGTCCCAGAGCTTGTCCTTCTCCTGCGCGTCGACGTCGTCGAGTGGCAGGTGGAACACATCCGCCAGGGCCGCGTAGTAGTCGCGCGCCGTGTCCAGCGTGAGCGAGTGGGCGCCGGCCCCGATCCGGGACAGGACGAGCCCGCGCATGCTGTCCACGCCGGAGGCGTCGCGCCGCTGGACCACGGCCGTGCGGACGAAGGCGGACTCCGGCGACGTGGTCAGATGCCGGTGCATCTCCTCGAACGCCGACATGTCCGCCGCCTCCGGGGCGAAGTCCATGCCCAGGAACGAGCCGCTCGGGTCGTTGTCGAGCCGCCAGCCGCCGGGGGCCACCTCCGAGGGACGCAGGACGTACTGGAACGGTCCCTGCCGGTACGTGCCTGCGACCAGCGGGAGCGGCTCGTGCAACCCGTCGCCGAGACCGAGGTCCACCAGCCACTCGCCGCCCGGATTGTCCGCGGACGGCAGGCCGCGCACGGTGAGCACCAGGTGATTGGCGGTGACGGCGGGCTCGCGGTCCCGGGTTTGCACGCCGCCGACGTGCCTGGTCATGTCGTAGCCGAGCGCCATGGCCAGCGCGGAGAACGCCCCGTTGAGGTGGAAACAGTAGCCGCCGCGGCCGCCGATGATACGTTCGGCGGACTCGAGGGGATCGACGGTGGTAGGGCGGCCGAGCCAGATGTTCAGGGTCTCGTACGCCACCTTCTCGATGTGGGCGACGTGCAGCGCCCGCAGGCCGTCCGCGCTGACGGAGGCGTGGAGCAGGTCGGGCAGACCGATGCGGCGGAGGTATCCGGCAGTGTTCACCCGCCAAGTCTGCACCGTATGTGCACGCTTAAGGAGGTGTCGTCTGCACAGGCCCCTTCTAGGCTTTCGTACGTGGCAGAGCAGCGATGCATCCTCGTGGTCGAGGACGATGAGACGATCGCCCTGGCCGTACGGAACAGGCTGGCCGCCGAGGGCTTCGACGTGAGGGTGGCCGGCGACGGGCAGGACGCCCTCGTCCAGTACGGCAAGGCGGAGCCCGACCTGGTGATCCTCGACCGGCTGCTGCCGGGCCTCGACGGGCTCGAGGTGTGCCGGCGGATGCAGGCGGCCAGGCCGGTGCCGGTCCTCATGCTGACCGCGCTCGGCGACGAGACGGACGTGCTGGTCGGGCTCGGGGTGGGGGCCGACGACTACCTGGCCAAGCCGTTCAGCATGCGCGAGCTGGTGGCCCGGATCCACGCGCTGCTGCGCAGGGTGGAGCGGGCGGCCCAGCTCGCGGCCGAGGACACCGTGATCAGGGTGGGCGAGGTGGAGATCGACACCGCGGCCCGCAGGGTGTTCGTGCGCGGGGTGGAGGCACAGCTCACCAGGACCGAGTTCGACCTGCTGCGGCGGCTGGCCGAGCGGCCCGGCCAGGTCTTCGAGCGCGACCGGCTGCTGTCCGACGTGTGGGGCTTCTCCGAGGCCGCGGCGACCAGGACCGTGGACAGCCACGTGCGGGCGCTGCGCCGCAAGCTGGGCTCCGACGTCGTACGCACCGTCCACGGCGTCGGCTACGCCCTGGTGCGGCGATGAGGCCGCTCGATTTCCTCGGCCGGATCAAGGTCAAGCTCGGCATCGTGATCGTGCTGGCCGTGGGCACGGCCTTCGTGGTGAACGAGGTCGGCCTCGCCTCCGGGCTCTCCCGCGAGGTACGCATCGCGGTCGCCGTCGTCCTGGCGTTGCTCATGGTGCAGGTCCTGGCCATGGGGATGACCAAGCCGCTGCGCCAGATGGCCAGCGCCGCCCAGACGATCGCCAAGGGCCGCTACGGGCTGCGGGTCAGCGCCACCTCGCGGGACGAGGTCGGGGAGCTGGCCAGGGCGTTCAACGCGATGGCGGCCGACCTCGGCGAGGTGGACAGGCAGCGGCGCGAGCTCGTCGCGAACGTCAGCCACGAGCTGCGCACCCCCATCACCGGCCTGCGCGCCGTCCTGGAGAACGTCGTGGACGGCGTCTCCGCGCCCGACCCCGTCACCATGCGAACCGCGCTCGCCCAGACCGAGCGCCTCGGGCGGCTCGTGGCCCAGCTGCTCGACCTGTCGCGGCTCGACTCGGGCGCACGGCTCATCGAGGCCGAGGCCATCGAGCTGGCGCCGCTCATCGAGCAGGCCGTGCGCGAGGCCGGCCTGGCCCGGGACGACGTCGTGATCCGGGCCGAAGTTCCGGACGATCTGGTGGTGAAGGCCGACCCCGACCTGCTCGCGCAGGTCCTCGCGAACCTCCTCGACAACGCTGTACGGCACAGCCCGCCGGACGGGGTGGTGAACGTGACCGGCGTGGCCGATGGGGCCGGCGTGCGGATCGTCGTCGCCGACGGGGGGCCGGGGATCCCGGTGTCGGCCCGGGGGCGCGTGTTCGAGCGCTTCTCCCGGCTGGACGCGGGGCGGGCGGCGGACTCGGGGGGTGCGGGGCTGGGGCTGGCCATCGTGAAGGAGATCGTCGAGCTGCACGGGGGATCCATTCACATCGACGACTGCGCGGGGTGCCGCATGGTCGTCGGTTTACCAGGAAGGACGACGATGGCTGACGCGCCGTTAGAGTCGGACCAGCAGCGGAACGCGGCGGAGGAGACGCGGCCGGAGCCGGCCGCCGTCCCCGCCGAGGAGGCTGTGACGGTGGGGGCGGCCGACCGGGTCCCGTCCGAGGTCGGCGCCGTGTCGGGTGACCGCGCCTCGGGTGGCGTGACGGCCGGTGCCGCGAGCGGCGTGGGCGCCGTGGGTGCTTTCGGCGCCGCGGCGGCGAGTGGTCCGGGGATGTCCCCCGTGGTGCCCTTTCCGCAGCCCGCGGTGGGCAGCGGATTCGCCAGGATGATCGGTGGCGGCGTCGTCGGGGTGCTGGTCGGCTTCTTGGCCGGCATGTTCGCCGCCGTGCTCGTCAGCCTGACCGTCGGGGACGGGATGGCGCTCGTCACGCTCGTCATGTGCACCGCCGTCATGGGGGCCGTCGGTGCGGCGCTGGGGGCGAGCTCGGGACGCCGCGCCGCGGCCGCGGCCGCGGCCTACCACTCGGCCTACCACTCGGCCCAGTTGGCAGCGCCGGGTCAGCAAGGCGACCAGCCTACGGGCCGGTCCGTGAGCGAGACGGGGGGCCGGTCAGCGGTGGGAACAGCGGGTGAGCCGGTTGGGCAGACGGCGCATGGAGCAGGTCAGCCGGTCGGGCAGACGGCGGCGCAAGCAGCAGGTCAGCCGGTTGGGCACGCAGTCGCACCGTACCGGGGTCAGGCACCGCCGCCGTCCTATGTGCCGCCCCCGCTCTTCCCCAGGCCCGAACTGCCCGACCCGCCCCGGTGGCTCCTGCCCGCGGCGGCCGGAGCGGGGGTGTTCGCGGCCGTGGCGTTGCCGGAGGCGCAGGTCGGGCTGGGATTCGTGCTGGTGGCGATGGTGCTGGGCGCGGCGGCGCTGCCGGCGGTGGTGCGGCGGATGACGCCGTGGACGGTGGCGTTCGGCGTGACGGCCTACTGGCTGATCTCCATGGCGGCGGTGCGCGACGCCGACTGGCTGGTGGCGATCCTGCTCGTGGCGGGAGCCGGGCTGGGCGCGCTGGCCGTCTCGGGCGCGGGCGCGGGATGGGTCGGCGTGATCAGGGGCGGCGTGTCCGTGCTGCTGGCGCTGGGCCCGGTGCCGTGGTTCCTGTCCCCGCCGATCAAGAAGCTGACGGCCCGGCGGCGGATCATGCCGATGCTGGCCGCGCTGGGCATCACGGCGGTGCTGCTGCTGGTGTTCGGACTGCTGTTCAGCTCGGCGGACGCGGTGTTCGCCTCGTACGTGAAGCGGCTGACCACCACGCCGGAGTGGGCGGAGTCGGCGCCGGGGCGGATCTTCCTGTTCGCGGTCTTCGCCGTGCTGCTGGCGGCCGTGGTGCTGGTCGCGCTCAGGCCGGTGGTCGACCCGATGGGCCCCGGGACCAAGTTCAGCGTGAGCAGGAGCGTGTGGCTGCTGCCCCTCACGGCGGTGAACCTGCTGTTCGCGTCGTTCGTGGCGGTGCAGATCACGGCGCTGTTCGGCGGCAACACGCTGGTGCTGAAGACGGCCGGCCTGACCTACGCGGAGTACGCCAGGCAGGGCTTCTTCCAGCTCGTCGTGGTCAGCGTCTTCGTGCTCGCCATCGTCGCGGTGGCCGGCGGGCTGCTCAAGACCGAGCGCCGCGAGCGCTGGATGCTGGCCTGCCTGCTCGGCGTGCTGTGCGGGCTGACCATGGTGGTGCTGGCCTCGGCCCTGCATCGCATGAACCTCTACACCGACGCCTACGGCCTGTCCAGGCTGCGGATCTCCGTACAGGCCACGGTCTGGTGGCTGGGCACGGTGTTCGCGCTGGTGCTGCTGGCCGGTTCGGTACGGCTCACAGGCCGCGGCGCCGGCTGGCTGCCGCGGACGATCGTCCTGATCACCGGGCTCGGCCTGGGCGCGTTCGCGATCGTGAACCCCGACCTGCGGGTCGCGTACACGCAGGTGGAGGTGCGCGGCGTCACCAAGATGGACTCCGACTACCTGGGTGACCTCGGCGCGGAGGCGGTGCCGGCGCTGGACGGGCTGCCGGAGCCGCAGCGCAGCTGCGTGCTGGCCGACGTGGTCAGGGCCAACGGGCTGGACCGGCCCGACCCGTGGAACGGCTGGAACCTGGCCCGTACTCAGGCCCGCGACCTGCTGGCCGAGCGGCCGGTCGACTTCGCGGCCCGGTGCGGTGTGACGCCGTCGCGCTCTGGTTGAATCTTGGAGTGGGCTTCGACGTGGTCATCAGTGGGGGGCGGGTGCTCGACGGCACGGGCGCCCCGCCGTACCGCGCGGACGTGGCGATCGCCGGAGACCGGATCGCCGCGGTCGGCCGGTTGGACGGCGCTCAGGCGGAGACCGTGATCGACGCTGCCGGGCGGTTCGTGACGCCGGGGTTCGTGGACTGTCATGTCCACGGCGACGCGGCCGTCTTCGACCCGGCGGTGCAGCGGGCGGCGCTGCGGCAGGGGGTGACCACGTTCGTGCTCGGGCAGGACGGGCTGTCCTTCGCGCCCGGCTCCGCCGAGACCGTCGCCTACGCGGCACGCTACTTCGCCGCCGTCAACGGCCCGATCCCCGGGCGAGCGCCCTCCGGCGAGGCGCAGGAGCCGCCGGCGGGATCTCCCCGCGGGCCGGGCGGGCAGGAGGTGCCGGCCGGCGGCCCGCTGACGGTCGGTGACCTGCTCGGCTCGTACGACCGCGCGGTGGCGCTCAACACGGCCTACCTGCTCCCCCACGGCACCATCCGCTACGACGTCATGGGCCCGTCGTCCGAGCCGGCCTCGCCCGGTGACCTGGCGGCGATGGTGCGGCGCGTCGAGCGCGGCCTGTCGGAGGGCGCGGCCGGGCTGTCGAGCGGGCTCGAATACCTGCCGGGCCGCTACGCCTCGGCCGAGGAACTGGCCGTGTTGTGCGAGCCGCTCGGCGGCCTCCCGTACGTCACCCACATGCGGGCCTACGGCGCCCGCGCCGGGGTCGGCATGGCGGAGGTCGTGGAGATCGCCGGCCGCTCCAAGGCCGCCGTGCACGTCTCCCACCTGCACGGACCCGCCGATGTGCTGCTGCCGCTGGTGGATGACGCGCTGGCCGGGGACGTGGACCTGACCTTCGACACCTACCCCTACCTGCGGGGCAACTCGATCCTGGCCATGTACGTGCTGCCGCCGTCCGTGCCGGGCGCCGAGCCCGGCCGCGCGCTGGAGATGATCGCCTCGGACGAGTTGGACGGCTGGTGGCCGGCGCTGGCCGAGACGTGGCCCCGGCTGACCGTCTCGCACGCCCCCGGCATGGAGTGGGCCGAGGGCCTGACCATGGTGGCGGCGGCCGAGCAGGCGGGGGTGGGGCCGGCCGAGTTGTGCCGCCGCCTCCTCACGGAGACGCGGCTGGAGGCGGGCGTCGTGTTCGCCCGCCCCGACGAGGGGCCGGAGGGGGAGGAGTCTGTACGCCGGATGTTGCGCCACCCCTCGCACACCGGCGGCTCCGACGGCATCTACGTGGGCGGTCATCCGCATCCGCGGGGGTTCGGGGCGTTCGCCAGGTTTCTCGGACGGCATGTCAGGGAGCTGGGTGACTGGACGTGGCAGCAGGCCGTCGTGCACCTGGCCGGGCACCCGGCCCGGCGGTTCGGGCTGTCGGACCGGGGGCTGCTGCGGGCGGGGTCCGCGGCCGACGTGGTGGTGTTCGACCCGTCCGCGGTGGGCGACCGGGCGACGTACGCGGACCCGCGCGTGCTCGCGACCGGCGTCGACGACGTGCTGGTGTCGGGGGTCCGCGTGCTGGCCGGGGGCGAGCTGACCGGGTCCACGCCCGGCCGCGCCCTCCGCCCGTGATTCACCTCACGTCCCGCCCTTCGCGCCACGCGCCCTCCGGCCGTGATTCACCCTCACGTCCCGCCCTTCGCGCCACGCGGCCTCCGGCCGTGCTTTCCCTCATCTCCCGCCTTCCCGCCCTACCGCCCGAAGGCCCTCAGCCGGAGTACGGCGGGGTGGGGGCGTGCGGAGGGGTGTGGGCGCGGGTGTTGGGATAGGGTCGGACGCGAAATGAAAGGGGTGCCGTGCCAGCGTCGATCTTCGAAGGCGGGTTCGGCTTTCCGCTGATGGTGGTGCATCGGGACGCGTTGGAGCACAACGTCGCGACGATGGCGGCGTTCGTCCGCGACCACGGGCTGGAGCTGGCCCCGCACGCCAAGACGCACATGTCCGCCGAGATCGCCGCCATGCAGCTCGCGGCGGGCGCCTGGGGGCTGACCGTCGCCACGCCGCGGCAGGCCAAGACGGTCCGGGGCTTCGGAGCCGACCGGATCATGGTCGCCAACCAGGTCGTCGATCCGGCGGGGCTCGCCTGGGCGGCCGACGAGCTGGAGCGGGATGCGGCGTTCGAGTTCCTGAGCTTCGCCGACTCCGTGACCGGGGTGGACATCCTGGCCGGGCACGCCGGGGCGCGGCCGTTCGGGGTGCTGGTGGAGCTGGGCCACGAGGGCGGCCGGGCCGGCTGCCGCACGCTCGACGAGCTGTTGCGGGTCGCCGCGCACGTGCAGGAGACGCCCGGGGTCGAGCTGGCCGGGGTGGCCGGCTACGAAGGTGGGCTGTCGACCGCCGACGAAGTCCGGAAATATCTGGTTTCGTTGCAGGAGGCCGTCGAGTACATCCGCGTCAGGAACCCCATCCTCAGCGTGGGTGGCAGCCAGTGGTTCGACGTGATCGGGCGGGAGCTCGTCGCCACCCAGGCCAGGATCCTGCTGCGCAGCGGCGCGTACGTCAGCCACGACGACGGCTACTACCGCGAGCGCACCCCGTTCAACCGCATCGACGGCGAGCTGCGCCCGGCGCTGGAGGTGTGGGCGCACGTGCTGTCCACGCCCGAGCCCGGGCTGGCCATCGTCTGCATGGGCAAGCGGGACGCGCCCTATGACGAGGGGCTGCCGATCCCGCGGCGCGGCGGGGTGACCGTGCTGAAGATGCAGGACCAGCACGCGATCGTGCGCGCCGACGGGCTCAAGCCCGGTGACCTGCTGGCTTTCGGCATCTCCCACCCCTGCACCGCGTTCGACAAGTGGCGCGTGCTGCCGCTGGTGGACCGGGACTACCGTGTCGTTGGCACCATCAACACCAGCTTCCAGGGAGATTGAGTGAAAAAGGAGCTCCGCACCAGCGAGGGTGCCGCCCCCATCGGCGCCTACTCGCAGGGCCTCGTGGTGGGCGACTTCGTCTACACCTCAGGCATGGGCCCGCTCGACCCGCGGACCGGCGAGATCGTCGGCGACGACGTGGCCACCCAGACGCACCAGGTCATGCGCAACCTCGGCGCCATCCTCGCCGCGCACGGCCTCGGCTTCGACGACGTGGTCAAGTCCACGGTCCACCTCCAGCACCTGGAGCGCGACTTCGCCGCCTACAACGAGGTCTACAAGTCGTACTTCAACGCGCCGTACCCCGTACGCACCACCGTGGGATCCCAGCTGCTGGGCATCCTGGTGGAGATCGACTTCGTCGCGCACAAGAGCGCATAAGGTCGGTTCGTGGACAGTTCGGTTTACGTCTTCGTCGAGGACCTGCGCGGCGAGGGCGTCGAGCGGGTGCTCGACAGGATCAGCGGATATGGCGTGGGCGGGATCACCGTCGGGGCCGTGCACCACGCCTCCCGCGACGTCACCCCGCACGGGCTGTCCAGGCTGACCGTCCGGCACGACGGGGCGCACTTCGCCCCGCCGGCCGACCTGTTCGCCGGGCACCGGCTGTCGCCGGTGCCCGGTCATCTGGACGCGTTCGACGGGCTTCGGGAGGCCTGTGCGAAACGGTCCATGAAGCTCCACGGATGGACCGTTTTCCTGCGTAACGCCACGATCGGCATGGGACATCCGGACGTGACCGTGCGCGACTGCTTCGGCGACCGCGGCGCCCCGGCCGACCTGTGCCCGGCCCATCCGGACGTGCGCGAATACGCCGTCGCGCTGGCCAGGGCGGTCGCCAGGCTCGGGGTGGACAGCGTGGTGGCCGAGTCGCTGCACTTCCGGCCGCTGAAGGCGCAGCGGTCGTTCGTGCCGCTGGGGCCGATGGACGCGTACCTGTTCGGGCTCTGCTTCTGCGACTACTGCCTGCGGCGGGCCACCGACCTGGGCGTGAACGCGGAGGTGGCGCGGGAGGAGTGCGCGGGGATCGTGGGCCGGGTGTTCGACGGCGACCCGCCCGCGCAGGGCGAGGTGACCCGGGCGGCGCTCACCGCGTACGCGGGACCCGACGTCGTGGCCTACGCCCGGGCGCGGTCCGAGACCGTCACGACGCTGGTGTCGGAGGTGGCCTCGGCGGTGGCCGAGGAGGGCTCCCGGCTGGTGTTCATCGACTCGACGGGCGCGGTCAAGGGATACGCCGACGGGCTGCCGACGCCCGGCCTGGCGGCGCATGACGCCTGGCAGTTCGGGGTGGACCTGGTGGCGCTGGGCGACCTCGTGCCGGCGTTCGGGGTGCTGGCCTATGCGCGTGACGCGGCGCGGGTGGCCGACGACGTGGGTGCCTACCTGCGGTCCGTGGGCAAGGACCGGGAGGTGCGGGCGGTGCTGCGGCCGGGCTACCCCGACAGCGACTCCGCCGACCGGCTGGTGGCCAAGGCCCGCGCGGCGAAGGCGGCGGGAGCGCTCGCCGTCGACTTCTACGCGTATGGGCTGGCGCCGCACCCGGTGCTCGACCGCATCCCGGCCGCCCTGTCGGAAGCCCTCTAACCGATACCGAACAGGCAGAACTCGTTGCCCTCCGGGTCGGCCAGCGTCACCCACTCGTCGTACGTGGCCAGCAGGGTGGCGCCCAACTCGGTCAGCCGGGCGAGCTCGGCGTCGGGGTCGCCGGTCTCCAGGTCGAGATGGAGGCGGTTCTTGACGATCTTGCGTTCGGGCACGCGCACGAACCACAACCGCGGCGGCCCGCCCTCGACCAGCACCGTCGGGTCGTCCTCCGGGTCGTCGATCCCCTCGCCGCGCAGCCGCTCCAGCTCGGCCTCGTCGTACGGCGCCACGGCATAGCCCTCCAGCGCGGCGGCCCAGAACCTCGCCAGCGAGGCCGGGTGCCGGCAGTCCACCACGACGTCACGCAGCCTGGCCACGGGGCCTCCTCGCCTCGATGAGGAACCTGCTGGAATGCGCCACGAACGGCCCTTCGGCCTCGATCCGCTCGTGCAGCGCGCGCAGCTTGTCCTCGTACCGCTCGACCGAGAACCCCGGCACGATCCAGATCACCTTGCGCAGGAAGTAGATCACCGCGCCGACGTCGCAGAACTCCATCCGCAGCCGTTCGTACCGCAGGTCGACGACCTCCAGCCCGGCGGACTCGGCGGCCGCCCTGGCGTTGCCGGGATCGCGGTGCGAGCCGTCGTACGGCCCCATGAAGTATTCGGTCAGCTCGGCCACGCTCCACGGCCCGACCTGCTGGGAGAAGTAAGTCCCGCCGGGCCGCAGCACCCTGGCGATCTCCTCCCACCACGTCACCACCGGATGGCGGCTGCTCACCAGGTCGAAGACGCCGTCGCGGAACGGCAGCCGCGGCTCCTCGTCGTCGGCCACCACCCACGCCCCGCGCGGGCGCAGCCGGGAGGCGGCCAGCTTCAGGTTGGGCGGCCACGACTCGGTGGCCACGATCATCGGCGGCAGGGTGGGCAGGCCGGCCAGGATCTCGCCGCCGCCGGTCTGGATGTCGAGCGCGGCCCGCGCTGCGGCCATCCGCTCACCGAGGAGCCGGGAGTAGCCCCACGAAGGCCACTCCTCGGCGGCCCGCCCGTCGAGCCAGGAGAAGTCCCAGCCGTCCACGGAGACGGTGCTCGCCTCCTGGACGAGATCATCGTACGTGCGCCGCATCTTTCGACCTTGTCAGCGCCGCCCCGGGCCGATCAACCAAATTTCGTCACGCGCGTTGTCTGGCCGAGCAAGCTCGGCCGCGCTGGGATGGATCTCCTCACTCCGTTGCGGATCCATCCCAGCGGCTGCGCACTGCCACCCGGTCGATCCCGAGGTGGTCGACGAGCTGTGCGACGGGGTCGGGCCGGCGCTGCGCCAGCAGGGTGAGCGCGAGCTTCCGGTGTGCCTCCTCGGACCTGGTCTTCATCGTCGTGGCCTTGATGGCCTGGTTGATGACCGCACGGGCGCTGGAGGTGAGCGCGGTGCTGGGGACCGGTTTGTGTTTGCGCGGGATGTTCGGCAGGTCGCCGACCTCGATGCCGAGCATGCGCAACGCCTCCTTGTCGAGGTCGTCGAGCGCGGCCCGCGCCCCCTCCAGATCCACGCCCAGCACCCGCGCCGAGTCCGGGTGGTGCAGGAGGCCGAGCAACAGGTGCTCGGTGCCCAGGCGGCGGTCGCCCCGCTGCCTGGCCTCCTCGAACGCGGCCTTGATGACCACGTGGAACGGCGTCTTCTGTCTGCCCAACATCGCGAATCCTCACTTCCCGTACTTGGCGTGCACGGACTGCCGTGACATGCCGAGCGCGTCGCCTATCTGCTCCCAGGTCCAGCCCTGCTCTCGGGCGAGCGCGACCGACACCGCCTCGACCTGCTCGGCCAGCCGGTGCAGCGCGCCCACCGCCCGCAGCCCCATGGCCGGGTCGTCGGACCTGATCCGTTCGGAGAGTTCTGCTACGTCCACGCTGTCAGGCTAGGTTGACAACCCCAGGTTTGTCAATCTAGCCTGACACGCCATGGACGACATTGTGATCGTGGGAGCCGGACCTGTGGGGCTCATGCTCGCGTGCGAGCTGGCCCTGTCGGGGATCCGCCCGATCGTGCTGGAGAAAAGATCAGAGCCGAGCGAACTGCCCAAGGCCAACGGCCTCGGCGGGCAGATCGTCGAGCTACTCGACCACCGCGGCCTGCTGGAGCGTTTCAGCGAGGGCAGCCCGTTCGCGGGCCGGGCTCCGGGGTTCCCGTTCGGCTCGGTGCCGCTGCGGTTCGACGGGCTGGACGACATCCCCCTGCGGCTGTTGCTGATCCAGCAGCCGCGTATGGAGCGGCTGCTGGCCGAACGAGCGGTCGAGCTCGGCGCCGGTATCAGGCGAGGGTGCGAGGTTGTGTCCCTCTCCCAGGACACCGAGGGAGTGACGCTCGGCCTGACGGACGGCCACGTGCGTGCCCGCTACGTCGTGGGCTGCGACGGCGGGCACAGTCTCGTGCGGGAGCTGGCCGGGATCGGCTTCCCCGGCACCGCTGACGACCACGTGCTGCGGCTGGGCCACTTCAAACTGGACGGCGTCGCCGACCCCTTCAAACCTGTGGAGATGGCCGGGCTGGGACCGGGCTGGAACCGGACCTCGCGCGGCCGCGTGCTGCTCACCTCGCTCCGGCACGATGTGCTCATCGCCGGCGTTCGCGAGAAGAGCGGCCCACTCGACGGTCCCGTGACGATCGAGGACTTCCGCGCGGCTGTGCGCCGTGTGCTGGGCAGGGACCTGCCCCTGGGCGAGGCGATCTGGCTGTCGAGCACGGTCGCGCAGGCCAGGCTGGCCGAGCGGTACAGGACCGGACGGGTGTTCCTGGCGGGGGACGCCGCGCACCTCTTCCCCGCGGGCGGCTCGGCGCTCAACGTGGGCATGACCGACGCCGCCAACCTCGGCTGGAAGCTGGCCGCCACGCTCCGCGGCCGGGCACCGGGCGGACTGCTCGACACGTACGAGGCCGAGCGCCGCCCCGTCGCCGAGCGCGCCCTCGTGCAGACTCGCGCGCAGGCGGCCCTCGACCGCCTGGACGATGCGGACGGTGCCGCCCTGCGCGAGCTGCTCACCGAGGTGTTCGCCTTCGAGCAGCCCGCGCGCCACCTGGCCGCGCTGCTGCACGGCTCCGACGTACCGTACGGCTCCGCGCGGCATCCGCTGGTCGGCCGGTTCGTCCCCGACCTGGCGCTGGCGGACGGGCGCCGGGTGGCCGAGCTGATGCGCGCGGGCCGTCCCGTGCTCCTCGACCTGGGCGCCGGTCTCGCGCTCGACGACGACTGGATCGACGTGGTCCGGGCCCGCTCCGCCGAAGCCCCCGCCGACGCGCTGCTGATCCGCCCCGACGGCTACGTGGCCTGGGCGGGCGCAGAGGGCATGCCCGAGGCGGTGTCCGCCTGGTTCCAGTTGGCCTGACTGCATTTGGCTAAGCCCAGCCCGGCTTGACCAGCCCCGACTCGTACGCGATGACCACCAGTTGAGCCCGATCCCGGGCGTGCAGCTTCATCATGGCCCGGCTCACATGAGTCTTGGCCGTGGCCGGCGACATGAACAGCTTGGCGGCGATCTCGTCGTTGGTCATGCCGGTGCCGACCAGCGCGAGCACCTCGCGTTCGCGCTCGGTGAGCTGGTCGAGGCCGTCGACGGCGACCGGCTCCTTGGCGCGGGAGGCGTACTCGGCGATCAGGCGGCGGGTCACGCTCGGCGACAGCAGCGCCTCGCCGGCGGCGACCACCCGGACGGCCTGGATCAGCTCGGCCGGCTCGGTGTCCTTGACCAGGAAGCCGCTGGCCCCGCCGCGCAACGCCTCGAAGACGTACTCGTCCAGCTCGAACGTGGTCAGGATGATGATGCGCGGCCCCTCCGGCATCTGGCGGGTGGCGGTCAGGCCGTCGGTGCCCGGCATGCGGATGTCCATCAACACCACGTCGGGCCCGTGCTGCCTGGCCAGCCGCACCGCCTCCGCGCCGTCGGAGGCCTCGGCCACCACGGTCATGTCAGCCTGGGCGTCCAGCAGCGCCTTGAAGCCCGCCCGGACCAGCGCCTGGTCGTCGGCCAGCAACAGCTTGATCATGAGGTCTCCTCGGGTAGGGGCAGCCGGGCCTCGACCTGGAAGCCCTTGCCGGACGGGCCCGCGACCAGAGTCCCGCCCAGCGCGGCGGCCCGCTCGCGCATGCCGGGGATGCCGTTGCCGCTGCCCGACTCGGACAGTACAGCAGGCTTGATCGCGCCGTTGTCGGTCACGCGGACGACCAGCTCGCGGTCGGCGTACTCCAGGCGCACGGTCACCGCCGAGCCGGGGGCGTGGCGGGCGGCGTTGGTGAGCGACTCCTGCACGATCCGGTACGCGGCCCGCTCCACCGACGGCGGCAGCGGCCGCGAGCCTACGCGTTTGAGCGTCACGTCCATGCCGGAGCGCTCGATCAGCTCGTCGAGGCGGTCGAGCCCGGCCGTGGGCGAGCGCGGGGCGCCCTCGCGCAGCACGTTCAGCACCGAGCGCATCTCGCCGAGCACCTCCTTGGACGCCGTCTTGATGGTGGCCAGGGCGGTCCTGGCCTGGTCGGGGTTGTCGTCGATGAGGTGCAGCGCGGTCGAGGCCTGGACGTGGATGAGCGAGATGTTGTGCGCGAGCACGTCGTGCAGCTCCTGCGCCATGGTCAGCCGCTCCTCGCTGGCCTGCCGCCTGGTCTCCTCCTCGGCGGCGCGCTGCTGCTGGGCGCGCCGCTCGCGGGCGATCCTGATCAGCTCGGCCGCGACCATGAAGAGCAGGATGAACGACGAGACCGCCAGGTCGTGGAAGAGGCCGCGGGTCGGCTGCAGGGTGATCCACGAGTAGGCGATGAAGATCACGAGCGTGACCCCGGCCAGAGTCCAGGCCGTCAGCCGGTGACGATGCAGGACCAGCAGGAACAGCATGGCGATCGGCGAGAAGAACACGCCGCCGTAGGGATAGCCGCCCCAGACGTAGGCGTAGGTCGCCAGGAAGGTGACCAGGGCCGTGGGGATCGGGAACCTTCGGTGCAGGACGATCATCAGCGGCCCGGCCAGCAGCAACCCGTACGCCAGCGGGTCGAGTGGCTCCCTGTCCGGCTGCCCGCGCTGGGCGCCCTGCGACAGCGCGAGCTGGAGCACGGCCGCGATCAGGGCGAGATACGGGGCGAATCCGGACTTCGAGCGCACGTCTCAACGCTAGATCAATGCCCTGACCGGTGCATCATCTCCATGGCGCAGGGGGCCCTACCGCGATGGGCGTACCTGGGCCATGGTGGAGACCATGCGCCGAGCGATCGTCCCCGCAGCAGCAGTCCTCATCGCGCTCGTGCCGGCCCCTCCGGCGTCGGCCGAGCCCCAGCCCCAGACCCAGCAGAAGGTCCCGGTCGCCGAAGGGTACGGCGGCGCCGTCGCCACCGTCGACCTGGACGCCAGCAAGGCCGCCATCTCCGTGCTGAGGAGGGGCGGCAACGCCGTGGACGCCGCGGTCGCCGCCGGCGCGGTGCTGGGCGTCACGGAGCCCTACTCGTCCGGCCTGGCCGGCGGCGGCTTCATGGTCTACTACGACGCCAGGCAGCGTAAGGTCTTCACGATCGACGGCCGCGAGACCGCGCCGCAGGCCATGACCTCGACCACGTTGGAGGGCATCCCGTTCGAGGAGGGGGTCACCAGCGGCCTGTCGGCCGGTGTGCCCGGCACGCCCGCGAACTGGGACCTGGCCCTGCGCAGGTTCGGCACGATCTCGCTGGAGCAGGCGCTCCAGCCGGCGATCGAGGTCGCCTCCAAGGGCTTCGTCGTGGACCAGACCTTCCACGACCAGACCGCCGCCAACGCCGCCCGCTTCAAGGACTTCACCTCCACAGCGAAGCTGTACCTCCCGAACGGCGCCCCGCCGCCCGTCGGCTCGGTCTTCAGGAACCCCGAGCTCGCGGCCACGTACCGCGAGCTGGGCAAGCGCGGCCCCGGCTGGCTGTACGGCGGCCGGCTGGGCCAGGAGATCGTGGCCACCGTCAAGCGGCCGCCGGTCACCCCGGGCAGCACCCGCAACGTCCGTCCCGGGCTGATGGAGATGTCCGACCTGCGGGCCTACCGCGCCCTCATGCGCGAGCCCACGAAGATCTCCTACAACGGCATGGACGTGTACGGCATGGCGCCCCCGTCCTCCGGCGGTTCGACCGTCGGCGAGGCGCTCAACATCCTCGAGTCCCTTCCCGAGGTGGGCCTGCACGAGTACCTGGAGGCCTCCAGGCTGGCCTTCGCCGACCGCGGCAAGTACGTCGGCGACATCCCCGGCGTGCCGCTGAAGGAGCTGCTGTCCGACGGCTTCGCCAAGGAACGCGCCTGCCTGGTCGGCGAGACCGCGATGCCGCACCCGGCCGCGCCCGGCAGCCCGGACGGCTCGTACGAGCCCTGCGCCCAGCCCACCGGCAGCGCCACCCCGATCGCGGACGAGGGCCCGGAGACCACCCACCTGGTCGTGGCCGACCGCTGGGGCAACGTGATCGCCTACAACCTGACCATCGAGTCGACCGGCGGCAACGGCATAGTGGTGCCGGGGCGCGGCGTGCTGCTCAACAACGAGCTGACCGACTTCACCTTCGGCCCGGCGCCCGGCGATCCCAACCTGCCCGCCCCCGGCAAGCGGCCACGCTCGTCGATGGCGCCGACGCTGGTGTTCGACCACGGCAGGCCGGTGCTGGCGGCCGGCTCGCCCGGCGGCTCGACCATCATCACGACCGTGCTGCAGATCCTCGTCAACCGGTACGAGTTCGGGATGAGCCTGCCCGACGCGCTCGCCGCGCCGCGCGCCACCCAGCGCAACACCGCGCAGACGCAGGCCGAGCAGGCGTTCCTGGACCGGCACCGGGCCGAGCTGGAGGCCCGCGGGCACAGCTTCGCGCTCAACCCGGAGATCGGCGCCGCCACGGCGCTGGAGTTCCTCGGCCGGGGGCGCGTCCAGGCCGTGGCCGAGCCGGCGCGGCGCGGCGGCGGCAGCGCGATGGTGGTGATACCCCGGTAGGCACATGCCCCCCCAAACGTCACGAAGAGTGCCACAACTGTCACTGGCCGCAGCCAGGCAGCCGCGTTACTTTGCACATACGGCTACCTAGAAAGCAGGGAAAGTCATGCGGTCCATCGCCAAGTTCTGCGGCCAGTGCGACTGCGGTTGCCCCGAGCTCTTCGTCGACCACAACGCGCCCGAGGAGCGCCAGGTCGTCATCACCGACGACTTCGGGCAGCGCGTGGAGATGAGCCTCGACCAGTTCGGCTCGATCGTGGCGGCCGCCAAGAGCGGGTCTCTGGACAGCCTGGCGCTCGTCCACTGAGCGCGCAGGCCGCCACCCTGCTCGCCGGCGGAGTCGCCGCCGGGCTCCTGGCGGGGACCGCGACCTGCACCGCCGCGCAGGGCGGCCTGCTCATGGGCCTGGCCGGCCGATACCACGGGCGCGATCCGGCGCTGGTGGGATGGTTCCTGGCCGGGCGGCTGGTGTCGCACACGCTGGCCGGGGCGCTGCTCGGGCTGCTCGGCTCGGCCGTCAGCCCGCCGCCGGCGGCCCGCGCGGCATTGCTCGTCGCGGCGGGCACCATAGTGATCGTCTTCGCGGTCCGGCTCATGCGGCGCGGGCACTGCTCGGCGCATGAACCGGAAGGCGAGATCCCCCGGTACAAAGCGCCGCTGCTCGGCGCGGCCACCGTGCTCGTGCCGTGCGGCGTGACGCTCGGCATGGAGATGATCGCCGTCTCCAGCGGCTCGCCGCTGGCCGGGGCGGCGGCCATGGCGGGGTTCGTGCTCGGCACCGCTCCGGCGTTCGCGCTGCTCGGGTACGTTGTGCGGCGCGTCTCCCGCACCCGGCTCGCCAGGGTCGCCGGGCTGGTGGCCATCGCCGCCGGGCTCTGGTCCATCGGCGCCGGGCTCAACCTGGGCGGCTGGCTGCCCGGTCCCACGCCTCCCGAGTCGTCCGCCCCCGCCTCGCAGACGGTCACCGTGTGGGCCACACGCGACGGCTACCGCCCGGCCATGGCGCCGGCGCCCGCGGGCGTGCCGGTCGAGATCGTCTTCAAGCTCGCCGACCGGGGGTGCACCGCCACCGTCGCGATCGACGGGCGCGACGTCGCGCTGCCCGCCACCGTACGCCTGCCGCCACAACCGCCCGGCAGGTTGCGTTACGCCTGCGGAATGGGCATGTACGCGGGGTTCATCGACTTCTCATAGCAGCTTGTCGGCGATTACTGTTCGCAATCGCGCGATCACGTGCCAGTCTGTCGCCATGTCCTGGCAAGGAGAGGTGGCGGCGCCGGCCGTACCGGCGCCGCGCGTGGGAGACGAGCTCGAGCTGCTGGCCGCCGCGCAGGCAGGCGATCCGAAGGCCGCGCACCGGCTCGGCAAGCTCTACGCGCAGCACGGCGACCGGGCGGCCGCGAAGCACTGGTGGGAGCGGGCCGCCGCGGGCGGCAACGTCGACAGCGCCTTCAACCTGGGCATCTGGCACGAGAAGCACGGCAGCCTGGAGGACGCCGTCGCCTGGTACGAGACCGCCGCCACCACGGGCGACGCCGAAGCGGCGGCCAACCTGGCGACGCTCCTGCTGGAGCAGCGCGGCGACGTGCGGACGGCCAGGAGGTGGTACGAGAGCGCGGCCCGCGCCGGGTCCAGGATCGCGGCCCGCAGGCTGGCGCTGCTGTGCGAGGACGCCGACGAGCTCGCGGCGGCCCGTGAGTGGCACCGCCAGGCGGCAGGCGACGGCGACATGGCCTCGGCCCACGACCTGGGCTTCCTGGCGTACGCGGCGGGCGACGACGAGGAGACCGTGCGGTGGTGGGAGTACGCCGCGAGGGGCGGCCACGCCGAGTCCGCCTACTGCATGGGCCTCCTTCTCGACGCCGGCCGTGACCCCGAGGGCGCCGAGGTCTACTACCGGCTGGCCGCCAGGAGCGAGCACCCCGGCGCCGCCTCCCGGCTCGGCGGGATCGCGCTGTCCAGGGGCGACCTGCGCACCGCGCGGGCCTGGTTCGAGCGGGCCGCGAACGCCGGGCGCGTCGAGGACCAGCGGATGGCCGGATTCGTGTGCGTGGAGCTGGGTGACTGCGGGGCGGCCAGCCACTGGTTCGGCAGGGCGGCGGTCGGCGGGGACGCCGAGTCGGCCTTCAACTACGGGCTGCTGCTCATCGCCGAGTTCGACGACCTGGCGGGCGGCCGGCACTGGTTCCGCCAGGCGGCGCGGGCCGGCCACCACGGCGCCGCCGTCGAGCTGGGCGGGCTGCTGTCGGTGGCCGGCGAGCCGAGCGAGGCGTGGCTGTCCGACCCGCCGCCGCCCTCCTGGGCCCGTCCGGCCGAGCCGGAGCTGGCCGCGCGGGCCGAACTGGCGGCTGCCGCCACCGGCCGCAGGGGCGGGATATCGCTGGACGTGGCGGAGCTGACCGAGGTCCTGGGCACGTGGGATCTGGTGACCAGGCCGCTGCACGACCATTCGGACGTGATCGGATGGCTGATGCGGCGGAGCGGGCTGCACGCGAGCGCCATCGAGCACCTGGCGTCGGTACGCGGCACGCTGCTGCGCCCGGGCAGCGCCCCATGGCCGAGCCCGGGCGAGATCCAGCACGTCCTGGCCACCGCCCGCGATCTGCGGCGGCGATTGGGCGTCCGTTAACGCTGGCCGAGGTGGAACAGGTTGCCGTCGTCGTCCTTGAAGACCGCCGACCAGCCCCACGGCTGCTGCTGCGGCTCCTGGGTGAACTCGACGCCGCGGGCCGCCAGCTCCTCGTGCGTCTTGACGATGTCGTCGGCCTGGAACAGCACGTAGTTGGGCAGCTCCTTGGCCAGCACCGGCCACTTGGGATCGGCCTTGCTGATGACCAGCCCGGTGCCGCCGCCGGGCGGCTGGACCTCGATCCAGCGGTCCTCGCCGTACGGCATGTCCTTGGTGATCTCGAAACCCACCTTGCCGGTCCAGAAGTCGACGGCTCGCTGCTGGTCCTCGACGTAGATGGTGACCTGGCTGATGCCGAGCGCCATTGCTCCTCCTTGGGTTTATATCCGTGATGGATATAACCATCGTGGTGCTATGGTGTCAATCATGCTCACCGCCGCCGGGTTCCACGTGCTGCTCGCCCTGGCCAGCGGCTCAGGGCATGGCTACGCGGTGATGCGGTTCGTCGAGGAGATCAGCGGCGGCGCGGTGAAGCTGGGTCCGGGCACGCTCTACCGGACGATCAGCCGCCTGGTGGCCGACGGCCTGGTCGAGGAGACCGCCGACGCAGACCCCGAGGCGCCGCACGACGCCCGGAGGCGCTACTACAAGCTGACGCCGCAGGGCGAGCGGGCCGCGCGGGCCGAGGCCGAGCTGATGGCCCGCCTGGTGAGCGCGGCGAGTGAGGCAGGATTGATCGCATGACATCGCTACGCCCGCAGGGGCTCTGCCCGCACCTGTTCGTGCGCGACGCGGAGGCGGCGATCGCCTTCTACCGCGAGGGCCTGGGCGCGGTGGAAGTGTTCAGGAACACACTGTCCGACGGAGTGGTCCTCTTCGTGGAGCTGCAGCTCGGAGCGGGGCGGCTGCTGGTGAGCGAGGAGATGCCCGGCCTGGGCGCGCTGGCGCCGCCGACGCTGGGCGGCAGCCCGGTGCTCATCCTGCTGGAGGTGATGGACCCCGACGCGGTGGCCGAGCGGGCGATCGACGCCGGGGCCGAGATGGAGCAGCCGGTGCGGGAGATGTTCTGGGGCGAGCGGTACGGCGTGCTGCGCGATCCCTTCGGCCACCGGTGGGCGGTGACGACGGCCAGGGAGCAGCTCACACCCGACGAGATCGTGCGGGGCACGACGTACCGCCCAGAAGACTAGACGGGACTAGACGACCTCGGCGACCGGGGTGAACGGCAGGCCGAGCGCCTCGGCGACCGGCTCGTTCGTCAGCAGGCCGTCGTGCGTGTTGAGGCCGGCCGCGAGGCCCGCGTCCGCCTTGAGCGCCTCCCGCCAGCCCAGGTTGGCCAGCTTGACCGCGTACGGGAGGGTCGCGTTGGTCAGGGCGTACGTGGAGGTGTTGGCCACCGAGCCGGGCATGTTGGCCACGCAGTAGAAGACCGACTCGTGCACCTTGTACGTCGGCTCGGCGTGCGTGGTCGGACGCGAGTCCTCGAAGCAGCCGCCCTGGTCGATGGCGATGTCGACGAGCACCGAGCCCGGCTTCATGCGGGAGACGAGGTCGTTGGAGACCAGCGTCGGGGCCTTGGCGCCGGGGATCAGCACCGCGCCGATCACCAGGTCGGCCTGGAGGACCTCCTGCTCGATCGCGTACCGCGTGGAGACCAGCGTCTTGAGCCGGCCCTGGTAGACGGCGTCGATGGAGCGCAGGCGGTCGATGTTGGTGTCGAGCACGGTGACGTCCGCGCCCATGCCGACGGCGATCTGCGCGGCGTTCAGCCCCGACACGCCGCCGCCGATCACGACCACCTTCGCCGGCGCCACGCCCGGCACGCCGCCCGGCAGCACGCCGCGGCCGCCGTTGAAGCGCATCAGGTTGTACGCGCCCACCTGCGGCGCCAGCCGCCCGGCGACCTCGGACATCGGGGCCAGCAGCGGCAGCGCGTTGCCGACCTGGACGGTCTCGTACGCGATGCCCGTGGTCCCGGCGGTGAGCAGCGCGTCCGTGCAGGCGCGGGAGGCGGCCAGGTGCAGGTACGTGAACAGCACCAGACCGTCGCGCAGCCGCTGGTACTCCTCGGCGATCGGCTCCTTGACCTTGAGCACCATGTCCGCCTCGCCCCACACGGCGTCGGCGCCGTCGAGGATCTTCGCGCCGGCCGCGAGGTACTCCTCGTCCGTGATGTGCGAGCCCAGGCCCGCGCCCCGCTGGACGAGGACGTCGTGGCCGTTGCGCACCAGCTCGTGAACGCCTGCGGGCGTGGCGGCGACACGGTACTCGTGGTTCTTGACCTCGGCAGGAACGCCGATCTTCATTGCGGTGGATCCTTTCGGGAGCCGGCACACCGTTGTGCCGGGCTGAGGGGTGTCAGGTCAGATGCGGGCCCACGCCTCGGTGAGCACGCCGCGGAGGATGGAGCCGATCTCCTCGAACTCCTGCGGACCGGCGATGAGCGGGGGCGCGAGCTGGATGACGGGGTCGCCGCGGTCGTCGGCGCGGCAGTAGAGCCCGGCGTCGAACAGCGCCTTGGAGAGGAAGCCGCGCAGCAGCCGCTCGGACTCGCCGGCGTCGAACGTCTCCTTGGTGGCCTTGTCCTTGACCAGCTCGATGCCCCAGAAGTAGCCGGAGCCGCGCACGTCGCCGACGATCGGCAGGTCGCGCAGGTCGTCGAGGGTCTGCTGGAACAGCGGCTCGTTCTTGGTGACGTGGCCGAGCAGGTCCTCGCGCTCGAAGATGTCGAGGTTGGCCAGGGCGACGGCCGCGGAGACCGGGTGGCCGCCGAACGTGTAGCCGTGCGCGAACATGTTGTCGCCGTTCTTGAACGGCTCGAACAGCCGCTCGTGCGCGATCATGGCGCCGATGGGCGAGTAGCCGCTGGTCATGCCCTTGGCGCAGGTGATGATGTCCGGCACGTAGTCGAACTTCTGGCCGCCGAACATCGTGCCGAGCCGGCCGAACGCGCAGATCACCTCGTCGGACACCAGCAGAACGTCGTACTCGTCGCAGATCTCGCGCAGGCGCTGCCAGTAGCCGGGGGGCGGCGGGAAGCAGCCGCCCGCGTTCTGCACGGGCTCGGCGAAGACGGCGGCCACCGTGTCGGGGCCCTCCATCTCGATGGCGCGCGCCACGCGGTCCGCGGCCCAGAGGCCGTACTCCTCGGGCGTCATGCCCTTGACGCCGGAGATCTCCTCGGCCCGGTAGTGGTTGGTGTTGGGGACGCGGACGGACCCGGGCACGAGGGGCTCGAACATCTGCTTGAACGCCGGGATGCCGGTGATCGACAGCGCGCCCTGCGGGGTGCCGTGGTAGGCGATCTGGCGGCTGATGACCTTGTGCTTGAGCGGCTTGCCGGTGAGCTTGAAGTACTGCTTGGCCAGCTTCCACGCGCTCTCCACCGCCTCGCCACCGCCGGTGGTGAAGAAGACGCGGTTCAGCTCGCCGGGGGCCTGCGCGGCCAGGCGCTCGGCCAGCTCGGCCGCCTTGGGGTGCGCGTAGGACCACAACGGGAAGAACGCCAGCTCCTGCGCCTGTTTGGCGGCGGCCTCGGCCAGCTCCTGGCGCCCGTGCCCGACCTGGACCACGAAGAGCCCGGCCAGGCCGTCGAGATAGCGCTTGCCGTGGATGTCGTAGACGTACGATCCCTCACCGCGCACGATGGTCGGGATCTCGGACTGCTCGTACGCGCTGTGCCTGGTGAAGTGCAACCACAGGTGATCTTGCGCGGCCTTCAGGACGTCGTGTTCCGGCTGCGTCATGGGTATCTTCCCTCGTCTGTGAACTCCCCACAGTCTGCATGTTCACCTGGAGTTTGCCAAGCGAATCGGTCGCAGCATTGTGCAAGAAAATCGGGATCCGCAGAACCGCTCTGTAACAGCAACGAAATCCGCATGCGCATTGGCGTGGAAATCGTGGGGGTTTCGATGCGAAGCGGCCATCTGTGGTCCAATGAGAGCCAAACTGTCCAGATTCAGCTTCGACGAGAACGATCCCGGGGGACCGTCCCGTGACTCCTGACCAGATTGAGAGCGCAGTCGCCGCCTCGATGCCCCAGGCCATCGAGCAGCTCAAGCGGCTCGCCGCCATCCCCTCCGTGGCCTTCCCCGGGCACCCGGAAGAGCCGGTCCTCGCCGCCGCGGCGATGACGGAGGAGCTGCTGCGTTACGCCGGGCTGCCGCGGGTCCAGCAGGTGGCCGTCGAGGGCAGCTTCCCCGCGATCTACGGCGAGGCCCCGGCCCCGCCCGGCGCGCCGACGGTGCTGCTGTACGCCCACTACGACGTGCAGCCCGCCGGCGACCCGGCCGCGTGGCGCACGCCGCCGTTCGAGCCGACCCTGATCGACGGCCGCCTGTACGGACGGGGCTGCGCGGACGACAAATCGGGCATTATTTCCCACGTCACCGCCCTGCGCGCGTTCCAGGGCCGGTTCCCCGTGGGCATCAAGGTCATCATCGAGGGCCAGGAGGAGTACGCGGGCGAGCGCCTGGAGGCGTTCGTCGAGCGCAACCCGAACCTGCTGCGGGCCGACTGCATCGTGGTCGCCGACACCGGCAACCCGCGCGTCGGCGACCCGGCCGTCACCACGTCGCTGCGTGGCATGGCCGCCTTCACCGTCGAGGTCCGTACGTTGAAGGAGGCCGTGCACAGCGGGTCCTTCGGCGGCGCCGCACCTGACGCGCTGGCCGCCCTGATGCGCATGCTGAGTTCGCTGCATGACGACAACGGCGACATCCGGGTGCCCGGCCTGCCCCGCGGCTCGTTCCTCGGGCAGGGGCCGGCGGAGGAGGAGTTCAGGAAGACGGCGGGCGTCCTGGACGGCGTGTCGCTGGTGGGCGCGGGCTCGCTGGCGGACCGCCTGTGGGCGTCGTACGCGATCACGGTCACCGGTTTGGACGTGCCCACCGTGTCCGGAGCGGTGAACGCGGTGCAGCCGGCCGCGCGGGCCAGAGTGACGGTACGCGTGCCTCCGGCCGGGGACCCGAAGACGACGGTCAACGCGGTGGTGGAGTTCCTGCGGCAGGTGGCGCCGTGGGGCGTGCAGGTGTCGTTCTCCGACCTCACGGTGGGCTCGGGCTTCCAGGCGGACTCGGGCGGAAAGGCGCGGACGGCGCTGAACCGGGCGATGGAGCGGGCGTTCGGCCGCCCGCCGCGGGACGTCGGCGCGGGCGGCTCGATTCCGCTGGTGAACACGCTGCTCAAGCAGTTCCCCGCGGCGGAGATCCTGCTGTTCGGGGCCGAGGACGAGGACGCGGCGATCCATGCGCCCAACGAGCGGGTGGATCTGGAGGAACTGCGCAAGGTGGCGACGACGGAGGCGCTGTTCCTGCAGGAGCTGAGCCTGCCCTCGGCGCTGGGCGTGTAGGAACTCACCTCAGAGATGTGAGCATTCCTGGAGGAGTCGCTGGTGGGAGGGTTGTCCCCTCCGGCAGGCGGTCGGGCGCGCACCACTTCGCCTCCAGGATCTCCACAGAACGTCTCCCCCCGCTTCGCGTAGCCGGTGGGGAATCCCCATTGGCGGCCTTCGGGCCACAGCCGGTGGCTCCCAGGATCCCGGCGGGCGAGCGGACCCGCAACTCGTTGATCTTCCTTGTCCGCACGCCGGACAGTGCCTGTCGTCAGCCCGTAGGGTCCCGGTCATGAACTGGCAGACGTGGCATGACGAGTACGACCGCCCGAACTCGCGCCTGGCGCAGCGGCTGCAGGTCGTCCAGGATCAGATCCGGCGGGCGCTGGACGGCGCTTCCCCTGGTCCGCTGAAGGCGATCAGCCTGTGCGCGGGTCAGGGGCGCGATCTGCTCCCCGTGCTGAAGGAGCATCCGCGCCGTGACGATGTCCGCGCGCGGCTGGTGGAGCTGGATCCGCGCAACACCTCGGCCGCGCAGGACGCGGCCGCCGCTGCCGGGCTCGGGCGGGTCGAGGTCGTGACGGGCGATGCGGCGCTCGTCGACCTGTATCAAGGCATGGCACCGGCGGATCTCGTGCTGGCCTGCGGAATCTTCGGCAACATCAGCGATGACGACATCCGGCGTACCGTCGGCTTCTGCGCGCAATTGTGCGCCACGGGCGGGACGGTGATCTGGACGCGCCATCGTGGCGCGCCCGATCGGGTTCCGCTGATCTGTGACTGGTTCGAGGAGATCGGCTTCGAACGGCAGTGGGTGTCGGATCCGGAGGCGGGCTTCGGCGTGGGAGTTCATCGTTTCACCGGGCGGCCCCGGCCTCTGACGCCGGGCGAGCGGATGTTCCGGTTCGTCGAGTCTGACGTGCTCAACGAGTCGTCGTCGACGTGACGACGACGGTCAGGAGGCGTTCCGCCTGAGGCTGGTCCGTGGCGGCCAGGGCGATGCCCTTGACGAGGGTCAGCAGGTCGCGGACGTCGAGGTCCGGGCGGACGGCGTTCCCTCGCTTGGCCGCGTCCAGCAGTGCCGAGGCGGTGGTGAGCATGGAGCCGTGCCACTCGGCCACCAGGTCCGTGCTCTGCTCGTCCGTGGCGGCCAGGGCCAGGTCGCGTTTGGCCGTGATGTGGTCCATGAACAGGCGGAGCCACTCGTGGAGGGCTTCGGCGGGCGAGGTGGCGGTCAGCAGGGACTGGCCTCGGGCGCAGAGTTGGGTGACCTCGTCGGCGTAGACGGCCACCAGGAGGTCGGAGCGCGTGGGGAAATGTCGGTACATGGTGGCGCTTCCCACTCCGGCGCGGCGGGCCACCTCGTCCAGCGGGGCATCGGTGCCGCGTTCGGCGAAGACCTGGGCGGCGGCGGCCAGGAGCAGGTCGTAGTTGCGTTGCGCATCCGCGCGGCGTGGACGCGTGGCCACCATCTTTCCGCCTCCTTGCTAAGTGGGGATTTCCCCGGTTAGTGTAGCGGCGTGAGCGAAACGGGGACTTCCCCACTTAATGAGGAGGAGCGGCGGCATGGTGACGGCAGGTGAGGTGCATCGGCGGATACTCGAGGTCTATCCGGAGGTGATCGAGAGCGGGCGGATGGACAAGGGGCTGGCGTTCATCGATCCCGAGGTGATCGATCACCGGGGCGGCACGGACGGCGACCACTACGGGATCGACGCGTGGCGGGAGAAGTGGGAGCGGATGCGCTCCGGGGAGAGCGGGTTCCACGATGTGTCCGTGGTCGTCGAGCAGAACGTCGCGACGGATGATCTGTCGGCCAACGTCTACATCAGCCGGGGCACCCACACCGCGTCAGGACGCAGCTATGAGGTGCGGGGTTTGGACATGATCCGGGTGCGGGACGGGAGGATCGTGGAGCACTGGGCCGTACGGGATGCGGTGGCCATGCGCCACCAGCTCGGCCTCGATCAGTAAGGCACGGGGCGGCGGCGGACGAGGCGGAGACCCATTTCCACCAAGGCCCAGCCCAGGCGGGTCTCCCACGCGCGGACGACCGACGATCTGGGCGCCCTGCGGCGACGCTCCGCCTCGGCGCGTAGCTCCCGGGCTCTGACTTTCTCGACGTACAGGTACAGCTCTGGATCCATCAGGCTCTCCTTGTCAACGTCCGGGGCTCCAAGGGCGGAACGGGAAGCCGTACATGTGCACGGCGACGTTCTCGCGGCCCTCTGTGTCACCGGTCTCGGCGGCCGCCTTGCCGTGCGCCCGCCACTTCTCGGTCAGCTCGCGGAGCTCCTCGTGGAAGCGGAGCAACTCGTCGGCCGTGAGCGACATCAGGTCTTCGGAGCTGAAGGCCGCGCTACGCCAGGCGTCGTCCCAGGCCGGCTGCGTCTCCAGGTAGCTCTCGAACATTTCGTGCTGCTGACGGGCGTGCATGCGGCTCACGGCGGTGTGGGCGGCGGCGCGCTCAGGGGCGTCGCGGAAGTCCTCGTCCCTGGTGAAGAGGGGGCCGACCGGCTGCCACCAGCGCTCGCGGGCGTCCCCGCCGCTCCCCTGCGCCTCCTCGATGAGGCCGTGGGCGGCCAGCTTGCGCAGGTGGTAGCTGACCAGGGAGACGGCCTCGTCCACCTGGTCGGCGAGCTGCGAGGCCGTCGCCGTGCCCGCGACCTTGAGAGCGCGGTAGAGCTTCATGCGCAGCGGGTGCCCCAACGCCTTGAGCGTGTCGAGGTCCTTGATGCGATGGGTCTTCTCGGCCGCCATACCACCACGGTAGATACGAAAGGAAAGTTGCGCAATATTAGTTGCGCAAATTTCCTTTCGCGATCGGTCTGGCTGTATTCGCCCACCTGCCCCGGCTCAGGAACTCATCGCCGGACGCGGGAACAGGGTCAGGAAGCGGCGGACCAGTTCCCTGTCCCCTTCCACGCGTACCGCATCGCAGTCCAGGGAGGTGCCGGTGAAGACGAGCGCGCGGAGGGTGTCGGCGTCGGTTTCCAGCACCGCGGCCGGCTCGCCACGCGGGTCGCGGGTCAGGGTGAAGCCGGCGGGCGAGATCTCGGCCAGGAAGCGGTCCTCCCCCAGGCGCAGCTCGATGCGGGCGGCGAAGTCGCGCGCGGCCTCGGCGTCGAACGTCGAGCGCAGGGCGAAGGCGAGGGCGTCAGGGCTCAGGGAGTTGGCGGAGCGCATCGGCGTCCGGCTGCCCCAGCGGGCCAGCGCCAGAACCACCGGCTCCAGCTCCGTGCCACGCTCGGTCAGTTCGTAGACCCAGGCGGCGGCGGGCAGCGGCAGCTTGCGGCGGCGCACCACCTCGGACTCCTCCAGCTCACGCAGGCGCTGGGACAGCACGTTCTGGCTGGCGTTGGGCAGGCCCGTACGCAGGTCGGTGAAGCGCTTGGGGCCCAGCAGCAGCTCACGGACGATCAGCAGCGCCCAGCGCTCGCCCACATGGTCGAGCGCGCGGGCGACACCGCAGGGGTCGTCGTAAGTCCTCATCTCGCACCAACTTCTTGTCATTACTAAGTTCTTGGTACTATTTTAGGACTAACCACGAAGGAGGGCAAAGGCCATGAGCGAACTTCCGCAAGGAGACGTCAGACTGCTGGACCACGAGGTCGCCAGAAAGCTGCTCACATCCACAGAGCTCGCCCGGGTGGCCTACGTCGCCAAGGACGGGACGCCGCGCGTGCTCCCCATGCTGTTCCACTGGAACGGCGAGGAGCTCGTGCTGCCGACGTTCAGCGGGTCGGCCAAGCTGCCGGCGCTGCGGGCGCGGCCGGACGTCGCGATCACCATCGACGTACCGGGACCGCCGCCCGAGGTGCTGCTGATCCGGGGGCGTGCGGAGATCATCGAGGTCGACGGGCTGCTGCCCGAATACCGGGCGGCCCATCACCGGTACTACGGCGAGGAGCAGGGCGAACGCAACCTGGCGCAGGCCGACCAGCCCGGGGTCAGAATGGGGCGGATCGCCGTCAGGCCGACATGGGTCGGCGTCCTGGACTTCCAGACGCGTCTGCCCGGCATCCTGACCCGCTCCTGATCTGTTCGGAGGTACGGAGAATGGCGACGTTCGTGCTGATCCACGGCGGCGGAGGTTCGGCCTGGGACTGGCATCTGCTGGTCGAGGAGCTGCGCGGGCGCGGGCACGAGACCGTGGCGGTGGACCTGCCGGTCGAGGACGAGTCCGCCGGACTGTTCGACTACGCCGACACCGTGGTCGAGGCCGTCGGCGAACGCCGGGACCTGGTGGTGGTGGCGCACTCGTGGGGCGGGTTCGTCGGCCCGCTGGTCTGCGCCCGCGTTCCCGCCGAGCTTCTGGTGCTGGTCACAGCCATGATCCCGGCGCCTGGCGAGCCGCCGGCCGACTGGTGGGACAACACCGGGATGGGGCACAAGGACATGAGCGACCCGATCGGGTTGTTCCTGCACGACGTGCCCAGGGCGCTGGCCGAGGAAGAACTCGCGAGAGGGCGCGGGCACGCGGAGAAGGCGGTGCTGGAGCCGTGGCCGCTGGACGCGTGGCCGGACGTGCCCACCAGGTTCCTGCTGTGCCGTGACGACCGGTTCTTCACGCCGGAGTTCATCCGCGGCGTCGTACGCGACCGGCTCGGCATCACGCCCGACGAGATCGACGGCGGACACGCCCCGATGCTCGCGCGGCCCAAGGAGCTGGCCGAGGTACTGGAAGGTTATCTGACCGGCAGGTCGTAGACCCGCCGCACGCTGCTGCCGAGCCGGCTCACGTCGGCGCCGTACACGTGCACCGACACCCCGACCTCGCCGCTGATGTTGCGGACCTTGTGGATGTCGCCGGGCGGCGCGAAGCCGCTGACCTCGCCCGGCCGGGTGTCGGCTCGCCCGATCTCCACGAGGTGATCGCCCATGTCCCGGTAGAGGGTTTCGTGCTCGATGCCGCTGAGGATGCCGAACGTACACCACGACACGTGGTCGTGGATCACCGTGTCCTGACCGGGCCGCCACACCACGGCCACGATCGAGAAGTCCTCCTGGGCGTGCAGCAGGTGGGAGACGTACCCGTCGGGTGAGCCAGCGCGTTCCTGCGGCGTGAGGATGTCGAGGCCGGGCAGGCGGGCGCGGAGCAGGTCGGCGACGACGTACGCGGTCGCGCGCAGCCCGAGCCGCCGAGCCACGATTCCGGAAATGCCGGTCACGAGGGCGTCGAGTCCCGGCCTCGCGATGACGGCGGCGGAACCATTCATGGGATCCCCCTAGGGAAAACAGATAACCGTCCTTCCCCTTCTACGGTGCTACGCCGCGACCAATAGGTCCAACAGAAGTTTTCTAGTCCATCCATAGATATGGTTGATGGATGCTGGATGTCACCCGTCTGCGCGTCCTTCTCGCCGTCGCCCGCAAGGGCTCGCTGACCGCGGCCGCCAAGGAATTGCACTACTCGCAGCCGTCCGTCAGCCACCACCTCGCCCGGCTGGAGGCGGAGACCGGCGCCCGGCTCATCCAGCGGGCGGGCCGCGGCATCAGGCTCACGGAGGCGGGCCGGCTGCTCGCGGAGCGGGCCGCGGAGATCATCGGCCGCCTCGACGCCACCGCCGAGGAACTGGCCGCCCACGTGGGGCTGCGTTCGGGACGCGTACGCCTGGCCGCCTTCCCGTCCGCGCTCGGCACCTTCATCCCGAAGGCCGCCACGTTGCTCGGCGACGCGCATCCCGGGCTGCGCCTGAGCCTCACCGAGACCGAGCCGCCGGAGGCGCTCAGGCTGCTGCGGGCCGGGCGGGTCGACGTGGCGGTGGTGTTCCGGTACGACGACACCGCGCCCGAGGACAGCGGCATCAACATGATCCATCTCCTCGACGACCCCAGCTACCTGGTCTCCGGCGCGCCGACGGACGGCCGGCTGGCCGATCACGCCGGGGCGCCCTGGATCGCGGGCTGCGACCGGTGCCGCAGCCACCTGCTGGACATCTGCGAGAAGGCGGGGTTCGAGCCGCGGATCTCGTTCACGAGCGACGACATCGTGGCCGTCCAGGCGCTGGTGGCGGCCGGGCTCGGCCTGACGATGCTGCCGGGGCTCGCACTGCGTGCTCACCGGCACCCTGACGTGCAGGTGGCGGAGGTGCCCGGCTCGACCCGGCACGTGTACGCCGCCGTCTACGGCGACGCGCCGCACCCGCCGGCCACCGGCGCGCTGCTGGAAGCGCTGCGGGAAAGTCTTTGACGCCGCTTCTACGATGGCCCCATGCCAGATATATCGACACTCGTCCTCTTCTGTGTGGCCACGCTCGGCCTGCTCCTGGTGCCGGGGCCGGCCGTCCTCTACATCGTCACCCGGAGCGTCTCCCAAGGCCGGTCCGCGGGACTGATCTCCGTCCTGGGCGTGCACACGGGCTCCGTCGTCCATGTGGCCGCGGCGGCGCTGGGCATCAGCGCGCTGCTGTCCGCCTCGGCCACGGCGTTCACCGTGGTCAAGTACGTCGGCGTCGCTTACCTGGTCTACCTCGGCGTACGCAAGCTGATGCGGCGGGATGAAGGCGAGGAGGCGATCGAGCTGCGGGTGCAGTCGAAGCAGCGGCTGTTCTGGGAGGGGTTCGTGGTGAACGTGCTCAACCCCAAGACCGCGATCTTCTTCCTGGCGTTCCTGCCGCAGTTCGCCCTCCCGGAGGCCGGCCCCATCGGGCCGCAGATCCTGTTGCTCGGGGTGCTGTGGATCGTGCTGGGGATGGCCTCCGACGGCACGTACGCGATGCTCGCCTCGGCGCTCGCCGGCAAGGTACGCGCATCCGCGCGGGTGCGGCGGAGGCTCGACGTGGGGAGCGGGGTCGTGTACCTCGGTCTGGCGGCCTGGCTCACAACCGAGAAGGCGTGACAAGCCAGGAAATTTCCGGCCTAGAGTGCGATAGTGAGATCAAGCGCTGATCAGGGGACGGCAGGTCCTGACTGACGTACGTAAGAGGCCTATAGGCGGAGCCATGGACATGCCACCACACCGCCTCGGGCTCGAGCGGGCCGTCGAGGTTTATTCGGGGCACGACGAGCTCGCCGGCGTGACCGGCTCGGGCTATGCGATCGGCGCCGATCTCGTGCTGACCTCTGGAGACGTGGTCGATCCCGAGCTGCCGTGTCAGGTGCGGGCGGCGTGGTCCGGGCGGTGGGTGCCGGCCGAGCAGGTGTGGCGGGGGCGCGGCGGTACGGGGGCCGTGCTGCTGCGGGTGATCGGCTCGTCCTCGGATGACACGCTGGGCGGTCCGGAGACGGGTGACGCGCTGGGTGGTTCGCCGTGGAATGAGACGTCGGGCGGGTCGCCGTGGAGCAAGGTCCCGGGCATCGGGCACGTCCGCTGGGCTCGGGTCGCCACCTCCGACGGTGCGGGATCGTACCGGCTGCGCTGCGTGGCCCGGGGGTTTGCCAGGGCGGGGCAGCGGGCCGGGTTCAGGGCCGCGGAGACGGTGTCGGGGTTGGTGGACCCGCCCACGGGCGCGGTGTCCGAGGCCCTGGCGGTCAGCGTGCTCACGCCTGAGCCGGAGTCCATGCCGAGCTCCCTCTGGGAGGGACTGTCCGGCGCCGCCCTGCTCGCCGAACCCGGCAGGCAGATCATCGGCGTGATCGTCGCCGGTCGCGACGGCGACGCCCGCCGGCGCCTGGACGTCGTCCCGGTCACCGCGCTGCTGAGCGACGAGAGGTTCCGGGAGCTGGCGTGCGTACAGCCAGGGCGGCTCGAGACCGTGGCCGAGGGCGACCCGTCGGTGATCCTGCCCGATCTGCTGTCCCCTGCCCGGGAGAAACTGCCGCCTGACTGCCCCGACTGGAGGCTGCTGGCGCCGCGCCACGCGGTGGTGCCGTTCCTGGGCAGGGACGAGGAGCTGGCGCGGCTGAGAGAGTGGGCCGCCGAGCCTGGGGCGCTGTCGATCGCGGTGCTGAGCGGGCGCAGCGGCACAGGGCGGACCAGGCTGGCGAGCGAACTGTGCGAGGAACTGGCCCAGGCGGGCTGGGACGCCGGCTTCCTGCCGTTGGACGCCGTCTGCTGCCCCCTGTCCGGCGAGCCGGGACCACCTGCCGACGGCGGCACGGCACCCAGCGAGGTGACGGGGCGCGGTGTGGCGTTGGAGGCGTTGCGGCCGACGTTGCTGGTCGTCGACCATCCCGAGCCCTCCTCGCCGCTCGTCGGGGAGCTGGTGCGGCGGCTGGCGAAGCACCAGCACAACCCTCCCGTACGGATCCTGCTGCTGGTCCGCGAGCCGGGCGACGCCGAGTGGTGGCGGCGGCTGGACACGGCGGCGGGCGGGTGGCTGCGGCGGCTCAACACCACGACGGTCCAGCTCAACACCCGTCCGCTGACCCTGGCCGAGCGGACGGAGCACGCGCTGACGGCCATGAAGGCGTTCGCCGCCAGCAGGGCCGCCCTGCCCCCGCCGCCGCCTCTCGACGACCCGGAGTACGGCCTGCCGCTCCACGTCCACCTGGCCGCCCTGATGCACCTGAGCGACGGCGGCACCGAGCCGGCGGGCTGGGCGCAGGCTCACGACGGCGGGGCGGCGGCCGATGCCCGGCCGGTCGGCGGGGTGGGTGGCCACGACCGCTGGACGGGGGTGGCCGGCGGGCTCGTCGGCCGGTTCCTGGCGCGTGAGTACGAGCAGTGGGCGCAGGCCTGGCCCGTCCGGCATGAGCGGGTGGACGACGTGACGGCGCGGCAGGCCGTGGCGGTGCTCACGCTCACCACTCCCACACCTGGTGAGCTGCCCGGCCTGCTGACGACCGTTCCCGGCCTCCGAGCGCCGGTTCCGCCTTCTCCCGAAGCCGGCGCGGCGGCGCGCGCTGATGACGGCGAGGGGTTCGACAACCGGCTCCTGAACGTGGCACGCTGGCTCGGCCTGATCTTCCCCGGCGACGTGCGGCTGGTTCCGCTCGGGCCGGACGTCCTGGCCGAGCGGCTCCTGGCCGAGACCGAGGGCCTGAACGAGCTCGTGCTCGCCTTACATGATCACGAAGGTCGGACGCCGCAGCATCTCATACGCATGCTCGACATCCTCCGCCTGTCGGCGGGCTCCACGCGGGTCAGGTCGGCGCTGCGGTCGCTGGTGGTGAGCAGGATCGGCATGCTGGTCTCGGAGGCCGCGGCCGCCCCGGCCACGCGGCTCGGGGACGCGCTCAACGCCGCGCTGGGACTGTTCGCCGACGACCGGCGGATCGCGGGCGCCGTGGCCGGGCTGCCGGTGCGGCGGGATACGCGGCTGGGGCTGCGGACCCTCGATGTGACGCTCGGCGAGCTGGCCGTACGTCGCCTGCGGGCCAGAGACGAGCCGATCGTGCTGGCCGGGGCGCTGTCCGTGCTGTCGGGCCGGCTGGCGGCCGTGGGACGGGTGGGCGAGGCGGTCGTCGCGGCCGCGGAGGCGGTCGAGATCTTCGCCGCCGCTCCCCCGTACGAGGCGGCCGGGGCGCGGGCGGAGGCCCTGTACAACCTGGGTTCGTGCCTGCTGCTCGCGGGCGAGCCCGGCAGTGCGCTCAAGCCCGTGCAGGAGGCAGCGGCCAGGTTCCGCATCCTGGCCGAGGACCAGGGCCAGGGCATGGCCGGCGCGGGCAGGGATGACGAGCGGGTCCGGTATGACCAGGCGCGGGCCGGCTACAACCTGGCCTGTGCGCTGGTGGGGCTCGGGCGGACTGACGAGGCCGTCGGGGCGTTCCAGGCGGCGGGCGGCGATCCCGACGTGGTGGCGGATCTGGCAGGGCTGCTGTCCGTGCTGTCCACGGCCGCCGCCGCAGAAGACGCGGCCGGAGCGGCCGGAAGGGCGGTCCCCCAGACCGGAGCCCGACCTGGGAGGGCGGCCGGCCCGAACGGAGCCCGCGCAGGAAGGGCTGCCGCTTCGGTGAGGGCTGGAGCGGTCCCACCGGCCGGGGCAGGCGGAGCGGTCGCGGCGGCGGTGCCTCTGGGCGCGCCCGCGGCGTCGCTCGACCCGATCGTGCCCGACCCGCCCGCGGCGGCGCCCATCGTCCCCGAGCCGCTGGCGCCGCTGGACGCGCTCGACCCCCCGAGCCTGTCCGAGCTGGCCGCCTCGCTCATCGCCGCCGCCACCACGGCCGTCAAGAACGTCGCCCTCACGAACCGCGACCTGGCCCACCACCTTCACCTCCTCGCCATCTGGCTGCACGACCACGGCAGGACCGCCGACGCCCTGATCCCGGCGAGCGAGGCGGTGGCGCGGCTGCGCGGGCTGGCCGCCGAGGAGCCCGGGCTGCGGTTCATGCTGTCCGAGGCCACCGGTCTGCTGTCCAAGCTCCACGGCGAACTGGACGACCTGGACGCCGCCGCCCGGTCCGCCGCCGAGGCCGTGCGGAATCTGCGGGCGCTGGTCGCGCTCGAACCGGGCGAGCACCGCTCCGCCCTGACCGAGCGGCTGCTCGACCTGGGCGAGCTGCTGCTGCTCGACGACCGGCCGGACGAGGCGCTCGACCCGTTGCAGGAGGCCATGGGCGTGGCGGCCGAGCGGCACGCGCGGGCCAGGGCCCGGCGGCTGCTCGGGCTGTGCCTGGACGAGCTGGGGCGGCCCGTGGACGGCTTGGCGCAGCTGAAGATCGCGGCCGAGCTGTACGACGTCCTGAGCTCGGAGAACGATTCCTATCGGCGCCATCTCGCCGAGGTACGGACCAGGCTGGGCCGCGTGCAGCCGCCTCCGGCCCCGGGCGGCGCCCGGCACTGGATGCTGGCCCTGGTCACCGGGCGGCCGGAGGACGCCGTGGCCAGGGCTGAGCAGCTGCTGGCCGAATGCCGCGAGGCCGTCGAGGCCGTCGAGGACGCCGCCGAGCCGCGGACCGACGAGATCCACGCGTACGTGTCCGCCCAGGCCATGCTCGCCCGCGCCTGGTCGGACGCCGGCCGGGCGGCGGACGGGTTCGCGCTGGCGCTGCAGGCGTCCGAGCTGCTCCAGGGGCACACGGCTCCAGGGTCGCGCTCGCACGGGGCTCCGCTGGTTACGCAAGCTGCCGCTCTCCGCCCCAGACTCGCCGCTCCGGTACCTGATCGGCCGCACGCGATCGCGGTCGGCCAGGTCGCGGCGGCGCTCGGGCGTACGCTCGTGGGGCTCGGACGCCACGACGAGGCCGTGCCGCACCTGCTCACCGCCGTCGAGTCCCACGGACAGGCGGGGGCGAGCGCGGCCTCCGGCAAGGAGCTGGCCGAACTGCTCGTCCTGGAGACCGTCGCGCTGTCCTGCGCGACCTCCCCGAAGGAGGCGGAGGCGGAGGCGGCGGCGGACCGGCTGGTCAGGTTGTACGCCGCGCTCGTGTCGGAGGGCATCGAATCCCCCGTCGCCCTCGCCGGGGCGCTGCGCCTGCAGGGCGGCATCCGCTTCGCCAGGAAGGACTTCCAGGGCGCGCTCACGTCGGCCACCCGGGCGCTGGACGTCCTGACGCCGGAGTCCACCAAGGACACACGGCTGGTCACCGCCGCCTGTCTGGAGCTGAGCGGCCTGTGCCTGGCCGAGCTGCACGAGGACGCCGCCGCCGCGGCGAAGCTGGCCGAGGGCACGGCGCTGCTGGCCGAGTACGGCGCCGCGCCTCCCGACCTGGCCAACGTGCACCTGCTGGCCCTGGTACGCCTGGCCATGCTGCGGGCACGCGAGGATGGCCCGGCCGCCGGGACCGTCCTGTACGCCCGGATCCTGGAGATGCGCCCGCTCCCCGAGCCCGACGTGCTCAGGACGCTCGTCGAGGAGCTGTCCGCGTACGTGGGCGACCTGCCCGAAGGCGCCGATCCGGCCGCGCTGCTGCCGTCGCTCACGGCGTTCACCGAGGCCCTGGAACGGCAGGTGCCGGTGAGCCCCGACCCCGACCTGCACGACAGGTACGCCCGATGCCTGTCCACCCTCGGCGCCGCGGCCGCGCGGGCGAACGACACCGGCAGCGCCGTCCTGGCGGCCCGGCTGGCCGTCCGCGTCCACCGCGGCCTGGCGGCCGGAGCGGCGAGCCCGGGGCGGAGACCGGCAGCTCGCGTAACCAGCGGAGCCCCGCGCGAGCGCGACCACGGACACGTGCCGGGGGCGTACCGCAGCGGGCTGGGCCTGGCGCTGGCCGCCCTGGCCCGGCTGGACCCCTCTGACCTCACCGTCGTCGAGCAGGCCATCGCCCTGCTCGACGAGGAGGCGAGCAGCAGGGAGCTGGCGGCCGCGCTCGGCCGGTACGCGGCCGGGCTGCTGGAACGCGGCAGGGTGGTGGAGGCCCTGGCGCACTGTGAGCGGGCCGCGGACCTGTGCGACGAGCTGGACGACCCGGCCGTGGCCGCCGCCACCTACGCCCAGCTGGGCGCCACCCTGGCCGCGCTGGACCGCCCGGTCGCCGCGCTGGAGGCGACCACCTGGTCGCTGGCCGAGCTGAACCGGGCGCGGGAGCGGGGCCAGGAGCTGCCCGAGATACGCGCCCGGGCCATCCACGTCAAGGGCCAGGTGCTGCGGGACTCGGGCAGGGGGCAGGAGGCGCTGACCCACCTCATCGAGGCTCTGAAGATCTACGTCCGGCTGCCGAAGCCTGCGGCCGCCGCCGAGGTCGCCGCGGTGGTCGCCGACGACCTGCTGGCGTCCGGGCGGGCGGAGGAGGCCGCCGAGTACGCCAGGATCGCCACCACCGGGCACTCCGAGGGGACGGTCAAGCACGCGCTGGCCGTCCAGCGGCTGACCAGGTGTCACATGATGCTGGGCGAGCTGGCCGAGGCCAACGCCCTGGTGGAGCGGCTGATCCCGGTGGCCAGGCGATCGCCGGGCGATCTCACGTGCCGGGCGATCCTGGCCGACGCGCTGGCCCAGAGCTCGGAACTGCTGCCGCTGCTGCGGCTGGACGACGGCACCAAGGCCGAGGCCAGGGCCCGCGAGGCCATCGCGATCTACGACGACCTCATGACCACGGGCATGAACGCCGAGGCCCTGCACACCAGCCGGGCGGGCGCCAGTCTGACGCTGGCCTCCGCGCTCAGGATGCGGAACCTGGCCGCGGACGCGGTGCAGCCGCTGCGCGAGGCGGTCGCGACGCTGGAGCGGCACGCCCCGGGCACCGGGCAGCTGTCCGGGCTGCTGTCCAGGGCGATGCTCATGCTCGGCGACGCGCTGATGGAGGCGGGCCGGCCGCTGGAGGCCGGCCTGGTCTTCCACCGGGGCACGCAGGTGACGCGCGACATGTTGTCCAAGGCGGTGGCGCACGCCCGGCTCGGCTTCTGCCAGCGGGAGCTGGGCAGGGACGACGCGGCCGACGCCGCGCTGCGGGTCGCGTCGGTCCTGCTGCGCGAGCTGATCGCCGACGACAAGGACGAGAGCCTGGCCGAGCTGCTGCGCGACGTGCTGCACGGCAGGCTCAAGCTGCTGGAGAAGGCGGGCAAGAACGACGAGGCGCTGCAGGTCGAGAGCGACCTGCGCGCGCTCAGGACCCGCTAGCCACCACCGTCTCCCGCGCCCACCGGTAGTCGGCCTTGCCGGCGGGCGAGCGCACCATCTCGGCGACGAACGCGTACGAACGGGGCACCTTGTAGCCCGACAGCAGCTTCCTGCAGTGCTCGTCCAGCTCCCCGACCGTGACCTCGATGCCCGGCCGCGGCTCGATCACCGCCGCCACCCTGTTCCCCCACCGTTCGTCCGGCACCCCGGTCACCACCGCGTCGAACACCGACGGGTGTCCCTTGAGCACCGCCTCGACCTCCTCGGGGAACACCTTCTCGCCGCCGGTGTTGATGCACTGGGAGCCCCGGCCGAAGACGTTCACGGTGCCGTCGGCGTCGACGGTCGCCAGGTCGCCGGTCAGCAACCACCGCGTCCCCTGCTCGTCGGTGACGAACGTGCGGGCGGTCTTGTCCGGGTCGTTGTAGTAGCCGAACGCCACCCGCCCCGACCTGGCCACGGTCCCGAGCTGCCCGGACCCGTGCTTGACGGGCCGGCCCTTCTCGTCCAGCACGGCCAGATTGACCACGGAGTTGGGCTGGTAGCGCAGGCCCTTCTCGGGCGACGACCCGGCCACGCCCGACGCGGTGTAGCCGGACTCGGTGGAGCCGAAGTTGTCCAGGATCATGGCGTTCGGGAGCAGCTCCTGAAGCCGGTCGCGAACCGCGCCGGTCAGGATCGCGCCGGTCGAGCTGATCGCGAACAGCGACGAGACGTCGTAGGAGCCCTTCGCCAGCGCCTCGGCCATGGGCCTGGCCATGGCGTCGCCGGTGATGCTGATGGTGTTCGCGCGCTCGCGCTCCACCGTCCGCCACACCTCGGCGCCGTCGAACTTGCGGACGTACGCGACGCTCCCGCCCATCCACCAGGTGATGAACGTGGCCATCTGCGCGGCGCCGTGCATCAGCGGTGCGGCGGGCAACATGACCAGGGGACCCGCCCCGACCGCCGCGTCGATCACCTCCTGCGGGGTGGCGCGCGGCTCGCCGTACGGGTTGCCGCCGCCGAAGCCCATGAACAGGTCCTCGACGTGCCACATCGCGCCCTTGGGCATGCCGGTGGTGCCGCCGGTGTAGATGATGTACACGTCCTGCCCGGAGCGCGGCGGGAAGCCCCTCTCGGGCTTGCCCCGCTCCAGGGCGGTCTCGTACGGCACCGCGGAGCCGATCGCCGACTCCCCGCCCACCGAGATCAGGTGCTCAAGCAGCGGCGCCTGGCCGGCGACCGCGGCCACTCGCGCGTCGAACTCGACGTCGTAGATCAGCGCCCGGATGTCGGAGTCCCGGTAGAGGTAGAGCAGTTCGGACTCGACGTACCGGTAGTTGACGTTGATCGGCACGGCCCGGATCTTGAGCGCGGCCAGCATGCCGGCGATGTACGGGATGCCGTTGTAGAGCTGGATCCCGACGTGCTGGCCCGGCTGGATGCCCAGGTCCATGAGGTAGTGGGCGAGCCGGTTGGCCTCGGCGTCCAGCTCCGCGTAGGTGCGGCGGTCGTCGCCGCAGACGACGGCGGGCCGGTCCCCGATCGCGTCCGCTAACCCCTCGTACAAGTCCGCGTGGTTGAACTCCATTAGGGCTTCTCCCGTCCGACGATCCACATCGCGAAGAACTGGGCTCCCCCGCCGTACGCGTGGCCGAGCGCCGTCCGGGCGCCCTCCACCTGGTGCTCTCCGGCCATCCCGCGCACCTGCAGCGCGGCCTCGGCGAACCTGATCAGCCCGGACGCCCCGATCGGGTTGCTCGACAGCACCCCGCCCGAGGCGTTCCACGGAATGTCACCGTCCAGAGCCGTGGCTCCCGACTCGGTGAGCTTCCATCCCTCCCCTTCGGCCGCGAACCCCAGGTTCTCCAGCCACATCGGCTCGTACCAGGAGAACGGCACGTAGGTCTCCGCGACGTCGATCTGCCGCCGCGGGTCGTCGATGCCGGCCTGGCGGTAGACGTCGGCGGCGCAGTCCTTGCCCCCCTGCGGGGTGACCATGTCGCGGCCGGCGCGGAAGATCGGCTCGGAGCGCATGGCGGTGCCGTGCACCCAGGCCGGAGTGCCGGTGACCGCCGACTCCGAGGACAGGACCATCGCGCAGGCGCCGTCGCTGGACGGGCAGGTCTCCAGGTAGCGGATCGGCTCCCAGAGCATGGGCGTGGACTCGACCATCTTCTGGTCGATTCCGGGGATCTTGAGGTGCGCGTAGGGGTTCTTGAGCGCGTTCTGCCGGTCCTTGACGGCCACCAGCGTGCCGATGTGGCCGGGGGCGCCGGACCTGCGCATGTACTCGCGGATGTGCGGCGCGAAGTAGCCGCCCGCGCCCACCACCAGCGACGAGCTGAACGGCAGGTGCGTGGACAGGGCCCAGGTGGCGTTCGACTCCGACTGCTTCTCGAACGCCACGACCAGCACCCGGTCGTGCACGCCGCCCTGGATGAGGCTGGCGCCGACCAGCGCCGTGGAGCCGCCGACGCTGCCCGCGGTGTGCACCCGCATCATCGGCTTGCCGGCCGCGCCGAGCGCGTCGGCGAGGTACGCCTCCGGCATCATCACGCCCTCGAACAGGTCCGGCGCCTTGCCGATGACGACGGCGTCGATGTCCTTGAACGTCAGCCCGGCGTCCTGCAGCGCCCGCAGCGCCGCCTCGCGCACCAGCCCGGCGATCGACACGTCCCTGCGCCGGGTCGTGTAGTGCGTCTGCCCGACGCCGATGACCGCACAGCGGTTACCCATGATCAGGCCTCCAGTACGGTGACGAGGTTGTGCTGCAGGCACGGCCCGCCGGCGGCGTGGGCGACGGTGCGGCGCGCCTGGCCGTCGAAGACGCGCCGGGCCGCCTCGCCGATGCGGATGAGCCCGGTGGCCATGACGGGGTTGGCGGCCAGCGGGCCGCCCGACGGATTGATCACGGTGTCGCCGGTCAGCTCCAGCGCCTCGCGCAGGATGATCTCCTCGTGCGGGAACTGGGCGTGCAGCTCGGCCACCTCGACGGGACCCTTGCCCACCCCCGCGGCACGCGCGGCGTCGGCCGCGGCGGCCGACCGGGCCAGATCCCGCATGCCCAGGTAGTGGGGCTCGATGCGATGCGCGATGCCCCTGATGTAGGCGGGACGGGAGCACAGCCGCGTGGCCAGGTCGCCCGCCGCGAGCACGATCGCGGCGGCGCCGTCCGTGACCGGCGGCACGTCCGTCTGCTTCAGCGGCTGGACGGCGAAGTCGTCTCCCTCCGGCTCGGGCAGGTCGAGCGCGTACGGGTTGCTCCGGCCGTCGGCGCGGCTGCGGCGGACGATCTCGTCCAGCTCCTTCCGGTCCGCGCCCACGGCGGCGGCCTGGAGCGCGGCGTAGGAGAGCTGGTCGAGGCCCAGCGGGGCCAGATAGTAGGGGTCGAGCTGGAGCGTCATGATCGTACGCAGGTCGCCGAGGGACGACTTGCCGAAGCCGTAGACCAGGGCCGAGTCGATGTCGCCGTGCTGGAGGCGCACCCACGCCTCGTACAGCGCCCAGGCGCCGTCCATCTCCACGTGGCTCTCCGAGATGGGCGGCCAGGCGGCCAGCGCGTCGAGCGCCGACACGAACGAGAACGGCGCGCCGGCGAGGTAGTCGCAGCTGCCCGAGCAGGTGAAGCCGAACCTGTCGAGCCCGGTGCGCTCCTTGACCTCGTTGATCACGGGCAGGATCAGCTCGGGCTCGCTCAGCCCGGCGTCGTGGGTGGTGTGCCGCGTCTGGGCGAACGCGACGATCGCGACCTCTCTCATGACAGCTCCACGTCGGGCTCGCCGGTGGGGGCGAACCAGCGGATGTTCGCCATGGACGCCGTGCGCTCGCTCTCGGGCACCCACACGGCCTTGACCCGCATGCCCTGGCGCACCTCGTGCGCGGGCACGTCGCCGACCAGCGTGATCATGGGGATGTCGGCTCCGTCGATCAGGATGTACGCCGACACGAACGGCACCTGGGGCGCCCGCGGGTCGGGCAGGTTGTTGATCGCGAACGTGGTGATCGTGCCGGTGTCCGGGAGTTCGAGCGTGTCGGGGATGGGCTTCCCGCATTCGGGGCAGGCCGCGCGGTAGGGCACGTACACCTTGGCGCACCGCTCGCAGCGGCCGCCGAGGAACACGCCGCGCTGGACGCCCTCCAGGAAGACCCGCAGCGCGCCGCCGGCCTGGAGGCGGTATTCGGAGCGCACGGTGGAGACGATCTTCGTGACCTCGGGGGCGAAGTGCGAGATGTCGGTGATGTGGCCCGTGGGCTGGTCGCGCCAGATCGGCCAGACGCGCATCCCGGTCTCCATCGCCTTCACGTGCTCGGGAAGAACCGCGTGCACCAGCGCCGTGTCCGCCCCGTCGAGCTTGATCAGCGCCCAGGCGAAGGGGCGGTCGAGCGGGTGGCCGTCCAGCGGCTCGTGGACCCAGGTCCACGCGGTGACCGTGCCGGCCGGGCCGACCTCGGTGTACTCGGCGGTGACGGGCTCGCCGGTCGCCGGGTCGTACTCGAGAGGCGGCACCAGCACCCGGCCCTCGGCGGTGCGCACCCCGACGATGCGCCGGGCGCGCAGCTCGCTCAGGAACCGGCCGACCACCGGCCCGGTCGAACGTGTGTAGCCGCCGGGGAACTCCAGGACGTGCTGAGCTACCAGCGGATCAGATGGCACGGTCGTGTCCCTCCCAGTACGGGTCGCGGAGCTTGCGTTTGAGCAGCTTGCCGTTCGGCTCGCGGGGCATCTCGGCGATGAAGTCGATGGTCCTGGGCCACTTCATCCTGGCCAGGCGGCCCTCCAGCGAGGCCAGCAGCTCGGCGGCCAGCTCCGGTCCCGGCTCGACGCCTTCCGCGGGCTCCACCACGGCCTTGATCTGCTCGCCCCACTCCTCGTCCGGGATGCCGAACACGGCCACGTCCGCCACCTTCGGGTGGATCATGAGCTCGTTCTCGATCTCGGCGGGGTAGATGTTCGCCCCGCCGGAGATGATCATGTCGGCCTTGCGGTCGCAGAGGAACAGGAAGCCGTCCTCGTCCAGGTAGCCGATGTCGCCGACGGTGAAGTGGTCCTTGAGCCGGTTCGCGGCGGTCTTGGCGGGGTCGCCTTTGTACTCGAACTGGACGCCCATCATCTTCATGTAGATCGTCCCGGGGGTGCCGGTCGGCACCGGCTCCCCCTCGTCGTCCACGATGAGCAGCTCGCTGATCGGCCAGGCCTTGCCCACCGTGCCCGGGTGGGTCTTCCAGTCCTGGGGCGTGGCAAGGGTGCCGCCGCCCTCGGTGGCCGCGTAGTACTCGTACACGCAGTCGCCCCACCACTCCAACATGGCCCATTTCACCGGAACGGGACAGGGGGCGGCGGCGTGGATCATCCACTTCAGCGAGGACAGGTCGTACTTCGCGCGGGTCTTCTCCGGCAGCGCGAGCAGGCGCTTGAAGTGCGTCGGCACCAGGTGGGAGTTGGTGACCCGGTAGCGCTCGCAGAGCCGCAGCAGCTCCTCGGCGTCGAAGCGGTCCATGTAGACCAGCGTGTGCCCCATCTGCAGGGCCGTGCCGCCGAACTGGGTCACGGCGGTGTGGTAGCACGGGGACGTGATCAGGTGGGCGTTGGGCCGGCCCGGCGTGATCCCGAACAGGCCGAGCAGGAATGTCATCAGCTCGGCGGAGTCGTCCGGGTCCAGGCCGTTCAGCGCGCGTTTGACGCCCTTGGGCTTGCCGGTGGTGCCCGAGGTGTAGTGCATGGTGGCGCCGGCGGTGCGGTCGGCGGGCGCGGTGCCGGGGTGGCCGTCGACGAGCTCGTTCACCGGCCTGAATCCCTGCTCGTCCCCGAAGACGAAGCGGCGCTCGGGCGCGACGACCTCGGCCGCGCGGGCGCCCTCGCTCAGGAAGCGGGGATGGACGAAGAATGCCTTCGCCTCGCTGTCGGAGACGATGTAGGCGATCTCGGGTCCGGTGAGATGCCAGTTGATCGGCGTGTAGTACCAGCCGGCCTGCAGGGCGGCCAGATAGAGCACCAGGCCGTCGGCGCCGTTGGGCACCAGGCCGCAGATGCCGTCGCCGGGTTTGAGCCCGAGGTCGCGCAGGCCGTGGACGAGGCGGTTCGCTCTGGCCAGGAGATCGCCCGCGCGGTGTTCCGTACCGTCGGGGTCCACGGCCGCGATCCACTCGGGATCCGCCTGCGCCAGCCTCCAGAAACCGAGCGTGCCCATTTGCACTCCCTTGTGGCAAAACAGGAACCTGTTCTCGTTTGCTGGTGGGAGCGTATCCTGGGGCGCAATGCGTAGCAAGCGCTTGATTAAACACTCCGGAGGCATCTGTGGAGCTCCTTCCGATCAGCACCCCCCACTGCCGGGTCGAACGCGACGATCACGTCCTCATCGTCACGATGAACCGGCCGGAAGCCCGCAACGCGCTCTCCTCGGACATGCTGATCGGGCTGGCCTCGGCGTGGGCGTACGCGTCGGCGGAGCCCGGGGTCCGGGTGGCGATCCTGACCGGCGCGGAGGGCACGTTCTGCTCCGGCGCCGACCTCAAGGCCATGGGCCAGCCGTCGACGGACCCGGAGGTCCAGGCCAGGGCCGCGCAGATTCCCAACTTCCATTGGAAGGGCCTCCTGCGCGAGGACCTGCCCACCAAGCCGATCATCTGCGCGGTGGAGGGGTACGCGGTGGCCGGGGGGACCGAGCTGCTGGTCGGCACGGACCTGCGGGTGGTGGCCGAGTCGGCCACGCTCGGGCTCTTCGAGGCCAAGCGCGCGCTGTTCCCCATGGGCGGCAGCGCCGTGCGCCTGCCCCGGCAGATCCCCTACTGCCACGCCATGGACCTGCTGCTGACCGGCCGCGCGATCACGGCGGCGGAGGCGTTGTCCATGGGGCTGGTCAACCGCGTGGTCCCGGACGGGCAGGCGCTGGCGGCGGCCCGCGAACTGGCCGACGACGTGGCCTCCTCCGGGCCGCTGGCGGTCCAGGCAATCCTGCGGACGTACCGGGACACGCTGGCGCTGTCGGAGCCGGAGGCGCTGAAGGTGTCGGACGACCTCGGGTGGCCGGTCATCGGCTCGGAGGACGCCAAGGAGGGCGCCCGGGCCTTCCGCGAGAAGCGCCAGGCGAACTACCAGGGACACTGATGAAAAGAGGGCGGCCCGCGTGCGAGCCGCCCTCTCCCGTATCGGTGCGGTGCGTCAGTCCTGGGTGAGGCGCGACAGCCGCTCCAGCGCCTCGGCGTACTCCTCCACCATTCCGAACACCACGTCCTTCGTCGACCGGACCTGGTTCGTGATCCCGATGATCTGCCCGGCCGGGAACGTGGCCAGCTCCGAAGCCTCCGACCGGCCGATCCGCCGCAGCGCGTCCGACACCAGCATGAACTGCAGCGGCATCGGCAGCGTCCCCGGCGACTCCTCCGACTCCCAGGCGTCCGTCCACTCGTTCTTGAGCAGCCGCGCCGGCTTCCCGGTCCAGCTGCGCGAGCGGACGGTGTCCCGGGAGGTGGCCTCCAGGATGCGGCGCTTGGCCATCTCCGGCGTGTCGGCCTCTTCGACCGTGAGCCAGAGGGAGCCGGTCCACACCCCTTCCGCGCCCAGCGCCATCCCCGCCGCCATCTGACGGCCGTTGCCGATGCCGCCGGCCGCCAGGACGGGGACGTCGACGGCGTCCACCACCTGCGGGATCAGCACCATCGTGGAGATCTCGCCGGTGTGGCCGCCGGCCTCCGTGCCCTGGGCGACCACCACGTCCACCCCGACCTCGACCTGCTTGAGCGCGTGGCGGGGCGTGGAGGCGAGGGCCGCGACCTTCACTCCGTGCGCGTGCGCCAGCTCGACGACGTCGGCCGGAGGCGGGCCCAGGGCGTTGGCCAGGAGGGCGATGGGGTGACGCAGGGCGACCTCGACCTGCGGGCGGGCCGTGGCGTCCGTCCAGCCGAGCAGGACCTTGCCGGCGTCCGACTCCGAGGACAGGGCCGGCACCCCGTGCTTGGCCAGGAGGTCCTCGACGAACGCGCGGTGCCCTTCGGGGATCATCGACTGCAGCCGGCCCACCAGCTCGTCCGGGGCGAAGTCGGCGCCCTCGTACGAGGCGGGCATGACGACGTCCACGCCGTAGGGTTTGCCGTCCACGTGGTCGTCGATCCACTTGAGCTCCATCTCGAGCTCTTCAGGCGTGAAGTAGAGCGCTCCGAGCACCCCCATGCCGCCCGCGCGGCTGACCGCGGCGACCACGTCTCTGCAGTGGCTGAAGGCGAAGATCGGGAGTTCGATTCCGAACATGTCCGTGACACGTGTCCGCATGAGCCGACGATAAGCCGCAGAACCAGCAAACTGCAACGCGTTCTACTCTAGAACCTTTGCTCGGTCATTACCCTGGAACGAGTTCTATCGCGGCATCCTGCGCCAGAGCGCGCGCGGCAGCAGCCGCAGCGCGCCGAAGACGGGCCCGAGCGCGCGCGGCACCCAGACGGACGACCTGCCCTCGCGCAACGCACCCACCGTGGCCAGCGCCACCTGGCGGGGCGTCGAGGACATCGGGGCGGGGGTGAGCCCCTTCGTCATCCGCCCGATCACGAAGCCCGGCCGCACGATCAGCACCCGTGCGCCCGTCCCGTGCAGGGCGTCGCCGAGCCCCTGGGCGAACCCGTCGAGCCCGGCCTTGGCCGAGCCGTACACGAAGTTGGCCTTGCGCACCCGCGCCCCGGCCACCGACGACAGCACCACGAGCGTGCCGTGCCCCTGCTCGCGCAGCACCTTGGCCGCGTGCAGCCCCACGGACACGTGGGCGCCGTAGTTGACCGCGACGGCCTCGGCGGCGGCGGCGGGCTCGGCGTCGTAGCCGGCCTGGCTCCCCAGCACGCCGAACGCCGAGATGACCACGTCGAGGTCGCCCACCAGCTCCACCGCCTTGGCGAAGACGGCGACGTGCCCATGGACGTCCAGCGCGTCGAACGGCACGACGTGGACCTCCGCGCCGCCGAGGTCGGGCGGGTCGAACGCCCCCCGCACGGCCAGCACCACCCGGCTCGCGCCCAGCCCTGCCAGCAGCCTGACGATCTCCAGGCCGATCTCGCTGCGCCCGCCGAGCAGCAGCACGGTGTCGACCGCGCCGAGAGCGTTCTTCACAACCGCAGCCTCCTGGCCAGGTCGGAGCGGAACAGGCCGGCGGGATCGGCCTCGTCCCTGATCCGCCGCCACCGTTCCAGCTCGGGATACATGGCCGCCATCATGTCAGCGCGCAGCCGCGCGTCCTTGGCCAGGTAGACCCGCCCGCCAGCGGCCGCCACCCGCCGGTCGAAGCCGCGCAGCAGGCCGGCCAGCCCGCGCTGCCCGGCGGGGACGTCCACCGCCAGGGTCCAGCCGGGCATGGGGAACGACAGCAGCCCGCCCGATCCCGGCCCGAACCTCTTGAGCACGGGCACGAACGACACGACGCCGTGCGCCGACAGTGACCCGACGATGTCGCGCAGCGTCTCCTCCGCGCCGAAGGGCACCACGAACTGGTACTGGACGAAGCCTCGGGAGCCGTACATGCGGTTCCAGCCGTCGACGACGTCGAGCGGGTGGAAGAACGGCGCGATGCCCTGCGTGATCGTCCGTCGCCGCGGCGTCTTGCGGTACCAGACCTCGTTGAACGCGCGCACGCTCAGCCCGTTGAGCAGCCCGCCGGGCGCCCACGCGGGTGCCCGCAGGAGCGCGCCGGGCGCGAAGGCCGGCGGCTCCTTCCCCTCGGCACGCGGCGCGTGATCGCCCCTGGTGAGCACTCCGCGCCCCATCCGGCGGCCCCGGGCGAGCAGGTCGATCCAGGCCACCGTGTAGCGGTGGCGGTCGTCGGTGGCCGCCATGGTCGCCAGCGTCTCGTCCAGGTCGGCGGTGCGCTGCACGTCCACCCGCATCAGCGAGGTCTCGATGGGCACGCAGCCGAACACGGCCTCGGCGACCACGCCGGTCAGCCCCATGCCGCCCACGGTGGCCAGGAAGAGCGGATCGCCGGGGCGGAGGGTGCGGACCGTCCCGTCGGCGGTCACCAGGGTGAGCGAGTGGAGGTGCGCGCCGAAGGAGGAGTCGCGGTGGTGGTTCTTGCCGTGGACGTCGGCCGCGACGGCGCCGCCGACGGTGACGTGCCGGGTGCCCGGGCTGACGGGGACGAACCAGCCCCGGGGGACGAGCGCCGTCATCAGGTCGTGCAGGCTGACCCCGCCGGAGGCGGTCACCACGCCGCTGACCTCGTCGAACGTCCACGCGTCGAGACCGGTGCAGTCGAGGACGAGGCCGCCGGCGTTCTGCGCGGCGTCGCCGTACGACCGGCCCAGGCCGCGCGCCACCACTCCCCGCCCCGGCGCGGTCGCGATCAGCTCGCGCAGCTCCTCGACCGAGCGGGGCCGTGCGAGCTCGGCCGGGGTGGGCGCCGTGCGCCCCCAGCCGGTCAGGAACGACGTCATGTGTAGATCCCCAAGGCGACCAGGACAACGAGGCCGGCGGCGAAGAGCAGCGTCGGCCGATCCCGTAGCACGAGCTCCTCCGGCTCCTCGCCGCTCCCCCGGTCCACCAGCAGATTGTGCCGCAGCACGAGCAGGAGGAACGGGATGATGCTGAGTCCGTAGAACAGGTCGTGGTGCGCGTTGAGCGCCCACAGGCAGTACGTCACGATCATCGCGCCCGAGCACATGATCCGGACCTGGGCCAGGTAGGCGGGCGAGTAGGCGGCCAGCGTCGCCCGCGTCCCCGTCACCCCTTGGGCCCTCAGCTCCGCCTCCCGCTTGCCCGCCACGAGCTGCAGCGCGGCCAGCGAGACCACGACCAGGAACCACCCGGTGACCGGCACGTCGACCGCCACCGCCCCGGCGTACGCCCTGATCACATGGCACCCGGCGACCGCGATCAGGTCCACGACCTCCTGGTGCTTGAGCCACAGCGTGTACGACAGCGTCAGGGCGATGTACCCGGCGACCACGGCAGGAGCCTGCCAGCCCCCCGTCAAGGCGGCGACGGCGGGCGCCAGGACCAGCAGGGCGACGCCGGTCACGTAGGCCGCCCGCACGGACACCGCCCCGGACGCGATCGCCCTCCGCCGCTTGCGTGGGTGCAGGCGGTCCGCCTCCACGTCGGATGCGTCGTTGATCAGGTAGGCGCCGCTCGCGGCCAGGCAGAACGCGGCGAAGACCAGCAGCGCCGCGAGCAGGCTGCGCGGCTGGCCCAGCACCCCGGCGGCCATGGGCGCGGCCAGGACCAGCACGTTCTTGACCCACTGGCGCGGCCTGGCCGCCCTGACCAGCGCAAGCGCCGGCGCAGCCGTCCTGGGCCGCGCGACCACTTCCTGGCTCATGCGGCCTTGCGGCCGCGCACGGTCAGCAGGATCCCGAGCGCGAGCAGCACGATGCCCACCACCGCCAGCACGATCGGCACCGTGGTCCGGATCAGGGTGATCTGGCTCTTGCCCTCCCGCGCGGTGGTCACGAGCTCGTTGACGGTCTCGTCGGTCATCTTGGCCGTGGCCACGAAGGCCTTGGAGCGCTCGATGCCGTCCTGGCTCTTGAGCACCTCGTTGCGCTGCTGCTCCTGGCGGACGGGCGCGCCGGTGGTGGGCTCGATCCAGAAGGTGTTCGTGCCGGAGTAGAAGCGGTCGAGCTGCACGTCGCCCGAGTCGCCCATGCCGAACCAGGCGGCGGGCGCGTTCAGGGTCTGCGTCTTGGTCTCGGGGACGGCCTGCTCGAACTTGTACGTGTTCAGCCCGTTGACCTGCTCCTCGCCGACGAACTTGGCCTCGTACGCCTTGCTCGTGGTCGAGTTGAAGACCAGGTAGGTCTTCTTCTCCACGTCGAACGGGAACTTGTAGATCTGCCCCTGGAGCTGCACCGGAGCCTTGTCGATGCTGACGCCGCAGCAGTTGACCCCGACGCCGGAGCGCTTGTCGAAGGCGCTGCGCCGCTCGGTGAAGTTGATGCCGGGCTTGCCGTTGGTGACGTCGTTCACGGCGGTGAACTCGTCCCACACGACCCGGTCGCCGGCCGCCTCCTTCACGTCGCCGCGAGTGGTGACGATGATGTCGAGGTCGGCGGTCAGCACCTTGCCGTCCGGGACGCTGAAGTACTGCGCGCCGGAGGCCCGGAGCTTGGTGATGCCGTAGTGATCGCCCGCGGCGGCCATGAGCGCGGGCGCCACCTGCATACGCACCAGGGGGGACAGGACGATGAGGAATGCCCCGACGGCGATGAGAACGCTGCCAACGACGACCCGGTTCATGGACCCTCCATGTGCAGGTGCACGGACGCCTGTCTGGGTGGTTAAGTGACTGAAACTAGTTCTACTCGCCGGTATGTTATTGCGGTGAGTGACCAACGTCACCAGGGATGCGGAAACGTGACCGAAACAGGTTCTACATCGGCGGGGGTGCCGGCGGTCTCCGGACACCAGTCCTCCCTCGACGGGATACGCGCCGTGGCCGCCTTCGCCGTCCTGATCTTCCACGTCGCGATGGAGGCGGGAACGGCGCTGGAGCCGGGTTTCCTGGGTGGCGTGCTGTCCAGGGGTGAGATCGGCGTGCCGATCTTCTTCACGCTGTCCGGCCTGCTGCTCTACCGCCCCTGGGCGGCGGAGGTCCTGATCGGCGACCGGGCTCCGGACACGCGCCGCTACCTGTGGCGGCGCTTCTTCCGCATCATCCCCGCGTACTGGCTGGTGGTGGCCGTGGCCCTGATGTTGTGGGGCGAGGCGCACCGGTCCGATCCGTGGACGTGGTCGCAGATGGTGTTCCTGGTGCACATCTACGACACGAGCCCGTGGTGGTTCGGCCTCGGGCCCAAGGGGCTGGGCCAGATGTGGAGCCTGGCGGTCGAGCTGACGTTCTACCTCACGCTCCCGCTGATGGCGGCCGCGCTGCGACGGTTCGCACTGGGGGCGGGACCGGACCTGAGGGCCAGGGCCAGGCGGTTGCTGATCGGGCTGGCGGTCTTCGGCGCCCTGTCGTACGTGTACACGATCTTCGAGTACTTCCCCGAGTACCGGCCATGGATGAACGTGTGGCTGCCGCGCTCCTGGACGTTCTTCGTGCCGGGCATGGCGCTCGCGGTCCTGACCGTCTGGGCCAGGGCGGAGGACGGCCGCGTCCGCCGCCTGTGCGCGGCCTTGGCGGCCTCCTGGGGCACGCTGTGGCTGATCGCCGGGCTGGCCTACCTGATCGCCTCCACCCCGGTGACCGGGCCGCGCTTCGTCGGCCTGGGCGGCATCTGGACCGCGTTCTACGAGCAGGGCCTCTACACGGTCATCGCCTTCTGCCTGGTCGCGCCCGCGGCCCTGGAGCCCGAGCGGCCCACGCGCGTGCGCGCGCTGCTCGGCGGGCGGGTCATGAGCTATCTCGGCCGCATCTCCTACGGCGTCTTCCTGTGGCAGTTCGTGGTCATCTACCTCTGGTACGACTTCACCGGGCAGCGGCCGTGGACCGGCAACCTGCTCCTCAACCTGGTCGCGATCAGCGCGCTGACGATCGCGCTGGCCGGCCTCACGTACCGCTACGTGGAGGAGCCGGCCAGGCGGCTGATCCGCTTCGTCCCTCACAGTGCCGGAGGCGCGGGCCCCGGCTCGCCGAAGGCCACCGCCCTGAGGCAGAACGCCTGACCCTGGCCGCCGGCCGCGACGATCCGCATCCCCTTGCCCGCGCCGTCGTGCGGAACGTAGTACAGCGCTCCCATGACGCCGGTCGCGGGCAGCGTGGCCGCCCGCTCGGTGCCGCCGAGGTCCACCACGACGTGCACCGGCTGGGGACTGACATAGGCCATGGCCACCACCATGCCGGGGCCGCCGAAGGACTCGACCGGGAAGGTCTGGTTCGCGGGGTAGCACTTCTTGCCCTTGACCCCGTCGAAGTAGGGGGTCACGCGGCCCACGAGGACGAGCTTGCCCGTGGCGTCGAAGACGTACGGCTCGGCCGACGGGCGCGGGTCGCGCATGAGCTTCCTGGTCTCGGGGTCGGCCAGGGGCGCGAGCACGTACGACGTGAGCCGGCGCGGGCCGTTCCACGGCAGGACGATCTCCGGTGGCACGGGACGCGTGTAGATGTCGGCGTCCGGCGCGGCGGTGGCCAGCGAGGCCCGCGCGTTCTCCAGGTAGGTCCTGACCTTGTCCCCGCTGAGCGTGTCGCGGAAGGCGTTGATCGAGAGCACCGACACGACCAGGAAGACGACGGTCAGCCCGCCCGCCGCCAGCGACAAGGTGCCCGGCACCGGCCTGCGCACGGCGTCCTGCTCGCCCTCGACCGGCAGCCACGCGAGCGCCAGGCAGAGGGCGAACAGCACCGCGGCGTCGGCCACGTACCTGGTCTCCGCGCCCACCAGGTCCCACGCGGTCGCCCGCGCGATCACGGTGGGCACCGCGTCCGCCACGACCACGTACGCGGCCAGGATGGCCCACGCCCGCCAGGCACGCTTGCGGTACACGCAGGTGATCACGACCAGCAGCGCGATCACGGCCCATGACGCGATGACGGTGGCCTGCGCCGGGTCGGCCAGCCCGCCGGTGGAGGTGAGCCCGCCCCAGCGCAGCGGGCCGCCGACCGCGCCCGTGGGGAACGTCTCCCCCAGCAACCTGCGCAGCAGCCCCGGGACCACCTCGGCCTTCGGCCCGCTCAGCGCGTCGGAGCCGGCGGTGTCGCGGCGCAACCAGTAGAGCACGCCGTACCCGGCCAGCAGCAGGCCGTGCGCCCACCAGACGGGTCTGCGCAGCTCGGTCAGCACCGCCCGCGCCCACAGGCCCTTGCCGAGGTAGGCGCTGGTGACGCCGAGCACGACGAAGGGGATGAACACTCCCTTGGTGGAGAAGGCCATCCCGACGGCGGTCCAGATGAGGGCGCGCCAGCGGCCCTTGCCCTCGCGCACGTACCTGATGTGCGCGGCCAGCGCGGCGACCATCGCGAGCTGCAGCGGCACCGCGTTGATCGCGGCCGACCACCAGCTCATCGCGGGCACGGTGAGCGGCGCGAAGACGTAGACGGTCAGCGCGGCGAGCACGCCCGCGCGGTCGCCGAACAGCCGCCGCAACAGCACGAGGAACACGACCGAGGCCGCCGCCTGGCCCGCGATGATCAGGAACGAGACCATCGCCCAGCTGTACGGCGCCACCTGCGTGAGCACCCACATCAGGGCCAGCGCGCCGGGCATGAGGTGGCCCTTGTGCACCCGGGCCAGGTAGTCCCAGGTGAGGCCGCTGTCGGCGGCGCCGGCCACGAAGAGGAAGTCGTCCTCGACGAAGTACGCCCTGCTGAGGACGCTTGCCCTGAAGACGAGCGAGACCAGGATCAGCAGCAGGCCGACACCCATGACCGGCCCGGTGCGGATCGCGGGCAGCGTGATCTGTAAGGGTTCCGCGCGTTTGACGCCGTCAACCATCGTCGTTTCCTTCCGCTGCGTTAAGCTCCGCCCCGTGGACACCCCCGAACCGTTCCGAGCGGATCTCGGTAGATCCGTCCGTTTGCTGCGTGCTTTCCGCCTTGAGCAGAGTGATCCGGATTTCTTCTACGGCACCCTGGCCCAGGACACGGTCGCCCAGCTCGCGACCTACACGGATCTGGCCGGCGCCACAGTGGCCGACATCGGGGGCGGCCCCGGCTACTTCGCCGACGCGCTGCGGGCCGTCGGCGCGCAGCCCGTGTGCGTGGACTGCGACGCCGGCGAGATGCGCCTGCGCGACGGCGTGCCGCCGCGGGACGCGGTGCTGGGCAGCGCGCTCGACCTGCCCCTCGCCACGGGCTCGGTCGACGTGTGCTTCTCGTCGAACGTTCTGGAGCACGTCCCCGATCCGCTCCGGATGGCGGACGAGATGGTCAGGGTGACGCGTCCCGGCGGGATCGTCTACCTGTCGTACACGGTCTGGCTCTCCCCCTGGGGCGGCCACGAGACCTCGCCCTGGCACTACCTGGGCGGCCACTACGCCGCCCGCCGGTACGCGCGCAGGCACGGCAAGCCGCCCAAGAACGTCTACGGCGAGAGCATGTACGCCATCGGCGTGGCCGGGCCGCTGGCCTGGGCGCGGCGGTGCCGCGACGCGGAGCTCCTGGACGCGATCCCGCGTTACCATCCCCGCTGGGCCCGCCACGTCGTCCACCTACCTGGCATCCGCGAGCTGGTCACCTGGAACCTGCTCCTCGTCCTGCGCCGCAGGTGACCGCCGCCGCGCGAGCCAGATCGCGGTCACCAGGCAGCCCGCGCCGAGCAGCCCGCCGCCCACCGGCGCCACGGTCCCCAGCAGCAGGATCCAGCGGCGGTAGGCGGCCGCCGTGCCCAGCGCCGCCACGACGTCGGCCTCGGTCGTGCGGAACACGGCATCCAGCGCGGTCAGCCGGCCCCGCCCGTCGGCCGTGACCAGCGTCTCCCGCACCTCGTCCAGCGTCCTGACCGGCTGACCGCTGACCGGCTCGACCCAGTACGTGCGCCGGATCTCGGCGTAGCGGGCCAGCCCGATGTCGCCCTTCCCCGGCAGCCCGAGGAGGCGGCGCGGCAGCGGCGCCGTCTCCCCCGGCACGAGCGCGCGCGGCGTGCGCTGCACGTAGCGGTACGTCTCGACGCCGCGCACCTGCTCGACCCCGTCGAACGCGGCCGTGACCGACCGGCGCAACCGCAGGTCGAACAGTGTGTAGTCGCGCCGCTCCGCGTTGAAGGGCCAGCGGAAGGCCTGCCCCGACTGCCTGACCGAGGTGTCCTCGTCGAGGTATTCGCCGCAGCAGTTGACGATGGCCCCCGTGCGGCGGTCGAACGCCAGGCGCCGCTCGTGGTAGTCCAGCCGCTCGTCGTCCCGCGTCGCCACGGAGACCGACTCGCCCCACACCGCGCGGTCGCCGTCGCCGGACAGCACGTCGCCGATCAGCCATCGGGTCTGCACCAGATCCCCCACGGCCGGCCGCATCGTGGCCGGGTCCAGGTACGTCGCCGACTCGGCCACCGACCTGGTCATGCTCTGCTGCTCCAGAGGCGCCTTGAGCACCTGGCCGTAGACGTACAGGCGGGTCAGGGGGATGAGCGTCAGCAGGAAGGCGCCCACGCCGGCCAGCACCAGCGCGAGGTTCCTGCGGCTCATGACGGTCACGGTCGCGGCACCGCCTGTCCCGGCGTCACGTCGCCGACGCACACGCCCTGCGGCACGTCCTGCACGACGATGCGGTCGGCGCCCGGCTCGGCGAGCATGAACACCTTGCCCAGGCCTGCCCGCAGCTCCACGTCGGTGGCGCGGTCGCCCATCCACAGCGTGATCTTCGTGTCCGCGCGGGCGGCGTAACCCAGCCGGACCAGGGTGCCCTCCACGCGGCTGACCCGGTTGTCCAGCGGCACCTGCACGGTTCCGTTGGTGACCGGCCAGCACCGGTCCCGCGTGTTCGGGATGAGCGGGATCCCCTGCACGTCCACGGGCCGCAGGTGGCCCTGGTCGTCGAAGACCATGCCGTCGAGCGCCGCGGGCGGGGCCTGCATCGTGGCCCTGAGCCGCGGCGGGGCCATCGCGCCCAGCACCCTGGAGGTCAGGCTGTAGGTGTTGTACGTGCTCGGCAGCACGTCGGGCGGCAGCAGCCGGTCGTAGATCACAGTGCCGGGCGCCACCTTGGCCAGGTCGGCGCGGGCCGTCTCCATGTAGCGGTGGCGCCGGTCCGCGCCCAGGTGGGCGGCGAAGATCGTGACCGACACCAGCGACGCGCCCACGAACACGCCGAGCGCCGCGCCGCAGATCCCGGCCACCCGCTCCTTGCCGGGCAGCGCCCTCCGGTACGGCTCCGCCTCGTCCGGGAGCGGCAGCAGCACGAGGCCGACGACCAGCGCGACCAGCGGGACGGAGTCGGCGACGTACCGCGTGTCCGTGCCGGCGAACGAGCCGAGCAGATGGACCCGGCCCCACAGCACCGGCAGGGCGTCGGCGACGAGCACATAACCGAGCAGCAGCGCCCAGGCCAGGCCGGCCCGTCTGCGGTAATACGCGGTGACCGTCACCAGGGCCGCGAGCGTGACGAGGGAGGCGATCACGACAGGAAGCGGCGGCGAGGCCACTCCCCAGTCGCCGCCCGCGAACCACTTCCAGGGTCCGCCGAGCACGGTGGTGGCGAACGTCCTGCCGATCAGCTCCCACAGGAAGCCCGCGGCCTGGTCGAAGATCGGCAGCGCCCCGGTGTTGGGCGCGGAGAGCGACCGCTGGACATACAGCGCGCCGAAGCCGGCCAGCACGATCAGATACAGCGACCAGGCGGCGATGTACCGGCGCAGCGCGGTGCGGAGCCCGCCGTGGTAGATCGCCGTGAGCGCCAGCAGCACCAGCGGCAGGGCGAAGCCCTTGACGAACCCGAGCAGCCCGAACAGCACCCACAGCGCCGCGGCCACGGCGTGCCGCAACCGCCGGGTACGCAGGTAGTGCCAGTGCGAGGCGATCGCCATGGGCAGGGCGATCTGCAGGAAGACGGTGTTGAGCGCCGCCGCCCACCACACGAGCGCGGGCACGGTGAGCGGCGCGACGAGGAAGACCAGGAGCGGCGCGAGTATCGCGGGCCGGTGGCCGAACACGACACGCAGCATGCGCAGGACGGCGAGCGCGGCGCAGGCGTGCAGCACCAGGATCGCGCCCGCCGCGTACCCCCAGCCGAAGGGCTCCAGTCTGGACGACAGCCACGCGAGCAGGAAGCCGCCCGGCATGAACTGGCCGAAGTGGACCCGGGTCAGGTAGTCGAAGGAGAGATCGTTCTCCATCGCCCTGGCCACGAACTCGAAGTCGTCCTCCTTGAAGTAGGCGCTCTGGACGATGGCCGTCTTCCACGCCATGGCCGCGGCGATGAGCGCGAGCGCGGCCAGCACCACGCCGTGCCGCCGCGCCCACCGGGACACCGCCCCGGCGGTGCGGGCCATCGGCACCGGGACGGTGAGGACGAGCCCGGTGCGCGACTTGGTCGTCTCGGTCACGGAACACTCGTCATGGTCGGGCCGCCTGCGGCGACGGGGACGGGGATCTCGGCCGGCCGCGCCGGCACCCGCCTGGCCGGGACCTCGGCGAGCAGTTGCGCGAGGAGCGGCAGGCAGAGCAGTTGCGCCCACAGGCCGCCCACGCCCACGGCCACCAGGACCGCGGCGGCCAGGTAGAGGGCGACGCCCGCGGGCGGCCCCAGCAGCAGCCGGCCGCGGCGGCCCGCGCGCACGTGCTCGGCCTCACGCAGCGGTCGCAGCCACGCTCCGAGGACGAAGACGGCGCCGACGACCGCCGCGCCCGCCACCCCGCCGACCCAGAATCCCAGGGCGACGGCGAACGGCAGGACGTGGGCCGCACGCAGGCGAGCGGGCCGGATCGGCGCCAGGTGCCGCGCCGGCGGGCCCGTCCGGACCAGGGCGAGCACCACGACCAGCAGCGCCAGGCCGCCGCCCGCGGCCAGTCCGGCCCGGTAGGGCGCGTCGGGCTCGTAGGTGAGCGTGACCGTGCCCGCCGTGTACGACGGCAGGAACCAGGCCTGCCGCCACCCGTCGAGCCGGACCGGTTTGAGCTCGGCGACGCCGAGCCTGGCCCGCCACCCGGAGTTGAAGTTCTCGTTGACGACCAGGTAGGAGTCGTCGGTGACGCTGACCTTGACCACGCGCTCGCCTGCGTCCCAGGACTCGACGAGCGCCTCGCGCATCTCCACGGGCGCGGCCTGGCGACCGGCGGGCTCCGGGCGGATGATCGCGGACTCGACGCGGTAGGCCTCTCCCGGGCGTACGGCCAGCCGGGACGGGCCGGGCGAGAGCCGCAGCGGCTCGCAGCTCCTGAACGTGACGGGTTTGCCGGTGACCACATCGTTGAGCGTGCCATCGATGATCTCGGTGTGCACGGCGTCGCCGTCGACGGTGAGCGTCGGGCCGAACCCGCACGGCGACCGGAGCGGGAAGCCGTTCAGCGCGCCCAGCGGCCGCACCCCGGGGAAGGCGATGTCGCTGATCTCGATGGGCCGGCCGCCCGACGCGCCGAACTCCAGCTTGATCTTCCGGGCCGCCATCCCGGGGAAGCGGATGAGGCCGTCCTTGCCCACCCAGCTCTGCCTGACCCCGCCTTCGGCGCGGATCGTCACCCGGATGGGCGGGGCGCCGAGGTAGGAGTCGGGCGTCACGACGCGCAGCTGCGACAGCCGCGTCGCGCGCGCGAGCTCGACGCTCAGCGTGGGCCGCGGGTCCAGCGGGTCGGCGAACCAGGCGGTCTTCGGGTCGCCGTCGAACGCCCACCGGCCGGCGGCCGCGCCGTGCTCGACCGCCGTCGAGGACGCCTGCACCTTCACGGGGTCGCCGGGCAGCGTGCTGAGCCGCTCGATGGCGGTGCGCTCGGTGAGCACGGCACGACCGGAGACGCCGTACGAGCCGTCCTTCCTGACGATGAAGGAGCGGTCGAACCCGTTGCCGTCGTCGCCCAGCACCTCGTGGCCCTTGGCGCAGCTCCAGGCGACCGAGCCCTTGACGCAGCCGGAGACGTCACCGGTCCTGCCGACCGCGATCGCGGCGGGCTCGGCCGAGTCGCTGCCGGGGTCGGGCACGGTGATCGAGCGGCCGGCTCGGACGCCGGGGATCGTCAGCTCGGTGATTCCGACGCGGCCGCCGAGCCTGCTCTCCTCCGAAGTGGCGGCGACCTTCAGGCGCAACCGGGTGATCGGGCCCTTCGGGACCACCAGCTCCTGCGGGTCGGCGGTGGCGCGTACCCGCTGGCGCAGCGCGCCGGTGTCGGTCTCCACCACCACCTCGCTGGGCGGGGGCCCGATGGGCGAGTTCTCGAAGGCCACCTGGATCGTGGGAACCGTCCGGGACTCGGTGAAGGCGACCTCCAGCCATTCGCCCACCGCGCCGTTCCACCCCGTGGAGCGCCAGCTGGTGCGCCGGTCGCCGTCGAGCGCGGCGAAAGGCTGATGGCCGGGCTCCCTGGCGTGCGGGGAAGCCGTGACATCCGCTTCGGAGCTGGAGGCCGTGACCTTCGCGATCCCGGTGAAAGCCGCCGTGGAGATGTATTTCTCCCATCCGGGGTCGAGGATGTCGTTCGACGGCGAGTCGCCACGGAACGGCTCGCCGTCGGCGAGCGTGGCGCTGGCGTTGCGGCGCAGGTCGGGATAGGAGAGCTCGCGGCGGCGCAGCGTGTCGGTCAGCACCGTGTCCTGCGCCGGCACCTGGACCTGGCCCGGATCGTCGTTGAGCAGGACCGGGCGGTCGTCCTCCAGGAGCCCCTGCTCGGCCAGGTCGAGCACGGCCTCGGGGGCGCCTCCCACGCGGAGCGGGCGGGTGGCGTCGACGGTGCCGACGAGCGGCGCGGCTCCCGACACCTGGTAGATCTCGACCGCGTGATACGGCTGGTCCAGCCACGCGGCGGCCTTGCCGTACTGGCCGATGCCGACGCCGGGCCCCATCTGGGCCGCGAGCGAGATGCCGGGAGAGTCCTCCAGCGCCTGGTGCACGCGGACCGGCCAGCCCGTGCCGATGGTGGCGCGGTCGAGGTCGTTGCGGACCACCAGGTACGTCACTCCCATGCGGCGCAGCGTGGCCGTGAGCCCCGCGGACCCCGAGCCGGTGGACAGGCGCTCGTCGATGGCCGCCATGAGCCGCGAGATGCCGGCCGACCCCCACGGCACGATGGTGTGCGTGGCCCAGCGGGCCTGCGACAGCGCCTGCAGCGGCTCGTCCAGCGGGCGCCCCCACAGGTATTCGCCGCGCTTGGCGCCGGGCACGGCCAGCACCATGCCGTCTCCGGCGTTGCGGTTCAGCCAGGAGATGGCCTGCTTCCAGTAGTCCGGGATCGCCGTGAAGCCACCGGGCGGCGCGAGGCCCGCGTACAGGATGGGCAGGCTCGACGCCACCATGAGCCCGGCCGCGGCGGCGGTCAGGGGCTTGCGCCAGCGCAGGCGGGCCAGCGACAGCAGCCCGGCGACGCCGAGCGCCACGGGCAGCCTGATCAGAGCGTCGAACTTGTGCAGGTTGCGGAAGACGGCGAGCGGGCCGTCCAGCAGCTCCACCATGATTTCGTGGTGGGGAGTCCCCGGGTGGCCCGTCGTGATGACGGCGACGCCGAACAGCAGGCTGATCAGGAGAAAGGGCCGCTCCGGGAGCCTGCGGACGGTGAGCCCGGCCAGGCCGAGCGCCGCCACGGCCGCGGTCACCACGATCAGCCACGGCACCGTGGACTGCTGGTGGGCGTCGGGCAGCCAGGTCTGCCCGTCCACGGTCAGGAAGCTGAGCCAGCTCGACGTCCCGCGCAACGCGTTGACCAGCGAGGTGACGCCGGTCGTCGCGCTGGCCGTCTCGATGAAGGGCAGGAAGGAGAAGATGTAGCCGCCCAGCGTCAGCAGCGGGGCCGCCCACCACATCGACGCGAGCGCGATGAGCGGCAGCCACCAGGCGATCAGCCGCCATTTGCCGGCCCCGCCGCGCCTGGTCAGCAGGTACAGCAGCGGGACGACGAGGACGGCGGCCTCGGCCACGGCGTTGACGCCGCCGCAGAAGAGGAAGGCGAGCGCGGACAGCGCGGCCGCCCGGCGCGGTGACAGCTCCCGCCTGGCGCCTTTGACCAGGGGGAGGACGATCCACGGCAGGACGGCGCTGGGCAGGAACTCCGAAGAGTTGATGCCGATGAGCGCCTGCGCGTGCGGCGCGAGCGCATACACGAAACCGGCGATCACGCGGGTGTGCGGTCCGCCGATCCCGAGGGCTCGGGCCAGCTGGACCACGCCGAGGAAGGCGGTGCACAGCACCAGGGACATCCACAACCGCTGGACCGTCCAGGGCTCCATGCCCAGCTTGAGGCCGAACGCGTAGAACGGCCCCATCGGGAACAGGTAGCCGTAGGCCTGGTTCTGCAGGTGGCCGAAGTAGGCGCCGTCCCACAGGTGCAGGGCCCTGCCGAGGAAACCCAGCGGATTGACCGCCATGTCGAGCTTGGTCTCGGGGATGATCTTCTCGGTCGAGGTGTTGAACGCGATCGCGCCGAGCAGGAGGCAGGAGGCGAGCAGTCGCAGCCTGTGTCTGATCCGTGTCTCGTAGCTCTCGGCAGTGGACTCCGCGAGCTCCCGCCGGGGTCCAGGCGAGGCTTGGGTCACTGATAGGCTCCGCCGCGATCTTGGAGTTTCGCCAGGATAAGTCCGGTTATGCTAGCTCCAGTTCGAGCCCACGTAAATTCCCGCGCCCAGGCGCGGCAGGCGTCGGCCACCTCGGTACGGCGGTCCGGATCGGCCAGCTCCTTGAGCGCTCGTTCGACGACGTCCGCCAGGCTCTCCCCTTCCCGCACCAGCCACCCGGTGACGCCGTGGCGTACGGAGTCGCGTAACCCCGCCACGTCATAGGCCACCGTCGGCACCCCGAGCGCGGCGGCCTCCATCACGGTCAGCCCCCAGCCCTCGAACTCCGAGGCCGTCACGTTCAGGCTCGCGGCGCCCAGCAGCGCGTTCTTGCGGGCGTCGGGCAGGAACCCGTGCAGCACGACCCGCCCGCACAACCCTTTGCCGACGACCCGCGCGCCCAGCGCGCGCCGCTCGGGACCGCGCCCGATGATGTGCACGGTCAGCTCCGGCCACGACTCGCCGAGCTCGGCGGCCAGGTCCACGACCCGCTCGATGCGTTTGTGCCCGACCAGGCGGCCGGCGTACACGATCACGGGGTCGCCCTGAGCGGGCTCCCGCACGACCTCCTCGGGCTGGGCGCAGCCGTTGGGCACGACGGTGATCGGCGCGAGCCAGCGCAGCTTGCCGGCCAGCTCCTGCTTGGACGACTCCGAGACCGTGATCGTCAGGCAGCGGCGGTAGAGCAGCCGGGCGACCGGCCCCTCGATGAAACAACCGATCCTGGCGAGCCAGTGCGGAAGGAAGGCGTGGAACTGCCGGTCGTGGACATGGTGCACGAGGCAGAGCACGGGCGTGCGGCGGCGCAGTACGAGCGGGGAGAAGAACGGGATGCCGTTCATCGTGTCGATCACGGCGTCGACGCGGCGGCGGTGGAACAGCAGCCAGAGCGGCACCAGCACATAGACCAGGTAGGGGTTGCCCATCCTGCGCACCTGGATGTCCTCCAGGACCTCGGCGCGGCGCTGCCCCCGCTGGCGGCCGGTCAAGAAGACGACCGAGGCCCCTTGGGCCAGCAGGAACCGGCTGACCTGCCACGCGTACTCCTCGGCGCCGCCGGCGGTCGACTGCCGGGGCTCGCGGAAGTTCAGCATGGCGATGCGGATCCCCTCCAGCGGCCGCTCGTCCCCCAAGGAATGAGTCAGCGCCGCCAGGCGTGCGGCCTCCGCCTGGCGCTCACCGGTAAAGACCACCGTCACTCCTCGTCAGCGCATGCGGGCATGACGGAGCCACACTCGTTGCTGCTGAGCTTGGTATGGCCCCGTCAAGCGGGGAGGATCACCTGGTGCCGTAGTTGTAGAGGGGCTGGTTCGGCGGGGTCAGCGAAGGTGACGCCACATTGACCACAGCCACGGAGGCTCCGACCGCCAGCAGAGCTCCGATGGCCAGGGCCACGAGAAGTCGCAACAACAGAGCACTCCCTTCCGATCAGTGGCGCAATTGCAGTGTGCCGAGACTAGAACGTGTTCCGGCTTGAATCCATAACATTGGTCAAACCGTGATAAAGCAAGTTACTCTCCGGTATATCATGAAACAGCCGGTCAACGCCGCAGCAAGTGAAGGTCTTTACCCCGAAAAATGGTCTTGAAGCCGGCCGGCTCAAGTAGGAACCCGTTCTGACTTCCGGCCACCAGGACGTATCTGACCGGGAGCCGCGCATAGTCCCGCGCGGCCAGGAGTTCGCCGACGCGCCGGTTGAGCGGATCTTCGCCGCGCACCGGCAGGCGGCCGCCGTCCGGCTGTCCGACGTACAACGTATCGTCCCAGACCACCCGGCGCTCGAAGATCTTGGTCGCCGGGTCGAGCACGATCCGGCCGCCGTTCCAGGGGAAGGCCCGGTGCGCGCCCCAGGGCAGCGACAGCAGCGCTCCAGGGCTGGGATCGGCGTTGACGATCCGCTGCACGGCCGGCCAGTCCGGCGGGTACGTGACCGCCGCCAGCCGGCCGAACGCCCCGAACGCGAGCGTCGGCAGCACCAGCACCGGCGCCACGACCCCCACCAGCGCGGGCGCGCCCGACCGCAGGGCCGCGGCCAGGCCCACCGCGACCAGCAGGACCAGCGGCGCCAGGTAGACCTGGCCGTCGCGCAGCGGCCCGAACCCCGGCCAGAGCGCGATCAGCCACTTGAGCGCCTCGCGTCCCGCCTGGAAGGCCCCCAGCGCGGCCAGGCCGAACCCGGCCGCCGCGGCCACGGCCAGCCCGCCCCACCACGCCGGCCGGTCCGGGTCGGAGCGGAGCCGTACGTAGCCGAAAACGCCTGCCGCGACCATGAGCAGGCGCGCGGTGGCGAGCCACCATGACTCCTGGCCGGGCAGCCCCGCGTCGGCGCTCCAGATGCCGCCGAGGGAGAGCAGGCTGCCCAGCGCGCCGAACGGCCCGTCGGCGCGGGCGGCGAACGCGTCCACCCCCGCCGGGTCCGTCACCGCGCCAGAGCCGAGCGCGGGAACCGCCCAGGGCAGGCTGAACACGATCAGGACCCCGGCGACCACGGGCGCCCTGCGGCGCGCGACGGCGATCGGCAGCAGCGTGAGCGCGGAGACCAGCATCGCCTGGAACCCGCCGATCGCCGCAGGGAGCAGCGCCGGCACGAGCCGGGTCCAGCGCGGGCCCACGGCCCGCACCGCCCACGGCAGCCCGGCCACGCCGAGCAGCAGCGCCCACTGGCCGAGCATGAGCCGCTGCGCGAGGTAGAGGTTCCAGGCGTAGCAGGCGGCGGCGACCAGGCGCGCGACTCTGCGCTCCGGCGGCACCAGCGCCGCCGCGCCGGTCGCGGCCAGCACGAAGATCCCGGCCAGCAGGCCCTTCTGCACGAGCTCCACAGGCAGCACCCGGGACAGCAGCGCCACGACCAGATCGCTGGGCACGGCGCGGGGGAAGCCGCCGCGGTCGGTGAGCAGCGGCGGATCGGGCACGAAGACCAGGTCATAGCGGAGCACCAGCCCCCAGCCCAGCGCAGGCCCTAACGCCAGCACCGCCAGGGCTGCGCCCAGGATCCCGGGCGCGACCCGCCACACCCGGTCCAGGCGCCCGGCTCCCGGACGCGAGAGCTTCGGGCCGGCATCCACCGCAGCACCGCCTCTCCCCTGCCCCCGGACATTCCAGGCACAGGGGAGCGTATCCGCCGTGACGTCACGTCCGTTACTTGCCGGGCTCCGGGTCCCTGGGCAGGCCGAGCATGCGCTCGCCGATGATGTTGAGCTGCACCTCCGTGGTGCCGCCGTAGATGGTCATGGCCCTGGTGGCCAGCACCGCCCGGTTCCAGTAGCCGGGGTCGCCGAGCTTGACGTCGGCCGCCACCGTCGCGGCGGAGCCGAGCAGCTCGACCGCCGTCTCGGAGACGTGCTGCGCGTGCGAGGTGGACAGCAACTTGCGTACGGAGGCGTCAGCCCCCGGCTCGGCCCCGGCCAGCTGCTTGAGCGTGACCCGCAGCGACAGGGCGTTGATCGAATGGCCCTCGCAGACGACCTCGGCCACCTTCTGCGCCTCGACCGGCGTCAGCTCGCGGCCGAGCCGCCCGATGAGGCCGAGCAGGTCGGGCACGGAAGAGCCGGTCCCACCCGAGCCGGACGACAGCGAGACGCGCTCGTTGGACAGCGTGTTGCGTGCCACCTTCCAGCCCTCGCCGACCTCGCCCACGACCAGGTCGTCGGGGACGAAGACGTCGTCGAAGAAGACCTCGTTGAACAGGTTCTCGCCGGTCATCTCGGTCAGCGGCCGGACGGTGACGCCGGGGGACTTCATGTCGACCAGGAAGTACGTGATGCCCTCGTGCTTGGTGCCCTCGCCGGAGTTGCGGGCGATGCAGATGCCCCACTCGGCCACGTGAGCGACCGAGGTCCAGACCTTCTGGCCGGTGAGCTTCCAGCCGCCCTCGACCTTCTCCGCCTTCATCTGCAGCGAGGCCAGGTCGGATCCGGCGCCGGGCTCGGAGAAGAGCTGGCACCAGATCATCTCGCCGCTGAGCGTCTTGGGCAGGAAGCGTTCCTGCTGCTCCTGGGTGCCGTACACGGCGATGGACGGCACCACCCACGCGCCGATGATCAGGGCGGGCGGGCGTACCTTGGCGGCCCTGAGCTCCTGGGCGATCAGCACCTGCTCCAGGGGCTTGGCGTCGCGGCCCCACGGCCTGGGCAGGTGGGGCATGACGAAGCCGCGCGCGGCCAGCGCCCGCTTCTGCTCCTTGCCCTCCAGCAGGGCGATCTCCGCGACCTCGGCGCGGATGGACGCGCGCAGCTCCTCGGCGTCCTCGGGCAGGTCGATCTCCATCTCGCGGGAGACGCCCTGCAGCGCCAGCGCGGCCACCGTGGCCGCCCACTCCGCCGACGGGCCGAGCAGGGCGCGCAGGGTGAGCGCGCGGCGGTAGTAGAGGTGAACGTCGTGCTCGAAGGTGTAGCCGATGCCGCCGAACGTCTGGATCGCGTCCTTGGCACACTGGACGGCCGCGTCGGGGGCCATCACGCCGGCGACGGCGGCGGCGTACGCCAGGTCTCGCCCTTCGGCCCGGGTGGCGTCCCAGACCGTGGCGCGGGCCTGCTCCAGTGCGACGAGCATGCGGGAGAGCTTGTGCTTGATGCCCTGGAACTGGCCGATGGGGCGGCCGAACTGGACGCGGACCTTGGCGTAGTCGGCGGCGGCGCGCACGCACCAGGAGGCCAGCCCGGCAGCCTCGGCGCCGAGCAGGATCGCGGCGATGTCCCGCACGTCCGAGCTTTGGACACCGCCCAGGATGCCCAGGTCGGGCACGAGGACCTCGGACAGCTCCACCTTGGCCACCGGCCTGGTCAGGTCGAGCGACTTGAGCTCGGTGACGGTGGCGGAGGAGGCGTCAATGATGATCCACTCCTCACCGTCGTCCGTGGCGACCGGCAGCACCAGCACGTCGGCCAGCGAGGCGCCGAGCACGTGGTCGGCCGTGCCGGAGACGATCAGCGCGCCGTCCTCGCCCGGGGTGCCGCGCAGGGCGCCGCTCAACGCGACGGCACCGGTGAGCGAGCCGTCGGCGAACCCCTCCACGTGCTCCTGGCGCTTGGAGACGTTGATCACGGCGCCGGCCAGCACGGTCGGCAGGTATGGGCCCGGGATCATGCGCTCGGCCAGCGCCTCGACGGCCACGGCCGCCTCCAGCAGGTCGTAGCCGGAGCCGCCGTACTCCTCAGGCAGGTGCAGGCCCAGCAGTCCCTGCTCGGCCAGGCCGTCCCAGAACGGGGGGCGCCTGTCCGTCCCGGCGCGGAGCAGCTCGGAGGGGATGTTCCGCTCGGCCCAGCCGCTCACCGACTCGCGGAGCGCCTCGTGCTCCTCGCTCAAACCGATCGCCATTGCTCATCCTCCAGCCAGGTCCGAGTCCATGCCAGAACCATATTCTAGAGCATGCTTCTGGCATAGCCGCCTAGATCGGCCGGACCTGTTGGGCCAGGGTGTTCAGGTCGCGCCAGCGGCTCTTGCCGGACTCCGGGATCGAGGCCACGAGCATCGCCGGCCTGTTCTTGCCCACCTCGACGATCGTCACCATGGCCTGGGCGGTCTCCTGCTTGCCGGCGTTGGTGTAGGTGACCGTGTAGCCGAGCGTCCAGCCCTTGCCCACCGGGAGCTTCTGGGAGGCGGTCCACTGCGTGACCTTGGCGTCCTTGGGGTACTGCGTGCGGATCGTCCAGCGCACGGCGTCGGCGGCGATCTGCCGGTAGTCGGCGTTCGAGTTTGGCTTCGCCGTGGGCGCCTCGCCCTCGGGCAGCATGGCCGAGCCGATCACCGTGAACGGTATCTCCACCTTGCCGATCCGCTGCGCGACCGAGTACGGCGAGGACGACTTGGCCTTCCACGGCGAGGCCAGCCGCGGGTAGGTGATCCCGACCTTCGTGTCCGAAATGGTGCCGATGACCGCGGACGCCTTGCCGGACAGGTTCTTGTACGCCTTGCTCGCCGGCACCGGAGGCAGCGCGACCGGGGTCTCGCTGGCGGTCGGGCCGGCCGACGCCGTGGGGGCCCCCGAGGCCGTCGGCACCGGCGCGACCCGGACGACCTGCTCGCCCTGCTGGTTGGCAGGCACGTCGCCGGAGAAGACCACGAAGATCAGCAGAACCGCCGCGACGGTGGCGAGGATGGCGCCGATCAGGTAGACGACCTTGATCGGCATGTCGCCGATACCCCGAGACGGAGGCATGGACGGCAGCACGGCCAGCGGCTGCACTGGCGGTTGCCCAGGATGCTCCGCGGGCGGCTGCGCGGGCGGTTGCCTGGGAGGCTGCGCGGGCGGCTGCGCGGGCGGTTGCCTGGGAGGCTGCGCGGGCGGCTGCCGCCCCGCGGGCAGCCGCTCCGCCGGCCGCCGCACCGGTGAGGACGGGCCCGGCAGGGAGGGCCTGGAGATCTTGACCGTCTCCTCAGCAGGCACAACGATCTTGCGGAACGGGGTGGTGGGTGGATCCGCTGAAGGTGTTTGGTCGCGTCCGTCCGCCATGGCCTTGAGGCTACGTCACGACAGCGAGGGATATTTCCGCTATGGCCCCTGCAGAATCTAATTCTGTAAGGTCGCGGACATGAGGGGTTTCTACGAGATCGCCGCCGACGACCCGGAACGCCCCGCCCTCCTAGGCGCGGAGGGCGTCACCTACGGAGAGCTGCTGGCCCGCGCGAACCGGGCCGCCAACGGTCTGGTCTCACGCGCCGTGCGCCCCGGCGACTGCGTGGTGACCGTGCTGAAGAACGGGCTCGACGCGCTCACCATGATGCTCGCGACCTACCAGATCGGCGCGTACCTGGTCCCGGTCAACTGGCACTTCACGGCCGAGGAGATCGACTACATCGTGGCCGACTGCGGGACCGAGGTCGTGATCTCGCCGGCCGCCCGCACTGTCGCCGAGCTCATGGCCGGACAGCCGGCCACCGCGCCCGCGCACCGGCGGGCCGGGTCGATCATGCTCTACACGTCCGGGACCACGGGGCGGCCGAAGGGTGTGCGGCGGCGGCTGCTGGACCTCACGCCCGAAGAGGTGCACCCGATCATGATGCGCAAGCTCTGGCGGCACTACGGGCTGCCGCAGGGCGGGGTGCACCTGGTGTGCTCTCAGCTCTACCACTCGGCGCCGTACGGGCAGGCCATGATGGCGCTGCAGTTCGGGCACGCGATCGTGGCGCCCGAGCGGTTCGACGCGGTCGAGACGCTGCGGCTGATCGAGCGGCATCGGGTGACGAACGCGTTCATGGTGCCCACGATGTTCCACCGGCTGCTGGCGGTGCCGGAGCGGGAGTCGTACGATCTGTCGTCCCTCACCCACCTCTACCACGGCGCCGCCCCGTGCCCGCCGGCCACCAAGCAGGCGATGATCGACTGGCTCGGGCCCGTGCTGTGGGAGTACTACGGGTCCACCGAGGCGGCGGTGGCGACCATGGTGTCGTCGCGGGAGTGGCTGGCCAGGCCGGGCACGGTGGGCCGGGCGCTGGACGGGATGACGTTCACGATCATTGGGGAGGACGGCGGGGAGGTGCCTCCCGGCGAGCCCGGGCTGGTGTACATCGGCGGGATCAACCGGTTCGAGTACCACCGGGACCCGGGCAAGACGGCGGCGGCCATGCGCGGGCACGACTACACGCCGGGCGACATCGGGTACCTCGACGCGGACGGCTACCTGTTCCTCCTGGACCGCCGGACCGATCTGATCATCTCGGGCGGGGTGAACATCTATCCGGCCGAGGTGGAGGCGACACTGCTGGAGCACCCGGCGGTCGCGGACGTGGCGGTGATCGGCGTGCCGGACACCGAGTGGGGGCACAGGGTCGTCGCGCTGGTCCAGCCGGCGGCCGGGGTGACGGGCGGGGACGAGCTGACAGCGGAGCTGCTGCGGCACTGCGCGCCCCGGCTGGCCAAGCTGAAGCATCCGCGGGTGATCGAGTACCGCGAGGCGCTGCCGCGTACGCCCACGGGCAAGCTGAGCAGGCGGAACGTCAAGGAAGCGTATCTTTCACCCTGACGCGGGCAGGACACCCCGCATGAGGGAGCGCATCAGGGAGATCCTCGCTGGATCGGCCGCCGTCGCACTGCTCACCGGCTGCGGCCCCCTTACCTCCATCGGCACCGCCACACCGCCGCCGCCTGCCACCTCGCCGGCGCCTTCCCCGACGGGATCGGCCGCCGCCGTGCAGCCGCTCGAGGCGGCGTACCAGCAGGTCATCACGAACGTCCTGCCGTCCATCGTGCAGATCAACACCGAGGCCGGACTCGGCTCCGGCGTCGTCTTCGACTCCGCCGGGCACATCGTCACCAACGCCCACGTGGTCGGCGGGGCCACGTCGATGAACGTCACCCTCGCCACCGGCGGAGCGCCGCGGCCCGCCCGGCTGGTGAGGTCGTTCAGCGCCGGCGATCTGGCGGTGATCAAGGTCCAAGATCCCGACGGACTGCGGCCTGCCAGGTTCGGGGACTCGTCGAAGCTACGGGTCGGGCAGATCGTGCTCGCCATGGGCAACCCGCTCGGGCTGTCCGGCAGCGTGACGAACGGGATCGTCTCAGCGCTCGGCCGCACCGTCAGCGAACCGCAGAACCCCGGCTCCCCCGGAGCCACGATCGCGGGCGCCATCCAGACCTCGGCCGCGATCAACCCGGGCAACAGCGGCGGGGCGCTCGTGGACCTGTCCGGGCAGGTGATCGGCATCCCGACGCTGGCGGCCAGGGACCCCGACCTCGGCGGCGGCGCCGCCCCCGGCATCGGCTTCGCGATCCCCAGCAACACCGCCACCGACATCGCCACCCAGATCGTCAAGGACGGCAGGGTCACCAACACCCACCGGGCGGCACTCGGGATCAGGGGCGGCACGGTGGTCGGCGCCGACGGCCAGCCGAACGGCGTGGGGGTGGCCGGGGTGGAGCCGGGCGGAGGCGCCCAGAAGGCCGGGATCCGGGCCGGGGACGTGATCGTGTCGATCAACGGCGAGGAGACGCCGACCATGGCGCTGCTGGCCGAGACCCTCACCACGCTCAAGCCGGGCGACCAGGCCAGGGTGGGTGTGATCCGCGCCGACGGCACCAGGGAGACGGTGACGGTCACGCTGGGCGAGCTCCCGGGCGAGTAGCGCCCGGCCGTAGCGCCGCCGATCGCGGACGCCCGCCGGCGCGCGTCCCTGCCTGGTCTCCCTCTCGGAGCCGTCCATGGACTCGACCTCGCCGATGATGTCCTCCACGGGAAGGACCAGATCCTCGGCGGGGAGGCGCGGCGAAGACCGCGTACAGGCGGGCGCGGGCGTCACCCGGCGGCCGAGGACTGGGTGAGGCGGTAACGGGAGGGCGGGATTCCGTACCGGTCGATGAACGCCTGGCGCAGCGTCTCCGCCGTCCCGAACCCGCACCGGACCGCGATGGAGGCCATCGGCAGCGACGTGGAGGCCAGCAGGTGGGCGGCGGCCTCGGCGCGGGCCTGGCGGACGTACCGGCCGGGCGTCTGCCCCAGGTCCTTGAGGAACAGCCGGGTCAGGTGCCGTTCGCTGACACCCGCCGCGTCCGCCAGCGTGGGCGTGCTCAGATCCCCGGCGAGATGGGCGTTGATGTGGTCGACGGTCCGCCTGACCAGGCTGTTGGCCGCCGGGGGCGCGCTGACGAACATGCTCATCTGCGCCTGGTTCCCGGGCCGCTGCAGGTAGGTGACGAGGTGGCGGGCGACCGTCCTGGCCAGTTCGGTGCCGTTGTCCTCCTCGACGAAGGCCAGCGTGAGGTCGAGGGCGGCGGTGACGCCGGCGGACGTGGCCACGTTCCCGTCGCGGATGAAGATGGGGTCCGGGTCGACGGCGACCTCGGGGAAGCGGTTCGCCATCTCGCGGGCCTGCTGCCAGTGGGTGGTGGCGCGGCGGCCGTCGAGCAGGCCGGCGGCGGCGAGGATCCACGCGCCGGTGCAGACGGACGCGACGCGCCGGCTCTCGCGGGCCAGCCTGCGGACATGGGCGACGACCAGCGAGTTGGCGGCGGCGTTCGCGTAGCCGATCCCGCCGGACACGACGAGCGTGTCGAGCGGCCCGCCGACCCGTTCCAGGGACAGCTGGGCCTGGAAGGTCAGGCCGGTCCCGGAGGTGACGGCCTGGCCGCCGGGCGTGACCACGCGTACCTCGTAGCAGGGCGACGCGCCGTGCCAGTTGGCCTCCTCCAGCGTCGAGGTGACGCAGGCGATGTCGAGCAGCGAGGCCGCGTCGTACGCCACCACGACGACCTTTCGTACTTCCATGGCCTCGACTGTAGGTCCGATGGACCAAGAGCCCAAGTTTCCGGACCTCCCCGGCCGCCGGTCTTGGCGGGTGATCGTGCTCTCCGGGACAGTCGGACGCATGACGACGCCAGAAGCAGTGAAGCCCCGCCGCCGCTGGGGCAGGTTCGCCCTCCACTACGTCGAGATGATCATCGCGATGTTCGTCGGGATGTTCGCGCTCGGCGCCCTTCTCGACATCCTCGGCCTCGGGATCTCCCACCAGGACCAGCCCGAGCTGGGCTACCTGGTGATGGCGTTCAACATGTCCGTCGGCATGGCCGTGTGGATGCGGATCCGCGGGCACGGCTGGGCCTCGACGCTGGAGATGTGCGCGGCCATGTTCGTCCCGGTCGTGCCGCTCTACCCGATGTTGTGGCTCGGCGTGATCGACGCAGGCGGGCTGATGATGATCGCGCACGTGGCGATGTTCCCGCTCATGCTGGCGGCGATGTTCCGCCGCCTCGACGAGTACACGGGCTGCGCCCACTAGATGCTTGGTTCCAAGGGGTCAGCGCTGCTCGGCTTCACCTCCGAGCGGCGCCGGCCGCGCTGCGCCCGCGCCCACTGATCGGCATGTTCCCCCTACCCGCCCTCACGGTACGGCTTACGCTGCCTCCGGCAGATTGGTGACACCCTGTACCCTCTCTGTCACCAATGAGTGCTTTACATGTGCTTAGGTGGAGCCTGACTATTTGCGTGGCGGATGGGGTTGAAAGGTGTCAAGTTACGGCTGGCGTCATTCGGTGTTCGCGCCCGTGGTGGGCCTGTTGGTCTCCATGTTGTTGTGGGTGGCTGGAGTCGTCGCGACGATATTGGAGTCCGTCGGCGCGACCACGGCACCGGCGGCCGCGGAGCTCGTGGTCACGCTCATCATCGCGGTGTTCCTGATCACGGTCCTCCGGATCGTCAGGGCCGTCCCCGACATCCGGCGGGAGGCCGCCGCGACGGCGCGGGCCGTGACGAACGTGCAGGCGGTGAAGCCGAATGAGGACACGCTGGTGGCGCGGCGGCTCAAGCTGTTCAAGGAGGCGGCCGAGGCCGGGAACGACTGCGAGGCGGTGCTGAGCGCCCGGTCCGCGCTGGACGACAGCGAGATGGCCAACAAGCACCACCTGGACCACACGCTCATCTGGGCGCTGCCGGTCCTCGGTTTCATCGGCACCGCGCTGACGATGGCCGCGATGGTCAGCTCGTTCTCGAACGCCCTGGACAGCCGCGGCGACCCCGGCGTGCTGATCACCGCGCTCAAGCAGCATGTGCTGCCCGAGCTGGCGTCCGCGTTCGGCGTCACCATGATCGCGCTGGTCCTGAGCGTGCTCGCGTTCAGCGGCATGGCCCTGGTCGAGCGGGCCGAGCGGGCCAGTGTGGTGGCCGCCGACGAGGTGTTCCTCATCTACATCGCGCGCCTGCCCGCCAAGCAGGCGGCTCCCGCCATGCACGGGCTCACCCAGGAGCTGGCCCAGTCCAGAGGCCGGACCGAGGAGCTCGTCAAGGGGCTGGACGCGCTGCGTACCGCGGTGGAGCGGCTGAGCGCCGTGGAGAGCCGGCCGCAGCGGTACACGCTGGTGAGAGAGCCGTGAGGAAGCGAGCCGCCAGGCCGTTCGCGCCGCCGCTCGACCTGCGCTTCATCGACCTCTTCATGGCCATCGTCCTGGCGCTGTCCTTTGTCGCGATCATGCTGACCGTCGTGGCGCGGATGTTGCCGACGGAGGAGGCCTCCCCGCCGCCCGCGAGCCGGCAGAAGACCGTGGCCCAGCTGGAGCGGCAGCTCGACGCCGCCGTGGCGGCCAAGCGGAAGGCCGAGGCCGAGCTGCGTACCACGCGGGCGCAGATCGCCGAGCAGACCGCCTTCGCCCTGCCCTGGTGGCTGATCGGGTTCTGCGCCCTGCTGGGCGTGCTCGCCGTGTTCATGACCTGGCGCATCCGGCTGTGGAACAAGGGGAACCTGCCGCGCCTGCGTAGCTGGCTGATGGTCACCGTGCTGGTGGCCGCGGTCACGGCGCTGGTCAGGTCTCTGAGTGACAGCGACGGCAACCTGTTGCTCGCCGAGATCCCCTGGTGGGCCGCCGACGCTCTCTGCCTCGGGTTGCTGCTGGTCGCGTACGTGCTGATCTCCGCCATCCGGGCCGACCACGCCACGCTCGGCCAGATCAAGACGCGGTCGGCCCGCGAATCGGCCGACAATTCGGCTGAACTTCACTCCCATCACATCTGACACAAATAGCGTGACACGCATCCCTGACTTCATAAGGAGATGCGATGTTGCGTCGAGCCCTGGGCGTGCTGGTCGCCGCCGGAGCGGTGCTGCTGACGGCCCTTCCCGCCACGGCCGCCGGCGGCGCCGAGCCCCTTCCCCGGGCGCACGCCCACAACGACTACGAACACGAGCGGCCGCTCCTCGACGCCCTCGACCATGGTTTCACCAGCGTCGAGGCCGACATCTACCTGGTGGACGGCGAGCTGCGCGTCGGGCACGACCCGGAGGACCTGCGGCCGGGGCGCACGCTCCAGTCGCTCTACCTCGAACCTCTCGCCTTGCGCGTACGCCAGGGGTACGGCCACGTCTTCCCCGGCAGCCGCCGCCAACTCCAGCTCCTGGTGGACATCAAGAACACCGGCGCGGCCACGTACACCAAGCTCGACAAGGTGCTGGGGGCCTACAGGAGGATGCTCACCACCTACCACAAGGGCAAGGTCAAGCCCGGGGCGGTGACCGTGGTGATCAGCGGGGACCGGCCGCGCGAGCTCATGGCCGCCCAGGAGCGGCGGTACGCCTTCTACGACGGGCGGATGTCCGACCTCGGGAAGGGGAACCCGTCCCTGATCCCGCTGATCAGCGACAACTGGACCAACCACTTCACCTGGCGCGGTGACGGCGAGATGCCGGCCGCTGAGCGGGACAAACTGCGGCAGATCGTGGCGACCGCGCACCGCGACGGGCAGCGCGTACGTTTCTGGGCCACGCCCGACACGGCCGGACCGGCACGGGAGGCCGTCTGGCGGGAGCTGATCGCGGCGGACGTGGACCACATCAACACCGACGACCTGGCAGGGCTCCAGCAGTTCCTCCGCGAGCACGACACCAGGCGCGCCGAGGCCGCGTGAATGCCGTCGCGGGCACCTGTGCGTCAAGCCGCGTGATCGCTGGTCCGCTCCGCGTGGTGGGCTACGGGAGTCGTGGACAGGCTCTGTTCGGTCCAGATGACCTTCCCGCATGCGGTGTATCGGGTGCCCCAGCGCGAGGCGAGCTGCGCCACCAGGAACAACCCTCGCCCGCCCTCGTCGGTGGTCGTTGCGTGGCGCATCCGAGGCGAGGTGCTGCTGCAGTCGGACACCTCGCAGATGAGAGCGCAGTCGCGCAGCAGGCGCACCTCGATGGGCGCCTTCGCGTAGCGGATCGCGTTGGTGACCAGCTCGCTGACCACCAGCTCGGTGGTGAACTCCAGCTCCTCCAGACCCCAGCGCCCCAGCTGCTCCATCACCGCGCCGCGCACCTTGGAGACGTTCGCCGGATCGGCGGACAGCTTCCAGGTGGCCACGCGGTCCGCGTCCAACGCGTGCAGGCGGGCGACGAGCAGGGCGACGTCGTCCTTGGGGCGGCCCGGCAGCAGGGCTTCGACGACCGCCTCGCACGTCTCCTCGGGCGGGCGTCCAGGATGCGCCAGGGTGGCCCGCAGCAGTGAGAGTCCCACGTCGATGTCGCGGCTGCGCTCCTCGATGAGGCCGTCCGTGTAGAGAACGAGCTCACTGCCCTCGGGGATCTCCAGGTCGACCGTCTCGAAGGGCAGACCTCGCAGGCCCAGCGGCGGGCCCGCCGGCACGTCCGGGAACTCCACGGTTCCGTCCGGAAGGACGAGGGCGGGCAGCGGGTGGCCGGCGCGGGCCAGGGTGCAGCACCTGGACACCGGGTCGTACACCGCGTACAGGCAGGTGGCGCCCACGATCCCGTCGCCGCCGCCCTGGTCGGCGTCGAGCCGGTCGACGAGCTCGTCGAGGCAGGTGAGCAGATCTTCCGCGGGCAGGTCGAGGACGGCGAAGTTCTGCAGGGCCGTACGCAGGCGGCCCATCGTGGCGGCGGCGTGCAGGCCGTGCCCCACGACGTCGCCGACCGCCAGCGCCACCCGTCCGCCGGACAGCGGGATGACGTCGTACCAGTCGCCGCTCACCCCGGCCTGCGCGGGCAGATAGCGGTGCGCCACCTCCACCGTGCTCTGCGAGGGCAGGTCCCGGGGAAGCAGGCTGCGCTGCAGGGCGAGCGCCATGTTGTGCTCGCGGGTGAAGCGGCGGGCATTGTCGATGGACAGCGCCGCGCGCCCGACCAGTTCCTCGGCGAGGCGGACGTCGTCCTCTTCGAACGGGCGCCGCTCCGGCCGGTAGAAGCTGACCACGCCCAGGTTCACGCCGCGCGCGTACATGGGCACCGCTATGAGCGAGTGGATCCCGAACTTGAGGATCTTTTCCGCGCGCACGGGGTCGATGGCCCTCCACCCGAGGGCACCCGTCAGGTTCGATTCCAGCACGGGCTCCCGGTCGGCCAGGCACCGGCCCTGCGGGGTGGACGGGGCGAAGGTGACCGACTCCCCCACCTCGGACAGCTGGGAGTCCTCGAGGACGGCGCCCAACGCCACCCGGCGGAACACACCAGTGTCGAGGGTGGCCTCGTCCCCCCGCAGAACGGCCTCCGCCAGGTCGACGGTGACGAAGTCCGCGAACCGCGGGACGACCACGTCGGCCAGTTCTTCGGCCGTACGGGTCACGTCGAGAGTGCTCCCGATGCAGACGCTGGCGTCGTAAAGGAGTTCCAGGCGCTGCCGTGCCCGCAGGGCGAGTTGTCCCACGCCCGGTTCTCCGACGAGGAGCAACCATCCCTCGCTGCCGCTGGTCACCGCGGCGGCCTCCCCAGGATCCCTGGCGGTGGTCTCCTCGGTGACGGACGCGGGCGCGGAGGCGGTCTCGGGCGGCGCCGGCGGTTCGGAGGGCTTCAGAGCGGCCGGGATCACCAGAGCGCCCGCGGCGGACGGCGCCGCCGCGGGAGCGGTGACCGACACGCGGCGTACGCGACTGGCCTTCTCAGGGAGGCTCGCCTCGATCGCGATGCCGGCCTCTCCGGAGGCGCCGACGACCGACCGGCGGATGAGGGTGGCGACCTGGCCGCTGACGAGCTCCACCTGGGCCATTGACGGGTACGGGAAAGAGATCAGCTCCGCGGCCTTCTCCCGCAGCAGGACCTGGTCGGCGCGGCCCAGGACGTCGTTGATCGAAGGAAGCGTACCCTCATGCCCGCCGGGCGGCCGGACGGAGCGATGGGCGCGCAGGAATGCCCCGAGCAGGTCCCGTTCCCGTTGAGTGGTCTGCTCCAACAGGCGCTGCTCGATGGCGCGGGCGGCGTCGCGGACGACTTTCAGCATCGCCGGGTCCGCGTCGGACCGCCGGCAGGTCAGGTCGAGAACCCCCTCGATCTGACCGCTCAACGGATCGCGGATGGGAGCGCCGGCACAGGCGAAGGGGTGCATGCACGCGGCGAAATGCTCGCTGCCGAAGACGTAACTGGGCTTTCTTACCGCCAGCGCCGTGCCGATGCCGTTGGTGCCCGCTATCTGCTCCCCGAAGGCGAATCCGACGGCGAGACAGACACTGTCGAGACTCCTGATGAGTTCGGGGTCGCCGCCCCGGCGCTGGAGCACCCTCGCCTTCTCGTCGCAGAGAATCACAGTCACGCGTGTTCCGGTGAGTTCGGCCTCCAACTTGTCGAGGACGGGAGTCGCCGCGTGAATGAGCCTGCCGTGCAGGTCGAGATCCTCCTGGTAGGGGATCTCCAACCGATCGGGGACCAGGCCCAGAGACCGGCAACGCTGCCAGGACGTCAAGATGGGACTCCTGACGCTTCCCTCGACCTCGCGCCCCTCGTCGAACCTCTCGTGGGCACTGGTCAACTGCTCTATGTCGTCCCAGGCAACCGCCACCTTTGACCGCCCCCTTAGCCAGGGAGAGACATATGTGCCTTGTAGACCACTATTTCATAATAAATGTAGTTTGTTGTTAGGTGTCCCATTTCTGAGCTTATTGCGGCTAAAGAGGATTGCTTGATGGTCTCGTGGCCAAGGGCAGACCGAGGGTTGCCCTGCCCGTGCGGGAAGCCGGAGCCGGCGGGGCCTTACCCGGCTAGTTTCAGGCTCCTTTCATAGACCCTGCGCGACCTCGTCACGTTGCCCGTGGTGAGGCCCATGCCGGCGTACGGCGCCGAATCAGATCTTGCGCCGCCCGGGCAAGCGCTCGTTACAATCGCCCGGCCATGTCGCCGTGAAGGAGAAACCGTGCGAACCGTACGCGTGACCGCAGTACTAGCCGCGTTGGCAGGCTCCCTGGTGCTGCCCGGCACCGCGAGCGCGGCCCCGGCCCACTCCTCCCCGCGCTCGGCGACGCCGGCATCCGGCGTCCTGGCCAAGGTGCACACCGCCGGACGAGTCAAGGTCGAGGGAAACTCCCTTCAGTACAGCTGGCCAGGCGTCTCATTCGAAGGCCGCTTCCGCGGCCCCGGCGTCGGGATCGTCCTCAACGACTCCGACAATGACTACGACGTCGAAGTCGACGGTGCGACCGTCGCCACCCTGGTGACCCCCGGCCAGACCACGTACTGGGTCAACGGCCTCACTCACGGCGTACACCGCGTGCGGCTCGTCAAACGTACCGAGAGCCCGTGGGCCACGAGCGCCTTCGGCGGCTTCGTCGCCGCCCCCGGCGGCGCGATCCTCAGCAGGCCCGCCGCGCGCCACCGGCAGATCGAGTTCATCGGCGACTCCTATACCGCCGGATACGGCAACCGCTCCGACACGCGCGACTGCACCAACGACAAGCTCGCCCGGACAACCGATGCCAACCTCAGCTTCGGCGCCCTCGCCGCGCGGCGCCTGAACGCCGACCACCAGATCAACGCCTTCTCCGGTCTGGGCATGGTGCGCAACTACAACGGCCACACCCCCGAGGTCGACTACCGCACCTACTACGACAGGGCGCTGCTGAACGTCGACGGCGATGTCTGGCGGAAGCCGGGCACCTGGCGGCCGCAACTGGTCGTGGTCGGCTTGGGCATCAACGACTTCTCGACCGCCATCAACCCGGGCGAGCGGTGGACGCCGGACACCCTGGTAGCCGCCTACCGCACCGCCTACCAGGGCTTCCTTGACAAGCTCAGGGCGCGCTACGGCCCTCGCACGATCATCGTGGTCAGCGCCACCCACCTGTCCAACACCACCGTGTTCGCCGACACCGCTCAGCAGATCGTCCAGGAGCGCAACAGCGGGGGCGACGATCGGGTCCGTTACTGGTACTACAGCGATTCCGGCCTGGACTACCTCGGCTGCCACTGGCACCCGTCCGTCCACGACCACCAGATCATCGCCGAACGGCTCAGCGACTTCGTCGCCACCCTTCCACTGCGCTGGTAGCCGGTACGCGGACCTGGAGGCCCGCACAACACAGAAAGGGCCTGCTCCGCCGCGTCGCGATGGGTGGGGTCCGGCGGACGACCGGCCTCGTCCTGGCGCTGCTCGTGGCCGTCGCCGTGGCACTCGGCCCGCGCCCCGGCACCGCGCCCTGAGCGCGGGTCAAGCCTGGGAGTCCCCGCGCGAGCCGTAGGCCGGGCCGAACACGACCAGCAGCGCCAGGTCCTCAGTGATGTCCACGAAGCGGTGTTCCTCACCTGCCGGGACGAATATCACCGCGCCGGGGCCGACCTCCGCCTCACCGCTCGCCGTCACGATCCGGGCCCGGCCCGCGGTCACCACATAGATCTCGTCCTCGGTGTGCGGGCTTTGGGTGTCGACCCCGCCTGCCGGGATGCAGTACGTCCCGATGGACAGGTCTGGCACCTTGAGATGCTCAACCCAGTCGTTGGCAGCCCCGGCAGCCGGCTGCAGCCATTCTCCCGCACCCTTGATGATCTGCATGGCGGCGACCTTACCGCCAGGTCGATCCCAGGTTCACAGTCCCCCCGTACTTGCGAGCCGGTGCCCGCAGGACGACCCCCAGTATGGGCAGTGATCGGTAAGCCTGCCCCAGGCCGGATGAGACCGTACAGGAGGTCAAGGAGCACCCCTTATGGTGGATGCTTCTTGATCGCAACAGGATGGGGTTCCGGGAACCGGCGGATCCCGGACCCGGACTTGGCAGCCGATATCGAAGGGGAAACGGCGTGGCTTCGTCAGGTAGCGGCGGCGTACGGGCAGACCAGCGGGGAGAGAACCGCGTTGCCCGCTTCGTGACGGAGGTCCTCGCGCCCAGGCATTTCGTGATCGGGCTGCCGCTCGCGGTCGGGGCGATCACCGGCGGGTGGGCCGGGGTCGGCTGGGCGGCGATCGCCGCGCTGTTGTGCGGCGGCGTTCCCGCGGCCGTGATCGCGGCCGGAGTGCGGTCCGGGCGGTTCGGAAACCATCACATCACCGACCGGTCACAGCGGCCGGCGCTGATCGTGGTGATCGTAGCGCTGGTCGCGCTCGCGCTGGCCCTGCTTGTGATCCTGGGCGCTCCCCGCGTGATGATCGCCTGCGTGGCCGTCATGCTGGCCACCTTGGCTGTGCTCGGCCCTGTCACCCTGGTCTGGAAGATCAGCTTTCACACTGCTGTGGCGGCGGGAAGTTTCGTGATGCTCGCAGCGGTGGTGCCCGCCGCCACAGCGTACGTGGTCGGCGGGCTCGGGACGGCGACGGTCGGGCTGATCGGCTGGTCACGGGCGGTGCTCGGCGACCACACTCCCGCGCAGACGCTGGCGGGCGCGGCCGCGGGGGCAGCGGCGACCTGGGCCACGCTCGCCGTGCTGCTCTGACCGTTTCAGATCGCGAGGGGCCGGCAGCGCCAGAGCCGCCTCGGAAGATTCATGACGGCTTCGCGCCACCTCAGTAGGTGTACTGGGTCTGGGTGTTGAGGACCTTGAGCCGCACCTTGGCGGCCGGATCGGTGCGCTTGTCGGTGATGCGCAGCACGTCCAGGCCCTTGTACATGTCACTGCTGTAGATGTGGCCGTTGTAGTAGTACGCCGACCAGGAACCCCCGACGTCGCGCGGCTTGAGCGGGCCACGCTCGAAGTAGCCGATCTCGGTGGGCTTCGCCGAGTTGGTGAAGTCCCAGATCGAGACGCCGCCCTGATACCAGGCCTGGACCATGATGTCCTTGCCCTTGACCGGGATCAGGGAGCCGTTGTGCGCGACGCAGTTCTCCGATGCGCTCTGGTGGCGCGGAATCTTGTAGTAGGCCTTCTTGACCAGCTTGCCGCTCTTGATGTCGTAGATGGCGTCCGCGCCGCGCTCAGGGCCGATCGACGCGTTGCAGGTGGCCGACATTCCGCCGCCGAGTTCGTCGGTGAAGACCACCTTGGTGCCGGTGTTGTTGAACGTCGCCGAGTGCCAGAAGGCGAAGTTCTCGTCGGTGACGGTGGCCGTGACCTTGGGGTGCTCACGGTTGGAGATGTCCATGAGCACGCCGTCACCCATGCACGCGCCGGCCGCGAGGTTCTTCGCCGGGAACACCGTGATGTCGTGGCAGCCGCTGGTGGACTCGAGCAGGTTGTCCTGCTCTCCGTTGCCACCGTCAGCGAAGAGCACGGGGGTTGAGACGATCTTCGCCGTCTTGGGCCGGTCCAAAGGCACCTTGATGATCGAGATCTTGTCGTGCGGCGGTTTGCATTCCGGGAACTCCGCCGCCGGGCCGAACGACGACACATACACATAGACCGCCTTGCCGGATTTGTCCGGCACCAGCGTGTGCGTGTGTGATCCGCAGCGGGTCTCGATGGCCTTGATGTACCTCGGCCGGGACTTGTCGGTGATGTCGAAGATCCGGATGCCTTCCCACGACTCCTTGTCGGTCGGCGAGCCGTAGTCACTCTTGCAGGAGTCGCCGTCGCGCGACTCGTCCACGGAGAGGAAGAGCAGGCCGCCCATGACCGAGACGTCGTTCTGCGAGCCCGGACAGGAGACCCGGCTGACAACCGTGGGCTTGGCCGGATTCTTGATGTTGAAGATCGTGAAGCCGTTGAAGTTGCCCTGGTAGGCGTAGTCGCCCTGGAAGGCCAGGTCGCTGTTGAGTGCCGAGTCCGACTTGAACGGCGCCTGCCGGGGCACGTTGGCCACGAGCTTGACGTTGGAGCTGGTCTTGACGTTGGAGCTGGCCTTGACGTCTTCGGCCGCGTGTACGGGTGATGCCGTCAGAACCAGCACACCTCCCGCCAGAGCCATCACACGGCCGAATCTGGACACCACAGCGGACCTCCTGCTTAGGGGTAGGTAATGCGGCACCCACTATGTCAGGAAAGATCCGTAGCTGAGCGGGCCGCTGGTACGGCGGAGCCAGTCGCGGGGGGCGCGGCTGAACTTGCCCATCAGTACCTATCGCCGGCAAGACCGGCGGGCTCAGCTCGCGCGCAGGGCGGTGATGAAGGATTCGGCGACGTCCAGCAGTTCGCCACGCGATCGTGTCGTCGCCTGCACATCGACGAACACCTCGTCAGCGCCCGCCTCGGCCGCTGCGTGCAGATACTCGACGACCTGGTCCACAGTGCCGGCATAGGGCACCTGGTCAGGGGGAGCCGGCTTGTCGACGATCGTCGGATTGACCCGCATCACCATGCGCAGCGCCGACGGATCCCGGCCGGCCCGGTCGGCCGCCTGCAGCGCCATGCCCCACACCGTACGGAGGGCGGGCACCGGCAACGCCGCACCCAGCCAGCCGTCGGCGCGTCTGCCGACGCGTTCGAGCGCCGCGGGAGTGAAACCCGCGAGCAGGATCGGCGGGCGTGGACGCTGGGCGGGCTTCAGGTGCACGTGGGACGGCGGCACCGTCCACAGCGGCCCCTTGTGCTCCACTACGTCCTCCGCCCAGAGGGTCTCCATCACATCCAGCGTCTCCTCCAGCCGGGCTCCGCGCCCCTTCCAGTCCACTCCGGCCGCCGTGTACTCGTCCCGCAGCCAACCCAGCCCGATCCCGACATCCAGCCGTCCGCCGCAGAGCAGGTCGAGCGAGGCCAGACTGCGAGCGAGAACGACGGGCGGCTGCCACAAGGCATTGAGCGTGCTGGTCCCCAGCCGCACGTCGCGCGTGTTGAGGGCCGCCAGCGTCAGCGCCGCCAACGGGTCGAAGAACGTCGCGAAGGCCGGCGGCATCGTGCCGTCTCCTCCCGGATAGGGGTCGCTGGGCGTCAGCGGCGCGAGGAGGCGGTCGGCCGCCCACAGGCTGTCGTAGCCCATGTTCTCCAATCTCGCACTGGCGCTGCCGATGAATTCCGGGTCGGCGAAGGCGCCATATTGAGGTACTGCGAAGCCGATACGCATGCAGAAGTTCCTTAACGACGAACGGCAAGTGCATTGTCACTGACGCCGCGGATGCGGATTTGCGGACGGTATTTCCGCCTGCTGCTCAAGCAGCAGTTCATCTGCTGCCCACTTCCCGCTCACTCCCCCGGCAGACCTCGTGCGAGTGAGCAGGAGTGTGCCAGTCGGCCGATCCGGGCAGTGAGCGACGTCCTGGGGAAATGCAGATGTCGCCCTCCATCCACAGCACGCTCAAGAACCCGATGGGCTTTTTGGAGCGTTCGCGGCGGGCCGCGCCCACCGCGCGGGACATCAGTCGCTCACGAGCGATGCGGCGAACCACTGCTGGAGCAGATTGCCGCTCCTGCATGAGCCGACGCCCACCGCGGCGTTACGCCGCGCGTTCGCCACGGCGCTGGTCAGGCACTTCTTCGTCGCAAAGTTCTGGATGACGAAGGCGTCCTTGAAGGCCCCCGGAGCGTCGAGCGCCAGTTTGAAGGCCCACTTCTGGGTCTGCTTGCCGCCCACGCACCGGGCCACGAACAGTCGACCGGCGTTGTCGGTCTCCAGACACACGGTCCGCCCGCGCACGAGCTTCCTGCTCACCAGCTTGCCGCCGTTGATGAAGTTCCACTGCTGCTCGACGTCATTGCCGCCGCGGGCCAACCTGCTGAAGACCCGGCCCTTGCCGCTGGCGCCGACGTCACCGACCTCCAACTGCAGGTTGGTCCGGCGGTTGCTGATGTTCAAGGTGCCGGCCGGCGGGGCGGCTGCTGACGTCCCTGTGGCGGCGCCGACCGAGGCATCGCTGGAAGCGGCAGCGGGCGCGGCGACAGCAGTGGCGGCCAGAGCCGCGATCACGGCAGCGATCGCCATGCGGCGCCGGGGACTACGGGTGGCGCCGTTGGACAGGTCGAGTTTCATGATCTTCTCCTTGTTGGGACGGGGCAGGACGAGGCATTCACCGAGCCATGCGGGTCGGCTGACCTGACCCCGTTCCTGCGTCACGAGCGGACAGGCCAGGCGAATTTAGGCGTGGGCACTGTCCATTCCACAGACCGCTTTCTGACCGATCCCGCCCGTCGGGGTTTCAGCGTCGCGACGCGCGCTCACCGTGGAGGCGGACCGGGATCGGCCAGGCGGGCCGCGATGTAGTCATGCTCGGGCGCGGGCAGAGATGTCGCCGAGTCTCCACGCGAAGCGGTTCGTCCACGTGAAGGGCCGCAACGGGGCGCCGCCACGCCCGTACACGAAGGCCTGCCATGGATACATCGGGGAGAAGCGGCTGCCGCGCCAGGCCAGGCGGACGGCTTGGCGACGCCCGCCGCTCCCGCGCGCCGGCAGGAGGGCGACGACCACGACCGCCTGGCACGAGAGGGACATCCATGGGCGAGGTGCGGGCCGCATGGGGTCGTGCAGGGGATGACGAGCGTGGGGGCGTTGATCGCCAGCGACACAGCCGCGGTGATCGCGCCGAGCACCGGGAACCGTCGTGGCGCCCCAGATGGCGAGCAGCGCCGGCACGCCGCCGGCACTTGGACGGTCCAGAAGGCGGCGTGCCAGATCGCCGCGCGCAGCGGGGTCGGCTCGGGCCACGTGGCCGGAGCCCAGCCGCAGAAGGTGGCGGGGATGCAGAGAGAGCAGGAAACTCGGCGAGGTGGCCGCCAGGATGGTGAGGAGGCCGAACATCGGCTAGGACCGATCGAGCAGGCGAGTCCGGGAGGACAACGCCAGCACCCCCGCGATCAGGTACGGCCAGTCGACCAGCTCCAGGGTGCTGGAGCAGTTGTGCGGCGCGTTGGACAGGAGCCAGGCGGCGGGCTCGAACAGTGCGGGCACCAGCAGCACCAGTCCACAGAGCGGTGCGGCCCGATACCCGGAGAGCACGGCGCCGATCGCGGCGGCCGAGACCCAGTAGTAGAGGCCGTGGGCGGTGTCGAGGTGGTAGAAGGCCAGCGCCCACGTCCCCTTCATGTCCGCGTAACAGCCGAAGTCGCTGGTGGGGGTGTTCCTCGCCAGGGTCTGGCCCAGCGCCAGCAGCACGACCGCGCTCCAGATGACCGCCCGTGGCCATGGCACCCGCTGCTCCGGGCGGGTCCGCAGGAATGCGACGACGGCGATCGCCTGGCAGGCCAGTATGGAGCCGAACTGCGGGCCGAAGCCCCCGGTTCCGGAGACGACGAGGGCCGACACGGTGAGCACCAGCGCCACGGCCGCGGCGACCGCGCCGGCTTTGGGAAGCCACCGCGGCGCCCAGAGGGCGAGGAACGCCAGCAGGACCGGCAGGTAGTCGGTGGCGTAGCCGTAGGCCACCCCGATCGCGAGCTCCAGCGGATCCGGCCGTGGCGGCTCGTGGCCGAACCCGCCGAAGTCGCGGAGCATCAGGATGGATAAGAACGTCGGCGCGGTGGCCGCCAGGATGGCCAGGAGACGGAACATCCACAGCCCCTCGCGCGAAGTTGATCAGCGGAGAGCGTACCAGACCACTACGACAAGATGATCTCGAAGTGCACGGTCTGGAAGTGCTCGGCCTCGTCCGGGCGGCCGGCGCCGTACGCGTCTACGCCCGCGCCCGTCGCGACGCCCGGAACAGGCTCACTCGGTGACGGTTTTGGGGTGGGGCGTCTTGACCGACACCTTGGCGCCCCAGCCGATGTAGCGAGTGTCGACGATGGCGGTGCTGCCCTCGAATGCTTCGTAGCCCTCCGAGACGCCCTTGGCCGTGTACGAGCTCCACAGCTTGCTGACCAGGCCTGCCGAGTTGAGCGTCAGCTTGTAGGAGACCTCTGTGTCCGAGGCCCAGGAGCGGAGGGGGGAGCGGGAGAACCAGGCGGACACCTTGCGCAGGTCCTTGAAGGTGATCGTGCCGGTGACCGTGTTTCCGCGCTTGCTGCCCTTCGTGAGCAGCGCCGACAGCGTGGTTGGCTCGGTGGGGTTGAGGACCTGGTCGAACTGGCTGGGCATGCCGCCGCCGCCGGGCACCTTGAGCCAGGTCTTGCCCTTGGGCAGGTCTCCGGCGATGGCGCCGGAGTAGTACGTGGCCTTGCCGTTGTAGATGACGCGGTCCTTCTCGTCGTCATACGCGGTGCTGGCGATGTCGTAGGCGGCCAGGCTCTTCTTTCCGAACTGCAGGACGCCCTTCGTGGCGTACGCCTGCGAGGTCTCGGTGCCGTCGGACCAGTTGGCAATCTCGGTGTACCGGACGCCGTGGCCGGGAATGAGCGTGGACTTCAGCACGCGCACCGGGTCCTTGGGCGCGGCCTGGGCGGGGGCTGTACCCACCAGGAAGGCGCCGCAAACGACTAAGACAGAGATCGTTTTCCTCATGCCGGCAGATCATGCCGCAATCGGATCACGGTGAGGCTACGACCGTACGGCGACGCCACAGCAGGTCGCGGACGATGTCCCAGTCTGAGAAGCCCGGACCCCATGGTCGGTGCAGCGCCATCGCTCGTGGCAACATCGCGACTCCGTGAACTGGGCCACCCGCAGCCGCCGTCCGCTGCTACAAGGCGTGGCGCATTGTGCCGATGCGTCCGAACGGTCTTGCGCGCGCCCTCCGGGATGTCCCGGTCCGCGTCCACGCCATCAAGACCCGCGCCCGATCCCACGCAAGATGCCGTCGCGAGCCGGTCAACATGCCTTACGTGCCCGAAAAGATCATCGCGCTCTGACGTGCGGAAAGAGGCCGACAACCCCAGAAACCATCGAACCGCCGGGCGCCCAGATCGGCGAAGCGAGGCGCGAACCGGCCGAGCATGGAGTCTCCGGGGCTTCCGGTCGTGCTGACGAAGTTCAAGGTTGGCCCGTCCGTCCAACCAGAGGCACTTTCTTATCCTCCGTGAAGCGCGGGGCTAATGCGGCGGAACAGTGGAGCTGTCAGCCGAAGATCTTAAGATGAGGATCGCCGTTCACGCAGGACGCAAGGCTCTTCCAGCCGTAGATCTTCACCGACGTCGGGATTCCCTTGACCTCGAACATCCGCATGTTCGCAGCGTCAATACGCTTGTGATCCGGGTTGTTCTTGATGTTCAGGTCGATCCAGACCTTGTCGCCGTGGTTGAACGGGACTCCGAGGCGGTAGTCTCCACCGGTCTTGAAGCCGCCCATACATGTGGAATAGCCCCGCGCTGCGCTCGTGGTGCTGTGCAGGCACATGCTTACGCCATTCGAAGGCCACAGTGAACTGTTGAACAGCAGGCGGAACATGACGTTATAACTGCCCGCTGCGTGGGTGCTCGCCATGGCGCCCGACGGTTGCATACCCAGGGCGACTATCGCAGCCCCGACGACCGTCAGGGTTGTCTTGATTGCCTTGCCCATTGAGGACCTCTCATCTGTGTCGAGTTGCCGCCCGGCAAAGGCATTTGCGGGCGCTTCTCCGGTCAGACTCGAGCAAGAGGATGTTCATTTCACAGTCCATGCACTGTCCACGTACGCACAGCACGTACCTGCCTGACGTGCCGGCCGACACTGGACGTCGGTGTGCGTCGGCCAGTCGGAGCTGCCCGCCCTGCCTATCAGCGGCCGTGTTCCGTGGTCTCGATCGTGCTCCCGCGCGACAGCCTGCCCGGAGGCGGAACATGACGCTTGCCGTTCACGCTCTACTCGCCCAGCACGCACCGTTGGACCATCGACTCGCGTCGTGGAAACCCGGCACGCTCATACAGCAGATTCGTCGCCTCTCTCGGCAGCGGATCGCGTGCTACCGTTCCGCAACGCAACGACGGCCTCGACTTCTACGGTGAGCTCCGGGGAGGCAAGCGCGGAGACGACAGCAAGAGAGTGCGCCGGGACGTCGCCATCGGGATACCAATCCGCGAAGACCTCCTCCCGGGCGGCGTAGAAGCCGGGCGGGTGGTCGGTGCCGGCCACGAAGGTCAACAGCTTGACCGGATCGCGCGGTGTCGCCCCCAGTTCCTCGAAGGCGGTCTGCAGATTGGCGCGGCCAGTAGCAGGTCGTAGGGTCCTGCGGGGTGGCAGGCAGGCAGGCGGGTCAAACGCGCGCCCCTCGATGCCACTACCAGCAGCAACAGCTCAAAGATCGCTAGGTGCGGCTGGAATACTAGCGCGGCGCATGCTCGCCATTTGACCGAATTCGTGGAATTTTCCGGCATGTACCTGACTATGATCACAACGATTTCGGTTCCGCGAGAATGAGGTGTGCATGAAGCGAGCGAGGGTGCGCAGCGCCGCTGTGGTGGCGCTGACCCTGGTCAGTCTGGTGGGGGTCGGCTCCACCGCGCAGGCCGAGGCGGACCCGGCGGTGAGCTCCTGCGAGCTGGCCTTCTGCCTGTACGAGCACGACAAGTTCAAGGGCAAAGAAGAGGAGTTCATGTTCGAGGGCTGGGGCCTGTGCTACAGCGCGGACAGAGTGAACAACAAGGCGAGCTCCATGCGGAACAACAGCGCCGCCAGGGTGCAGTTCTACAACTCCGGCAACTGCTCCGGCGCGTACGGCTACGCGGCAAGGCCGGGTTCCTCGGACGGCGACCTGACGAACAACGGGTTCGACAACAAGACCAGCTCCATCAGATACGTCAGGCCGTAAGACCCTGAACCGCTCTCAGGACACCGACCTCTCGGACATCGAGTTCGGTAACCCCGCCCTGCGGCCGATCAGAGGAATCAGCGTGTCCGTTCGGCTGCGGGGAGCGGTCGGGGTGCTCCTGACCGCGGCGACAGCCGCCTGTTCGACGGCGGCGGCGACGGAGCCGCAGGTTCCGGTGCCGCCGCCGGGGGTGGAGGCGCGCGAGCTCTCGATCCCCTTCGACCGGTACAACTTCTCCCCGTCGGACATCGGCATCCTCGAGGGAGCCGAAGAGCTCCTCATCCGCGACTGCATGCGGCGGCGGGGCATGGCGTGGGAGGTGCTGCCGCAGAGCGCGGCGGAGGACGTGGAGCCGGCCAACCGCCGCCGCTACGGTGTCGTCGAACCGGAGATCGCCCGCCTCTTCGGTTATCACACCCCGCCGGACCGCCCTACCGTGGCCCGGCGCGCCGCCGCACGTGCCAGCCGTATGCGAAGCCTGTCGGCGAAGGAACGACAGGCCGCGTACGGAGAGAAGGACGGCTGCCTGAAACAGGCGCGGAACCACCTGGAGCAGGGCACCCCGCAGGTCGACGAGGCCCTGTTCAACAGGCTCATCTCGGAGACCTTCGAGCGGTCTCAGCGGGATCCGGAGGTCGTCCAGGTCTTCCTGGCCTGGAGCACGTGCATGCGGGAGCAGGGCGGGCAGTACGCCGGCCCGCTCGCCGCCATCACCGACCAGCGGTGGATGAAGGACGGCCCCGCCTCCCAGGAGGAGATCCGCGCGGCGCAGGCGGACGTGAGGTGCAAGGCGAAGACCGACCTCGTCTCCATATGGTCCGCAGCGGAGAAACGCATCCAAGACGACGCCATCAGGGCTCACCCCGCCGAGTTCCGTGCGCTTCAGGAGATCAAGGATCGGCAGATCGCGGCCGCCCGCGTCGTCCTCGCCCGCGGCTGACCGGCACCTCATGCATGCCCTTTGGGCCGCTCAGGTCCTGCGGTTGTAGAGGTAGCCCCACGCCAACCCCTCCTGTTGCGGCACGAGCCAGCTTGCACCTGAGTACGCCGGGTTAGAAGAGGACACACCCTTGAGCGTCGAAGTAGATTTCGACACTCAGGATCTCCGTGTCCTTGGCACAGGAGGCTTTGACCCAATCGCGGTGGAGCCGGCGGGTGCTCTCCCGGGCGACAAGCACGCTCCGCCAGACGTGACCGGCTACCGGCGGCGGGCCATGACCAGCGACCCGGCCAGGCCGAGGAAGTGCAAGCCAGACGAGTCGTTGGCGCCGAACTCGGCTTCGCCGATCCGGGGGAAGACGACCTCCACAGCGGCGGTGCGCTTCCCCTCATAGCGTGGAGACCGAACCGGGAGAGGTTTGGTCGTGGCAGCAGTCACGCGACGGCGCTTTAATCCGGAGTTCCGGGCCGGGGCGCTGCGTATCGTCAAGGAGACCGGGAAGCCCGTCGCTCAGGTCGCGCGGGATCTGGGGATCAGTCCGTACACGCTGCACAATTGGGTGCAGATGGGTCGGCTCGCCGAGCAATACGACAGCGGCAGGGAGGGCAGGGCGCTGAAGGAGTCGGAGCAGGAGGAACTGGCGCGGCTGCGGCGGGAGAAGGCCGAGCTGGCCCGGCAGCACGCCAAGGAACGAGCAGCCTGGGAGAAGGAACGCGCCGAGCTGGAAGACGAGCGTGACCTGCTCAAGCGCTCCGTGGTCTTGTGGGTCAAAGAGGCGATGGGCCGGTAAGCGTGGCGGCCTTCATCAGCTCCCAGAAGACCGAGCACGGCATCGACCACGCCACCTCCTGCCGGGCGTTGGGGGTGTCCCAGTCCTGGTATTGCAAATGGAAGAACCGCCTCGGCCAAGAGGCCGCCACCGCCCCGGGAACGCCGGCAGGCCGACCTGGACGCGGAGATCACCCGCCTGTTCGAAGCCTCCGGCGACACCTACGGCTCGCCCCGCATTACCCGGGACTTACACGAGGCGGGCTGGCGGGTGTCGGAGAACACAGTCGCGGCCCGGATGGCCGAGCTCGGCCTGGCGGGACGGGTCCGCAAGAAGCCGCGATCGCTGACCTGCCAGGGCAAGCGGCCCGCCGCACCTGATCTGGTCCGCCGCAAGTTCACCGCGGTAGCCCCGGACGTGCCGTGGTGCGGTGATGTGACCGCGATCGACACCGATGAGGGCAAGCTGTATCTGGCTACGGTCGAGGACCTGTTCTCGCGCCGGTTGCTTGGTTACGCCATGTCCGAGCATCACGATGCGGCGCTGACCAGCGCCTCGCTGCAGATGGCGGTGGCCACTCGCGGGGCGACGTGGATGGAGTGATCTTTCATTCCGATCGCGGTTCGGAGGGTGGAGACACCGCAGCCCGCTACCAGGGGCTGTGCCGGCGCCTGGGCGTGGTGCAGTCGATGGGCCGGGTCGGGTGCGCGCTGGTGCCAAGGCAGCGGCGCGCGGCCTGCACGTCAGCCAGGCGGGCGGCGTCGTTGGCGTTGACGGGTGCGCCGAGGTTGGTCAGCCTGAACCCGGCGAGCGGGATGTCCGCCCCGGGCGCGGCCATCTGGTCGAGCCGGTTGGCCCGTACCTGCGCCACGAAGTCGGAGATGGTGTACGCGGTCTGGATGCCGGTGTGCTGCGTCCGATCGAGCGGATTGGTCGCGAGCTTCGACAGCGCGATGCCCGCGTTCGCGGCCACTTTGGCGTTCGTGATCGTCCCGTCCGCGACGTCGTCGAACGCCATCCACGCGCCGCCAGGGGTGCGCCATGAGGCTTTGCCTGTGGCGGGGCTGGCCCACAACTCGAACGCGACCGGCGTTCCCGGCTCGCTGCTCGACGTGGGCAACACGAACCCCACGCCCGGGATCTGGTTGTACTTGTGCTGGCTGTACCAGTTCGGCATGACGGTTCCCCCGAGGTCAGGTGAGGCGGAGCATGCCCGACATGGGCACGGCCCAGGTGACGCGGACGGTGGACGCGGTGGGGTAGGACGGGTCGCCTTCCACGCGCTGCCCGTCGCCGGCGAACGTTGTGACGTTCGGCTGCCGGATCTGGCCGTGTTCGGCTTCCCACACCAAGGAAGGGGTGGCGAACACGATGTCGCGCTGGAAGGCGCCGCCCTCGTGCCCGGCCGGGCCCTGCTCGCCGCGCGCCCCGGGCGGGCCCTGGATGCCGGGGACGGCGAGCTCGAGCTCCACCATCTGGTGGTGTTGCTCGATCGTCAGCGAGATGCCGCCGTCCTGCTCCACCGTCAGGGCAGGCCCGGCGGTCTGCTGGACGACGAGTTCGACGTCGGGGTGGCTCATCGGGTCACCTCGCCGGTCACGCGTACCGCGCCTTGCAGGAGGCGGAGCGGGTGCCCGCCGGCGTCCACGAGCTCCAGGTCGTACACGCCGACCCGCCACGGCCACGCGGCCGACGTGGCGCCGGGGATGTGCAGCGCCACCCTCCCCGCGGCCGCGTCGGTGATGGCGAGTCCGCCGCCGGTGGCCAGGTCGTACAGGAGGGGCGCGTCGTCGCCGTGGTGGGCGCGCACGTGGGCGCGGACGCTGCAGCCGGTCAGGTCGAGCGGCGGCCGCCCCTCGGCTTGGGAGCGCGTGGTGAGGACGTAGTCGTAGTCAGTGCCCTGCTCGATCAGCATGTCGAAGGTCGCCGCGGACATGGGGGCATGGTGACGAGCGGTGCGGGCTTGTGTCCTCGCTCGTTCTTCCTCAGCGCTGGCGCCTCCTGTCTCACCGACACCTCGGTCGAGCGCACCTGTTGGGCCTCAACCCGGGCTCAACAAGAACTCAACATGCGCCGGCCTACCTTTCCCATATCCACGACGACCAGCGAAAGGAAGCACGATGAGACGTCTACCACTGATCCTGGCCGCCGGCGCCCTCACGGCCGGCACGCTTCTCGCCCCCGCCGCCCAGGCGGCGACTCCGGCCACGGCCGCCGTCTCCGTCCAGCAGGCGAGCCAGGCCCGCTGGTTCACCATCTGGGACGGCGGCGGGAACACCAGGGGCATTGATACTGGGGCGATCAAGAGCCAGGCCAAAGTCCTGCAGATCGTCACCCAGTGCTGGAACGGCGGGGACGGCACCGCGGCCACGGCCACCCTGTGGAAATGGGGGAGCAGTGCTATCGGCCGAGGTGGTGGGTGGATGAAAATGAAGCGCGACCGCGGTTACTGCCTGGGCGGGAAGATGTACACCCGTATCCACAATGCGAGGGCCGGCGAAAAGTGGAGGGCCACCGTCACTCTCAGCCCCAAGTCCCACACGGTCAGAGTGTGGGTTCAGAACTACGGCTGATCGGCCCACTGAACGGCAGCCTTCTGGGCCCTCCCTTCCCTTTGGCCGGCTACTGGGGGTGCCGGTAAGAAGCATGTCATGAGCCCCAAACGGCGTTGATCTTGCTGTGACTTGCCTGATCAATGCTGGTGGTCATGAAACACGCCCGATGCACATCGACGAGCTGGTCGAGCGCTGGACGATCCTGGACGAAGAGCGCGACCCCAACACCGGGAAACGGTACGCCACGCGGCTCGGCTACGCGATCCTGCGTCTTGCGTAAGGGGGCGGCATGAGGTGCCTCGCGATGATCTGTCTCGTCGGCCTTTGCGTGGTGCTCGCCGTACAAGCGTGGCCTGAGGGAGAACCGGATCCGCCGCCGACGGTACAGCCGGCGGAACGGCTGCCCGTGTTGCCAGGCAGGAAGGCACCACGCCTGGACTATGCGGTGTTGTACGACCCGGGGGTTATCCGGGAACCCGCGGCCGCGCACCATTCCTGGAGAGCGGGGAGCGGCTCCGGTCAGGAATGGCGGATCGAGGAGGCTCTCGGCTTCGTTCCCAAGGACGGTGGGCAGGCGGTGTCGCCCCTCGCCATCAGCGACGGCGGCCGGCGCCTCGCCTATCTCCGGCGTTCCGACCGTGCCCTGGTTGTCAAAGACCTCGCCAGTGGGGCAGTCAAGCTGGTCTCCACCAGTGCGTACCGGCCCGCCGACGATCCATGGAACGTCGAGTTGGCCTTCCACAGGGACGGCGAGCTGCTGTTCGTGTGGAACGCCCACCGCGGGAGCGAGTTGATCGATCTGTCGTCGAAGGCGCGCCTCCACCTCGGCACGGAGTTTGCCCATGACCTTTTGGAGGCGCGCGCGGACGGTGGCCGTGTCACCCTGTTGAGCGGCAAGGAACTGCAGGTCCGGGAGAACTGGAGGTCTCCGTTCACGGTGGCCCACCGCGAAGGCGATGCCGAGGACGGCACGTACCCCGTGGTGCTGGGCGATGAAGCAGTGAGCGTCGTCCGACTGAGAGACGTGGAACATCTGCGCTACCAGCTGAAGAGAGTGGATCTCCGGCACCCTGCCCACCGGGTCACGTTCGCCGATCTCACGCTGCCGTACGACCTGGAGACCGTCAACGCGATCCGCCCCCTCGGTCGCGACAGCGTGCTGCTCCGCGCCGAGCGGAGCCGGACCTGGCCCGATCACGGCCACCCGCCTGGACCGTGCGACTGGGAGGAGTTCTACATCGTCGATCTGAAGACAGGGGCCATCAGGTGGGCCGAGTACCGGGCGGCCGAGATCTGGGGAATGGAGGGAAAGCACATCAAAAGGCAGGCCTACGCACGGGACTTCGTGCCCAAGCCGGTCGCAGAACGCCCCGTACCGCCCCCCGACCGCGAGCGCTGCCTCTGATTCGGCGCGCAGCCAGGAAACGAGATCCGGGCCGGATGGGACGAAGTGGGTCAGAGCTCAAGCAGCATCAGGATCTCCTCCCGATCATCACCGGTTGAGAGCCAAGCCAGGGTGAGCTCGGCAGCGGCGACGATGCCGCCCTGCGAGCGTCGACCACGAAAGTCGACGCGGCGGTGTGCTTTACGTCGGCGCGGAACGCCACCCAGCCTCCCGGTAGCCGCTCGGCTACTCGGGTCGGTGGTCGAGGTGGATCAGTTCGGGCGGCAGCGCGGGGAGAGCGACTTCTCGGGCGCGCATGGTGTCGCGGAGGCTGGCGAGGAGTTGCTCGGCGTGGCCGGCCTGCTCGGCGTGCCCGTGGGCGGCGTTCTTCCACGCCTCCTGGTGAGGATCGTCGTCGTTGGCGCGGGCGCGGGAGGCAGCGGCCGCCCGGGTGCGGGCGGTCCAGTCGGCGAGCAGCTTGTGGTGGTCGCGCAGCAGCCGGAGTTCGGCGCGTGGGCCGTCCCCTTGGTCGTCTTGGTCGTCGGGGAGGGGAGCGGTGCCGTCGAGCCAGGCGAACGCCTCCAGAGGTTCGGTCTCGACGCCGGGCAGGATCTCGACGCTGTCGCCGGCGGGCGGGGTGAGCAGGGTCAGCGGCGGCACGTCCAGCGCTTTGGCGACGACAAGCAGTTTCGGGAACGCTGATGGTGGCGCGCTGGCCGAGCTCGAGCTCGGCGAGGTTCGACCGTTCGACGGGGTAGCCAAGGCTGGTGCAGCGGGTGGCGAGCTTCTCGACGGACAGGCGGCGGCGTAATCGGTGGTGCCTGATGTTCGGGCCGACCAGGTGCTGTAGGTGCTGGACCAGTCGCTGTGACGCTTCCTGGCACGAGGGTCCTTCCGTGTGGGGTGTGCGGAGCGGACTGGGACCCGCTAAACGATCTCCAGCGGGTGCACAACCGGGATGACCCGAGGTTGTCACCACGCCGTGGTGGGTCGGCTCCCTGCGCAGGGCGGACTTACCACGACATCACGCAGGGTAGGTGCTCGCCCGGGACAATTTCCGCACCTTCGCCACGCTCTGTCACCCTTTTGAGGGCGCGGAGCTCCTCCAGCGCTTCCTTCCGCGCTTCGAGCGCACCCTGGAACGCGTTGTGGAGGTCGCGGATCCCGCGGGCGCCCTGCGGGTAGTCGATGCCCGCCTTGTGCAGCGCCTCGTTCACGGCGTCCAGTTCGCCGCGCAGCCGCGCCAACTCGGCCTCGTGCGCGGCCGGCTCCTGCATCCTGCCGACCAGGAGCACGAATAGATCCCAGTACTCCGGCCTCGGGGAGCAATGGAACAGTGGTTGGCGTTAAGCATTGACCGATGTCATGGACGCCGTTGACGGCGGGCGTTCCCGCCGGTTACCCGTGCTTGTCCGGTTCGGCGTCGGCGAAGGCGTGGTATCCGACTCGGACCGGACCCGGGGCCATCATCGGATGCTGATCCGCCGGCGTAGCGAGGTCGTGTCGGGACAGCACAAGGTCGTGTCGGACATTCAGCAAGACCGCCGTCGTCGTCCTCACCGCGAAGTCCGCCGGGCGTAAGGTCTTCGGCCTCGCCACCGCAGGCGTCCGTCTCGCTTGACCTCTTGCGCGTCAGTCCGGCAGCCAGTGCAGCTCGTGCGCCAGGTTTTTGGCGACGGCACGGATGCGGCGGTGTAGTGGCGACTGCTCGCGTGGGAGGACCAGGTGGATCGTCAGGCTGGGCGCGCCCCGCAGCGGTCGCCAGGTGAGACCGACCGGTTGTGCCGTGGCCGCGGTTTCTCCGGCCGGGGCGAGGGTGACCCCGTCGAGCAGGTCGCGCTGGGACATGTCGAAAGAGACTGCGGGCGTGTGGAATCGGGGGTGTGGTCGGGTGTCTCGGAACAGTGCGGACAGTTGATCGTGGATCACGGGGTTGGCCGCACGGTCCGGGAGTCGCAGCGGATACGCGGCCGCGTCGGCGATCTCGATCTCCGGGTGTTCGGCCAGCGGGTGGTGCTGCGCCAGCTGGACCCCGACGCGCATACGCCGCAGCAGGAACCGGCGCACGTCACGGCCCGGCTGTTCACCGCGGGTGATCCCGGCATCGATGCGGCCGTCGGCGACCGCGGGGGAGATCTCCGGTGTCGCCATCGGGACCGCGCCGACCTTGAGTCCGCTGTTGCCGCGAATCAGCCTGTCCACCAGGGCCGGTGCCGTCTCGGCTCCGGCGCTGAGGCTGTATCCGATGCGCAGTGTGCCCAGTTCACCGGCCGCCGCGCTCCGGGCGGTGTCCCATGCCCGGTCCAGCGCCGCCAGCGCGGGCGGCGCGGACTCCGCCAAAGCCGCACCGGCCGTGGTCAATACGACGCTACGCGTGTTGCGGACCAGCAGGGCCGTACCGAGTTCCGTCTCCAATCGGCGCATCCGGGCGCTGAGTGCGGGCTGTGCGATACCGATCCGTGCGGCCGCGCGGGTGAAGTTCAACTCCTGCGCCAGCACCAGGAAGTACCGCAGGCTCACCGTATCCGGCGCCACGTGCCCTCCCTGCCGATTGATAACGATCCGTTCTGAGTCTATCCCGTACCGGTCTTTCCCTCGACCGCACATCAAGCCCTAACCTGCGCATATGCCGATTCAACTGACCGCAGTACCCGTCGCCGGGATCGATCGATCTGAGTGTCAATTCGAAGTCGGACGTGTCCGGCCCAACACAGGAGGTTTCCATGGCTAAGGGCTACTGGGTCAGTGTCTACCCCGCCATTTCCGACCCTGAGAGGCTGACTGCCTACGACAAGTTGGCCGGTCCGGCTGTCCAGGCTGGGGGCGGGCGCGTCCTGTCCCGGATCCCGTCCCGTGGCGGTCGAGTCGTCGCCCACGAGGCCGGAATCACGCAACGCGTCGTTCTGATCGAGTTCGACAGCTTTGAACAGGCCGTCGCGGCATACGAGAGCGAGGCATACCAGAAGGCGCTGGTGGCCCTCCCCGACGGCTTCGAGCGCGACTTCCGCATCATCGAAGGCATCGACTGACCGGCGGGCCCAGCCATCGCTGAGCATCCGTCACCTGATACGCACACGGTTCTGAACGACGGCTCACGAGACGAGTTCGAAGCCATGCCCCGCGTCCCAGTTCGTCGTCGACGTCCTCGACGGCCTGATGCCTGTCGGGCGGATCGAAGAAGCGACGCGACGTCCGGGCCAGCTGGACTGTCTCGCTGACCTCCTCGACGAAACTCACCCTCGCCCGAAGCGAACCGCGAACCGCTTCTCACACGACAGATCGGTCCAGCGAACACAAGGCTTCGATGACCAGGGGCGCATCCTGCATCCATCTGCCGTGTGCCCCATCGGGGCTACTCAGAGTACTGATATACAGTTTGAAGAACCGCAGGTCAAGTCCTCTTTCGAGGGGTTTCGATCTGCGGTTCTTCTGTTGTTGAAGTAGCCCAGGGGCGCGCCTGGCTGCGCCAGGATGGCGGACTGGAGCCGGCCGCCCTGCTTCGGGGGTCAGGTGGTCATGCCACAGATCTACCGCGAAGGCCCGTTCCCCGTGAGCCCTGCTCTCGCTGCGGCCAAGACCAATCAGCCGCGGCCATGACCGTCTTCTACGAGTACGAGGTCGTGGAGGGTGTGCTCGGTGAGCGCCTGGCGGACCGCGCCGGCATTGGGCCGCTGGAGGAACCGCGGCGTCTCCACGATGCGCAGGTGCCATACGTGCAGGCCGGCGAGCTGGTCGGTGCTGCTGGCTTCGAGGACCTGGTCGGCCGGCCGGGAACGCCGCGGCGTGCGTTTCCCATCCCACGCGCCAGGCGTCGGCGTACAGCCGGTCGATCTCTTCTATCGGCTCCACGGGGTTGGAGTCCGGGTCGCCGAAGCTGAGCACGTCGTGCGCCTACTCGTCGGGCGCTTCCGGCGGCACCCCTTCGTCGCAGGCTGGACCCAGGCCGTGGTCCAAACATGCGTCGTGCATTTGTTGGGGGCGAGCTTCCGTTACGCCGCCCGCCAGCACTGGGACGCCATCGCCAAAGCCCTCAAGCCCGTCTACACCGCCCCGACCGAGGCGGCCGCGCTGGAGCGGTTCTACGAGTTCGCCGAGGTCTGGGGCGGCAAGTACCCGGCGATCGTGAAGCTGTGGGAAGACGCATGGGCCGAGTTCGTGCCCTCCTCAACTTCGACACCGAGATCCGCCGGGTGATCTGCTCAACCAACGCCATCGAGTCCGTGAACGCGCGGATCCGGCGGGCGGTAAAGGCCCGCGGCCACTTCCCCAATGAGCAGGCCGCGCTCAAGTGCGTCTACATGGCGATCATGAGCTTGGATCCGACGGGCAAGGGCCGCAAACGCTGGGTCACCCGCTGGAAAGCCGCTCTGAACGCCTTCGCCATCACCTTCGAAGGCCGCCTGACCCCGGCCACCCGATAATCAAAGAAGATCGAGATACACCACTGACTGGACACACCCGATCCCGACCTTATGTGGCAGTACAGGATCGAATCCGGCTGATGACCCTTACTCTGCTGCTGTGGCGTCGTGGCCGGCCGCGCGCACCTGCTGGTTGATGAGGTGCGCGTCGGCGTGTGCGCGGCGGATGGGTTTCGCCCTGCCAGCGCCCACCGGCGAGGCAGCGGGGGCCGTGGTGGTTAGTCAGCCTGCTCCTGGTCCTCGCCGGTCTCCTCTTCGTCTTCGTCAGCGGCGTCGTCGAGGACCAGGCGCTCGGCGATGGCGGCCACCTCGCCGGCTCGGCTGGCGGCGCGATCGGGCGCGGTTGCGGCGCTTCCAGGCCTGCACGGCGGTGTTCCTGGCGAAGTTCGGCCTCTCCGCGATGGTGATGGTGCCGCTGTACCTGGCGGAGCAGGTGACCGCTCTTGGCATCGCCTCAATATTGCTGGGTACGCCCGCGACGGGCCTGTGCGCGTACATGTGCTGGCAGATCCTGCGTACAAAAGCGAATCCGCAAGAAGCGGATCCGACCGTCACCGCACCGAGCCATGGTTGAGAGCGGCGCCACACCGTCGAGTGGGTCCAGCCTGGCGCCGCCAGAATGTGGTGGTCGGCTCCGGAAGTCTGGCTATTCGGGCTCGTTGCCTGTACCGGGGCCGACCCGGTAGGCGTCACGTGGTGACCGGAGAGGAAACGCTGGGCGCCAGCGTGCGAGACGCCCGCCTCGAAGGCGTGCCGCGGTCGCTGTTCTCGTCGCTTGTGATGGCGAATTGGGCCGGGCCACCGGGCCCTGACTCACCGAACCTGGTCGCAGTCCAGGGGATCGAGCCAATGATCGTGTCGCTTCAGGGCGGCCAGCAGCGGCGCCGTCGCGGTCTTCATGTGCGGCGCCTCGTGGGGCCTGCTCGTCCCCTATCGCAGAGAAGAGAACGTCCGCGCTCGCCCACCTGGAATCGTCTGCGCCCGAACATCTGGTCATCATGATCAACAGTGGACCTACTTACCGCTACTCGAACGCCATGTCGCAGGTGGTGGAGCTGCGTCAGGTGATCGGGCCCCTTGAAGAGGACTGACCATGCATGACCGAATCGGGCGCGACGAACGGCTCCTCGGGAAGACCGGCGAACGGCCATGCGCCATCGCTCTCGACAAGGCTGACCCGCCCTTGCGGCTAGCCCGTCGCGCCGTGAGGTCGTATCACGGCGACCACGTCCACCAGCCGTTCCAAGCCGTCGAAGTCCTTGGGGTTCGCCGTGAACAACGGCAGTTCGTTGCTGGCGGCTGTCGCGGCGATCATCAAGTCGGCGGTCCGGCTCCGTGGCTGCCGACCTTGCGCGTACACGATGGCACAAAGCTGCCCAAACATCCGGGCCGCCTCGGCGTCGTATGGCAGCGGATCACCGAACGCCGCTTCGGCATGCTGAAGTACCGAGATCCTTCCGGCGCGCTTGACCGGATCATCGGTGGCGTACGGCCCACGCGACAGCTCGCCGAGCGTGACGGCGGTGATCGCCGACTCCACGGGCAGTTCGGCGGGATCGAAGAGCTGAAAGGCTGCCACGATGTTCGTGTCCAGAACGCCTCGCTCGTACCGGATCACAGGCCCGTCCCCTCGAACGGATCACGCAGCTCATCATCGATCACCGTGTCCAGATCAGCCCGCACCTCATCCCAGTCAACAACCGGGGCGGTGGCGAAGACGGCCTGCGCCTCGGCCGTTGGGACGAAGCGGCGACGTTTGATCGGCTTCACTTCGGCAAGCGGCTCACCATTGATCGTCAGAATGTACCGCTTCCCCTCGCGCAAACCGCGCGTGACGCTACCGGAGTCGTTGACGAACTGGCGCACGCTCACCTCAGTCGGACGAGACCTCTGTGCATCCATAACCTGATCGTACCCCGATGTACCACGGCGTACCACGATAGGTGAACTGATCATAGTGATCTTCAGCGAACGTCAGGTTGATCAATGCACGGGTCGATGAATCCTCCATTGGTTCGAGCGGTCAACGGGGAACGCGTGGGCGAAGCCCACACCCGAGTAAGGCGTCCGGAGCGAAGCGGAGGCCCTCCAGGGGTGCGGCTCCGGCGCGACTGGAAGCAACGGCTGAGCCTCTTCCTTGGAGGCATCGCTGCGGGTCAACAGGACCAGCCGGCCCACCACCCGGACGAAGATCAAATACAGCAGGCGGAAGCACAGGAGGATCGAGGATAACCGCAGGTAAACCAGCGTGTACGGATATGGCACAGCACAACCTGACGTCAGAAGAACTTGTGGGCGTTGATGATGGACGTCGCGCCATGGGACGCGGTAGGACACTTTCCCATTCTTCTTCTTGCGGTACTCGACACCTTCGGTGCGTCGAGGTCCTGCTGACACGGAACCACCAGTCCCTTCCGCCGGGTGAGGTTCCGTGAACGTAGGCGGCGACCTGGGTCAGCGTCCTGCTCCGGCAGGCCCGTGCCCCCCATGACGCCCCACGAACAAAAAACCGCCCCTGCCTGTCGATGTTTCGACAGGTCAGAGGCGGTGTGATGTTGTGGAGGTGGCGGGAATCGAACCCGCGTCCTTCAACCCCAAGTCAGGGCTTCTCCGGGCGCAGCCTGCTGTGCTTTTCTCAGCCCCGGCGATCACGCAGGCGAGTCGCCGACGGGCTCAGCCACTGTTTGGTTTCCCGCTCTCCCCCGTGGCCGGGTCGAGCGGTTGAGCCTTCTAACGATGCCAGACACCGGGCCGAAGGCACTCCCGGGCTGACAGTGGTTTCGCTACTTAGGCAGCGAGGGCCAGGGAGTCCCTGGCCGCCACAGTGCTGTTGGAATTGGCACTTGTAGTTTGCGGTCACAGGATTAACGAGGTTATGTCCGCAGTCCTCGGCCCGCTTCACCTGGCTTGCAAGATCGAAGTCGAAGCCAGTCACCCCCTGTGCAGTTGTCAACACACCCCGGTGAGGGGGTGCGCAACATGAATGTACATGGGACAACACCCTCAACGCCAACTTAATTCCCCATGGCGAAACCCCCGGGAGCGTGGCACTCGGCGCGCGCTCCCGGGGGCCGACCGGCAGGGTCGAGCCGGTCCGGACGGCAGGACTTCCCCCGAGATGAAGTCCTGATCTCATCACGGCGACTGGGACCGCAACCCCCCGAGCGGGCCCAGTCACTCAGTAAGACGCCGTCGCGGCCCCGAATGGTTGCTCCGTGTCACCACATTTTCACGATGAGGTGCCCAGCGCCGCGAAGAAGCCGCCGGCCACCGCCGAGGCGTCGTAGTTCTTCGACAACACCGCGATGGCCACATCCCCCTGCCAGCCGACGAACCAGGTCAGCTGGCTGCCCGCCGTCGCCCGAACGCCGTACACCTTGGCCTTGCCCGCCTGGGCGGGGGTTCCGGCCGCGCCGGCCCGCATCATCGGGATCAGCGCCGCGCGCACCTTCGGATCGACCGGAATGGGGGCGGGCTGGGTGGCCGGCACGGTCTCGGCCGCCGGGTCGGGCGACTTCGGGTCGGTGACGAGCACGGGCGGGCGCCAGGTGCCCGAGGACACCGCCGCGGCCACCAGCGCCATGCTCAGCGGGCTCACCTCGACGTTCTGGCCGGCGATGGCCTTGGCCTTGTCCGCGTCGCCGGACAGCGCCGGGAAGGAGCCGCTGAACGACTTCAGCGGCAGCCCCCATGGCTGCCCCACGCCGAACGCCTTGGCGCTCCTGTCCAGGTCTTCGGCCTTGACGCGGCGGGCGAGCGAGGCCAGCGCGGTGACGCAGCTCTTGGCGAAGTTTTCCTGGAACGTGCCCGGCGTCGCGGCACCGGTGGACTGTCCGGCGTGCACGAACTTGGCGCCGCCGACCGTGCGCTCCTGCGGGCAGTCCAGCCGCTGCTTGGGGCTCACATTGGCCTTGAGCAGCGCGTCCGCGGCCACGATCGAGAACGCCGTGCCCGCCGGGTATTTGCCGGCCAGCGCGTCCTTCTCCTGGTCCATCTCGCCCTGGGTGGCGACCGCGCGGATCTCTCCGGTGTTGCGGTCCACCGCCACCAGCGCGCTCTGGGAGGAGTCGGCCACCGCCTGCTCGGCCGCCGACTGGATGCCGCGGTCGATCGTGGTCCTCACCGAGACGTTCTGCCGGCCCGGCCACTCCTCCAGGAGGGCGGCCTTCTTGCCGGTCTTGAGGTCGAGCGTGATAACCCTGGTCTCAGTGGAACCGGTCAGATAGTCCTGGTAGGCCTGCTGCAGGCCGGTCTTGCCGACCGAGTCTCCGGCCCGCTGCGGACCGCCGAGCTTCTGCTCGTCGTCCGGGGTGAGCGCGCTCACGTTGCCGACGATCTGCCGGGGCGGGGCGGGATTGACCGGCTGGTCCTGCGGCTGCACCTCGATCCCCGAGATGGCGGCGAGCTTGGACTTCATCGACCGGTAGCGCGATTGCCCGAACGTCACCAGCGGCACGAAGTTATCGGGTGGCGCCGACCTGATGCGGCTCAGCAGCCGGTCCTGGGCGTATTCGGTGATCTCCGACAGCTTGGCGACCACTTCTTCCGCCTGGTCGCCCAGCTTGGCGGGGTAGACACCGGCGACGTAGAGCACGGTCTCGGTCTGCAGCGACTCGCCGCTCCGGTCGACCACCGGCTGCCGCGGCTTCGGCTTCGTGTCGACCGCGAACCGCTGGCCCTCCTTGAGCTCGGGATGCAGCACCGAGGGCGACCAGCGCACCTTCCACATGCCGTCGACCAGGTGCAGCGGCAGCATCCCGTCGTACTCCCAGAGCGGGTTGTTCTCGCCCAGGTCGACTTCGGCGCGGAACTGGGCCTGGGACTGGTCGCCGTTGACCGTCAGCCTCTCGATCCTGAAGCGGAACGAGGCCGCGTCGAGCTCCAGCTTGGCGTCGGACAGCGCCTTGCGCACCATGGCCTGGTTGCCGTCGGTGCGTCCCGCGGCCAGATCGTAGTCCTCCGTCTGCCAGCCCACGAGGAAGTCACGCACCGCGTCGTGCGGTGACGGCTCCTCGAAGCAGCCGGTCAGCGTCGTGCACGCGATCGCCAGTGTGACGGTCGCGGAGAGGGTGCGGCTCAGCCGTCTCATGCCACTCTCATCTGTTGCGGTAGCGCACGGCCCGGGCCATCTCCCGTTTGGCCTGCTGCTCCGCCAGCGACTGCCGTTTGTCCCAGTCCTTCTTGCCGCGGGCGAGGCCGATCTCGACCTTGGCCCGGCCGTCCTTGAAGTAGAGCACCAGCGGCACGATCGTGAGCCCGCCCTCCTTGGTCTTGGCGGCGAGCTTTTCGATCTCCTTGCGGTGCAGCAGCAGCTTACGCTTGCGGCGGGCGGCGTGGTTGGTCCATGTGCCCTGCGTGTATTCGGGAATGTGCACGTTGAGCAGCCACGCTTCGTTGCCGTCGATGCTGGCGTAGCCGTCGGCGAGCGAGGCGCGGCCCTCGCGGAGCGACTTCACCTCGGTGCCCTGCAGCACGAGCCCCGCCTCGAAGGTGTCCTCGACGTGGTAGTCGTGCCGGGCACGTTTGTTCTGGGCGATGACCTTCCGCCCGGTCTCACGTGGCATGCTTCGACTTTACCGGCGATCGGAGGGGTGAGCGGAACCGAAGAGGGCGAGCCCGCGACGCCCACGAAGGTTCGTCGCGAGCGCGACCATGAACACGGCTACACCCTGAGGTATCGGCGAAGCGTGACGAACGAGGCCAGGATACAGATGACCACACCGATGATCATGGTGAACGTGATCGTCTGAGCCACGGCGTCCCAGCCCAGCTGCGCGGTCGCATCGCCGAAGAATTGGCCGAGCTCCTCGAACAGCATGACCTTCGTGACGATCAGGATGACCGCCGCGAACACTCCGCCGATCAGACCCGCGATCACGCCCTCCATGATGAAGGGCAGCTGGATGTACAGGTTGGACGCACCGACCAGGCGCATGATGCCCGTCTCCCGGCGCCGGTTGAACGCCGACAGCCGGACCGTGTTGCCGATCAGCAGGGCCGCCGCCAGCACCAGGATGATCGCGACCGCGAGCGCGTAGTAGGCGAGCTTGTCGAGCATCTCGAAGAACGGGCCGACCAGCTGTTTCTGGTCGGTCACCTGGGAGACGCCGGGCTGCCCCTCGATGGCCTGGATGACAGACTGGTAGTTGTCCGGGTTGGCCACCTGGATCCGGAACGACTGCGGCATGTCCTCGACCTTGGTGGCGGTCAGGAGCGCCTTGTTGGAGGCGTAGGTCTTCTGGAAGTTCTCGTACGCCGAGGCCTGGTTCTCGAAGAACACCTGCTTGACCCCGGGGACACCCTTGATGTGGGTCTCCAGCGCCTTGGTCTGGGCCTGGGTGATCGCCTTGCCGTTGCACGCCGGGATGGCGGTCCCCTTGTTGCACAGGAAGACCGAGACCTCGACCTTGTCGCTCCAGTAGCCCTTCATCAAGCCGACTTGGGCGTTGATCATCAAGCCGACGCCCAGCATCGCCATGCCGACCGCCACGGTGATGACGACCGCGACCGTCATGGTCAGGTTGCGACGGAGGCCGATCCAGACCTCGGAGAAGATGAAGTTCGCCCGCATGATTCTGTCTACAGCTCCCTGTCAGTACGCCTGGCCGTAAACGCCACGCGACTGGTCACGGACGATCTTGCCGTCCTCCAGCTCCACGACACGCTTGCGCATGGAGTCGACGATGGCCGCGTCATGCGTGGCCATGACGACCGTGGTGCCAGTCCTGTTGATGCGGTCGAGCACCTTCATGATGCCGATGCTCGTCGCGGGGTCGATGTTGCCCGTGGGCTCGTCGGCCAGCAGGATCATCGGCCGGTTGACGAAGGCGCGGGCCATGGCGACGCGTTGCTGCTCGCCGCCGGACAGTTCGTCTGGCATGCGGTGTGCCTTGCCTTCCAGGCCGACCAGCTCGATGACCTCGGGGACCACCTTGCGGATGAACCGCCGTGGCTTGCCGATGACCTCGAGGGCGAACGCCACGTTCTCGTAGACGTTCTTGTTCGGGAGCAGCCTGAAGTCCTGGAACACGCAGCCGATGCGGCGGCGCAGGTGAGGCACCTTGAAGTTGGAGAGGCGGGCCAGGTCTTTCCCGGCGACGTGGATCGCGCCGGAATTGGGCCGCTCCTCCTTGAGGATCAGACGCAGGAACGTGGACTTGCCTGACCCCGAAGGGCCGACGAGGAACACGAACTCACCCTTGTCCACGTCTACGGATACGTGGTCGAGGGCGGGCCGGTTCTGGTTCGCGTAGACCTTGGTGACATTATCGAAATGGATCACGAGAGCATCACGGCATGCCAGTCTAGGGGTCAGGACGGAAGCGAGGGTGGCACATGCCCACTTCCCGCCGCTGGCCAATCGGGGACGTCGGCTTTACTGATGATCGACGTTCCGATTGGCCAGAGCACAGTCTAGGGGGAAGACTGGCATGGAACGTCCATAACGGAAACAAAACGATTGTGCGGCTAGACTTGGGGCTGTCATGAGTTGTGAACACCTCGTATGCGCGCAGTGCGCCCACCCAGTGATCGAGGGACGCTGCCCTCTCTGCCGCGCCAACAAGGAGCGGATGCACAACCACGGCTTCGCCGGGCTGTCCCCCGCTCTCATCGCCCTGCTGCTGGTCGCCCTGCTCGTGTTGAGCCTGGCACTCAAGCACCTCAGCGGACTTTAGGACGCCGCCCCCGACTCCTGTCGCCGCATCCAGCGGATCTCCGACTCGATGAACTCGTCGAGGTCGCCGTCGAGCACCCCCGACGGGTTGCCGGCCTCGGTGCCCGTACGCAGGTCCTTCACGATCTGGTACGGGTGCAGCACGTAGTTGCGGATCTGCGTGCCCCACGACGTGGTGCTCGCGCCGCGCAGCTCCGACATCTTCTCCGCCTCCTCCTGCCGCTTGCGCTCCAGCAGCTTGGCCTGGAGCACGTTCATGGCGCTGGCGCGGTTTTGCAACTGCGAGCGCTCGTTCTGACAGGAGACCACGATGCCGGACGGCAGGTGCGTGATGCGCACGGCCGAGTCGGTCGTGTTGACGCCCTGGCCACCGGGGCCGCTCGACCGGTAGACGTCGATGCGGAGGTCGTCCTCGTTGATGTCGATGTGGTCGGTCTGCTCGACGACCGGCACGACGTCCACTCCGGCGAACGAGGTCTGCCTGCGGCCCTGATTGTCGAACGGGCTGATGCGGACCAGGCGGTGCGTGCCGTGCTCGCCGCGCAGCGTGCCGTACGCGTAGGGGGCCTTGATCGCGAACGTGGCCGACTTGATGCCGGCCTCCTCGGCGTAGGAGGTGTCGTAGACCTCGGTCGAGTAGCCCTTGCGCTCGGCCCACCGGAGATACATCCGCAGCAGCATCTCGGCCCAGTCGGCGGCGTCGACGCCGCCGGCCTGCGAGTTGATCGTGACCAGCGCCTCGCGCGCGTCGTATTCGCCCGAGAGCAGGGTGCGCACCTCAAGGGCGCCGACGTCGGACTTGAGCGACTCGAGCTCCTTGTCGGCCTCGGCGCGCGTGTCGTCGTCGCTCTCCTCGGCCGCCAGCTCGTAGAGGACCGTCAGGTCGTCGAGGCGGCGCGCGACTCCCTCGACGCGGTTGAGCTCACCCTGCAGATGCGAGAGCTTGCTGGTGACCTTCTGGGCCTGTTCGGGGTCGTCCCAGAGGTCGGGCGCGGCGACCTGCTGCTCCAGCTCCTCGATCTGCTTGCGCATCGCGTCGAGGTCGAGCACGTCCTGGATGCTGCGGACCGTGCCCGCGAGCTCGTTGATCTCTTCTGCAGGATCGATGGCTGCCACGTCTCCCAAGAGTACGCGACCTGCGCCCGCCCTAATAACATGGCGAGGTGCGTGCATACGGGCGGCGGAAAGTGCTGGCGCTCGCCGCCGGCGTGCTGGCCGCGGCGACCGCCTGCACCGGCAATGCCGCACCGCAGCCCACGAAGCCCGTCGCCGCCTCCTCGACGCCCTCGCCGTCCGCGAGCGCGGTGGCGATCACGTCGGCCGAGGCGGCCAGGGTGTTCACCGACATCACCGTCACCGACGACCTGCTGCGGGCGGTGAACAGCCGCGAACGCCGCCTGCTGCTCGAAGGCGTCCTGCAGTACGAGGTGGACGGGCTGATGACCGGCGGCCAGTCGCCGCTGACCGTGGCCGCGTTCCTCTCGACCGACTACGCGCCGCCCCGCTACAAGTGGGGCCCGCCCACGCTCTACATCCCCAGGTTCCCCGTGAGCGAGAAGGCGCCGTGGTTCAGCGCGCTGGCGACGCGTGACGGGCGGCCGACGCTGCTGACGTTCACCAAGTCGGACCGCTGGCGGCTCAGCTCCGCAGCCCAGCTCCTGCCGGACCAGGCGATGCCGGAGATCGAGGTGGACGCCGAGGGCTATGCCACGGCCATGGCACCCGACGACAAGACCATCACGATCAGCCCGCAGTTCATGCAGCCCGTGCACGCCAGCGTGGCCGAGACGGGGGCGGCCGGGGTCACGGCGGGGCTCCTGGCGCCGGGGCCGTACACGACCGGGGTGGCCGAGGAGATCGCTTCCCTGCGAGGGGAGGCCAAGGACGGGGGCTACAGCTACGACTCGATCTTCAGCGCCGACAACTTCCCCGTGTACGCGCTGCGCACACAGGGCGGCGGAGCGCTGATCCAGTATTCGCTGTCGCGGACGTCGACCACGACCGCCAAGACGGAGACGGCCGTGGACGAAGGGGTCCCGGTGCCCACGTGGGCCCAGTGGGCGTTCGAGGATCCGAAGCAGCGGCTCTCGTTGCGGCTGGTCGAGACCCATCAGTACGCCACCGCCGTCCCGCCCCTCTCCAAGCCCTCCGCCGCCGCCGTCATCGCCCACCACGGCGGGCTCACCCGCGCCTCCGGCACCTGACTTTAGCAACTGCGGTTGACTATTACCGATTTAGTCAACTACGGTTGCTTGCATGCCGGCAGAAGACGTACCCGTTCCCCAGGACCCCGCCGACGCGCTGGCGGCCGTCATGGCGCTGCGACGCCTGGCCGACCAACTGGAGGACGCCGCCGTGGAGCAGGCCATGCGCGCGGGCTGGAGCTGGCCCGACGTCGCCGAGGCGCTCGGCGTCACCCGCCAGGCGGTCCACAAGAAGCACGCCAAGCGGCTCATCGCCGCCGGCGTCACGCTGAGGAGACGCCAGTGAGCAGAATCGACCACTACATCCAGGACGTCATCATGCGAGGAGGAGCCGAGGCCCTGGAGGACGGCTCCGCCGTGACCGAGGCCCATCACCTCCTGCTGGCGATCGCCGCCATCGAGGACACCGCCGCGCACCGCGTCCTGACCTCGGCGAGCCTTGGGCGCCAGGCCGTCAGGGAGGCGCTGGACCGGGAGTTCGAGCACAGTCTGAGCGCGGTCGGAGTGTCCCTCGCCTCCTTCGACCTCCCGCGGCCCAGCCGCGACCCCAAGGCCCCGCCCAAGCTCGGCGCCTCGGCCTGGCTCGCGCTCGACCGCGGCGTCGCCGCCTGCAAGGGCAAGAAAGACATGCGTCCCGCCCATCTGCTGCTCGGCGTCCTCGACACCGAGATCGGCACCGTGCCCCGCGCGCTCGCCCTGGCGGGTGTCGATCGGGCCGGCTTGATGGCGCGCGTCCGGGAGACGCTCGCGCACGAGAGTTGGTAACCCGGCGCTAGTCATATGTGACTAGCCCTCACGTTTTCCCATTCCTTACGCTCCGGCCCGGTTCGGGCCGCGATGCGTCATGCCCTCGCGCCGGAACCCCGCCGGCTCGGATCCCGGCGCGAGGGCGTGCGATCACGGAGAGAGATTCCATGATGACGAAGAGCAAGAAGGTCGTGCTCGACGTCGACGGCCTGCGCATGCGCTACGGCGCCGTCGACGTCCTGCACGATGTCACGTTCCAGGTCCGTCACGGCGAGGTGCTGGCCCTGTTAGGCCCGAACGGAGCGGGCAAGACCACCACGATCGAGATCCTGGAGGGCTTCCGCGCCCGCTCGGAGGGCCGGGCCGAGGTGCTCGGCGCCGACCCCGCGCACGGCGACGAGCGGTGGCGGGCCCGGATCGGGGTCGTCCTGCAGTCCTGGCGCGACCACGGCAAATGGCGCGTCCGCGAGTTCCTGGCCCACCTCGGCACCTACTACGCCGCGTACGCCACCGCCGAGATCCCGCGGCCCTGGGACCCCGACGAGCTGATCGAGGCGGTGGGCCTGACCGAGCACTCGGGCAAGAAGATCAAGACGCTGTCCGGCGGCCAGCGGCGCAGGCTGGACGTGGCGATCGGTCTCGTGGGCCGCCCCGAGCTGCTCTTCCTGGACGAGCCGACCGCGTCGTTCGACCCGCAGGCCAGGCACGAGTTCCACGATCTCGTACGCGGCCTGGTCGACACCCACGAGACCACCGTCCTGCTCACCACCCACGACCTGGACGAGGCCGAGAAACTGGCCGACCGCATCCTCGTGCTGAACGGCGGCCGGATCATCGCCGACGGCACGGCCGCCCAGCTCGCGCGTCGGATCGCCGGCGAGGACGAGGTGCGCTGGGTGCGCGGCGGGCGACGCTACGCGGAGAAGACCACCGACTCGACCAAGCTCACCCGGGACCTGTTCGCCCAGTACGGCGACGACGTGCAGGAGCTCGAGGTCCACCGTGCCTCGCTGGAGCAGACCTACCTCGCCCTGGTCCGCCAGGCCGAATCGACCCTGGAGGCGACCCGATGAGCCCCGCCACGACGGCACTGCGCGCGGGCTGGTCCCGCGGCCTGATCGAGCTGCGGCAGTCGTTCACCAACGGCGCCGAGCTGTTCTCGCACTTCCTCTGGCCCGGGCTGATGGTGGCCGCCATGTTCTTCCTCCGGGACATGTCGTTCGGGTCCAGCGGGCTCCTGCTGGGCACCCTGGCACTGCCGGGCATCCTCGGCATGAACGCCGCGACCGGCATGATCAGCATGAGCCAGCAGCTCACCGCCGACCGCGAGGACGGCACCCTGCTGCGGGCCAAGGCGACCCCGCACGGGATGCCCGCCTACCTCGCCGGCAAGGTGATCTCGGTCGCCGGCGGCCTCCTCGCCGACCTGGCGATCTTCCTCGTGCCCGGCATGCTCATCGTCGAGGGCCTGCGGATCGGACCGGCCTCCTGGCCCACCCTGGCCTGGGTGCTGGCGCTGGGCCTGCTGGCGACCCTGCCCCTCGGCGCGGTCCTGGGCTCGGTGTTCGGCAGCGCCCGTGCCCAGGGGCTGATCCAGCTGCCGTACCTCGCCGTGATCGGGATCTCCGGCATCTTCTACCCGCTCACCGCGCTGCCCGAATGGCTGCAGTGGATCGCCCAGATCTTCCCGATCTACTGGATGGGGCTCGGCATGCGCTCGGCCCTGCTGCCGGACTCGGCGGTCGCGGTCGAGATCGGCGAGTCCTGGCGGCACCTGGAGACCGCCGGCGTGCTTGGCGCCTGGGCGGTGTTCGGCCTGCTCGTGGCGCCGATTGTGCTGCGGCGGATGGCGCGCGGGGAGTCCGGTTCGAGCGTGGCGGCGCGCCGCGAGCGCGCCCTGCGGCGGGCCGGGTGACGCCATGACCGTCACGACACTGACCGGCCGGTCGCTGGCGCCTGACCTGGCCCGCGGCTTCATGCTCCTGGCGATCGCGCTCGCGCACGCGCCGGTGTTCGTCTCCGGCGCGGCCCCTGGCGTCCTCGACGGCGTCGCCGCGTTCCTCGATCACCTGCTCGCCCACAACCAGGCCCGGCCCATGTTCGTGTTCCTGTTCGGCTACGCGCTGGGGCAGCTCGCGTACCGGCACAAGGGTGACTGGCCTTCGCTCAAAGGGCTGCTGCGGCGCAGGGGCCGGTGGCTGATCGTCATCGGCTTCGCGCACGGGGTGCTGCTCGTGCCGCTGGACATCGTCGCGGTGTACGGGCTGACGCTCCTGGTGCTCGCCCCGCTGGTGCGGGCCCGCGACTCGGTGCTGTGCTGGACGGCCGCCCTGACCCTCGTCCCGGCGGCGCTCGTGGTCTCCGGGCCGATCATCCTGGCGTACGCCGGCGCGGTGCCCATCACGCCGGCCGAGATCATGCCGGCCGACCTCGGCTCCCATCTCCTCTCCGGCCTCCAGCTGTGGCCGTTCAAGACGGTTCTGGGCACGATCGACGTCGTGCCGGGCATGCTCCTGGGCATCTGGGCGGCCCGCCGCCGGATCCTGGACGAGCCCGAGAGCCACAAGACCCTGCTGCGCCGCGTCACCGTGATCTGCCTCGGCGTCGCGCTCGTGGGCAGGCTCCCGGGGGCCCTGCTGATGGCCGGCGCCTGGACGGCCCCCTGGCCCGGGGCCGTCGTCCTCGCGCACACCCTCACCGGCTACGCCGGCGGCGTCGGCCTGGCCGCCCTCGTCGGCCTCGTCGCGACGCGGGCGGACCGCGGCCGCACCAGTACGCCCGCGGCCATGGGACCCGGCCCCCTCACCACCGCCATGCCCATGGCCTCACTGCGTTCGGCGGGCTCGGTCGCCAGACGCCGCCGCCTTCCCCCGCTCTGGTCGCTCCGCTCCCGCCGCTCCTCCAGGCGACGGCACTCCCTCGCCATCGCCGCGCTCGGACAAAGGTCACTGACGTTCTACCTGTTGCAGTCGGTGGTGTTCCTCGTGCTGTTCTACCCGTTCACCCTGGACCTGGGCGACGACCTGGGGTTCGCCGCCGCGTCCGGGATCGCGATCGCCATCTGGGCGGTCTCGGTCCCGGCGGCGGACCTCATGCGCCGCGCGGGCCATCGCGGCCCGGCGGAGCTGCTGCTGCGGCGGCTTGTCTACCGTTAGGCCCCCGTGTGCGGGAGGTTGCTGGCGGACACCAGCGTGCGGATGGCGCGCAGCGCGACCGAGAGCGTGGCCAGGTCGAAGTTGTCACTCTCCCAGATCTCCGACAGCGTCTGCCTGGCCCGCGCGACGGCCGCCGAGTTGGCCTCCGCCCACCCGGCCAGCCGCTCCTCCGGCGGCAGTCCCGGCTTGCTGTGGGCGAGCACGTCCCTGGTCAGGGAGGCGTGAGCGGCGTACAGGTCATCGCGCAGGGCCGAGCGGGCCATGGAGTTCCACCGGTTGTCCCTGGGCAGCGCGATGATCCGCTCCCTGAGCCTGGCCAGCTGGAGGCGGTCGGCCAGGTCGAAGTAGACCTCGCCCACCTCGTTGACCGGCCGGTCCGTCAGGGAGGAGACCTCGACCAGGTCGAGCGTGGAGTAGGCGGGCACCATGGCGGCCACCCGCTCGGCCAGCTCCAGCGGCACGCCCCTGGCCACGAACGCGTCGCGGCGCTCCTCGTACGCGGCCAGGTCGGGTCCCGTGAGCAGCTTCGGGATGTGGGCCACGAGCCCGTTGACGCCCTTCACGAAGAACCCCACGGACCCGGCCAGGTCCAGCGGCGGGCGGCGGTTGACCAGCAGCCAGCGGGTGCCGCGCTCGACGAGCTTGCGGGCCTCCAAGAGCATGGCGATCTGGACATCGGTGTTCACCTTGTTGTCCAGGGACTCCACGGCCCGGTAGAAGCTCGGCAGGTCGAAAACCTCCCGCGCCACGAGCCACGCCCGCACGATGTCGGGCGTCGAGGCGCCGGTCTCCTCGCCGAAGCGGTGCATGAACGTGGTGCCCATGGAGTTGACCAGGTCGTTCACCACGCCGGTGGTGATGATCTCGCGGCGCAGCGGGTGCGCGTCCATGTACGAACGGAACCGCTCGCGCAGCGCCGACGGGAAGTACGACACCAGCCACGACTCCAGGTACGGCTCGTCGGGCAGGTCGGAGCTCAGCAGCTCGGCGTCGGCCACCAGCTTGGTGTAGGCCAGCAGCACGGAGAACTCGGGCGCTGTCAGGCCCAGCCTGGCCTGACGACGCTCGGCCAGCGTCTTGTCCGACGGCAGGAACTCCAGCTCCCGGTTGACCAGCCCTTCGCGCTCCAGCCGCCGCAGGTAGCGGGCGTGGATGTGGAGCATCTCCACGGCCTGGGCGCGGGCGGCGGCCAGGACCACGTTCTGCGCGTAGTTGTCCCGCAGCACCAGGCGGGCGACCTCGTCGGTCATCGAGGTGAAGACCTGGTTGCGCTGCTTGTCGGTCAGCTCGCCGTCGCGGACGACCTGGTCGAGCAGGATCTTGATGTTCACCTCGTGGTCGGAGGTGTCCACGCCGGCCGAGTTGTCGATGAAGTCGGTGTTGGCCAGCCCGCCGTTGAGCGCGAACTCGATGCGGGCCAGCTGGGTGAAGCCCAGGTTGCCGCCCTCGCCGACGACCTTGCAGCGCAGGTCGGCGGCGTTGACCCGGAGCCCGTCGTTGGCCTTGTCCCCCACGTCGGCGTGGGACTCGGAGGTGGCCTTCACGTACGTGCCGATGCCGCCGTTCCACAGCAGGTCGACCGGGGCCCGCAGGATGGCGCTGATCAGGTCGTTCGGCGCCATCGAGTTGACCCCCGCCGGGATGCCGAGCGCTTCGTGCATCTGCGGGGTGATCTGGATGGACTTGGCCGTCCGCGGGAAGACGCCGCCGCCCGGCGAGATCAGCTTGGGATCGTAGTCCTCCCAGGAGCTGCGCGGCAGCTTGAACAAGCGCTGCCGCTCGGTGAAGGAGCGGGCGGCGTCGGGCGTGGGGTCGATGAAAATGTGCCGGTGGTCGAACGCGGCCACCAGCCGGATGTGCTGGGACAGCAGCATGCCGTTGCCGAACACGTCGCCCGACATGTCGCCGACGCCCGCCACCGTGAAGTCGGTGGTCTGCGTGTCCACGCCCATGGTCCGGAAGTGGTACTTCACCGACTCCCAGGCGCCGCGAGCGGTGATGCCCATGGCCTTGTGGTCGTAACCGACGGAGCCGCCGGAGGCGAACGCGTCGCCCAGCCAGAACCCGTACTCCTTGGCCACGCCGTTGGCGATGTCGGAGAAGGTGGCGGTGCCCTTGTCGGCCGCGACGACCAGGTAGGTGTCGTCGCCGTCGTGCCTGACCACGTCGGGCGGCGGCACGACCTTGCCGTCCACGAGGTTGTCGGTGATGTCCAGCAGGCCCGAGATGAACGTGCGGTAGCAGGCCACGCCCTCGGCGAGCAGCTCCTCACGAGAGCCCCCCACAGGGGGACGTTTGACGACAAATCCACCTTTCGACCCAGTCGGGACAATAACGGTGTTCTTCACCATCTGCGCCTTAACCAGGCCCAAAATCTCCGTCCGGAAATCCTCCATCCGGTCAGACCATCGGAGACCGCCCCGGGCCACCTTCCCGAAACGGAGATGAACGCCCTCGACTCGCGGCGAGTACACGAATATCTCGAACTTGGGCCGCGGCAGCGGGAGCACACTGATGGCCTGCGGGTCGAATTTAAGCGAAATGTACGATTTGTGGCGACCATCTACGGTTTGGAAGTAATTCGTCCTCAATGTCGCCTTGATCATCTCCAGGTACGCCCGCAGGATCCGGTCGTCGTCCAGCGAGGCCACCTCGTCCAGCGCCCCGAGGATCTCCTCGTGCAGCGCGTCCACGAGATCGCACCGCAGGTCGTCGGAGCGTTTGGGGTCCAGCTTGGCCTCGAACAGGTTCACCAGCAGCCGCGCCAGCCGCACGTTCCCGGTCAGCACCTTCTCCATGTACGGCTGCGAGAACGTGCTCCCGGCCTGCCGGAGGTACTTGGCGTACACCCGGAGGATCTGCACTTCCTCCCAGCGCAACCCGGCCGTCAGGATGAGCGCGTTGAAGTCGTCGGCCTGCACCTGCTGCTTCCACAGGGCGGTGAGCCCGTCCTGGAAGAGCCGCTTGAAGTCGTTCCTGTCCACCTCGTCGGAGGGGGTGTAGCGCAGGCCGAAGTCGTAGATCCAGGCGTTCTTGGTGCCGGGGTCGCCGTCCCTGTCCACCTCGTACGGCCGCTCGTCCACGACCTCCACCCCGAGCCGCTGGATCAGCGGAAGGGCATGGGACAGCGAGATGGGCGAGCCGATCTTGTAGATCTTGAGCCGCCGCTCCCCCTCGGCCGCGTCGTACGGCTCATAGAGGTTGATCCCGACCTCGTCGTCATCGCCGGCGGCGACGAGCGCCTCCAGGCGGCGCAGGTCCAAGACGGCCACCTTGGGCGGAAAGTCCGCTTTATACCCTTCAGGGAACGCGGACGCGTACCGCCTGAGGAGCGCCGGCGCCTCCTCCTCCGAGGTCATCTCCCCCAGCGCGGCGGCCAGGTCGTCCTCCCAGGAGCGGGTGAGCGCGGCCAGCCGGGCCTCGAGCTCCTCCACGTCCACGCTCGGCGGCGGCAGCTGCCTGCTCCGCTCGCCCCGCACGACCACGTGCAGCCGGGCCAGCACCGACTCACCGATCATCGCGCTGTAGTCCAGCGACTTGCCGCCCAGGGCCTTGAGCAGGACCTCCTGCATCTTCAGCCGGACCTTGGTGGTGTAGCGGTCGCGCGGCAGGTAGATCAGGCAGGAGATGTAGCGGCCGTAGTCGTCGCGCCGCAGGAAGAGCTTGACCTGCTTGCGCTCGCGCAGCCGCAGCACGCCCAGCGCGATCGGCAGCAACTGCTCGATCGAGGTCTGGAACAGCTCGTCGCGCGGGAACGTCTCGAGGATCTCGATCAGGTCCTTGCCGTCGTGGCTGTCGGGCGTCAGCCCGGCATGGTCCAGCACGTCGGCCAGCTTCCGCCGGAGCACCGGGATCCTGGAGATCGACTCGTTGTAGGCCACGTGCGTGAACAGGCCGAGGAAGCGCCGCTCGCCGACCACCTCGCCCGCGGGCGAGAACGTCTTGACCCCGATGTAGTCCAGATAGGCCGACCGGTGGACGGTCGCCCGGGAGTTGGCCTTGGTGATGATCATGAGGTGCTTCTCGCGTGCCTTGGCCCGCACCTCGGGGGGCAGCACGGAGAAGCTCGCGGAGCCGGGCCTGTCGTCGCGCAGGATGCCCAGCGCCGCCCCGGGCAGCGAACGCAGCGCCTCGCCCTCGTCGGTGTCCTCCAGGCGGTATTCGCGATAGCCCAGGAAGGTGAAGTGCCCGTCGGCGAGCCAGCGCAGCAGGTCGATGCTGTCCTCGACCTCCGCGGGCTCCAGCGGCGGCGGGTTCATGCCCAGGTCTTCGGCGGTCTGCACGGCCAGCGCCCGCATCTTCCTGAAGTCCTCGACCGCGTGCCGCACGTCGGAGAGCACCCGCTGGAGATCGGCCTCCAGCCTCCTGAGCACCTCCGGGTCGGACTGCCGGTCGATCTCGATGTGCATCCACGACTCGACCAGCATCTGGCCGGTGACGTCCTCCTGGCCGCGGCCGAGCATCCTGCCGGTCATGTCGCGGCGCACCCGCATCTGCGGGTGGACCACCAGGTGGATGCCGAAGTCGTGCCGGTCCAGCTCCATCGTCACCGAGTCGACCAGGAACGGCATGTCGTCGGTGACGACCTCGACCACGGAGTGCCCGGGATCCCAGCCGTGCTCCTCCAGGGTGGGGGTGTAGGCGCGGACCACCGCCCGGCCCTGCGGGCGCACCTCGGCCAGCTGGCGCTGCGACATGGCAGGGCCGTACACGTCGACCGGGTTGCGGTCGAGCAGGTCCTCCGGCGCCACGTGCCGGTAATAGAACCGGAGGAAGGACAGCGCCTCCTCGGTGGTCACGTGTTCGCTGCTCGCCGCGCAGCTCTCCGCGGCTCGCTGGAGCAGCTCGTCCTTGGCCTCGTCGAGGGGCATCTGGGTCTCACTCCTTTGTGAGGGTTCGCCGTGGCCGTTCATAGCCAGGCCCTTAGTTCCCACAGCAGCGGGAAGTAGTGCAGGCGCGTTCTATCGCGCAGATAAGGGGCGCCGGTCGAGCCGCCGGTGCCCGACTTGGTGCCGATCTGGCGTTCTACCATCTGGACATGACGCATCCGCCACAGGGCGGCGGTCTCGTCGTGTGTCAGGAGGTCCTCGGCCAGCTGCCACAGGTCGTCGTAGGACCGGCGGTCTCTGGCCACGGCCAGCAGCGAGGCCATGATCTCGTCGTCGGAGACCGGTAGGCCTCGCTGAGAGAGGGCGGCCAGGTAAGCATCCCACAACGTGGGCTCCTCCAGCCTCCGGCGCAGCCTGGCGAGCTCGGTGTCGCCGGCATGCCGGAAGCTGGTGATGTAGCGCTCGTCCTTCAGCCCCGAGATGAACTCCAGCTCGCGGAACTGCACCGACTGGAATCCGCTGGCGGGCGCGAGCTTCGCGCGGAACGCCAGGAAGTCCTGGGGCGTCATCGTCTCCAGGACCTCGATCTGCTCGATCATCACCCGCTCGACCGCGTGCACCCGCCGGAACAGGTGCCTGGCCTGCCACAGCTCGCCGCCGAACATGGCGGCGCGCGTGGCCTCCAGCTCGTGGAGCAGCAGCTTGAACCACAGCTCGTAGACCTGGTGAGTGGTGATGAACAGCAGCTCGTCGGGAGCCTCGGACTGAGGCTGCTGTTGCGCGAGGAGCGCGGGCAGGCAGAGATAACCGCCGTACGACAGCCGGCCGCCTTCCTCTCCGAACTGCCGCTGCGGGGGACCGTGCGCATCACCGTCGATGCCCACTGAACACCTCCCCCTGAACCGCCCGGCCGTGGTTCGCCGGACGCAACGCCTCGCCGTACCGATACCACCCGAAAAGGTGATAGACGTCAACGCGACATCGACATCGGGGGATCGTCGTCGGAGGCCGAGGGGGTGTTCTTGAGCTCGTCGAGCTGCTCGGGCAACTCGGCGAGCTCGACCAGCTCTGCCTGGCACTGCTCGCACGTATCGAGGTGGCGCTCGAACGCCTCGTGCTCCTCTTCATCGAGGACGCCGAGGACATAGGCGGCCACCTCGTCATGCATCAGCCGGCTACCCCCTTGTCCCGCAACTGCTCGCGGAGCGCCCGGATCCCGTAGTAGAGCCGGGACTTCACCGTGCCCGGCGGGATCCCCAGAATCGCCGCCGCTTCATTAATCGTACGGTCTCGAAGGTAGGTCTGCTCTATGACTTCGCGGTGTTCTTCGGACAGGCTGCGTAGCGCGTCGGCGACAACGATCGCTGACAGAGCTCGCTCCGAGCCGTCCGGCACCGCCATCATGTCGACTTCGGGCGGTTCAACCTCCTGGGGTCGTACGCTCTTCCGTCGACGTCCGTCGATGACGATACGGCGGGCTACCGTGAGTAGCCATGCCCATATGAGGCCTGGTTCCCATTGCAGTCTTGCCGAGTTCCGCCAGGCTCGGACGAGCGTCTCCTGCACGACGTCTTCAGCCCATTGAAGGTCGTTACCTGTAGATTTACGTACGTGGCGCAGCAGAGGGCCGCCGAACTCCTGGTAAAGCACCGCAATGCGATGCTCCGCCTCGGCATCCGCACTCTCGAACCTGCCGTCGAGGTGACCTAGCACGGGGCACATCTTTACACCTTTGTTATGGGTCCGGTAGCCACTCCGATAACTCCAGTCATTTCTAACTATCTCGGGCCATAGGTGAACCGGGCTCATGCTGCCCGCGTACCTCCGACCATGCACAGGCTTTTACGTGGCGAGGTCTTCATGCTCGGCGGCTTCGTGCTGGCGGCTGCGGCGACGATCGTGCTGGTCATGCCATCCGCGAGCGATTCCGCGGCCCAGTCCACGACGACGTCCTCCGGCCCGCTTACCGCCGCCGACCGCGACCTCTTGGTCAAGGTGCGGCAGGCCGGCCTCTGGGAGATGCCGGCAGGGGACTATGCGCAGACGCGCGCGGAGTCCCAACGGGTCAAGCAGGTTGCCAGGCAGATCAAGGACGAACACGGGAAGCTGGATCTCCTGGTCCGTCAATCCGCGAAGAAGCTGGGCGTGGACCTGCCTGACGAGCCGAACGCCGACCAGCAGCAGTGGCTGGCCCAGTTGGCCTCCGAGAGCGGCCCCGCGTTCGACAAGGACTACGTGAACCTGTTGCGTGCCGCGCACGGCAAGGTGTTCACCGTGGTGGCGGGCGTACGTTCTGGAACCCGCAACTCCGAGGTACGGAAGCTCGCAGGCGAAGGCATGAACTTCGTCATGCGCCACATGACGTATCTGGAGTCGACCGGCCTGGTCGATCACGGCCAGCTGCCGGAGGCGCCGACGCCCGCCCCCGCTCCACCCGTCGCTCTGGCGGTTGAGGAAAAGAGGAGACACTAAATGAGGAGATCCAGACGCATGGCCGCGGCCATGTCCGCCATGGCCGTGACGGCCACCGGACTGGTGTCCGCGGCCGTCATAGGCGTCGGGCCGGCGCGCGCCGACCACTGCGCCCCGGCTGAACAGGCTTCTCAGGGGCAGAACCGGAACCAAGACCAGGGCCAGCAGCAGGACCAGAACCAGGGACAGCAGCAAGACCAGAACCAGCAGGACCAGAACCAGGGACAGCAGCAGGACCAGACCCAGGACCAAGGCCAGCAGCAGGACCAAGGCCAGCAGGGCGCTGACCAGCAGCAAGGTGCCGACCAGCAGCAGGACGCCGACCAGCAGGCCCCCCAGGGTGGCGGCGCCGCTCTGCTCGACCCCGCCGCCTCGCCCGAGGCCGACGACCAGAACCAGAACCAGGACCAGGGACAGCAGCAGGACCAGGGACAGAACCAGGAGAGCGCGGCCCCCGAGGACGAGCAGGGCGACCAGACGCTCCGCCGCGGCCGCCCGAGGCCGACCCAGAGCCAGAACCCGGGCAACACCGCCTCGCCGTCGCCGTCGGCTTCCCCGACGTCGACCGAGAACCCCGAGGAGTGCGCCGACCTGGGCCCGTTCCCTGAGGACTTCGTCGACATCCGCCAGATCCAGCCGCGCCAGCTCGACAACGCGCGCGTCGGCAGGGACGGCTCCCGCGGCACCTTCGTCTCGCAGTGCGGGAGGAACGAGAACCGCCACAACAACCCGGACAACTTCATCGTCGCCCCCGGCGTGAGCAACGGAGCGCACCACCTCCACGACTACGTGGGCAACCTGTCGACGGACGGATTCTCCACCGACGAGAGCCTTGCCGCAGCGGGTACCACCTGCCAGCGGGGCGACAAGTCCACGTACTTCTGGCCCGTGCTCCGAGACCGCCTGTCCGACGCGAACTCCAACGACCCGGACGGCAACGTCGGCCAGGTGTTGACGGCCCGCTCGGTGCAGCTCCAGTTCCGCGGCAACGCGACCTCCAAGGTCGTGGCCATGCCGAGGTTCCTCAGGTTGATCATGGGTGACGCCAAGGCTGTGACGAACGGCCCGGCCAACGCGCGTGCCGGATGGAGCTGCACGGGATTCCAGAACCGGGTGTCTCCTGACAAATATCCGCTTTGCCCGCGCGGTAGCCAGGTTCTTCGTATCCTGGACTTCCCCAGCTGCTGGGACGGACAGAACACCGACAGTGCCAACCACCGCACTCACGTGGTCTTCCCAGGCCAGAACGGTGCCTGTCCGCAGGGCACCCAGGCGATCCCGCAGCTCCGCATGACCCTCGCGTACTCCGTGCCGCCAGGCCCGTCGTTCGCGGTGGACTCCTTCCCTGAAGAGAAGCACAACCCGATCACCGACCACGCCGACTTCGCCAACGTCATGCCCGACAACCTGATGCGCTCCGTCGTCGATTGCATCAACCAGGGTCGTCGTTGCTGACGGCTTGAGAAAGCGCCCCTAAAGGGCCTAGCCTTCCGAGTCGCACCCTCACCCGATCTTGGAGGGGAACATTGATGCTCCACAGACGGCACCCCCGGCACACGCCCACCAAGCTGGATAACCGAAGCATCCGGCTGGGCGTCAGCGCCATGCTCATGGCCCTCGTCCTCACAGGTTTCGCTGTGACCAGGACGGAACGCGGCATGGCGCTGCTCGGCCGGGCAGTGGGTTTCTTCGAGTACTACATGGGCGTGTTCGCCCTGGTGACGCTGACCGCGACGGTCGCGCTCGGCATCATCACCACCGAACGAGTCTTCCTGTCGCCGCTCAACCGCGTCAGGTCGCAGCTCGCCCACAAGGCCTTCGGCATCATCGGTATGACCTTCCTGGTCACGCACATCTCCCTCATGGTCAGTCTGGGACATATCCCGCCAGGCGCGGTGGTGGTCCCGATCGCGGGCGTGGCCAAAGGCTTCGGCGTACTCGCGTTCGATCTCATGATCCTGGCCGTGGTCACGGGGATTCTGAGGGGGCGCTTCGCGGCAAGGGCCAGGCCATGGATCTGGCGGGTGCTGCACTCCGCCGCCTACGTGGCCTGGCCCGTCGCGATCCTGCACGGACTGACGGCCGGCCGCCCGCCGGCCGGGTGGGTGGCCTGGTCGTACGTGGCCAGCATGGCGGCGGTCGGCTCCGCGCTGGTCGTACGTGTGCTGGCCTCGATGCGCCGCCCGCCGGTGGTAACCGAGCAGGTCGCGGGGCCCGCGGTGACGGCCCCCGTCGCCGTGCCCGTGCCCGCCGAGCGGCCGCAGACGGTCGCGGCGGCGAACCGCGCCGCTGCCGCCGGGGCTGCTGCCGCCGCGGCGGCGGCAGCGGCACAGAACGCGGCACAGAACGCACCGGTGAGCCTCGCCGAGGCTCGGCGCAGATACCGGGAGGCCGGATGAATCCGACCGCAATCGCGAAGGAGCGACCGTGATTCCGGCTCGAGTGCCAAGAGTGTTACGCATGGGTCCGGCACGGCTGACCGCCGGGCTCGACCACACCCGGCGCCTCGACCTGCCGGCCCACCGCACCCTCCACGGCATGACGGAGCCGCGCACGCTGGACGAGCTCATGTCGTACGCCAACGAGGTGGACATGCGCGGGCGCGGCGGGGCGGCGTTCCCGTTCGCGCGCAAGCTGCGTGCCGTCGCTGACGCGGTGCGCAGCATGCGCAGCGAGTGCGTCGTCCTCATCAACGGCGCTGAGGGCGAGCCGGCCAGCTCCAAGGACGCCATGATGCTCACCCGCAACCCCCACCTGGTCCTCGACGGCGCCATCCTGGCCGCCGAGGCTCTGGGGGCCCGCGAGGTGGTCCTCGCCACGCCCGGAGGCGAGGTCTCCGAGGCGTCCGTCAACGCCGCCGTGGCCGAGCGCCAGGCCGCCAACGTGGCCGGCGGCGCCGAGAGCCGTGTGCCGATCCGGGTGGTCGGCATCAAGGAGCGGTTCATCTCCGGGGAAGGCGGCGCGCTCGTCAACGCCGTGAACGGCCAGGAGGGCATCCCGCCCGGCCGCAAGAGGCGGGCCGCGCAGAGCGGCGTGGACGGGCTGCCGACCCTGCTGTCCAACACGGAGACGTACGCGCAGCTCGCCCTGCTGGCCGAGTACGGCCCGGAGAAGTACGCCGAGGTCGGCACGGCCAAGGAACCGGGCACGATCCTGCTCACGGTCAGCGGCGGCGCGGCCAACGGCGCGGTCATCGAGGTGCCGACGGGCGTCATGCTGGCCGACGTTCTCGCCATGTGCGAGGCCGACATCGGCGACGGCGTGCTCTTCGGCGGCTATCACGGCGCGTGGCTGTCGGCCGAGGCGGTCCAGAGGGCCGTGGTCTCGCGCGAGGGCATGAAGGCGGCCGGGGCCACCCTGGGAGCCGGGATCATCGTCCCGGTGGGCTCGTCCACGTGCTCGCTGGGCGAGGCCGCCAGGGTCGCCGCCTATCTGGGGTCCGAGTCGGCGGGCCAGTGCGGCCCGTGCCGCCTCGGCCTCCCGGACATCGGCAGGCTCATGTGCGACCTCGCCGAAGGCAACGGCTCGGTGGACGCGATCCGGCGGGCCGTGCGCATGGTGGAGCGGCGCGGCGCGTGCTCCCACCCGGACGGCACGGCGAAGTTCGTGCTGTCGGCGCTGGACGCGTTCGAGAGCGAGATCACCCTCCACCTGGAGCAGGGCTCGTGCGGGCGCCCGGTGCTGGGTGTGATGCCGATGCCGGAGCGGGAGAAGGAGGTCGAGTACCGCCTGGAGGTGGATTGGTCGCGCTGCATCGGGCACGGGCTGTGCGCACATCTGCTGCCGGAGTTCGTGAAGCTGGACGACTACGGCTTCCCGGCGTTCAGGAAGATCCCCGGGTTCATGGCCAAGGAAGCGCAGCGGGCCGTCGACATGTGCCCGGCGCTGGCCATCAGGCTCTCTTCGGGGGACGGACATGGCGGGCCCGCCCCGAAGCCGAACGGATCGCCGCTGCGGCTGGTGAAGAAGGACGGCACGACGAAGACCGGACCGATTCCGCGGCTCTCGCGGCTAGGGTCAAGGTCTGGCGCTTCGAGAGCCGGAGGGACCGCTGGCTGATCCCTGGATGACAGGCTTCTTGAAGACGAACCCGGTGGGCGATCCGGGCGTCTCACCGGTTGATTGTCGATCGCGTGGGAGGCGTCCGTGGACCACTGGGATTCGGCGTGCCGGGACACGACCATGGTCCGGCGCGATTTTCTGCATGTCGCCGCGATGGCCCCGCTGGCCCTCGCGGCGCCGTCAGCCCTGACCGCGCCAGACTGGGCGCGGTTGCGGCGGCGGCTGAAGGGGACGCTGGTGCGGCCCGGCGACGCCGGGTACGCCGCCGCCCGCCGCCTGTACAACCCGGCCTACGACCGGATCAGGCCGGGCGGGGTCGCGTACTGCGAGAGCGCGGCCGACGTGTCGGCGTGCCTCGCCTTCGCGCGGACGGGCGGCGTCCCCGTCACCGCCCGCTCGGGCGGCCACTCGTACGCGGGCTGGTCCACCGGCACCGGGTTGGTGATCGACCTGTCCCGGATGAGCACGGTCGCCTATGCGGGCGGCCGGGCCACGATCGGGGCCGGGGCCAAGCTGATCGACGTGTACGACCGGCTCGCCCGCCACGGCGTGAGCGTGCCCGCCGGCACCTGCCCCACCGTGGGGATCAGCGGGCTCACCCTGGGCGGCGGGCTCGGGGTGGTGTCCAGGAAGCACGGCCTCACGTGCGACGTGCTGGAGTCCGTACGCGTCGTCACGGCCGACGGCCGCGTGCTGGACTGCGACGCCACCCACCACGCCGACCTCTTCTGGGCCTGCAGGGGCGGGGGCGGCGGCAACTTCGGCGTGGCCGTGTCCTTCACGTTCAGGACCTTCGAGGCCCGCGGCGTGACCGTGTTCTTCCTGAACTGGCCGTGGTCCAAGGCGCGCGCCGCGGTGCGGGCGTGGCAGTCGTGGGCCCCGTCGGCACCCGACGAGCTGTGGTCGTCGCTGCATCTGGCGCGGTCGGCGGGCGGACTCAACGTGGAGCTCGTCGGCGCGTACCTGGGCGGCAAACCGGCGCTCGACCGGCTGCTGGCCCCGCTCGTGGCCGGGGCCGGCCGGCCCTCGTCGCGCTCGGTGCGGGCGGTTTCCCATCTGGAGGCCATGAAGATCATGGGCGGCTGCGGGTCGCGGTCGGTGGCCGAGTGCCGGCGGATCCCGCGCACGGCGTTCGCCGCCAAGTCGCATCTGGCGTACCAGAAGTTGTCGGCCGACGGCGTCCGGGCGCTGGTGAACGGGGTGGCGCGCGGTGGGCGGCACTCGGTGCTGATGGACGCCATGGGCGGTGCGATCGGCCGGGTGAACGCGACGGCGACGGCGTTCCCGCATCGGGCGGCGCTGTTCAGCGTGCAGTATTCCCAGGAAGGGATGGATCGGACGTGGCTCCGTAAGGTACATGCCGATATGTCCCGATATTTCGGAGATCATGCCTATGTGAATTACATAGACCCCGATTTGACGGATTGGCGAGATGCTTACTACGGCGCCAACGCGGCGCGGCTGGCCGCGGTGAGGGCCGCCTACGATCCGGACCGGCTGCTCCGCTTCTCCCAGGGCTTGTAGAACCGCCCGTTGCGGCAATGCCGCGCCTCCCACCGGCCCCGACCGCCGGCCGCCACACGACCGTCTCCGCCGCCTTCACCGTCTCCGCCGACCCCGCTCCGGCGGGCGCCCACCGGGAACGGCATGCCGCAGCCGAGGGCCAGAGCTCGGCACGAAGAAATCCACTAAATGCGACATTTCGCTTTTTGGGGCATTTCGCCTTTTAGGGCATCTGGCGGCGGAAAATGGGTCGCGCCCGGCAGGGGCCGCTGGGAACATGTCGGGGTATGCGTAACTGGCCCTTCTTTGACCTCTCCATCACGACACCGCGCCTGGTGCTGCGGATCCCCTCACTCGAAGACGTCGACGAGCTGGGCGACCGCGCCGCCGAGGGCATCCACGAGGAGGGGTTCATGCCGTTCCTGGTGCCCTGGTCGGACACCGAGCCGGCCGAGCGCGCCAGGAGCACGATCCAGTACCACTTCCGCAAATGGAGCGACTTGACGTCGGCCGACTGGTCCCTGCCGCTCGTTGTCGTGCATGAGGGCCAGGTCGTCGGCACGCAGGAGATCGCGGGCAAGAATTTCCTCGTCACCCGCGAGGTCAGCACCGGCTCCTGGCTGGGCCGGCGCTTCCACGGCCAGGGCATCGGCACGGAGATGCGCACGGCCGTCCTGCACCTGGCGTTCGCCGGCGTGGGCGCGCGGCATGCCGTCACGGAGGCGTTCGAGGACAACCACGCCTCGCTGGCGGTGACGCGCAAGCTCGGCTACCGCGAGGACGGGATCACGATTTACGACCGCAAGGGCGCGCCGGTCGTCAGCCAGCGCTTCCGACTCGCCGTGGAGGACTGGACCGAGCCGGAAGGCTTCGAGATCCACGGTCTGGCGAAGTGCCTGCCCCTCCTCGGCCTCGGCCAGACCTGACCCCCGGCTCCCCCGGCGATCGACCCCAGCCGGACGCATTCCTCCAACGGCCGGCCGCGCAGCGTGCCGTACCGGAAGCCGGAGACGAGACACGCATACCCGGCCGGAACCGGCTGCTCGCCGCGTCGCGCGATGGAGTGCCGCCGGCCGCTCGCCCTTCCTGGGCGGGGTGGCCGAGGACGGCCTGTCGGCCCGTGGCGAGGAGTGCCTTTCGGGTCGAGTCCGCGGACGCCTTACCCTAGAACGGGATTTGGGAGGTGGTCGTGGTCACGGGTGTGCTGATCGACTGGGGTGGGGTGCTCACGACCGGTCTCTCCGACGCCATCGCGAAGTGGATCCAGGCGGACAGGATCGACGGCACTCACTATCGCGACGTGATGCGCGAGATGATCGAGCACGCCTACCGCGGCGTGGACGGCGAGAGCACCATCCACGCCCTCGAACGCGGCGAGCTCGACGGCCCGTCCTTCGAGCGCGACCTCGCCGCCCGCCTGCTGACCCTGGACGGCGTGCCACCGGTGGCCGAGGGACTGCTCGAGCGGATGTTCGCGGGGTTCGAGCGGGTGGAGCCGATGTACGACATGTTGCGCGAGGTCCGCGAGCACGGCGTCAAGACGTGCCTGCTGTCCAACTCCTGGTCCAACGAGTACCCCCGCCACGAGTGGGACGGGCTCTTCGACGCGGTGGTGATCTCGGGCGAGGTCGGCATGCGCAAGCCCGAGCCGCGCATCTTCCGCCACGCGCTCGACCAGGTCGGGCTGCCGGGCGAGGAGTGCGTGTTCATCGACGACATCGAGGCCAACATCGTGGCCGCCCGCACGCTCGGCATGACCGGAATCCACCACCGCGACCCGGACACGACCATCACAGAACTCGAGTCTCTCCTACGCCTCACGTTGCGGCGGGCATGATAGTTCCCTTACCCGCTGAGATGGATCCGCGGCGCAGCCGGGACGTCCATCGCGGCACACCGAGCGGAACCGCTCGGTCACAAAGCTCGAAAGGTTCGTGATGCGCGTCTATCTGCCGTGCACTCTGCCCGCCCTGGCGAGGGCGGTCGAGGCGGGAGAGCTGGGCCCGGCCCCGCTGACCGGCTACGCGGTGACTCCCGCGCTGACCGAGTGGTACGCCTCGGGAGACACCGAGGAGCTCGAATACGTCGCACTGACCGAGGCGGCCCGCGCATCGCTGCGGATGCTGGCCGCCGACCGCGCCGACGGCCTCGAGGCCACGCCCCGCCGCGTGGTGGTGGCGGCCGAGGTGCCGGATCCCTCGATCTCCATGGGCGTCGATCTCGAGGAACGCGCGCGGGTGCGCCTCTCCGAGCCGATCCCGCTGGCCAAGGTGGCCTCGGTGCACATCGACGACCTCTACGCGGTGGCCGACATCGAGGCCGCGATCGGCGCGCTGCCCGCCTCGGACCAGGGCGACGACGACGCCCGGTTCACCGTGGACGGGGCGGAGGCGCACGAGCTCATGTGGTACGCGACGCAGGAGATCCCCGACCTGCTCGGATCATGACATAGATCACTTTTACTTGACCTTGCAGAACCGACTCTCGCTAAGGTCCCGACCCAGCACGTTTTTCTTACGCAAGGAGTCGGTACCAAGTGAAGCTTCGAGTTGTGGCGACCGCGATCGGGGCGGCGGCGGTCGCCCTCATCGCAAGCTCCCCCGCCAGCGCGCAGACGCTCTCGCACTATGACCACAAGGACCCGTACAAGACGGGCTGTGCGAGCGGAGCGCGCGTGGTCGAGACCGCAAAGATCATCAGGAAGGACCGCGGCCCGGTCGGCTCGCTCAAGCTCATGTGGTCGGGCAAGTGCAAGACCAACTGGATCGAGGCCAAAACGCCTAAATCCGCGACCGGGACCATCTTCGTGCGCACGGCTGACGGCAGGAAGGACTCCTTCCGCTTCAGTTCCGGCCGCACCAGGCACTGGGGCAACATGCTCATGGCCAACAACATGTGCGCCTGGGGCGGCGCCTCGATCCGGTGGGACGTCCAGCACGGCCCCGGCAAGAGCGGCTCCGGCAAGAGCGCCTTCGGCATGACCGACACGAAGGGAGCCTGCCGCTGAGCTTCCGAGGGGCCGCGACCGGGACGGTCGCGGCCCCTCGGCGTTCACCGGAATGTCATGGCAGCCCCATAAGCTGTACGCAAGATGACAAAGCACATTGTTTGGGATTGGAACGGCACGCTCTTCCACGACATCGACGCCGTGGTCGGAGCCACCAACGAGGTCTTCAGGCCCTACGCGTTGCCGGAGCTGACCGCCGACGGCTTCCGCGCCGTCTACACGCGGCCCATCTGGGTCGCCTACGAGCGCCTGCTCGGCCGTCCGCTGGACGAGGGCGAGTGGGAGCAGCTCGACGACGGGTTCCACGAGCACTACTTCCGGCTGAGCAACGCCTGCGGGCTGGCCGCCGACGCCGAGCCGGCGCTCGCCGGCTGGACGGGCACCCAGTCGCTCTGCTCGATGGCGCCGCACGCCCACCTGGTGCCCAAGGTCGACTCGTTCGGCATCACCAGGCACTTCACCAGGATCGACGGGCTGCTCGGCACCACGGGCGGCGAGAAGGCCGCGCACATGACGGCGCACATCCAGACCCTCGGCGTGGATCCCGGCGAGATCCTGGTGATCGGCGACAGCGTGGATGACGGGCTCGCGGCCAAGCACGTGGGGGCCAGGGCCGTGCTCTACACCGGCGGGATGACCACGCGAGCCGAGCTGAAGGGCACGGGGCTGCCGGTGGTGGACACCCTGGCCGACGCCCTCGACTACGCATAGGCGTCGAGATCCCGTCCGGCATGCTTAAATCGCTCAGACGGCGGCCCTAAGCGGGGCACCGCCCTTACCCTTGCGGTGTCCCCCTTCAGGAGGCTGTCATCAACCGTCTTGTGCTGTGGAACGTCGACCTGACGCTGGTCGACGTCGCCATCGTGGCCAGAGAAGCCTACGCCGAGGCGTTCCGCGCCGTGACCGGGCGTCCGCTGGTCAAGCTCGTGCCGCCGCGGGGCCGGCCGGACTCGGAGATCGTTTTCGAGACGCTCGCCGTCAACGGCGTCCAGGCCGAGGACGATCACTTGCCCAGGTTCCTGTCCGCGCTCGCCGCGGCCTTCGCCGACCGGCGCGGGCGGCTGGCCAAGGAGGGGCGGATGATGCCCGGGGCCAGGGACGCGCTGAGGTCGGTCTCCAGGCTGGACGGCGTGGCGCAGACGGTGCTGACCGGCACGATCAAGAGCAACGCCGTGCTCAAGTTGCAGGCGTTCGGGCTGGACAAGTACATCGACTTCGATCTCGGCGGCTACGGCGAGGAGCCCTACCCCAAGGCGACGCTGCTGCAGGTCGCCCAGGGACGGGCCAAGCAGCGTCTCGGGACGGCCTTCACGGCGGCCAACACCGTGGTGATCGGGGACTCGACGCGGGACGCGCAGGCCGCCAAGATCGGCGGTGCCGCCATGATCGGCGTCGCCTCGGGCCGCTCGATGACTACGGAGCTGCGCGAGGCGGGCGCCGATCTCGTGCTGCCCGACCTGTCCAACGCCTCGGAAGTGGTGTCCGCCGTGGCGTCCCTGACCTCGCCGGCCGGCCGCAAGGCCGGCTGACCCGCCGCCACAGGACGATCCGTCAGCGGGGACGGCGCCCGCCCGTGAGGTCGGGGAGCCGTCGGCGTTCAGCCCGCTGCCTGAGCGCCGCGGCGGGCCGTCATGGCGGCCGTCACCGCGGCGCCGCTCACGACGGAGGCCGCGCCGAGCAGCACCAGGGCGGCGGACAGTCCGCCCAGCGCCCCACCGGCCGCCAGGATCCCGAGCGGGCAGACGAACTGGCCGATGAAGAAGGCCGCCGTCCACAGGCCGGTCCCGCGCCCGCGCTGCGCGAAGTGCAACGGGGAGATCGCCCAGGTGAGCAGGGTGGGCAGGAGCAGGCCGGTGCCGGCACTGGCGACCGTCGCCCCGGCGGCGACCACGACGACGGACGAACCGGCCGCCATGCCGATGAGTCCCAGGCCTGCCAGTCCGAAGGCCACGGGCAGCAGGACCCGCGTGCCGAGCCGGGCGACTCGGGCGAAGGAGATGGCGCCGGCTGCGGTGGCGACCGCGGCGACGGCGCTGACCTGGCCGATGGCGGCGGTGGAGGTGACCCCGATGCCGGACAGGACGAAGGGCAGCTCGACGATCGGCGCGTAGAAGACGATCCCGCCGAACAGCGTGACGGCGCACGGAACGGCCAGGAGCCGCCAGGGGAACGCACCCGCGTCCGCGGCCCCCGGCGCGGGCTCGTGACCGTCCGCCGGCCGCTCGGGCTGCCAGACGAACAGCGCCACGAGAACTGCGAGGACGAGGCTGGTGGCGTACAGCCAGAACGGCGCTCGCCAGCCGACGTCGCCGAGCGCGCCGCCGAGGCCGAAGAACAGCACGGCGGACAGGCTCGTGAACACGGTCTGCAGGCCGAGATAGCGGTCCCGGTCGCGCCCGCTGAAGTAGTCGGCGATGAGCGTGGTGCAGCAGGTCATGATGGCGGCCTCGGCGACGCCGACGCCGGCCCGGCTGGCGACGATGAGCGGCAGCGCGTCGAGCCACAGCGGCGCGGTGCCGAAGAGCGCGTAGCCGATCAGTGCGCCGACGAGGAGCCGCTTGCGGCCGAAGCGGTCCACGACGGCGCCCGCGAACGGCGAAAGCAACCCGATCACCAGGGCGGGAACGGTCAGGGCGATCGGCACCAGGACCTCGACCCCCGGCGTGCTCGCGAACGCCTGTTGCATCCGCGGCAGCACAGGAGCCAGCAGCACGGCGCCGAGGACGGACAGGCAACTGGCGAACAGCAGGATCACGGCCTGCGATCGGCCGGCCGTACGGGTGCCGCTGGTGGCGTGGCCCGCCGCTACGGGCGTTGAGTCGGGCATGTCCCCTCCGAGCAGGGTTGACGTCGTGCGGTGCGGGCGGCGCCGGGGAGGGCCGCGCATCACCGTGTGACGTGCAGTGCAGCAGCGCAGGGGCGGCGAGCGGAAATCACTTTTGTTTCGGGCACATATCCGTGGCGTTGATGAGCCGTGACGGACGCTCACCCAAGCTGCGGCTCCAGCGTGGCGGCTGCCTCGCACAGCAGGCCGCGCAGCCAGCGGTGCGCCGCGTCGTGGTGGTACATCGGATGCCACCACATCGCCTCGACCAACGGCGCCACATCGAATGGGCAGGGCAGCACCCTGATGTCGAGCGCCTTGGCGAGCCGGCGGGCGAGGCGGGCCTGCAGGAGCGCGATCCGGTCACTGCCCGCGACCATCGGCGGCACGGCGGAGAAGCTGTCCACGACGATCCGGACGCGCGGCTCGGTGCCCAGCCAGGCGAGCTGCCGGTCCGCGGGCGTGTACGCGGTCGGGCGGTGGTACACGAACACCCACGGCAGCCGTTCGAGATTCTCCATGGTGAGCCGCTCCCCCACGGCCGGGTTGCCGGCGGCGACGATGCAGACCCAGGCGTCCTCGTACAGGTCGACGCAGGGCAGGTCGCTCAGGTAGCCGTGCGGCAGCACCATGCCGTCGACGGTGCGCAGCGTCTCGGCGGCGTGGTCGACGGCGGCGACGGTGGGCTGCTCCAGCCGCAGCCGCACGCCCGGCGCCCGCTCGGCCAGCACCGCGGAGACGGCCTGGCCGAGCACGACGGTGGCGTAGTCGGACATGACCAGCGTGAACTCGCGTTCCGAGGTCGCCGGATCGAAGTCGGGCACGGCCGCGAAGACCCGCTCCACCCCGGCCAGCGCGGCGCCGGCGCGCTCGGCGAGCTGGGTCGCGAGCGGCGTGAGCTCGTAGCGGTTGCCGACCCGGTGGAGCAGCTCGTCGCCGAAGTGCCTGCGCAGCCGGCCCAGGGCGGCGCTGACGGCGGGCTGACTCAGACCGAGCCGCGCCGCGGCCCGGGTGACGTTGCGCTCCTGCAGGAGGGCGTCCAGCGAGAGCAGCAGGTTGAGGTCGAGGCTGGTCAGCCGCGTACCGGACTTCATATGACTTGGTATATACGAGGTTGATACCGCAGGTGAACAACACGTTCTTCCGTGATGCGGTCGCGCGCCTAGGGCAGGGCGTTGAGGAAGCGGGCCGCGATCGGGGCGGCCACCGCGGAGCCGGCGCCGCCGCCCTCGACGATCACGGCGAAGGCCAGGTCGTCCCGGTAGCCGATGAACCAGGAGTGGGCGGGTGGCTCCTTGCCGGAGCCGTACTCGGCCGTGCCGGTCTTGCCGGCGGTGCCGGGCGGGAAACGTACGGCGTTGGCGGTGCCGTCCGTGACGACGGCGGGCATGAGTTCGCGCAGGGCCGCCACCACGGGGCGCTCCAGCGGGCGGGGGCGGTCGTCCTTGCCCGCGGTGACGAGGCGGGGCGGGATCCAGGCGCCCGAGGCGATGGCGGCGGCCACCGAGGCCATGTTGAGCGGGCTCGCCAGCACCCGGCCCTGGCCGATCGAGGCGGAGGCCAGGTCGGTGTCGTCCTTGGGGTCGGGGAACTCGGCGCGTACGGCGGCCACGCCGGGGCTGATCGGGATGCCGAAGCCGAAGCTCCGCGCGACCTCCGCCAGCCGGCCGCCGTTCAGCGCGGCCACGCTCATCTCGCCGAACGTGGTGTTGCAGGAGTGGGCGAAGGCCTCCTGGAACGACAGCGTGCCGTAGTCCTTGAAGCCGGCGTTGTGGAACGGGAAACCGCCGATGTTCTTCTCGGCCGGGCACGTGACCTGCTCCCGCGGCTCGGCCCCGCCCGCGACCAGCGCCGCTGCCGTCACGACCTTGAACGTCGACCCCGGCGGGTACTTGCCGAGCAGCGCCCGATTGAACCCGCCCGGTTTGTTGACCACCGCGAGGATCTCCCCGGTCGATGCCCGTAGCGCCACCAGCGAGGCCGGCTTGCGCACCCCCTCAAGGGCCTCGGCCCCGGCGCGGTGGACCGCCAGGTCGATCGTCGTCTCGAACGGCGCGGTCCCGTCTGATTCGACGACGGTCTGGATGGCCTTGTCCCCTTGGTAGAGGTCGATCCTGGAGCGGTTCAGAGGGTTGAAGCCATCCGGGTACGACTGCTTGAGCCCCTCGACGAGCTGCTGCACCGAGCCGGGCGCTTCCGGCGTGTTGACCTGGGTGCCGTCGGCGGCCAGGACCCGCGGCGGTTCCGCCTTGACCGCCACCACGCGCAGCGAGCGGCCCTCCTTGAGCAAGGGGTGGAGGGTGGCCGGGGTCCAGGCGACCTTCCAGGCGCGGCCACGTTCGACGAGCTTGAGCTCACCGCTGTACGTCCAGTCCCGTCCGCCGGTCAGCTTGGCCGAGAAGCCTTGGACGTCCTGGCCGGACGCCGCGAAGACCCCCGAGGGGAGAGGGCGGCGGAAGGCGGCGTCGGTGACCTTGAGGTCGGTGCGGAAGCGCTTGTGCCAGGCCTCGAAGCCGGCCGGAGGGTCGGCGACGAGCGCACGCATGGCGGCGTAGTCCTGCGCGGTCCAGGCCGTCAGATACCGGTCGGCCGTCTCCTCCGGCGAACCCTCCGTGCGCAGCGCCCAGACCACGCCTCCCGCCGCGACGACCGGGACCAGGATCGCCGCCGTGATCCACGGCCATCGGCGGCGCCGTCGCCGGGCCGGCAGCTCCGGCTGGAGGTAGGCGTATGGTGTCCCCGTTTGTGGTGCCATGAGGCAGAGGACACCAGAGCCGCGACGGTGGTGTCCAATACTGATATGACGGTTTCATACATATAAATCTGGATATAGTGGCCGGTCATGGACCTGGTCCGCCATCTTCGCTACTTCATCGCGGTGGCGGAGGAACTCCACTTCGGCAACGCCGCGATCCGGCTCGGCATGGCGCAGCCGCCGCTCAGCCAGCGCATCAAGCGCCTGGAGGAGGAGCTCGGCACCAGGCTGTTCGACCGCTCGGCCCGCCAGGTGCGGCTCACCGAGTCGGGCCGGCTGCTGCTGGCCGAGGCCCGCGAGATCGTGGCCAGGGTGGACCGGCTGCACGAGCTGGCCAGGCACGGCGAGGGCGCCGTGCTCAAGGTCGGCGTGCCGCCCGACCTGGCCGCCGCCGTGATCGCCGCCCTGGTCGCGGGTTTCCGCCAGACCAACCCCGAGGTACGCCTCGCGCCCGCCGAGATCTGGACTGCCGACCAGGTGACCGCGCTGGCCGAAGGGACGATCGACATCGGCCTCGTACGCCATCCCGTGTCCGCGCCCGGCCTGCGGTTCGGCGAGGTCCTCGTCCAGCTCCAGGGCGTGCTGCTGGCGGCCGGTGATCCGCTGGCCGGGGTCGGCGAGGTGCACCTGGCCGATCTCGCCGGGCGGGAGCTGCTGATGCCGCCCAAGGAGGGCGAGCCGGGCATGCACGCCGAGATGTTGTCGGAGTGCCGCCGCCACGGCTACGTGCCCCCGCAGGTGCACCAGGGCGCCGGTCTGGGGTTGGTGCTGGCGGGCGCGGCGGTGGCGTTCGGGCCGCGGGTCGAGGTCCCGGGGCTGGCCTGGCGGCCGCTGCTAGGCTCGCCGATCGCGTGCCGGGTCTCCACGGCCTGGCGTGTGACGACGGCCCCCGTCAATGAGCTGGTCGGCGATTTCTCGGCCGTGGCCGTACGGACGTTGAAGGAGAGCGCCGGGATGAGCGACGACGGCGCCGTGCCCCCGCGGCGGATCAGCCGCAGGCCGGGGATGATGGCATGAGGGGGCCCGACTTCGAGACGCTGTTCCGCGTGGCGGGCGTCACCGGCTGGCTGTACGCGGCCGACATCGACTCCGGGCGGGAGGTCGGCCACGGGGCCGACGAGCGGCTGCCCACGGCGTCGATGTTCAAGGTGCCGCTGCTGGTCGAGTTCTGCCGGCAGGCCGACGCCGGGCTGCTCGACCCCACCGGCAGGGTGACGGTGACGGCCGGCGACCGGGTGACGGGGCCGACGGGGATCTCGGCGATGCTCGACGACGTGACGATCTCGCTGCGCGACCTGGCGTACCTGATGATCGCGGTGAGCGACAACAGCTCGGCCGACGTGCTGCTCGGCCGGGTGGGGATCGACGCGGTCAACGCCATGCTGGCCAAGTTCGGGCTGGAGGCGACCCGGGTGACGCAGAGCTGCAGGGACTTCAATGACAGCATGCGCAGGGACACCGGGCACGGGTGGCCGTACCTGGATCCGGACGAGGTGGCACGGCTGAGCGCGCTCGACCCCGCGCGGGCCAACCGCAGCACCCCGCGCGAGATGGCGCGGCTGTTCGGGCTGATCTGGCGGGACGAGGCGGCCTCGCGGGCGTCGTGCGCCTGGATGCGTACGGTGCTCAACATGCAGGTGTGGCCGCACCGGCTGGCCTCCGGCTTCCCGTACGACGACGTCGCGGTCAGCGGCAAGACCGGCACGCTGCCGACGCTGCGCACCGAGTCCGGCGTCGTCGAATACCCCGACGGCAGGCGCTACGCGGTGGCGGTCTTCACCCGGTCCTTCAGCACCGCGCTCATCCAGCCGCGGGCGGACGCCGTCATTGGCACGGCGGCGCGTATGGCGGTGGACCACCTACGGAGATAGCTAGTTGTGTGGAGGGTACAGGTATGACTCTCCATTGATCGCGCGACAGGATGGGGCACATGGTTGCTGAGGGCGAGCTTCTCTGGGAGCCGAGCGAAGAGGTGATCGCGAAGGCCAGGCTGACCCGCTACCTGGAGTGGCTGGGGCGGCCGGGTGAGGCCTACGAGGACGTGTGGCGGTGGTCCGTCGATCGTCCCGAGGAGTTCTGGGCGTCGATCTGGGACTACTTCGACGTGATCGGGGAGCGCGGCGCCGGGCCCGTCCTGTCCGGGACGATGCCCGATGCCACATGGTTCGCCGGGAGCTCGCTCAACTACGCCGAGAACGCGCTGCGCCGCACCGAGGGCACCGCCCTCGTCTTCGTGTCCGAGGACGGCGCCCGGCAGGAGCTGACCTACGCCGAGCTGCGCGAGGAGGTCGCCCGCGTCCGGGCCGGGCTGGCCCGGCTCGGTGTGCGGCGCGGCGACCGGGTGGCCGGCTACCTGCCGAACATCCCGCAGGCGCTGATCGCCTTCCTCGCCACGGCCTCGCTGGGCGCGATCTGGTCGGCCGGCTCGCCCGACTTCGGGGTGCCGAGCATCGTCGACCGGTTCAAGCAGATCGAGCCCAAGGTGCTCATCGCGGTCGACGGCTACCACTACAACGGCAAGGGCTACGACCGCTCGCACGCGGTCAACGAGATCGCCTCCGAACTGCCCTCGCTGCGCGCGACCGTGTGGATCCCGTATCTGGCGGCGGCTGACGAGGGCCGCGCGCCTCAGCAGGCCGAGCCCACCCCGGCGCACACCGAGGAGCTGCCCCAAGGCGAGGTGATCGGCTGGGAGGGGCTACGGGCCGAGGAGGGGCCGCTGGAGTTCGAGCGGGTTCCGTTCGGCCATCCCCTGTGGATCCTCTACTCCAGCGGCACGACCGGGCTGCCGAAGCCGATCGTGCACGGCCACGGCGGCGTCGTGCTGGAGCACCTCAAGTCGCTCTCGTTCCACCAGGATCTGGGCGAGGGCGATGTGTTCTTCTGGTACACCACCACGGGCTGGATGATGTGGAACTACCTCGTCGGCGCCTTGCTGGTGGGGGCCGTGCCGGTGATGTACGACGGCTCGGCCACGCATCCGTCGCCCACCACGCTGTGGCGGATCGCCCACTCGGAAGGGGTGACGTACTTCGGGGTCGGGGCGCCGTACATCATGGCCTCACTGAAGGCCGGCATCCAGCCGTCCGGTCTGGAGCGGCTGCGGGGCATCGGCTCGACCGGGTCGCCGCTGCCGCCCGAGGGGTTCGCGTGGGTGGCCGAGCAGTTGCCCGGGGTTCCGATCGGGTCGTTCTCCGGCGGTACCGACGTGTGCACGGGGTTCGTCGGGGCGACCGTGCTCCATCCGATCCGGGCGGGGATCATCCCGTGCCGGTCGCTGGGGGCGAAGGTGGAGTCGTACGACCCCCTGGGCAAGCCGATCACCGGCGAGGTGGGCGAGCTGGTGCTGACGCAACCGATGCCGTCCATGCCGGTGATGTTCTGGAACGACCCCTCCGGCGAGCGGTACGCCGAGAGCTACTTCGACGTCTATCCCGGCGTGTGGCGGCACGGCGACTGGATCAAGATCAACGAGGACGGCAGCTGCGTGATCTACGGCCGCTCGGACTCGACGCTCAACCGGGGCGGCGTCCGGATGGGCACCAGCGAGTTCTACCGGGTGGTCGAGCGGTTCGAGGAGATCGCCGACAGCCTCGTGATCGACACGGGGCAGCTCGGCCAGGAAGGAAGGCTCCTCCTGTACGTGACGCTCGCCGAAGGCGCCACGCTCACCGAATCGCTGGAACGGACGCTGTGCGACGCGCTGCGTACCGAACTGTCGCCCCGGCACGTGCCGAACGAGATCCGCGTCGTTCCCGGCATCCCCCGCACCCTTTCGGGCAAGAAGCTGGAGGTTCCGGTCCGCAAGATCCTGCTCGGCACGCCTGTGGAGGAGGCCGCCAACCCGGACGCGATGGCCAACCCGGAGGTGCTCCAGCACTTCAGGCCGCAGTCCTGAGTGGCTTGAGCGCGCTGCTCCAGGCCACGACCTGGTCGAGCATGGTGGCGACCATGGCCTCCTGCCGCTCGGCGGGCCGGAAGACCGTGAAGCCCTCGAAATCGTGCTGCAGTGAGAGCGCGACCTGCGCCGGCACGTCAGCCACCTTGAGCTGGCCGAGCACCTGCCTGAGATGCTCGGCCGCCCGGACGCCGCCGTCCACGCCGTAGCTGACCAGCCCCGCGGCCTTGTCCTGCCATTCGTCGTACAGGTAGTCGATGGCGTTCTTCAGCGAGCCGGAGGTGGAGTGGTTGTACTCCGGAGTGACGAAGACGAAGCCGTCGAAAGAGGCGATGTGCTCCGACCATGCCCGGGTGTGGTCGTGAGCGTACTGGCTCATGGCGGCCGGCATGGGCTCGTCGAGGTGGGGCAGGGCGAAGCCGGCCAGGTCGATCAGCTCGAAATGGGCGTCGTCCCGCTTGACCGCCAGGTCGTGGACCCAGCGGGCCACGTTCTCCCCGTTGCGGCCCGGGCGGGTGCTGCCGATGATGATGCCAATCTTGATCATTTATTGCTTCCTCAAAGATAGATCGTGATTTTTCCGCGGATGTCGCCTGACTCCGCTCTTCGGTGGATTTCGGCGAGCTCGGACAGCGGGTGTGACTCCGCGATCTCGACTGCGAGGTTTCCCGCGTCGATCAGGGCCGCCATCCGGGCGAGCTGCTCGGGCTCGTTCCGCATGACGAAATGCGTGCCGCCCTCGATCGGGGTGGCGATCGTGACGATCATCCGGGCGAGCCCGGCCAACTCCCTGGCCGCGTCCCCGGGGACCGGGATCAGGTTCAGCAGCACGTCCATGTCGCCGGGCAGCGGGACCGCGGTGTAGTCGATCACCTCGTCCGCACCGTGCTGTTTCACCGCGGCGGCGCTGCGCGGGCTCGCCGTGGCGGTCACGTGCGCGCCCGCCAGCTTGGCGAACTGCACGGCGAACACGCCGACCCCGCCGCCCGCACCGTTGATCAGCACGCGCTGACCCTTGGTGATGCGGGCGTGGTCGAAGACCGCCTGCCAGGCGGTGAGCCCGGCCACGGGGACGGCGGCGGCGTCGGCGAGCGGAATGCTCTCCGGCGCCCTGGCCAGGAGGTCCGCGGGTGCCACGGCGTACTCGGCCGCCGCGCCGCTCACCAGGCCGTAGACCCGGTCGCCCGGGGCCAGGGAGCCGACGCCCGCGCCGGTCTCCACGACCGTGCCGGAGACGTCCCAGCCGAGCGTGTGCGGCAGGCTCGCCTGGAACACCTCGGGCAGCAGCCCCGAACGCAGGCCGACCTCCGAGGGATTGAACGCCGTGGCGGCCACCTCGATGAGGACCTCTCCGGGGCCGGGCCGGGGCGGGGGCGTCTCCTCCTGGCGGATCTCGGAGGCGTCCCCGAACCGGCGGATGCGGGCCGCCCGCATCGTGGGCGGCGCCCCGGGGACGGTGCGGAAGTCGCCGGCGTGCTCGGCCGCCCACTCACGGAACGTCCGCGCCGGGGCCTTGGTGACCTCCTCGACCGTCGAGGTGACCGGCGCGGGTTCGGCCGCCTGCGCCCGCAGCACCTCGTCCACCACGCCGGGAGGCCAGCCCTTGGCCAGCAGGTCCGCCCGGGCGCGCTCCAGCGGGACCTCCTCCCAGCGGGCCGGGATCCCGGTGACCTCGGAGATGATCCGCACCTGTGCGGCCTGGGCGATCGATTCGGGGCCGGTGAGCTCGTAGGCGGCGCCGTGGTGCCCGTCGTCCAGCAGCGCCCGTACCGCCACGGCGGCGATGTCCCGCTCGTGCACCACCGGCGCGGCGGCCGAGCCGTACGCGCCGCGTACCGTTCCCGCCCGCACGTGGCGGGCCCACCGCAGCGCGTTGGCCGCGAAGGCGTGCGGGCGCAGGAACGTCCATTCCGCGCCCGACCCCTCGATCAGCCGCTCGACCTCGCGTTCGTGGTCGCGCAGCGCGGCCGAGGACAGGTAGACCATCCGCCGGGCCCGCGACGCGACGGCCTCGACCATCTCCCGTGCCCCTTCGGCCGTGGCGAACGGCCACACCAGGTACACCGCGTCCACCTCGTCCAGCGGCAGCGACCCGGGATCGGTCAGATCCCCTGTGCTCCTGCTCAGGGTCGTGACCTCGGCCCCCGCCTCCCGCAACAGCTCCACCACATGCCGGCCGACCGTTCCGGTCGCGCCGGTCACCAAGACTCGGCTCATCAGGCACCTCTTTCGTTGTCAGCAACCGTAGAGGCGTAAAGAGAGATGACCAATGCGTCATGATCTGCAATTCATACGTCAACGTCTCGCAAGGTAGTGTTCCGCTATGGACGTGCTCAGCGATGTGATCGCCATCATGCGCACCGGGCAGCCCCGCTCGGCCCGCGTCGCATGGCACGCCCCCTGGGGGCAGCGCTTCCCCGCCGTTCCGGGGTCGGCCGGGTTCCAGGTGGTCCTGCAGGGGTCAGGCTGGCTGCTCCCGCCGGACGGGCAGCCGATCGTGCTGTCCGTGGGCGACGTGCTCTTCTTCCCCCACGGACACGGCTACGCCATGGCTGACAACCCGTCCACGCCGGTGGCCGAGCCGGAGTGCGACCCGCTGGAGGACGGCGACCTGTTCACCTCCGCGTCGATCGACGGCCCGGGCGCGGCCACGGTGCTGCTGTGCGGCGGATACCGGCTCGACCCGGCCCGGGCTCACCCGGTCCTGCGGGACCTGCCCGAGATGATCCACCTGCCGGCCAGGCTCGGGCTCCATCCCGAGCTGCGCGCCGCTGTGGAGTTACTGGGCGCCGAGGTCCAGCACCCGCGCCTGGGCGCCGACACGGTCGTCTCTTCCCTGCTGGACATGCTCTTACTGTTCATCCTGCGGGCCTGGTTCGAGGCCGAGCACGGGCAGTGCGAGGTCTCGGGGTGGGCGGCGGCGCTGGCCGATCCGGGCATCAGCGCCTCGCTCGACGCGATGCACCGCGACCCCGCGCGCGCGTGGACGGTGGCGGAGCTCGGCTCACAGGCGGGGCTGTCGCGGGCGGCCTTCGCGCGCCGGTTCGCCGCGCTGGTGGGGCAGCCGCCGTTGACATACCTCACCTGGTGGCGGCTGGCCAGTGCGGGCCGCCTGCTGCGGGAGACGGACGCGCCGCTGAGCGAGATCGCCGCCCGGGTGGGCTACGGGTCGGAGTTCGCCTTCGCCAACGCGTTCAAGCGGGAGTACGGCATGGCGCCTGGCAGGTACCGCCGCGATGGCTGCCCGACGCCGCTTCCCTCGAGTGAAGTTGTTAAAACGTAACAATTCACTCAAGGCCCGTGTCCATCGGATCTCTTGTGAAATCTCCCGTTAACTGGTCATTGACGCGCTGCCGGTCGCTGCCTTACTTTCCTCCCACCGATTAAAACGATTTTTCCGGGAAAGTCGGATGGATCATACTCCCGTCCTGTCCCTCTCACGGGTCAGTAAGGCGTTCGGCGCGGTGCGCGCCGTACGCGAGGTCTCTCTAGAGCTGTACGCCGGCGAGGCGCATGCCCTCGCCGGCGAGAACGGCGCGGGCAAGTCCACGCTCGTGAAGATCCTCTCGGGCGTGCACCGGCCCGACTCCGGGCAGATCCTGCTGGACGGCGCGCCGGTGGAGTTCGCCGGGCCGGCGGACGCGCAGAAGGCCGGGGTCGCGGTGATCTTCCAGGAGCCGACCCTGTTCCCCGACCTGTCGGTCACGGAGAACATCTTCATGGGCCGCCAGCCGCGCGCCCGCCTCGGCATCGACCGGCGGGCCATGCGGACGGCCGCCGCCGAGCTGTTCACCCGGCTCGGCGTGCAGCTCGACCCCGACCAGCCGGCCCGCGGCCTGTCGATCGCGGACCAGCAGCTCGTGGAGATCGCCAAGGCGCTGTCGCGGCAGGCGCGGGTGCTCATCATGGACGAGCCCACCGCCGCGCTGTCCGGCAAGGAGGTCGCCCGGCTGTTCGGCGTGGCCAAGGCGCTGCGCGAGCAGGGGTGCGCGGTGCTGTTCATCTCGCACCGGCTGGAGGAGATCTTCGAGCTGTGCCAGCGGGTCACCACGCTGCGCGACGGCGCCTTCGTCGCCGCCGACATGATCGCCGACATCACCCCCGACGACCTGGTACGCCGCATGGTGGGCAGGGAGCTGGAGGCCCTGTTCCCCAAGCAGGAGACGGACGTGGGAGAGGTGGCGCTCAGCGTACGCCGGCTCACCCGCGAAGGCGTCTTCACCGACGTGTCGTTCGAGGTACGACGGGGCGAGATCGTCGCTCTGGCCGGCCTGGTCGGGGCCGGCCGCAGCGAGGTCGCCAGGGCCGTCTTCGGCATCGACCGGTGGGACGCCGGAAGCGTGGAGGTGGACGGGAAGCGGCTGCGGTCCGCCAGCCCCACCGCGGCGATGGCGGCCGGGCTGGCGCTGGTCCCCGAGGACCGGCGGCAGCAGGGCCTGGTCATGGACCTGTCCATCGAGCGCAACATCGGGCTCGCCGGCCTCGCCGCCCTGCACCGCGGCCCGCTGATCTCGCGGCTCGCCGAGCGGGAGCGGGCCAGGGACTGGGCGGTGCGGCTGCAACTGAAGTTCGCCCGCCTGACGGACGCGGTGAACGTGCTGTCCGGCGGCAACCAGCAGAAGGTCGTCCTGGCCAAGTGGCTGGCGCGCAAGCCGTCGGTGCTCATCGTGGACGAGCCTACGCGCGGGATCGACGTGGGCACCAAGGCCGAGGTGCACCGGCTGCTGTCGGAGCTGGCGGGCAACGGGGTGGCGGTGCTGATGATCTCGTCAGAGCTGCCCGAGGTGCTGGGCATGGCGGACCGGGTGCTGGTCATGCACGAAGGACGGCTGGTGGCCGAGATCGACCGCGCGGACGCGACGGAGGAGACCGTGATGGCGGCAGCGACCGGAAGGAGCGTCGCGTGACCACCACAGCCACCAAGACGGAGACGGCCACGCGCAACAGCGGGAGGCGGCTCGTGGACCGGGTCGCCCGGGTGCGCGAGCTGGGCATCGTGGTCGCCCTGGCCGTCCTGTTCGGCGTCACGGGCGCGGTGAACCCGAGCTTCCTGACCTACGCCAGCCTGCGCGACATCCTGCTCAACTCAGCCATTATCGCCCTGCTCGCCGTCGGCCAGACCCTCGTCGTGATCACCCGGAACGTGGACCTGTCGGTCAGCTCCGTGGTGGGCCTGTCGGCGTTCGGCGGCGCGCTGGTGCTCGCCGACCACCCCGGCGTGCCGATCCCGGTCGTGATCGCCGGGTGCGTGGTGCTCGGCGCGGTCTGCGGGGCCGTCAACGGGCTGCTCGTCGGGGCCGCCAAGGTGCCCGCGCTGGTGGCCACGCTCGGCACCCTGTACGCCTTCCGCGGCATCGACTACGCCTGGGCGGGCGGCCGGCAGGTGAACGCCGCCGACATGCCTGACGCCTTCCTGGCCCTGGGCACGCGCTCGGTGCTCGGGGTGCCGCTGCCCGCGCTGGTCGCCCTGGCCGTGCTGCTGGTCGTCGGCTGGATGCTGCGCAACCTGCGCTCCGGCCGCGAGCTGTACGCCATCGGTTCCAGCCCCGAGGCCGCGATGCTGGCCGGGATCCAGGTCCGGCGCAGGATCACCGCGGCGTTCGTCGCCAGCGGCGCGCTGGCCGGGCTCGCGGGGGTCATGTGGGCCGCCCGCTTCGGAACCGTGGACGCGACCGTGGCCACCGGCAAGGAGCTCGACGTGGTCGCGGCCGTGGTGGTGGGCGGCGTGGCGATCTTCGGCGGCAGCGGCACCGTGTACGGAGCCGCGCTGGGGGCGCTGCTGCTGACCGGCATCACCAGCGCGCTGGCCGTGCTGCGAGTGGACGCGCTGGCGCAGACCGCCATCAACGGCGCCCTGCTGATCGCCGCCATCGTCCTCGACCGGGTGCTCGCCCTGCGCGTCGCCGCCGCGCTCCGCCGCCGGAGGTTCCACGATGACCGCTGATTCAGGCACAAAGGGGCGGCGCCCTGCTGGGCGGCGGAGTGGCATTGGTTGGCCCTGTTCCGGGGCGGTCGATCGTTGGAGGTGTTTCGATGAGCGTTGACCTTGGGAAGGTCGCCCGCCGCTGGGAGGGCCTGATCCTCGCCCTGCTCGTCGGCGTCGCTGTCTGGGCGTCGCTGGGCGTGGATGGGTTCGCCAACGGCTCCAACGTCTCGTTCCTGCTCCTCGACACCACCGAGATCGCCCTCATGGCCCTGACCATGACCTTGGTCATCGTCGCGGCCGAGATCGACCTGTCCGTGGCGTCCACACTGGGCCTGTCCTGCGCCGTGCTCGGCTGGCTGTGGAACGCGGGACTCTCGATCGAGATGATCATGCCGATCTGCCTGCTGGTCGGAGCCGCGTGCGGCGCTCTGAACGGCCTGCTCGTCACCCGGCTCGGCCTGCCCTCGCTGGCGGTGACGATCGGGACGTTCGCCCTGTTCCGCGGCCTGGCGTACGTGATGCTCGGCGACCAGGCGGTCGCCGACCTGCCGCCCGCCTACACCAGCCTGGCGACGGCCTCGGTCGGCCCGGTCCCGCTGATGACGGTGCTGGTCGCGGTGCTGGCGGCGGTTGCGGCCGTGGTGCTGCACGCGACGGGCCTCGGCCGATCGATCTTCGCGCTCGGCTCGAACGAGGAGGCCGCGTACTTCTCCGGCATCCGGGTCAAGCGGATCAAGTTCTGGCTGTTCGTGGCCTCCGGGGTCATGGCCTCGCTGGCGTCCCTGGTCTACACGTTCAGGTACGCCAGCGCCCGCGCCGACAACGGCGTCGGCCTGGAACTGGCCGTGGTGGCCGCCGTGCTGCTGGGCGGGGTGTCGATCTTCGGCGGCCGGGGAACGCTGCCCGGGGTCCTGATGGCGGTGCTGCTGCTCGGCGTCGTACGCAACGCGCTGATCCTCGCGGACGTAGCCAATGAGGTCCTCAACTTCGTGACGGGCCTGCTGCTCGTCGCATCCGTGCTGGCGCCGAACTTGGGGGCGTTCTGGCGGCGGCGCACATCACCACAAATGGAAGGGAAGTCCGTTTCATGACTACGCGTACCCCCTGGCGGCACACAGCTCTCCTGGCCGGGCTCGTTCTGATGACTGCCGCGTGCGGCGGCGGCACCACAAGGAGCGACGTCCAGCAGGAGCAGTCCTCCGCCCCGGCCGCCACCGCCGCGTCGTCGGCCGCGGCCGACCCGAACGCCCCGCTCAAGCAGGGCTTGAAGATCGCCTTCCTGCCGAAGCAGGTCAACAACCCGTACTTCACGATCGCCGACAACGGCGGCATCGAGGCGGCCAAGGAGTTCGGCGGCGAGGGCAAGGAGGTCGGGCCCTCCGACGCCAACGCGTCCTCGCAGGTGTCCTACATCAACACGCTGATGCAGCAGAAGCAGGACGCCATCGTCATCTCCGCCAACGACCCGAACGCCGTCGTGCCCGCGCTCAAGCAGGCCAAGGCGGCCGGGATCAAGGTCGTCAGCTACGACTCCGACACCGCCCCCGACGGCCGCGACGTGTTCGTCAACCAGGCCAGCCCCGAGGACCTCGGCCGTACCGAGGTGCAGCTCCTGGCCGAGCAGATCGGCCACAAGGGCAAGATCGCCGTCCTGTCCGCCACGCCGAACGCGACCAACCAGAACACCTGGATCGAGTTCATGAAGGACGAGCTCAAGAAGCCCGAGTACAAGGACATGGAGCTCGTCAAGGTCGCCTACGGCAACGACGACGACCAGAAGTCGTTCACCGAGACCCAGGGACTCCTGCGCTCGTACCCGGACCTGGCGGGCATCATCTCGCCCACCACGGTGGGCATCGCGGCGGCCGCCCGCTACCTGTCGGACTCGCCGTACAAGGGCAAGGTCAAGCTGACCGGGCTCGGCACGCCCAACCAGCTGCGGAAGTTCGTCAAGGACGGGACCATCGAGGCGTTCGAGCTGTGGAACCCGGCCGACCTGGGCTACCTGGCCTCGTACGCGGCCGCCGCCCTGGCCTCCGGGCAGATCACCGGCGCCGAGGGCGAGAAGTTCAAGGCCGGCAAGCTCGGCGAGTACACGATCGGCGCGAAGGGCGAGGTGCTGCTCGGCAAGCCGACCGTGTTCAACAAGGACAACATTGACAAGTTCGACTTCTGATTCATGACCGGCTGCGCGGCACGACCAGGCCCGTCTCGTACGCGGCGACGACCGCCTGCGTCCTGTCGCGCAGCCCCAGCTTGTTCAGCACCCGGCTCACGTGGGTCTTGACCGTCTCCTCGGTGACCATGAGCCGGGTCGCTATCTCGGGATTGGACAACCCCTCGGCGACCAGCCGGAGCACCTGGGTCTCGCGCGGGGTGAGCGTGGACAGCGCGGCCACGGACGCGTCGGCTCGCGGGCCCAGGCGGGCGAACTCGCTGATGAGGCGCCTGGTGACGGCCGGGGCCAGCAGCGCCTCGCCGGCCGCGATGACGCGTACGGCGTCGAACAGCCGCTCGGCGGTGACGTCCTTGAGCAGGAAGCCGCTGGCTCCGGCGCGTAGCGCGTCGTAGACGTACTCGTCCAGGTCGAACGTCGTCAGGATGAGCACCCGCGGGCCGTCGGGTCCGGCCAGCTCCCTGGTGGCCTCGATGCCACCCATGCCGGGCATGCGTACGTCCATGAGCACGACGTCGGGGGCCAGCTCGCGGCAGATCCGCACCGCCTCGGCACCGTCGGCCGCGGTGCCGGCGACCTCGAAGTCCGGCTGGGTGTCGAGCAACTCGGCGAACCCCGTGCGGACGACCAGATGATCGTCGGCGATGACGATGCGGATCATGGAACGCCGGCGTCCTCTCCCGGTAGGCGGATCATGCGCTCTCGTCCCTTCCCGGCAGCCGGACCTCGACGAGGAAGCCGCCGCCTGGCGCGGGGCCGGTGCGCAGCTCGCCGCCGACGGCCGCGGCGCGCTCACGCATGCCGGACAGGCCGTGCCCGGTCGTCTCCTCGCCGGCCGGTCCGGGCCCGTTGTCACGCACGGCCAGCCGCAGGGCGTCGTCAGTGTAGTGCAGCTCCACGTCGACGGCCGCGCCGGACGCGTGCCGCCGCGCGTTGGTCAGGGCTTCCTGGATGATCCGGTACGCCGCCAGCTCCACCCCCGGGTCGAGCTCGGCCGGGACGCCGCGGAGGATGAGCCGGGTGCTGCTGCCGGACGCCTCGCGAGCCTCGTCGAGCAGCTCGTTGAGCTCGTGCAGGCGCAGGCCGGGCTGCGGCCGCCAGGTCGCCTCGGCCTCGGCGTCCTCGCGCAGCACGCCGAGCAGCCGCCGCATCTCGGTCAGCGCGGCCCTGGCGGTGTCGCCGATCGCCAGCAGCCGCTCCGCGCCCGCGGCCGGCATTCCGGGAACGGCCAGCCGGGCGGTCTCCGCCTGCACGGCGACCATGGAGATGTGGTGGGCGACGACGTCGTGCAGCTCCCGGGCGATGCGCGCGCGCTCGCCGCGGGCGGTGTGCTCCAGCAGGCTGTCCGCGACGACCTGTTGCGCGGCGGTCTCGGCCAGCGCCTTGCCGTGGGCCCGGCGGGCGATCCCGGCGAGCGCCGCGACGGGGGCCAGGCAGGCCAGCAGCAGCGTGAGGACCCGCAGCCGGTCGCCCACCTGGCCCACGAGCTCCAGCACCATGGCGATCAGCGGGAACGGCACGGCCACGAGCAGGGCCGGAACCGGGCGCGCATGGCGGCCGCACCGGTAGGCGGTGATCAGCTGCGCGACCATCCCGGCCACGGTCAGCGTGTGGAAGGCCGCGATCGACAGCACGCTCGCCCCGCTGACCAGGACCGCGGCCACCAGCGGCTGGGCCCAGAGAAGGGGCAGCGGGAGCGTGCCGGCCAGGGCCAGCAGGGCGAAGATCATGACGTAGAGCGGCCCGTCAGCGGCCCCCGCCGGCGGTGCGCCGTCGGCCGGGGCGTCACCGGGGCCTGGGACAGTCCCTCCGGCAGCGGTCGGCACGGGTCCGCCCGTGGACGCCGCCGATGATGGGGCGCCGAGGTGTCCGTGCGGATCCCCCGCGGGCGCGCTGACCGTCTCTCCGAGCGCGGGCTGCGTCGTGCTGCCGCCCTGGAAGACAACCTCCGCCACCGCGAGCAGCGCCGGCAGCACGCCGGCCCAGACGGGCGCGTACCGGGTGGCCTGCGGGAACCTGGTCGCGATCCGGCGCCCCCACCCGGCCCACCGGCCGCCCCCGTCTCGCACTCGCTGCACAAAAGCCATTGTCACGGGCATAAGCCGTCCTGGCATCCCTCGTGGGAGGGACCCGCCGTAGCTGCCGCCAGCGACGGCGAAGATCGCTCCCCCGCGTGACGACCACGGCTGCGCCCGCTGCCTAGTCTGCCTGGCGTGGAAGCAACCATCGAAGTCACCGGGCTGCGTAAGCGGTTCGGCCATACCCTGGCGCTGGACGGGATGTCGTTCACCGTGCTGCCCGGTCAGGTCACCGGGTTCGTGGGGCCGAACGGGGCGGGCAAGTCCACCACGATGCGGGTGGCGCTCGGCCTGGACGCGGCCGACGAGGGCCAGGCGCTGATCGGCGGGCAGCCGTACGCGAGCCTGCGCACCCCCCTGCGCCACGTCGGCGCCCTCCTGGACGCCGGCGCGCTGCAGCCGAGCCGCACCGCGCGCAACCACCTGCTGTGGCTGGCCCACTCCCAAGGGCTCGGCGCCCGCCGGGTGGACGAGGTCCTGGAGCTGGCCGGGCTGGGATCGGCGGCGAGGCGGAAGGCGGGCGGGTTCTCGCTGGGCATGCGCCAGCGACTCGGGATCGCCGCGGCGCTGCTCGGCGACCCGCCGGTGCTCATGCTGGACGAGCCGTTCAACGGCCTGGACCCCGAGGGCATCGTGTGGATCCGCGGCTTCCTGCGGTCGCTGGCCGCCGAAGGGCGGGCCGTGCTGGTGTCCAGCCACCTGATGAGCGAGCTCCAGGACACCGCCGGCCATCTCGTGGTGGTGGGCCGGGGCCGGGTGGTGGCGGACGCCGGCGTGGCCGACCTGATCACAGCCGCGTCGAACGGCCGGGTGACACTGCGTACGCCGGCGCGGCCGGAGGCCATGCGGGCGCTGGCCCACGCGGGCGCCACCGTGACCGTCACGGACAGGGACACGCTCACCGTCTCCGGACTGGCCGCCGAGCACGTCGTCCAGCTGCTCGGCGGCCAGTCGATCCCGTTCTCCGAGGTGGCCGCGCACCGGGCCACGCTGGAGGAGGCGTACCTGGACCTGACCAGGGACGCCGTCGAGTTCAGGGGGACGCCGCGATGACGCCTTATCGTTCGCAGGTGCGGGACGGGCGCGACGGCTTCGCGCAGCTGCTGCACGCGGAATGGACGAAGTTCCGCACGGTACGCGGCTGGACGGCCGGGCTGGCGGTCGCGGCGCTGCTCGTCCTGGCGCTGGGGCTGGTCTCCGCGTCAGGCAGCCACTCCTCATGTATGAAGGGCACGGTCGAGGTCCCCTGCCCGGTCCCTCCGACCGGTCCGGGCGGCGAGGCTGTGAGAGACCGGTTCTACTTCACGCACCAGCCGCTGAACGGGGACGGCGCCATCACCGTGCGTGTGAACTCCATGACGGGACAGATCCGCAAGCCGGACGTCACCCCTGGCATCAGACACGTCGTCAGCGGCGTCGTGCCCTGGGCGAAAGCCGGCGTCATGATCAAGGAGAGCATCGAACAAGGCGCCCCCTACGCGGCCGTGATGGTCACGGGCAGCCACGGCACCCGGATGCAGCACAACTTCACCGAGGACGTGGCGGGCCGCCCCGGGGGCGTCTCGCCGGAGTCCCCGCGCTGGTTGCGGCTGACCCGCAGCGGCGAGACGATCACCGGCGAGGAATCGCCTGACGGCAGGCAGTGGACCAAGGTCGGCACAGTTCGCCTGGCCGGGCTGCCGGCGCAGGTCCGCATCGGGCTCTTCGCCGCCTCCCCCGGCGATCTGACGGTGTCGTCGAACGTGATCGGCGGCTCCATCGCGGCGTCGCGCTTCACGGAGGCGACCGCCGTGATGGACGAGGTCAGCCTGCGGGGCGAGGGCACCGGCGGCACCTGGAAGCGCGACGACATCGGAGTCACGACGGGGCTCGACGGGGTGACGCCCCATCACCCGGGCAGGCTTGAGCACTCCGGCGGCACGTTCACCATCACCGGAGTCGGGGACATCGCCCCGCTCACGGAAGAGACCTCCATCGAGCGCACGCTGACCAGCGCGATGGTCGCGCTGATCGCCGTGATCGTCGTGGCGGTGCTGTTCGTGACCGCCGAGTACCGCCGGCACCTGATCCGCACCACGCTGCTGGCCAGCCCGCGGCGCGGCCGGGTGCTGGCGGCCAAGGCCGTCGTGGTCGGCGTGGTCACCTTCGTGGCCACGTTGGCCGCCACCGCCGTGACGCTCCCGATCGCGCGCCGGATCTCCGAGGGAAACAACATCCACATCCTGCCGGTGACCATGCTCACCGAGCTGCGGGTGATCGCCGGGGTCGCGGCGGTGCTGGCCCTGTCCGCCGTGCTCGCCCTCGCGCTGGGCGCGCTGTTCCGGCGCAGCGCGATGGCCGTCATCGTGGCCATCGTGGCGATCCTGGTCCCGTACGTGCTCGCGACCGCGTCCCTCCTGCCGGAGTCCGTGTCGGACTGGCTGCTGCGGATCACCCCGGCCGCAGGCTTCGCGGTCCAGCAGAGCGTGCCCGAGTATCCGCAGGTGCTCTCCCACTACGCCCCGGCGGCCGGCTACTACCCGCTCCCGCCCTGGGCCGGCTTCGCCGTGCTGTGCGGCTACACGGCCCTGGCCCTCGCCCTGGCCGCGCGCCGCCTGCGCAGGAGCGACGTATGAGGGCGGAGCTCCACGCCGAGTGGACGAAGCTGCGTACCATGCCCGGACCCGGCTGGCTGCTGGCCGGGATGGCCGAGCTGACCGTGGCCTTGAGCGCCGTGGCGGCCGCCGTCGCGACCTGCGGGTCGGCCGGCTGCGGCCACGACGCCACCCGGCTCGGCCTCATGGGTGTGTACCTGGGCCAGGCCATGGTCGCCCTGCTGGTCGTGATGGCGGTCTGCGGTGAGTACAGCACCGGCCTGATCCGCATCAGCCTGGCCGCGATGCCGCGCCGGACCACCGTGCTGGCCGCCAAGGCAGGCGTGCTCACCGGCCTGACGCTGGCGGCGGGGACGGTCGCGGTGGCCGGGTCCGTGCTGGCCGGGCGGCTGCTCCTGCCGGGCAGCGGCTTCACGCCGGCGCACGGCTACCCGCCGCTGTCCCTGGCCGACGGCCCGACGCTGCGGGCCGCCATCGGCTCGGTGCTCTATCTCGCGCTGATCGCCCTGTTCAGCCTGGGGATCGCCATCGCCGTGCGGGACTCCGCGGCGGCCACCGGCATCGTGCTCGGCCTGCTCTACCTGTTCCCGATCGTCATCCACATGATCGCCGACGAGGACACGCAGCGCCTTCTCTGGAGCCTCTCCCCTTCGAACGCCGGGCTGGCGATCCAGGCCACCACCGACGCCGCCGTCCTGCCCCTCTCCCCATGGGCGGGCCTGGGCGTGCTCGCCGCGTGGACGGCCGCGGCCCTGCTCCTTGGAGGGCTGCTGCTGCGACGGCGTGACGCCTGACCAGATACCACCAAAAAGGGTCGACCAATTCGGTCGTTAGGGTGATCTTCCAGCGCAAAGGACGCTACCCAGAAGGGACCGCCGTGCGGACGACGATCCTGATCACCTCCGATGGCCTGTTCGCCTCCCCTGACCAGTGGCACGCCCCGGGCCTCGACCTCTTCCAGTTCTCCCCGATCATCTCCGGCGGACCCGCGTGGTTCACCAAGCCGGTGCTGATCGCCCTGCTCAGCTCGGTCGTCATCATGGCCGTGTGCTGGGCCGCGTTCGCCAAGCCGAAGCTCGTGCCACGGGGCTGGCAGAGCATCGGCGAGTACGCCTACATGTTCGTACGCGACCAGATCGCCCGGCCCACCCTCGGCAAGGACGCCGACCGATGGATGGGCCTCCTCCTCACCATCTTCCTGACCGTCCTCGTGTGGAACCTGATGGGCATCATCCCGCTCATCCAGTTTCCCGTCGCCGCGCACATCGCCTTCCCCATCGTGCTGGCGGTCAGCGTGTACGGCATCAAGGTCTACCTCGGCGTCCGGCACCACGGCGTGCGCGGCTACCTGAAGGGCATCGTGCACCTGCCGGGGCTGCCCGGCTGGGCCTACGGGCTCTACGCCCCGCTGATCCTGGCCGAGGTGTTCATCAACTCGCTGTTCACCCACTTCCTCCGGCTGTTCGCCAACATGTTCGCCGGCCACATCATCGTCGCCTTCTTCAGCTCGGTGGGATTCTGGTTCCTGTTCGAGCAGCTCACCCCGCTCGGCGTGGGCCTGGGCATCCTGGGCGTGGTGATGACGATCCTGATGACCGCGCTGGAGATGCTCATCCAGTTCCTCCAGGCGTTCCTGTTCGCCGTGCTGGCCTCGATGTTCATCGCCGGCGGGCTGCACGGCGAGCACTAGCGCCCGGCCCGGGCGGCCAGCTTGCGGTGCTCGGCGGAGCGCAGCACGCCGGCCGCCTCCTCCGCGGACGCGACGGGCGCCTTGGCCAGCAGTCCCCTCTCCTGCTTGAGCGTGAGCAGCCGGGTGACCGACTGGTCGAGGCGCTCCTTGCTGATCCGGCCGGACTTCACCGCCGCCAGCACCGCCTGATAGGCCTTGGACAGGTCGTTCGGCATGAGCAGCAGATCGGCCCCGGCCAGCACGGCGCGTACGGCGATCTCACCGTCGTTGTACTTCTGGCGCACGCCCGCCATGTTGAGCGCGTCGGTGGAGATCACGCCCTTGAAGCCGAGCTTCTGCCTGAGCAGGCCGGTCAGGATGGGCTTGGACAGCGTCGCCGGGTCGCCCGACGGGTCGAGCTTGGGGAAGACGATGTGGGCGCTCATCACGGCGTCCACCCCTGCGTCGATCGCGGCCTTGAACGGCGGCGCGTCGATCTTCTCCCACTGCGCCTTCGTGTGCTTGATCACGGGCAGCCCGGTGTGGCTGTCGACGGTGGTGTCGCCGTGCCCGGGGAAGTGCTTGGCGGTGGCCGCCACCTCGGCGTCGGCGAACCCCTTGACCGCCGCGGCGACCATCGTGGCCACCCGCTGCGGGTCCTTGCCGAACGCCCGCGTGCCGATCACGGGGTTATCCGGGTTGACGTTGACGTCGGCGACCGGGGCGAAGTCCAGGTTCACGCCGAGGACGCGCAACTCCTCGCCGGTCGCCTTGGCCACGGCGCGCGACAGGTCCAGGTCCTTGGTGGCGCCGATCCGGGACGCGCCGGGGAAGTCGGTCATCAGCGCGGACATCCGCGACACCAGGCCGTTCTCCTGGTCGGTGCCGATCAGGAGCGGGACCCCCTTCGACGCCCGCTGCAGGCCGTTGGTCAGGCCGACGACCTGGCCGACGCTCTTGACGTTGTGCGGGAAGAGGATCACGCCGCCCAGGTGGTATTTCGCGATCACCTTGGCGGGGGTCTGGGCGGCGTATCTGGCCTGGTTCTCGCCCGAGACCGTGTCGGCGGACGTGCCGTACAGGACGGGCATGAGCAGCTGGCCGACCTTCTCCTCGACGCTCATCTTCGACAGCGTGCGCTCGACCGGGCTCGGCTGGGCCCGCGTCTGGGGCGGGCTCTGCGGGGGTGGCGTGGTCTGAGCGGGCGGCGCGGCCTTGCCCCCGCTCGGGGTGGCGGCCGCAGGGCCGCCGCCACCGCCGCAGGCGGCGAGAGCGATCACGAGGAGGGTTGCCGTGCCGATCCGTCGAAGCATGCCTCCAAAGGTATCCATGCGACGACCCGGCTGGCTCCGTCCCAGGACCAAACCGCCCCACTACGACCCGGCCGCCCGATTCCGCGCCCGGCGAAAGCCCCGATCCGACCAGCTGCCGCCCGGCCGAAGCGGCCGCCTGGGCCGGCCGCCTGGGCCGGCAGTCTCGGCCGACAGTCTCGGCCGGCAGTCTCGGCCGGCAGTCTCGGCCGGCCCGAACGGGCCGGTTCCTCCGCCCCGAACGGGCCGCAGCATTGAACCCGAGCGTCTTCGGTTCTCTGTGTTACCTCTATAACGGACAGCGGCGCAGTCTCGTCGCACGCCGGCCGAGGCTGGGCGGCGATCCGATGGAAGCCGAAAGCCGTGTCCGGCAGGCCGGCGCCGCCGCCCAGGCCGGCGTGGGCCAGGAGCCCGGTCCGATCCGCAGGCCCTCGACGATGAGCATGCCCGGCACGAGAAAGATCGCCAGGTCGGCGAGGAGGCCGCCGGCGATCGACATCACCTTGCCGGCGAGGTAGGCGGGCATCCCGTGCGGGGTCGCCTTGGCCCGCAGCAGCGTGCCGTCCTCGCGGCAGGCGGTGAGCCGCCGGATCATGCCGATCATGGCGGTCGCGGCGCCCGCTCGGAGGGGAGTGCGGCTCTTGGGCCACCGCCCCCGCCGGACGCTGTTCCACGGACGTGGCTGACGCCGAAACGTCCGTGCGGGATCTGCCGGGCCCAAGGCGACGGGGCCCGTGCTCGCCAACGGTGACGCCGGAGGAGTTCGCCCCTACAACCCGAGCCGATCGAGTCCGGGCAGCTGGGCGCGAGCCGCCGCACGGGCCTCGGCCGCCGTGGTCCGTGCCCGCGCGGCGTCGGCGGCCAGCCCGCACTGCGCGAGCGTGTGCGCGGCCAGCGCGGCGCGTACGGCGGCCAGCGCGCCGGCCGCCATCGACAGCGTCGAGGCGCCGAGGCCGGCCAGCACGCAGGCCATGGCCGGGTCGGCGGCCGACTCGCCGCAGATCCCGCACGGCTTGCCGACCCGGGACGCGGCGGTCGCCGTCATGGCGACCAGGTCGAGCAGCGCCGGCTGCCACGGGTCCTGCAGCGCGCTCACAGCCCCGAGCTGCCGGTCGGCGGCCAACGCGTACTGGGCGAGGTCGTTGGTGCCGATCGACACGAAGTCCACCGACGCGAGCACGTCCTTGGCCCGCAGCGCGGCCGACGGAATCTCGATCATGACGCCCGCGCCGGGCAGGCCCTTCGCCCGGCACGCCCGCGCGAACCACCCCGCCTCCTCGGCCGTGGCCACCATCGGCGCCATCACCAGGAGATTTTCCGACGCCACGGCCGCGAGCGCGTCCAGTTGCGCGTCCATCACACCAGGGAAGCGCCGGAACCTGCGCAGACCACGCACCCCGAGTGCCGGGTTCGTCTCGGCCGGAGCAGGCAGGAACGCCAGAGGCTTGTCCGCGCCCCCGTCCAGCGTTCGCACGATCACCTTGCCGCCGGGGAACGCCTCCACGGCCGCCCGGTAGGCCCGCGTCTGCTCCTCTTCGGAAGGCGGCTCGGCCCGGCCGAAGAACAGGAACTCGGTCCGGTAGAGCCCCACGCCCTCGGCGCCGGCCGCCACGGCGGCGTCCAGTTCGGCGGGCCCGCCGACGTTCGCGAGCAACGGAACCGGGTGCCCGTCGGCGGTCCGGCCCGGGCCCCGTGCCGAAGAGAGCGCGGCCTGCCTGGCCGTGGCCGCGCTGACCGCGTCGGCGACGTCGGACTCGGCCGGCTCCACCCGTACGTCGCCGGAGGTGCCGTCGGCCATGACCCGCACGCCGTGCGGGATGCCGGTCGCGCCCGGGCAGGCCACCACCGCGGGCACACCCATGGCCCTGGCCAGGATCGCGGTGTGGCTGGTGGGGCCGCCCTCCTCGGTGACGAACGCGGCGACCTGCTCACGGGACAGCAGCGCCGTGTCGGCGGGCGCGAGATCCCTGGCGACCAGCACGTACGGCTCCGCAGGCGCGGCCGGCAGCCCCGGCATGGCCTGCCCGTACAGCAGCGCGATCACGCGATCCCTGATGTCGTTCAGGTCGGCGGCCCGCTCGCCCAGGTAACCCCCGGACCCGGCCAGCACGTCCCGATATTTCGTGAACGCCTCAAAAACCGCCCGGGGAGCGGCCAGGCCGCGGTCGATGAGGGACCGGACCTTCACGACCAGACCGGGGTCCTCGGCCATCAGCGCCTGGGCCTTGAGAATCTCCTCGGCCTCACCGCCCGCCCGGTTGCCGCGGGCCTCCAGCTCGCCCGCGACCTGCGTGAGCGCGGCCGTGGCCCGCTCCTTCTCCTGATCCGCCTCGCCGGTGTACGTTGCGCCCTCGGGGGGTTCGGGCACGGAGACGGCCAGCACGTACGCGGGGCCGTGCCCGATGCCCGGGCTGACCCCCACCCCCCGCAGATTCACGGCGTTCCGGCGATCTCGGCCAGCTCGTCGAGGATCTCTTCGGCGCCCTCGCCATCCGCCTTGATCACCACGGTCTCGCCCTGCCTGACGTCCAGCGCCAGGATCCCGAGGATGCTCTTGGCGTTGACCGGGGGCTTCCCGCCTGACGCCTTCGCCACGGTGATGTCCATCGGGGCCTTCATCGCCCGCTGCACGAACGTCGCCGCGGGACGGGCGTGCAACCCCACCTCCGCCGCCACGGTGACCTTGCGCTCACCCATCGACTCCTCCTTCTAAGCCGGTCCAGACCAGCTGGACGCGCGTGACTGATGCCCACCGATCGGGGGGCGGAATCGGCGGCCGTGCCTATTGTGTCGTCTTCTCGACCGGAACGAGGCGGTGCCTATTCCCATTGGAAGAGCTCGTCCCCCACGTGCACCGCCCCACGGGCGACCCTGGTCACCGCCTCGGAGAGGGCGTCCAGCGCGACCACCGGGCAGACCGGCGAGCGGCCGCCGGCCTCGATGGCCGCCGGGTCCCAGGCCACGACCGGCTGGCCCGCGCTCACCCTGTCGCCCTCCGCCGCCAGCAGCTGGAATCCCTCCCCCTTGAGCTGGACCGTGTCGATACCCAGGTGCACCAGCACGCCTCTGCCGTCGTCCCCCACGATGACGTACGCATGCGGATGCAGTTTCATGATTTTTCCCGCTATGGGGGCCACGGCCTTGCCCGGCCCCCTCAGCGGATCGATCGCCGTTCCCGGACCGACCATGCCCGCGGAGAACACCGGATCGGGCACGGCGGCCAACCCCACAGCTGCCCCCTCAACCGGGGCGAGAACAGTCGTCATCGTCTCGCCTCAGCCGATGATGTCCTCGATGTCGCTGGCGATCGTGTCCGCCTCAGGCCCGACCACGACCTGGACCACGTTCCCCGCGGCCATCACGCCGTGCGCGCCCGCCGCCTTGAGCGCGGCCTGGTCGACCTTGGACGCGTCGTGCACCTCCGTGCGCAGGCGGGTGATGCAGGGCTCGATCTCGATGATGTTGTCCGCGCCGCCGAGCCCGGCGATGATCGCGTTCACATCCGCCGCCATCCGGCCTCCCTAGCTTTCTCACTCAGACTACCGATTGACTCGCGACCTGCGTAATCGTACAGTTACGCGCCGTAAGCACCCCGTGGCGCCGGATCAGTCGGTCTGAGTGACCTTGTTCAGCCCGCGCGGCGCGTCGGGGTCGATGCCGAGCCGGCGGGCCAGCGCCTCGGTGAGCAGCTGCCCCGGGACGATCAGGCCCATGGGCGCCACCCATTCGGGCAGGTCGGGCCCGTTGAGCGCGGCCGTGCCCGCCTGCGCCAGCGCCGCGCCGCCCCCGATCGTGTACGCGGCCGCACCCGCCGCCACCACCCGCTCGGCCAGCGCTACCGTGCCGGCCAGCGTCGGGCTGTTCTCGGCGGCGACCAGCAGCGCCGGGGTGTCGGCGTCGACCACGGCGATGGGGCCGTGCAGCAGGTCGGCGTACGACAGGCCCATGGCGTGCAGGTAGCAGGCCTCCTTGAGCTTGAGCGCCGTCTCCAGCGCCGTCGAGAACGCCAGCCCGCGCCCGGAGACGACCACCCCCGGCTTGTCGAGCAGCCCTTCCACCACGGCCTCGACGTCGCCGGGCTCGGCGATCAGCTTCTCCACCGCCTCGGGCACCCGCCACAGTTCAGCCACGTCCACGTCGGCGCCCAGCCCCAGCGCGAGCACGGCCAGAGCGGCGAGCTGCGTCGTGTACGTCTTGGTCGCCGGAACAGCCTTCTCCTCGCCCGCCACCGTGCACAGCGCCACGTCGGCGGCCTGTGCGAGCGGGCTGTCCTCGCCCCCGTTGGTGATGCCGACGGTCCTGGCCCCGCAGTCCTTGGCCCAGGCCAGGGTCTCGACGATCTCCTCCGTGCGCCCCGACTGCGAGATCGCGACCGCCAGCACCCCGTCCAGGTCCAGCTTGCGCTTGTACGTGGTCGCGATCGACGGGGCGGCCAGCGACGACAGCCGTCCCGCGTGCGATTCGACCAGGTAACGCCCGTAGACTGCTGCGTTGTCGGAGGTACCACGCGCGATGAACAGCAGTTGGCGAGTGCGCTCGCCCACCGCCTTCACCTCGCCGATCCTGGGGAGCAGGGAGTCCAGTGTGGCCCGCAACGCGGCCGGCTGCTCGGCGATCTCGCTGCGCATCTTCGTGGTCATCGTGGGCTCATCCCTCAAATCAGTACGGCTCGGACTTGACCGTCTTTCGCCACCTATGGTGGTCTAGTCCGGACTAGACCAGTACGAACCATAGCTCATTGCCCATGGTGTTACGAGGGGAGGATCCGTGGCGCACATCGATCCGGACAGCCCGGTGCCCAAATACTTCCAGCTACGCGAGATCCTGCTGGACCTCATCGACAGCGACGAGCTCAGCATCGGCGCCGCCATCCCGTCCGAGCGCGAGCTGTGCCAGCGCTTCGGCCTGTCCAGGATGACCGTGCGCCAGGCCGTCGACCATCTCGTGTCCGAGGGCCGCCTGCACCGGGTGCCGGGCAAGGGCACGTTCGTGGCCCGGCCGAAGATCGAGCTGGCACTGCAACTGACGTCGTTCACCGACGACATGAGGGCCCGCGGTATGGTCCCGGGCTCGCGCGACCTCGACAGGAGGACCGTGCGCGCCAGCGCCCACCTGGCCAAGGAGCTGGGGATCCAGCCGGGCGAGGAGGTGCACTTCATCGAGCGCCTGCGTACCGCCGACGGGGAGCCGCTGTCCATCGAGCGGGCGCACATCCCGGTCAAGCTCGCCCCGGACCTGGCTTCTCATGATTTGTCGGATAAATCACTGTATGGGCTTCTGGAGAGCCACTACGGCCTGGTCATGGACGCCGGCGAGCTCACCATCGACGGCGGCATCGCCGACCCGAGCGACGCCGACCTGCTGAAGCTGCCGCGCGGCGGCGCTGTGCTGCTCCTGCAACGCAGATCCTTCTCCGGCGGCGTCTGCGCGGAGCTGGGCGTGTCCACCTATCGCGCCGACCGCTACCAGCTGCGTACCGTTCTCGAAATGCCCGTAAGACGGGGCTGAGGGCCTTACCGCGCCGCTCCCACCCCCCGGAGGAAAGCCCGGTGAACGAGACAGCCGCCGCCCGGCCCTCGCCGTTCTCGCGCGTCATGACCGTGCTGCAGCGGCTGGGCCGCTCCCTGATGCTGCCCATCGCCGCCCTGCCCGCCGCCGCCCTGCTGCTGCGCTTCGGCCAGCCCGACATGCTCGGCTCCAACGGCGCCGAGCCGGGCGGTCTGGCCGACGTGGCGGGATTCGCCTGGATGAACCAGGTCGCCGAGGTCCTGGCCGCGGCCGGCGCGGCGCTGTTCGAGAACCTGCCGCTGCTGTTCGCCGTGGGCGTGGCGATCGGGTTCGCGCGCAAGGCCGACGGCAGCACGGCGCTCGCCGCCGTGGTCGGCTACCTGGTCTTCGACCGCGTCACCAAGGTCATGTTCTTCGGCTCGGACATCAGGGACACCGTCCTGATCAGGGAGGTCCAGGACCAGGGCATCCGCGAGATCATCAACTACGGCATGCAGAACCCCACCAAGGTGCTCGGCGGCATCGTGATAGGCCTGGTCGCCGCCCTCCTCTGGCAGCGCTTCCACCGGATCAAGCTGCCGTCCTGGCTGGCCTTCTTCGGCGGGCGCCGGTTCGTGCCGATCATCACCTCCATCGTGGCGCTGCTCATCGGCGTGCTGTTCGGCTGGCTCTGGCCGGTGATCGGCGAGTGGATCCGCCACGCGGGAGAGGCCCTGACCGCGATCGGCCCTGTCGGCACCGGCATCTACGGCCTGATCAACCGCCTGCTCATCCCGTTCGGCCTGCACCACTTCGTCAACTCGGTCGTCTGGTACGTCGTCCCGCAGTGCGAGGTGGGCGGCCGGGTGCTCGGCGGCGACTGGAACTGCTACTTCGGCGGCGCGCCGCACTCCGGCCAGTTCATGGCCGGCTTCTTCCCGATCATGATGTTCGCCCTGCCCGCCGCCGCCCTGGCCATGTGGCGGGCGGCCCCCAAGCACCGGCGGGCCTCGGTGGGCGGCATCCTGCTGTCGGCGGCGCTGGCGTCGTTCGTCACCGGCATCACCGAGCCGATCGAGTTCGCCTTCATCTTCGTGGCGCCGCTGCTGTTCGCCGTCCATGCGGTGCTGACCGGCCTGGCCATGGCGCTGACCACGCTGATCGGCGGCCAGCTCGGCTTCGGGTTCTCCGCGGGCCTGCTCGACATGCTGCTGAACGCCAGCAAGTCGAACACCGAGAACCTGCCCGGGATCCTGCTGCTGGGCGTGGCGTACTCCGCCGTCTACTACGCCGTGTTCACGTTCCTGATCCGCAGACTCGACATCATGACCCCGGGCCGCGAACCCGAGCCCGATGTCGACTCCGGCGAAACCTGACACCCGGCCCCGCACCACCGGCCCGACCCGATCGCCCCTCCCGGGTCCCCCAAGCCGCCCCGTGCCCAGCAGCACGCGCCCAAGCCGGCGCGCCCCGCCGGAGAACGGCACCGCAACCCATGGCCGCCTCTCCAGCGAACGGTCGTTCGATTTCGCCCCTGGAGCAGACACCTCGGAGACCCGCAAACACCAATGGGGCGGCGGGCCGGGCAAAGGCCGGGGTCCCCGCAGGCTCCGGGTTTCTCCGCAGGCGGCCGTGGTAGGAACCCACCAGTCCCCCGCGAACGGATCAGCGAGCGGGGGTTGATGCACCGATGGGCGCTGACGGCTCGGCCGGGTCCGCGGCGTTCGCGGTGCTGCAGCGCATCGGCCGTTCGCTCATGATGCCCATCGCCGTCCTGCCCGCCGCCGGCCTCCTCTTCCGTTTCGGCCAGGACGACCTCCTCGGCGCCCACGGCCTCGGCGGCGTACTGCCCTGGCTCCTCCCCGTGGCGAGGGTGCTGGCGGCCGCCGGCGGAGCGCTCTTCGAGAACCTCCCCATGTTGTTCGCCATCGGCGTGGCGATCGGGTTCGCCCGCAAGGCCGACGGCTCGACGGCTCTGGCCGCCCTGGTCGGCTACCTGGTCTTCGACCGGGTCACCAAGACGTTGTTCTTCGCGGCGGGCGAAGGAGCGGTCTACGAGAAGGTCCTGCTCGTCCTCCGTGACGGCACCCATACGCTCAACGTGGGCGCCCAGAACCCGACGGGTGTCCTGGGCGGCATCGTCATCGGCATCACGGCCGCCCTGCTGTGGCAGCGCTTCTACCGGGTCAGGCTCCCCTCCTGGCTGGCCTTCTTCGGCGGCCGCCGCTCGGTCCCCATCGTCACCGCCGTCGCCGCCCTCCTCCTGGGCGTCGTCTTCGGCCTGCTGTGGCGCCCGGTCGGTGACTGGCTGACCGGGGTGGGAGACTGGCTCTCCACCCACGGCACGGCCGGCACCGGCATCTACGGCGTCGCCAACCGCCTGCTCATCCCCGTGGGCCTGCACCACTTCCTCAACACCATCGTCTGGTTCACGCTCCCGGAGTGCCGCGCGGGCGTGAACGGCGCGACCCGCGACGCCACCGGGGACCTGAACTGCTATTTCGCCGGCGAGCAGGGCGCGGGCGTCTTCATGACCGGCTTCTTCCCGGTCATGATGTTCGGCCTGCTCGGCGCGGCCATCGCCATGTGGCGGGCCGCCCCGCCCGACCGCCGCCGGCCGGTCGGGGGCATCATGCTCTCGGCCGGTCTGACGTCCTTCATCACCGGAATCACCGAGCCGCTGGAATTCGCCTTCATCTTCGTCGCGCCCCTCCTTTTCGCCGTGCACGCGCTGCTGACGGGGCTGTCGATGGCGCTGATGGCCGAGCTGGGCGCCCGCCTGGGCTTCACCTTCTCGGGAGGCGCCATCGACCTGCTCCTGAACGCCAGCAAGTCGAACACGCACGGCCTCGGGCTGATCATCGCCTTCGGGATCGTCTATTTCATCATCTACTACGTGATCTTCGCAGTCCTCATCCGCGCCCTGAACCTGCCCACGCCGGGCCGCGAGGTTACGGCCGAGACATAGCCGGCAGCCGCCCGCGCCCGAAACTACGGCACAGGAACCCAACTCGCCCATCACTTTCTTCACCGGTATGGACGAAAAGCATCGGAAATCGGGGAAGCTGGCGCCCGCCGTATATCCGAGCAGGGCCGAAAACTCCTTATAAGCGATTCTTTCTCCGCCCAGGAATTTGGAGGACGAGTGTCGGCAGCACCTCGAAACCCGCAGGTCGACGGGGCCCTGGCCCTGGACTCCCATCCCTTGATATGGGGAGCTCCGGGCTCTGTCCCGGACGAAAGGAAATTGCGCCACCTCGGGCAGGCTCTGGCCGAAGTATTGGCCGGCCGCCGGCCCCCGGAAACGGTGGCCGACCGGCTCACCGACCGCGCCTACCGCGAACTGGTCCAGGCGGGACAGATGATCCAGACGAGCCGCACTCCGTTCGCCGGCAGCATGCACGTGAAGGAGCCCCGGGACGGCGCGATCGAGATGTGCGTGCTCGTCCACTGCGGCGAGCGCAACCACGTCCTCGCCGTACGGCTCGAACGCCGCGGCGTCCAATGGCTCTGCACGGACTTCGAGACCGCCTAGGCACAGCGGAAGGGCCCCCACCTCGGACGGAGTGTGGGGGCCCTTTCAGCTCTTGCTCAGGAGGCGTGCTTCGGGTCGCCGTGGCAGCGCTTGTACTTCTTGCCCGACCCGCACGGGCACGGCGCGTTGCGCTCCACGTTGCCGTACGCGGCCCGCTCCTCCGAAGTCGTGCGCACCTTGGTGTGCTCGACCCCGCCCTGCTCACCCGGCGCGGTGTACTCCAGCTCGGCAGGCCTTTCGGGCCCGCGCAGCCCGCGCGCGATGATCGAGCGGGTCTCCGCGATGACCGCGTCCTCTTCCTCCACGATCGGGTTTTCCTGCACCTCGACCTCGAGGTTGAACAGGAAGCCCACGGAGTCCTCCTTGATGCCGTCAAGCATCGCGGCGAACATCTCGTAGCCCTCACGCGCGTATTCGATCTTGGGGTCCTTCTGCGCGTAGGCCCGCATGCCGATGCCCTCGCGCAGGTAGTCCATCTCGTAGAGGTGCTCGCGCCACTTGCGGTCGAGGACGGACAGGATGACCCGGCGCTCGATGTCGCGCATGGCCTCCGGGCCGAACTCCGCCTCGCGCCGGTCGTACGCCTCCAGCGCGTCCTTCTTGATCTTCTCGCTGATCAGCTCGGCGGTCAGCTCCTCGCTGCTGCCGGCCTCCTCGACGACGTCGTCGATCCTGACCGTGACCGGGTAGAGCTCCCCGAACGCCTTCCACAGCTTGTCGAGGTCCCACTCCTCGGCGAAGCCCTCGGCCGTGGCGCCCTGGACGTAGCCGTCGATCACTTCGCCGATGAAGTCGCGCACCTGCTCGTGCAGGTCGGCGCCCTCCAGCACACTGTGGCGCTCGGCGTAGATGACCTTGCGCTGGCGGTCCATCACCTCGTCGTACTTCAGAACTTCCTTGCGGATCTCGAAGTTCTGCTGCTCGACCTGGTGCTGGGCGGAGGCGATGGCCTTGGAGACGATGCCCGACTCGATCGGCTGGTCGTCCGGGATGTTGAGCCTCGTCATGATCATCTCGATGCGAGGCGAGTTGAACAGGCGCATGAGGTCGTCGCCGAGCGACAGGTAGAACCGCGACTCACCGGGGTCGCCCTGACGGCCGGAGCGGCCGCGCAGCTGGTTGTCGATGCGGCGCGACTCGTGGCGCTCGGTGCCGAGGACGTAGAGGCCGCCCAGCTCGGTGACCTCGTCGTGCTCGGCCTTGACCGCGGCCCTGGCCTTCTCCAGCGCCTCCGGGTAGGCCTTTTCGTACTCCTCCGGCGTCTCGACCGGGTCCAGGCCGCGCTGGCGCAGCTCGAGGTCGGCGCGGAACTCGGAGTTGCCGCCGAGCATGATGTCGGTGCCTCGACCGGCCATGTTGGTGGCGACGGTGATGGCGCCCTTGCGGCCCGCCTCGGCGATGATCGTCGCCTCACGCGCGTGGTTCTTCGCGTTGAGCACCTCGTGCGGCACGCCACGGCGCTTGAGCGCCTTCGACAACCGCTCGGACTTCTCCACCGAGGTCGTGCCGACGAGCACCGGCTGGCCGCGCTCGTAGCGCTCCTTGATGTCCTCGACCACCGCGTTGAACTTGGCGTCCTCGGTCTTGTAGACCACGTCCGCCTGGTCCTTGCGGATCATCGGCCGGTTGGTCGGGATGGGGACGACGCCCAGTTTGTACGTCTGGTGGAACTCGTTGGCCTCGGTGGCGGCCGTACCGGTCATGCCGGCCAGCTTTTCGTAGAGGCGGAAGTAGTTCTGCAGGGTGACCGTGGCGAGCGTCTGGTTCTCGTCCTTGACCTTCACGCTCTCTTTGGCCTCGATGGCCTGGTGCATGCCCTCGTTGTAGCGGCGCCCGTGCAGGATGCGACCGGTGAACTCGTCGACGATCAGGACCTCGCCGTCGGAGACGATGTAGTCCTTGTCCTTCTTGAACAGCTCCTTGGCCTTGAGCGCGTTGTTCAGGAAGCCGACGAGGTGGGTGTGCTCGGGCTTGTAGAGGTTGTCGATGCCGAGCCAGTCCTCGACCTTCTCGACGCCCGCCTCCAGGATGCCGACCGTGCGCTTCTTCTCGTCGACGATGTAGTCGCCGGTGCTCTCCTCGCCGGGGTTCTTCGCCTCGACGCCCCTGCGCAGCCGGGGCACGATCTTGGCGAACTCCTGGTACCACTTGCCGGACTGCTCGCCCGGGCCGGAGATGATCAGCGGCGTCCTGGCCTCGTCGATCAGGATCGAGTCGACCTCGTCGACGATCGCGTAGTTGTGACCGCGCTGCACGCACTCCTCGAGCGACCACGCCATGTTGTCACGCAGGTAGTCGAAGCCGAACTCGTTGTTGGTGCCATATGTGATGTCGGCTTCGTACTGCTTGCGGCGCTCGTCGGGCTGCTGGCCGGAGACGATGCATCCGACCTCGAGGCCGAGGAAGCGGTGGACGCGCCCCATGGTCTCCGCGTCGCGCTTGGCCAGGTAGTCGTTGACTGTCACGACATGGACGCCCTTGCCGGCCAGCGCGTTGAGGTACGCCGGGAGCGTACAGGTCAGTGTCTTGCCCTCACCGGTCTTCATCTCGGAGATGTTGCCAAGGTGGAGGTTGGCGCCGCCCATGACCTGCACGTCGTAGGGTCGCTGGCCGAGCACGCGGCGGGCCGCCTCGCGCACGGTCGCGAACGCCTCGGGAAGCAGATCGTCCAGGGTTTCGCCGTTGGCGTAGCGCTGTTTGAACTCGTCCGTCAGCGCGCGCAACTCCGCGTCGGACATGCTCGTGAAATCGTCCTCAATGGAGTTGACCTGGTCTGCGATCCGCTTGAGCTTGCGCAGGATCTTGCCTTCGCCGGCACGTAGGATCTTGTCGAGAATGGCTGCCACTTTATGTAAAGCTCCTCGCAGGTCTACCCCGGCGGCGTCGCCAGGAGGAGAGGCCGAGACAAACTTCCCCGATGCCATCGTAGGCGCTTCCGCCACCAGACACAGCCACCGTGCCGACGAGGGCGCCGGACCCGTCTGGGAGAATGGGGTCAAGGCAGAGGGTATGCCGGTTGAGCGCCGGCCCGCATCAATAGCGGATAACCGGCAAAGGAAGGATTTGTCATGGTTGAGGGGAAGAAGTCGGAGCATACGGAGAATCTCGGCAGCCACGGCGGGCGCGCGTCTTCGTGGCTGGCGGTGACGGTCATGCTGGCCGGATTCACCGTCGCCGGCTTCGGGCTGGTCGCCACCAGCTGGACGCTCATCTGGATCGGCGTCGGGGTGTTCGTCGTAGGAGGCATCCTGGCCCTCGTCTTCGATATCTTCACCGACGTCGTGATCGACGCCCCCCGCGTGGGCATGCGCGCTGAAGATCACCGCTGAACCCAGGCTTCACAGGCGGGCACCGACCATCGGCTGCCCGCCTTTTCCTTGCCGCCCGACGCGCCACCGTCACGAGGCGACGGTCCCCGGCCGGGCGGGCACGCCGTCCCGGGGAGCCGCAGGGCGCCGGCAAGCGCCAATGCCGCCGAAGCCCTCGTGGAGCACGCCCGGCGATTTTGTCGGTGCCCGCCGCTAAATTGCTCGCATGCATCGCCCTACCGAAACCACAGAACCGCGGACATGACCGGTTCGACCGACCTGACCGCTGACGAAGCACGCCGGATCATCCTGCGCGCACAGGGCCTGATCGGCGCCGACGCGCGCAAGGGCGGAGTGCACGCCATGCTGCGCAGGCTGGGCGCCGTGCAGCTCGACACGATCTCGGTCCTCGCCCGTTCCCACGAGCTGGTCGCGTACGCCCGCCTGGGCGCGGTGGGCAGGGCCAAGGTGGAGCGGGCCTACTGGCACAACCCCGCCCAGAGCTTCGAATACTGGTGCCACGCCGCCTGCATCCTGCCCGTCGAGCACTGGCCTCTGTACGCGTTCCGGCGCCGCGCCTTCCGCGACCGGAAATACCGCTGGCACGAGGTTCCGGACAGCGTGGACAAGCTCCTGGAGCAGGTCCGCGAGTCCGGCCCGCTGATGACCTCCGACGTCGGCGGCGCCAAGAACGGCGGCCCGTGGTGGGACTGGTCCGACTCCAAGATCGGCCTGGAGTGGCTGCTGGACATCGGCGAGCTGGTCTGCAGCCGCCGCGTCGGCTGGCGCCGCGTCTACGACCTGGCCGAGCGCGTGGTCCCCGCCGGCCTCCTCGCCGAGGACCTCACGGACGAGGAGTGCGTCATCCGGCTGGCCGGCATCGCCGGGCGCTCGCTGGGCGTGGCCAACAGGACGGACCTGATCGACTTCCTGCGGCTCAAGGGCCGTTACGCGGCGATACTCGACGAGGTCCTGCTCAGCGGCGCGGCGGGCCTGGTCCCGGTGACCGTCGAGGGGTGGCCGGGCAAGAAGGGCCAGGCCAACGCCTGGGCCGATCCCGCCGCCCTGGAGTCGGAGCCGCGCGGCCGCCACCGCACGACGCTGGTGTCGCCGTTCGACTCGCTCATCTGGCACCGCGGCCGCACCGAGCGGGTCTTCGGCTTCGAGTACACGCTGGAGCTCTACGTTCCCAAGCACAAGCGCGTCCACGGCTACTTCACGATGCCGGTGCTGGCCGGCGGCCGCCTGATCGGCCGCGTCGACCCGGCCCGCGAGGGCACCACGCTGGTGGCCAGGCAGCTCAGCCTGGAGCCCGGCCTCTCTCCCGCCAAGTGGGCCGACGCGTTAGCCGACGCCCTGTGGTCGGCGGCGGAGTGGGTGGGCTGCGACTCGGTACGCGTCGAACGCGCCGACCCACCGGAGCTCGTCTCCATGCTGGGAGCGCTCAACAGGTGAACTGAGCACGGTTCCGCGATCAGGATCCATGGCCAGGCAGTGCGTCGCGAGCCGCCTTCCAGGTTGCACCAGAAGGCGGCTCAGCACCTGGCCGACATGCCGGAGCACGCCGCCCGGCGACACGGTGCCGAACCCAGGAATGCCTCGCCTCCGACCCGGCCATCGACGTGGTGCTCTGGGAGTCGCCTCCCGCGCCGCCGGCATCCCGTGGTACTGGATCGTCAGGGTGGACGACCAGGGCGTCTCCAGCGTCGAGATCCTCGCGCTGGATCGTGGGATCGCCGGCAGGTTACGCTACGTGATCTCCAGCATGCGCTCCCGCACCGCGTAAACCACGGCCTCCATCCGCGAGTGCAGCTGCAGCTTGTCGAGAATGTTCCGGACGTGGTTCTTCACGGTGTTCTCGGAGATGAACAGCTGCTTGGCGATCTCGCGGTTGTTCATGCCCTTGGCCACCAGCCGCAGGACCTCCATCTCACGTTCGGTGAGCCGGGGCACGGGAAGCTGGGGCGGGCGTTCGGACTCCTTGCGGCTCATGTTCTGGAACTCGCTGATGAGCTTGGCCGCCATCGCCGGGTTGATTAACGACTGGCCCTCGTGCACGCCGCGCACCGCGGCCGGGACGTCGTTGATCTGGACGTCCTTGAGCAGATAGCCGGTCGCTCCCGCCTTGATGGCCTCGAAGAGGTCTTCTTCCTCGTCGCTCACCGTCAGCATGATGATGCGCGTGCTGGGGACGGAGGCCTTGATGCCCTTCGCCGCCTCGATCCCGTCCTGCCGTGGCATGCGCACGTCCATGAGCGCGACGTCAGGCATGAGGCGATCGGCAAGTACGACCGCCTCCTGCCCGTCGCTCGCCTCACCGACCACCTCGATGTCGGGCTCAGCGGCCAACGCCAAAGCCAGGCTCCGCCTGATCAGCTCGTGGTCATCCACGATCAGCACACGGATCGGCTCGCTCGCTGCGGTGCGAGCCTCGCCGGATTCGCTCACGAGGCCTCCTTCGTCAGCCTCGTAAGCAAGCTGGTTCGCTCGCTCCACTCGCTCACGAGGCCTCCTTGATCCACCTCGCGAACGCGTGCGCCTCGCTTCGCTCGCTCGACTGAACCTGACTGAGCTCGCTCACGTCTCCTCCTCGTCGGGGGCCAGAGCCGTTGAACCGCCATGATGGCACGTATGCCGCGGTTCTCGGGTGGTCGAGAAGATCTTTTAGCGCGCGATCAGGGCTCTACGAGCCGCAACACGCCGTAGTTGTACCCGCGTCTGTTGTAAACGACGCTCGGCTGGCCGCTCTCCTTGTCGCGGAACAGGTAGAAGTCGTGTCCGACCAGCTCCATCTCGAGCAGGGCCTGATCGATGGTCATCGGTTCGGCTCGGTGGAACTTCTCCCGCACGATGAGCGGCCCCTCGCCGTCCATCTCAATGGGGACGATGTCGTCGTAGCGCTTGTTGTCGCGCTGATGCAGTTCGTCCTCGTCGGCCTCGACCGGCTCGGGGACGGCGGGCTGCTTCTTCGGCGCCAGGTCGGCGACGTCAGGGAGCGTCGCGGTCAGCTCCGCCACCGAGGGCGGGCAGTGGCTGCCATGGTGGACCTTGCGCCGGTCGGCCAGCCGCCTGAGGCGGCCTTCCAGCTTGTCGAGGGCTATGTCGAGGGCTGCGAATCGGTCGTCGGCCGAGGCCTCGGCGCGGATGGCCGGTCCTCGAGAGTGAATGGTGAGCTCGACGCGCTCCCGCTGACTGGCGAGACGCGGATTGCGTTCTTTCGACACCTCCACATCAACTCGGATGAGTTTGTTGTCCAGACGTTCGATCCTGGCCAGCTTGGTCGTCACGTGGTCGCGGAACCGGTCACTCACTCCTGTGTGCCGGCCCTTGACGATGATGTCCATGCAACAGCCCCCCTTCCGTCTAACGACTGAGCAAGAGCGCCCGACGACGTGCCTGCCGGGCGGGGTCTTCTGTCTGCCTTTCTGTCACCGTTACCCTCTTCCGACTCATGGTCACCGGGAACTCGGTTGGCACCCGTCCGGCCGACCTGGTCTTCGACCCCACATCCGCCTGCTGAGGATTTCGCAGCTCTGTCGCCACTACTACCCTTCTCTTCTGGCGAGGGGCATCTGACCCCTCGGGAAGGCAGGACTTACCCCTAAGCCGCACCGTGATCGGTCGACAAAGAGTCGCCTTACGTGGACCGTTTTGCCTGCGGCTGGCATCGGCTAGCAGAGCCGGGAACCCCGACCCTGCGCAACCACGGACCCGAACGGGTGCCATGTCAGAACGCTATCCGCATCCTGGGCGAATGTCAGCCGGAGGTTCGACCAAAGGATCACTTTCCGTGATTTCCGCAGGGTGCGCGAAGGCCGCTTGATGTCCTATTCAACCGATCGGCAACCCTTACGAGGACGGGCCTCCCTACCACTGAGCTGCCCCACCGCACTTGCGAGGGAAGGGGCATGTCACCTCCTGGTGAGGACCATGATTTGGATCTTTCTTTACCGACTGTCACGTAATGCTTTTCAAGATCTTCGGCGTGTCGCCGCGACGGTTACGGCCAAGGGCACCTCGACCCCCGCCGACCGCAGGGCTTTGGAAGCTTCCACAAGGGTGGCGCCGGTCGTGACGATGTCGTCCACGAGCAGCACACAGGCCACTGGAGGGCCTTTCGCGGCTCCGACGACCCGGAGTGACCCCGCGAGGTTGGCGGCCCTCTCAGCCGAACTCAGCCCCGCCTGGTCGGCAACCCGCCGCGCCTGCCGCAGCGCCGCCCACGGCTCGGCCGGCAGACCGTACGCCCGCAGCCGGCGCGCCGCCAGCGCCGCCAGCCGCCGGACCGGGTCGTGCCCCCTGGCTCTCAGACTCGCCCGCCCGCTGGGCACGGGCACGACCGCGAACCTCTGTCCCGCCCAGCGCGCCCCGGTGCCGCCGATCGCCGTGACCGCCGTGAAGGCGAGGGCCTCCGCCAGCACGCCCGCCAGCGCCACCGCGCCCCGCTCCTTGTACGCCACGATCGCCCTGCGCACTCCCCCTTCGTAAGGGCTCGCCGACCAGCAGTCAGGCGTCCCCGGCAGTCGCGGTCTGGGCAGGCGCCTGGCCGGATGGGCGGTCAGCTCGGCCAGGCATCGCCCGCAATATCGCGACCCTTTCGCACGGCAGCCCGCGCATGTCCGCGGCAGGACCAGATCGAGTACGGCGCTCAGCACGCGCCCCAGAATGCCGCCCACCACCGACGGTTCCGCCCCGCCGCCCGACGGTTCCCCGTCGACACGCCCCCCGCATCGGGTGCCGTCCGACCGCATCGGCACCGGCACCGGTGAAGCACCTCCGCGGCGGCGCGGACGGGCGGCCATGACAGGGTGCCGGCACTGGGCGACGCGGCTTGGAACGACGGCGAGGCGGAGCGGCGCGGTGCAGGACGACGGCGAGGCGGAGCGGCGCGGAACGGCGTGCCCGGCGGCGCCCACACGGTACGGAAGAGCCGCTGTGCGGCACCGAAGCGACGCCAGGCCGGATCTCAGCCCAGCGGAAAGAGCGGGGACTCGACGTTGGAGTCGATCTTGGCGGTCCAGCTCTGGTCCGCGTTGAGCTCAATGATCTTGCGGCCCTTCCCCTTCTCTCCCTCGGCCTCCGCCAGGACGCGCTCGTTCAACGCCGCCACCGACCAGAGCTTGTCCTTCAGCGGAATCTCGTTGATCTCCCCGTCACCGATGTCGATCTCGTTCAGTATCTGCCCGGCGTTGCTCTGGACCAGCACCAGCAGATGCTCGTCGTCCCGCCACGCCACGTCCTGGACGTCCCCCGCGTCGGTCGCCGTCAGCGGCCGGACGTTGCCTAGCTTGAGCCCGCCCGCGCCCGTCAGCGCGCCGATCTGGATGGTGTTCTTGCGGGTCGTGACCACCACCCGCACCCCGTCCCTGGCGATGCGCAGGTTGGTGACGTCCCACCCCTTCAGCCCGGGCGCGGAGACCCGCTCGGGCCCGCGCCCGCTGGCCGGGTCGTACCTCAACACGACCTTGTTCTTCTGGTCGAACGTCCACAGCGACCCGTCACGGTGCCACGACGGCGGAGTGAGCTCCGCGCCGTGGATGACCTCCTGCCACTGCCCCTCCTGCGTGCGGCCGACCACGGAGATCCCGGTGTCGGTCTCCGCGGCGATGAGGGCGCCGTCCTTGGACATGGCGAAGTGGCGGTAGCCCGCGCGCTGCTCGCCGGCCGGTCCCGCCACGGTGGAGCCCGGTCCCTCCGGCCCCATGCTGTGCACCGCGCCCTTGCTCACGTAGAAGGCGGCGTTACCCAGGTTGTCCAGCAGGTTCTGGTCGGAGTTGGGCCAGAAGATGGAGTACGACTCCCCGTCCGCGATCACCTCGATGCCGCGGCCCTTGGCGACGTCGTTGTTGTTGAGGCTGTACCTGATCTGGGCCATGAGGGCCTGTTCGGTGCTCAGGTCCAGGGGGTCGAGCGGGCCGGACAGGTTGATCACCACCCGCTCGTCCTCGCCCGACCGGACCGACTCGATCTTGGTACCGGGCGGGAAACCCGTGGTCACCGCGCCCTGCAGCGCGGCGGTCGGAGCCTTGAGCAGCCGTTCGAGGATGATCTTCGCGTACGTCTCCGTCGGCTTCAGCCGCAGGCGTACGTTGTCCACAACGAGCCTGTCCTGGGTGCTGCCGTTCAGGTAGTAGAGCTTGGTCGCCCGGTACGCGCGATCCACGTCGGACTTGGTGAGCAGGAGCCCGTCGGGCAGTTTCCGGACGCGGTAGCCGCCGCCCTGCGCCTTGACCAGCTCGATGTCCCGGTCCCAGTTCCCGGCCTGGGGAATGTAGGTGTCGTCCTCGTCGATGCGGGCGATCAGCAGGCCCTTGATCGTGATCGTCCGCACCCCGTCCGTGCCGTCGGATTCACCCGGGACGAACGTCAGCCGGTCGTCGAGCACCGTGACCGCCCCCGAGGCCGTCCAGCTCTCCAGGGCCTCGGGGGTCAGGTATTGAGGCAGGATCGTCGGGTCGTCGGCGTAGGCGGCCATGGCGGCCTGCAGTCCCCTGACGGTCTCCTCCTCGGTCCAGCCGGGCTGCGGCGAGGTGGCGATCATGCGCTGGAACGGCTTGCTCAGCGGATCGCCGCCGCCGGCCTCGCCGTTGACGGTGTACGGCCCGCTCACGGGGATCACCGTGCAGCCGGAGATCGTGCAGGCCACGGCGGCCGCGATCGCGACGACCGCTCCGAACCGCCTAGTCCTCGTCATGGATCGCCCCGTCCCCCGTGGCGGGCAGCAGCACGGGCGTCATGGCCCCGCGCCAGGTGCGCCGCATCTCGATCTCCGGCGGCACCAGCGGCAGCGGCGAGCCCTTCAGGCCGGCCCCGGCCAATCTGGGCAGCGTCAGCCTGAACTGCGAGCCTTCGCCCGGCTGCCCCCATGCCTGAAGCCAGCCGCCGTGCAGTGTGGCGTCCTCGCGCGAGATCGCCAGCCCGAGCCCGGTCCCGCCGATGGTCCGCGCCCGCGACGGGTCGGCCCGCCAGAACCGGTCGAACACCATGGTGTCCTCGCCCTGCTTGAGCCCGATGCCGTGGTCGCGTATGGCGACCGCCACGGCGTCCCGGTCCGCGCCCACGGTCACCACGATCTCCCTGCCCTCGCCGTGCTCGATGGCGTTGAACAGCAGGTTGCGCAGGATCCGCTCGACCCTGCGGCTGTCGATCTCGGCCATGCAGGGTTCGTGCGGCAGCCGCAGCTCGAAGCGGGTGCCGTGCCGCTCGGCCAGCGCCTCTGAGTCCTCGATCGCGCGCAACACGACCTTGGTCACGTCCATGGAGTCCAGGTCGAGTGTGGCGGCGCCGGCGTCGTAGCGGCTGATCTCGAGCAGGTCGGCCAGCATCGACTCGAACCGCTCCAGCTGCGCCTGCATGAGCTCGGCCGACCTGGCGGCCATGGGGTCGAAGTCCTCGCGGGCGTCGTACAGCAGGTCGGCGGCCATGCGCACGGTCGTCAGCGGCGTGCGCAGCTCGTGCGAGACATCCGAGACGAACTGCCGCTGGACCTGCGACAGCTCCTCCAGCTGGTGGATCTTGAGTGCCAGATTCGCGGCCATTTCGTTGAACGAGTTCGCCAGGCGGGCCAGGTCGTCCTCGCCGCGCACCTTCAGCCGCTCGTCCAGCTTGCCGGAGGCCAGGCGTTCGGCGGCCTGGCGGGCCAGGCGTACGGGGGTGACGACCTGGCGGGCGACCAGGTAGGCGATGGCGGCCAGCAGCAGGACGAGCCCGAGACCCACGACGACGATGGCCAGCCGGACGTTGGACAGCAGCTCCTCTTCCTCGTTGAGCGGGAAGAAGTGGTAGACCTCGTAGTTCTGGCCGGTGAAGGTCTGGTGCACCACGCCGCCGACCACGTACGTCAGCCTGGGCTGGCTCTGACCGGCGAACGTGAGCCGCTCGATGGAGACGACGACCTTGTCGTACTCGAGGTTCCGCACGCTGGTCTGCAGCGCGGTCCTGAGCTTGAGCGGCACGTTCGCGAGCACGACGCTGCCGGAGGCCCGGGACCCGCCGGGGCTGGCCACGTTGAGGATCAGCACGTCGTAGCGCTTCTTGGAGCCGTCCTCGCTCGAGCCGGTCACGGTGTCCATGACGTCGTCGAGCGGGTTGGCCGCGCCGCCGCCGTCGACCGGCTTGGCCTGGTCCTCCGTCTCGGGGGTCAGCGCGTCGGCGATCTGCAGGCGGTCGGCGTACGCCTCGCTGACCGAGGAGCGCTGGGTGCTCTCGATGACCGACTTGTTGATCTGCGTGGACAGAAACGTCCCGAGCACGACGACCACGATCACCGAGATCACCAGCGTGCTGGTGACCACCTGGAGCTGGAGCGAGCGCCGCCAGACGCTGCGTGCCCTGCCCGCCGCGCGACGAACCCGCCGGCGGACTCCGCCGAGAATCTGGCGGAGCGTCCGCCGGCGGGGACGCTTCTTCTTCGTCGGGGGCATGTCAGGGGAGGAGGGCGACTACGCGGGGCCGGCCTTGTAGCCGACGCCGCGGACCGTGACCACGATCTCGGGGTGCTCGGGGTCTTTTTCGATCTTGGCCCGGAGCCGCTGGACGTGCACGTTGACCAGCCGCGTGTCGGCCGCGTGCCGGTAACCCCACACCTGCTCGAGCAGGACCTCGCGGGTGAACACCTGGCGCGGCTTGCGGGCCAGCGCGACGAGCAGGTCGAACTCGAGCGGCGTGAGGTTGATGGTCTCCTCGCTCCGCTTGACCGAGTGACCGGCCACGTCGATGGTGATGTCGCCGATCTGCAGGATCTCGGGGGTCGGCTCGTCGGTGCGGCGAAGCCGCGCCCGCACCCGCGCCACCAGTTCCTTCGGCTTGAACGGCTTGACGATGTAGTCGTCCGCGCCGGACTCCAGCCCCAGCACCACATCTATCGTGTCGCTCTTGGCCGTGAGCATGACGATCGGAACCCCCGACTCAGCCCTGATCCTGCGCGCGACGTCGATGCCGTCCGCCCCCGGCAGCATCAGGTCGAGCAAGACCAGGTCCGGGCGCGTATCCCGGAACGCGTCGAGGGCCTTGTCGCCATCGGAGACGAAAGATGGTTCGAACCCCTCGCCCCGCAGCACGATCCCCAGCATCTCGGCGAGAGCGGCGTCGTCGTCGACGACCAGCACGCGACCTTTCATGGCCCCTCATTCGTTCTACGCATTGTGGGACATACCCGCACGATCGCTGAAGGTTACCCTTCGTCGGCCCATGAGTGTGACCTGAGTCCTGCAAAAGGCGAATTTTAGGCCCGCCCCCGCGACCGCTATCTTAAGTCTGCGGTAACAGAGCAACTTTCGGCCATCCCCGGATGGGGACCTTGACCGGATTCGCCCAAGAATGCAGGCAAGATGAGCGGGCGAATCCGCTCCGTGACACCAATGCCCCGCCCAGCGTGCCAGGATTGGGATATGTCAGACGGTCACGGTCCCACGTCCGAGACGCCATCCGGATGGTCGGCCGAACAGCCCCCGCCCTACAGCGCCCCGCCGGCCTCCCCGTGGACCGCGCCCGGCTCACCGCAGCAGGGTCCCCACGGGCAGCCGTACGAACCGCCTCAGCAACAACAACCCCACGGACCCGGGCCCCAAACAGGGTATGCGCCCCAACCGCAACCCGGTTACGGCTACATGCCGCCTCCGCCGGCACTGCGCCCCGGCATCATCCCGCTGCGCCCCCTGGGCCTCGGTGACATCCTCGACGGCACGATCAAGCTCATCCGCTCCAATCCGAAGGCCGTGCTCGGCCTTTCGGCCGTCGCCGCCCTGCTCGCCGCCATCCCCCTGGCCATCGGCCAGGCCTTCGTGCTCAGTTCCATGGGCGGCCTGCTCGCCAACCCCCAGAACACCGCCGGGGCCGAGGAGCTCACCGGCATCTACGGCCTCGCCGCTCAGTACGGCAGCACGCTCGTCTCGTACGCCATCCAGTTCGTCGTGGTCACGCTGCTGACCGGCGTGCTGACCCGCATACTCGGCCGGGCCGTCTTCGGCGGCACCATCAGCGCCGGCGAGGCCTGGCAGCTCGTCAAGGGCCGGATCCCGGCGCTGTTCGGCGTCGTGGGGCTCATGGCCGTCATCATGCTCGTGCCCCTGATCGTCTTCGTTCTCCTGATCGTGGCCCTCGCGCTGAACGTCTCCGCCGACTCCGCCGTCTGGCTGCTCGGGCTGACGATCCTCTTCCTCATCGTGTACATCGGCTACTACCTGTTCTTCAGGAGCCGCTTCGCGTTCGCCTCGCCGGCCGTGGTCCTGGAAGGCAGAGGCCCGATCGACGCCATGCGCCGCTCGTGGCATCTGGTCACCGGCGACTTCTGGCGGGTGTTCGGCATTCTGCTGCTCACCTCCCTGCTCGTCGGCCTCGTGGGAGGCATTCTGACGGTGCCGTTCACTCTGGCGGGAACGCTGCTCGGCATGTTCGGGGCGGGCTCCGCGGCCACCGCCGTCGTGTCCGCCGTGCTGATCGCGATCGGCGCCACGCTCGGCGCGATGATCACCTACCCCTTCGAGGCAGGGGTGGCGGGTCTGCTCTACGCCGACCGGCGGATGCGCAGCGAGGCGTTCGACCTCGTGCTGCAGACGGCGGCCATCGAACAGCAGCGCCAGGGCTGGGTGCACGCCTCGGCCGACGAGCTCTGGCACCCGTCCAACTCCGCCAGGTCGTGAGCCCGATCGGCAGGGAGGAGGCCGCGCGCCGGGCGGCGGGGGAGCTCCTCAAGCCTGAGTACCAGAAGGAGACGTGGATCGACCTGCTCATGCGGCGCGTCAACCAGTTCCTCGGCGACCTGATCGACGTGGCCGCGGGCGGCGGGCCGACGGGCGGGATCGTCGGCGCCGTGCTTATCGTGCTCATCATTCTCGGGGTGATCGTGCTCATCTCGTGGCGGCTGCGCAAGACCTCGCGCAAGAACGCGCTCGCCGCGGGCGGGCTGTTCGGTGAGCGGGCGCTGAGCGCCGCCGAGCACCGGCAGGCCGCCGAACAGCTCGCCGCCGAGGGGCGCTGGAGCGAAGCCATCCAGGAACGGCTCCGCGCCATCGCCCGTGATCTGGAGGAGCGGGCCCTGGTGGACGGCATGCCCGGGCGTACGGCCGACGAACTGGCCGCGGAGGCGGCGGTGGCGCTGCCGGGGTTCGAGGCGGAGCTGGCTACGGCGGCCCGCTCGTTCGACGACGTCACGTACGGCGGCGTCCCGGGCACCCGCGAGGCCTACGACTCCATGTCCTTCCTGGACAACCGGCTACGCCAGGCCCGTCCGGTCCCCATGACGGCTCCGGCGGGAGTCGGCGCCCCGGTCCCGGTCGGCGCCGGCACCGGTCCTGCCATGAGCGCTTCCGGGGAATGGCCCGTGTGTGGCCAGGTCGCCAGGCCGGCGGGCATGCCAGCGGCAGGTCCGCCCATGGGACCGCCGGCCTACCCGCTCGCGCCGCCGCAGGCCGGGCCGATCGCCGGGCCCCCGGCCGGTCCTCCGGCCGGTCCTCCGGCAGGATCGGCCGCAGAGCAGCAGCCCGCAGACCGGCAGCCCGGGGACGCGTCTGGTGACGTGGCGGCCGGGGAAAGACCGGAGCCCGAGTCCGAGGGAGGGTCGTCATGAGTGCGGTCATGCGTCCGGACCCCGGGTCCGGCGGGACTCCACTCGGCGTCGCACCCCCGGCATCCTCGACCGCGCCCGGTGGGACCGCGCTCGATCCCGCGCCCGGCGGATCCCAGCCCACCTCCGCCACCGCCCGCTCCGTGTGGGCCGCAACCCGCATGATCGTGCTCATGGGCGCCGCTCTCGTCCTGGTGGCCATCGTGGCAGTCATGCTCGCCCCGGACCGGGGCCCGTCACGCCGGCTGGACCCGGCGGACACCACGCTGGACGGTTCCAAGGCGCTGGCCGAGCTGCTGCGTGCCCGCGGCGTCACGGTGGACCGGGTCGACTCCGTGGAGGCGGCGACAGAGAAGGCCGCGACGGGCAACCGGCTGCTGCTGATCACGGACACGATGTACTTCGACGAACACGTCCTGGCCGGGATCCAGGGCGATCGGCTGATCGTCGGCAACCTGCCCGGCATCGAGACGCTGGCCCCCGGCCTGCGCCAGCGCTACGAGCAGGGGGCGCGCACCCGCAACCGCGAGCCCGAGTGCCAACTGCCGGCGGCCAAACTGGCGGGCACCGCGTACATGGGCGGCGTGGCGTTCGACGGCCCGGCGGGCGCCACCGGCTGCTACCCGGCCCCCCGTGGGGGATACACGCTGGTCAGCTACCCGAACGCGGGCGGCGTCACGACGGTCGTCGGCGACGGCTCCTTCATGACGAACAGGCGCCTGGCCGAGGACGGCAACGCGGCGCTCGCGCTCAACCTGATCGGCACCGGCAGGCCCGTGACGTGGCTGGTACCCCCGGACAACCCGCCCGCGCTCGACCTGCCCGGCGAGCGCGGCGAGTCGATGTACGACCTGATGCCGGACAACATCCGCTGGACCGTCTACATGGCGATCATCGCCCTGGCACTCGCCGCGTTCTGGCGGGGCAAGCGTCTGGGGCCGGTGGTGGCCGAGCGGTTGCCGGTCATCGTACGGGCGGCCGAGACGGTCGAGGGCCGCGGCCGGCTCTACCGGGCCAGGCGCGCCCGGCAGCGCGCGGCCGACGCGCTGCGCGCGGGCACGATCGACCGGCTGACGCCCAGGCTGGGGCTCGCTTCGGGCGCGGGCGCACAGGAGCTCGTCGCGGCGCTCGCCGCCCGTACCGGGCAGGATGCGCATCAGATCGGCGCGGCGCTGTACGGGCCGCCGCCGGCGGACGACGCCGGCCTCGTCGCCCTGGCCGGATACTTGGACTTCATCGAAAGGCAGGTCAGTGAACTCTGAGGAGACATTCCGCGTGACGACCTCGGCCGACACGGCCAGGGACGCGCTCGGCGCGCTGCGGGCCGAGGTGTCCAAGGCCGTGGTGGGCCAGGACGCGGTGGTGACCGGGCTGGTCATCGCGTTGCTGTGCCGGGGGCACGTGCTGCTGGAGGGCGTGCCCGGCGTCGCGAAGACGTTGATGGTGCGCACGCTGTCGTCGGCTCTGTCCTTGGACTTCAAGCGGGTGCAGTTCACGCCGGACCTGATGCCGGGCGACGTGACCGGGTCGCTGATCTATGACGCGAAGACCGCGGAGTTCGAGTTCCGTGAGGGTCCGGTGTTCACGAACCTGCTGCTCGCCGACGAGATCAACCGTACGCCGCCGAAGACGCAGGCGGCGCTGCTGGAGGCGATGGAGGAGCGGCAGGTCAGCGTGGAGGGCTCGGCCCGGAAGCTGCCCGACCCGTTCGTGGTGTGCGCGACGCAGAACCCGGTCGAGTACGAAGGCACGTACCAGCTCCCGGAGGCGCAACTGGACCGGTTCCTGCTGAAGCTGACCGTGCCGCTGCCGCCGCGTGATCAGGAGATCGCGGTGCTGGAGCGGCACGCCCGGGGCTTCGACCCACGTGACCTGTCGGAGATCAAGCCGGTCGCCACGGCCGAGGACCTGGCGGCGGGGCGGGAGGCGGCTGCCAAGGTGCATGTGGCGCCCGAGGTGCTGGGCTACATCGTGGACGTGGCCCGCGCGACGCGTAACTCCCCCTCGCTGCAGCTGGGCGTCTCACCGCGTGGCGCCACGGCGCTGCTGGCCGCCTCGCGGGCGTGGGCGTGGCTGTCCGGCCGGCACTACGTGACGCCCGACGACGTCAAGGCGCTGGCCAGGCCCGCGCTGCGGCACCGCGTGCAGCTCCGCCCGGAGGCCGAGCTGGAGGGCGCGACCTCGGACGGCCTGCTCGACGGCATCCTGGCCTCGGTCCCGGTCCCGCGCTGATGTCGGCTCTGACGGGATCCGCAGATCCGGCGGTGGTGCGCTGATGGCGCTGACGGGAAGGGCCGGGCTGGTCGCGGCGCTCGGGATCGTGGTGGTGTTGCTCACCCCCCAGCCCGGGGCCACGCTGGCAGGCGTCTGCCTGGTGCTGGCCGCCGCGATCGTCGTGGACCTGGTGTTGGCGGGCGCCGTACGGCCGCTGCGGTTTCACCGCTCCGGAGACACGCTCGTACGCCTCGGCCAGCGGGCCACGGTCGAGCTGATCGTGGAGAACCCCGGGAACCGGCGGGTGCGCGGCGTGCTGAGGGACGCCTGGCCACCCTCCGCGAACGCCACCCCGCGGGTCGCCCAGCTGGACGTGCCCAAGGGCGAGCGCCGCAAGATCATCGTGACGCTCGACCCGGCCAGGCGCGGCGACCGGTCGTCGGTGGCCGTCACGGTACGCTCGCTGGGCCCGCTCGGCCTGGCCGCCCGCCAGGGCAACCACCGGTCGCCGTGGACGGTCCGCGTGCTGCCGCCGTTCCTGTCGCGCAAACACCTGCCGTCCAGGCTGGCCAGGCTCCGCGAGCTCGAAGGCCAGCACCCGGCGCTGGTGCGCGGGCAGGGCACCGAGTTCGACTCGTTGCGCGAGTACGTGGTCGGCGACGACGTACGTTCCATCGACTGGCGGGCCACCGCGCGCCGCAATGACGTGGTGGTGCGCACCTGGCGCCCGGAACGCGACCGCCGCGTGCTGATCGTTCTCGACACCGGCCGCACGTCGGCGGGCCGGGTGGGCCACGCGCCGATCCCCATGGCCGGGGCCACGCCGAACGGCGGCGGACTGCTGGTCAAAACGGATCTCAGGCCCGCGCCCGGCTGGCCGCGGCTGGACTGGTCGATGGACGCGGCGCTGCTGCTGGCCGCGCTCGCCGCCCGGGCCGGCGACCAGGTCGACTTCCTGGCCTACGACCGGGCGGTACGCGCGTGGGTGGGCGGGGCGTCGCGTACCCAGCTGTTGTCGTCGCTGGTCAACGTGATGGCGCCGATCGAGGCCGAGCTGATCGAGGCCGACTCGCAGGGCATGGTGGCGGCCATCCTGTCGCGGGCCAAGCGGCGCTGCCTGGTCGTGCTGCTGACGGACCTGAACTCGGCGGCTCTGGACGAAGGGCTCATGCCTGTGCTGCCGCAGCTTTCGTCGCGCCATCTGGTGCTGGTGGCCGGGGTGTCCGATCCGCGGGTGGCGGCGATGGCCGCGCGCCGGGGGTCGGCCGAGGAGGTGTACGACGCGGCGGCGGCCGAGCACGCCCAGCTCGAACGCCGGCGCATCACGGCGCGGCTGCGGCGGCACGGGGTGGAGGTCGTGGACGCGCTGCCGGAGGACGTCGCGCCCGCGCTGGCGGACGCGTATCTGGCGTTGAAGGCGGCGGGACGGCTTTAGGGCTGTCCGGACTTGTCCCGGTCGGCGAGGGGGTCAGGCGGTCGGGGCGACGTCTGGGGCACGTTCGATGTCGCCGGTCTCGTTCTCGCGCAGGGCCCGGCGGCCGAAGACGATCACATACGCCAGGAAGACCGCCTCGGCGACCACCCCGATGCCGACCCGCGCCCACGTCGGCAACCCCGACGGCGTCACGAACGCCTCGATCAGCCCCGACACGAACAACACCACGACCAGCCCCAACGCCACGCTCATCACGGCCCGCCCCTGCTCGGCCAGCACCTCCATCCGCCGCCGCGTCCCGGGGTCGATGACCGTCCAGCCCAGCCGCATGCCCGCGCCCGCGGCCAGGAACACGGCGGTCAGCTCCAGCAGCCCGTGCGGCGTGATCAGGCCGAAGAAGATGTCGAGCTTGTCGCGCGAGGCCATGAGGCCGCCGGTGACGCCGACGTTCGCGGCGGTGCCGTAGAGCAGGTACGGGATCGGCAGTCCCAGCAGCGCCGAGCAGGCGACCACCAGGGCGGACAACCACGCGTTGTTGATCCACACGAGGCTCGCGAAGGACGTCGCCGGGTTCTCCGAGTAGTAGTCGGCGAAGTCGTGCTCGACGAGCTGCGTGATCTCCTCCGGTGAGGCGATCGACGCCTGGACCTCGGGATTGCCCGCCACCCACACGCCCAGCACCCACGCGAACCCCACGAACGCCACCCCGGTGATCAGCCACCACCACCGCGCCCGGTAGGCCACCACCGGGAACGACACGGTGAAGAACCTCACCAGCTCCCGCCACGCGGGCGTGTGCGCGCCGGTCACCGCTGACCTGGCCCTGGCCACCAGCGCGGACAGCCGGCCGGTCAGCATCGGGTCGCTCGACGAGGAGCGGACGATGGACAGGTGCGTCGCCACCCGCTGGTAGAGGTCGACCATCTCGTCCACCTCGGCGCCGGTCAGCGACGAGCGGTTCTTGACGAGGTGATCGAGCCTGTCCCAGGCCGGGCGGTGTGCAGCGATGAACGCGTCGATGTCCACCTGAACATTCTGGCCGCTCGATCACCCGTACATAGCCGTTAGGCTCCACATATGTCAGAGGTTGTGACCGGCGACGCAGTCGTCGTCGAAGTGCGGGTAGCGCAGATGCCCTCCCGTGCCGTGGCCCTCGTCATCGACATGCTCGTGCAGCTCACCGCTCTCACCGGTGTGAACGCGATCTTAGGTGCCTTTGCGATCATCTCGGATCCCGCGATGTTCGTGGCTCTCAACCTCTTGCTGTCCATCCTGGTGATGGTCGGCTATCCCGTGCTGTTCGAGTCGCTCAGCAGGGGGCGCAGCCTCGGCAAACTGGCGCTCGGGCTCCGCGTGGTCGGTGACGACGGGAGTCCGGAGCGGTTCCGGCAGGCGTTGTTCCGTGGGCTGGCCGGGGTGGTGGAGTTCTGGTTGCTCTTCGGCGCGCCCGCGGTGATCGCCTCGCTGGTCTCGCAGCGGGGCAAGCGGCTCGGCGACGTCTTCGCGGGCACGATCGTGATCTCCGAGCGGGGACCGCGTGCCGCGGGGCAGCCCATCATGATGCCGCCGCCGCTGGCGAACTGGGCGGCCACGCTGGAGCTCTCCCAGCTGCCCGACGAGGTGGCGCAGGCCGCCCGGCAGTACCTGTCGCGGTGGCACGACCTGTCGCCGCAGGTCCAGTACGAGATGGGGGTGCGGATCGCGACCCAGACGGCGGCGTTCGTGTCGCCCGCGGCGCCACCCGGCGTGCCGCCGCACGCGTACCTGAGCGCTGTCCTGGCCGAGCGTCGCCGCAGGGAGGAGGCGCGGCTCGCGCAGCGCACCGGCGCCAACGGCCCACAACCGCAGCCCTCGCCGTACGGGCACCCCGGACCACAGCCGCAGCCGGGGCCGTACGCACAGCCCGGGCCGCGACCAGGGCCGTACGCACAGCCCGGGCCGCAGCCGGGGCCGCCGGCGCCCGCTCCGGAGCCGCCGAAGGCGACTCCGGGCGGGTTCGCGCCGCCGCAGTGAGCGGACGGCGCGCCACGAGCGTCTGAAGTGCCACGGGGACCGTTCAGTTCAACGAGGACCGGTCCCCGTGCCACCAGGACGTCAGCGCGCCACTGGGCCGATCAGTGCCACCAGGACCGGTACGACTCCTGGGTCTGCACGTTCAGCCGGTCGAACCGGACGAACCTTGCGCTGTCCGTGAGCCGGTCGTTGATCTTGATGATGTCCAGGCCCTCGTGGAAGTCGGACCCGTAGATGTATCCGTTGTAGTAGTACGCCGACCAGATGCCGCCTCCGTCACCGGCCGCGCGAGGACCGCGCTCGAAGTAGCCGATCTCCCGCGGGTGGGCGGCGTCGGTGAAGTCCCAGACCGACAGCCCGCCCATGTACCAGGCCTGGACCATGATGTCGCGGCCCTTGACGGGGATCAGCGAGCCGTTGTGCGCGACGCAGTTCTCCGTGTCGGCCTGGTGGCGCGGGATCTTGAAGTAGCTCCTGAAGACGAGCTGCCCGTTCACGATCTCGTAGATCGCGTCCGCGCCCTTGTTCGGCCCGATCGCCTCGTTGCAGGTGGCCGCGCCGCCGCCGCCGAGCTCGTCGGTGAAGACGACCTTCCTGGCGTCATTGCTGAAGGTGGCCGAGTGCCAGAAGGCGAAGTTCGGGTCGGTGGTCCTGGCGGTGACCTTCGGGTTCAGCCGGTCGGAGATGTCGAACAGCACGCCGTCACCCATGCAGGCGCCCGCCGCGATGTCCTTCTCGGCGTAGGCGGTGATGTCGTGGCAGCCTGTGGTCGGCACGAGCAGGCCGGGCTGGGTCTCGTTGCCTCCGTCGGGGAAGACGACCGGGGTGGTCGCGACCGCGGCCGCAGCGGGGTTCCGCAGCGGCACCTTGATGATCGAGATCTTGTCGTGCGGCGGCATGCAGTCGGGGAAGTTATCCGCCGGCAGGTACGACGACACGTAGACGTAGACGTTCTTGTGCCGGTCGTGGCCCTTGCCCGGCACCAGGGTCAGGGTGTGGGAGCCGCAGTTGGTCTCGACGGACTTGATGTACTTGGGATTGGCCTTGTCGGAGATGTCGAAGATCCGTACGCCCTCCCACGACTCCTTGACCGTGGCGGGCTGGCCCGTGCTGGCGCACGAGTCGTTGTTGCGGGAGGAGTCGACGGCGCCGAACAGCAGGTTGCCGTACACGCTGACGTCCATCTGGCCGCCCGGGCAGACCACGGAGCTGACGACCGTGGCCTTCTTGGGGTTCCTGATGTCGTAGATCGAGAAGCCGCCGTAGTTGCCGACATAGGCGTAACCGTCCTGGAAGGCCAGGTCGGTGTTGATGGTGGCGGCGATCGGGGCGGGTTTGGGGATGTTGAGCACGTGGGTCACGTTGGGGCTGGTGACCACGGTGTCGGGGGGCGGAATGTCGGCGGCCAGCGCGGGCACTCCGGTCAGCGCTAAGGCGAAGGCCGCCGCGGCCGCTACGAGGGTACGGCGCGAAATGAACACTCAGGAGCCTCCTTGATCATATTGTCCCGATGAACGTGTACGGCGAGGACCCCGATCCGGGGCCCTCGCCGACCGATGGTGGTGGTCAGTGGCCGTGGCCGTAGGACGCCTGCGTCTGCGCGTTGAGCGAGCGCATCCTGACGAAGTCGGCCTTGTTCGTCCGCCAGTCGTTGATCTTCAGTACGTCCAGGCCCAGGTTGAAGTCGGAGCCGTAGATGTAGCCGTTGTAGTAGTACGCCGACCAGAAGCCGCCGCTGAGCGCCGGCGCGGTGTTGTCCGGGCCGCGCTCGAAGAAGGCGATCTCCTGCGGGTGCGCGGAGTCGGTGAAGTCGACGACCGAAATGCCGCCCTGGTACCACGCCTGCACCATGATGTCGCGGCCCTTGACCGGGATCAGCGAGCCGTTGTGGGCCACGCAGTTCTCCGTGTCGGCCTGGTGGCGCGCAATCTTGAAGTAGCTCCTGAAGACGAGCTGCCCGTTCACGATGTCGTAGTACGCGTTGGCGCCCCTGTTGGGCCCGATGGCCTCGTTGCACGTGGCCCGGGTTCCGCCGCCGAGCTCGTCAGTGAAGATCACCTTCGTGCCTGCGTTGTTGAACGTCGCCGAGTGCCAGAACGCGAAGTTCACCTCGTCGCGCACGGTCGTGGTGACCCTGGGCTGCTCGGGGTTGCGGATGTCGAGCAGGATGCCGTCACCCATGCAGGCGCCCGCGGCGATGCCCTTCTCCGGGTAGGCCGTGATGTCGTGGCAGCCCGTCGTGGCCGACTTGCCGTTGGGGAAGGGCCCCGGGACGCCGCCGTAGCCGCCGTCGGGGAACAGGTTGGGCGTGGCGATCACGCTCGCGGCCGTCGGGTTGCGCAGCGGGACCTTGATGATCGAGATCAGGTCGTGCGGCGTCTTGCAGTCCGGGAACGTGTCGTTAGGCGCGTACGAGGAGATGTAGATGTAGACGTTCTGGCGCCACTTGTCCGGGACCAGCGTGTGCGTGTGCGAGCCGCAGTTGGTCTCGACCGACTTGATGTACTTCGGGTTGGCCTTGTCGGAGATGTCGAAGATCCTGATGCCTTCCCACGACTCCTTGATCGTGGCGCTCTGCGAGGTGCTGCTGCACGAGTCGTTGTTGCGGGAGGAGTCGACGGAGCCGAACAACAGGTTGCCGTAGACGGACACGTCCATCTGGCCGCCCGGGCAGACCACGGAGCTGACCAGCGAGGTCCGCTTCGGGTTCCTGATGTCGTAGATGGAGAAGCCGTAGTAGTTGCCGACGTAGGCATAGTCGCCCTGGAAGGCCATGTCCGTATGGATGTCGGCCAGCACTTCGGGCTTGGGCACGTTGGTGACGTGCTTGATGTTGGGACTCATGACGATTTCGCCGGGAGCCGGGATGTCCGTGGCCTGGACGGGCAGGGTAATGCCGGCCAGTGCCACGACCGCCGCCACGAGGATGAGGGCCCTGCGGGGGGTGAACACCGGTCAACCTCCTATAAAGAGGGCATAAATCTACGTAATCTTCGCCTTTCCATCACCCCGCGGACCAGCGTCCAAGCTGTCAATTTTTGTTCCTGTTCGCCATCTTTCAATCGGTCGACATATCACCTAGAGTGCGCATTCTCCACCGAGTCAGTCAGGGAGGCTGGGTGCGCGCCGCGCTCATCGTCATCGCAGGCCCAATGATCGGCGCTGTCATCGCTCTCTCCGGCTGCACGTCCAGCACGCCACCGCAGGCCCCGCGGGCCGACTCGACCGCACCCGTGATCGCCCCCGGGCGGCCCGGCGAGCAGGCCAAGACGCTCTCGCCCAGCGAGGCCGCCACCGCCGTCCCGTCCGCCACCCCGAACGCCGCCGACGTCAAGTACGTCCAGGACATGATCATCCATCACCGGCAAGCGCTCGACATGGCGCTGCTGGCGCCGAACCGTGCGGAGTCGGCGCCGTTGAAGAGCCTGGCGGACCGGATCAAGGCGGCCCAGGGCCCGGAGATCCAGTTCATGGCGAGCTGGCTGCGGGACCTCGACCAGAAGGTGCCCGAGCACCACGCGGCGCACGCCGGCATGCCGGGGATGGCCACGCCCGAGCAACTGGAGGCGCTGAAGGCGGCCAAGGGCAAGGACTTCGACCGGCAGTTCCTGCAGCTCATGATCAACCACCACCTGGGCGCGATCAAGATGTCCGAGCAGGTCCTGACCAACGGCTCTCACATCAGGATCGAGGAGCTGGCCGGCGACGTCAGCGTCACCCAGGCGGCCGAGATCCGCCGCATGCAGGAGATGCAGGCGGCACTCTGAGGGCGAGTGCGGGACGCTTCAGGACCCCACTCGCCAGGAGTGCAGGTAGTCCTCCTGCTCGGCGGTGAGCGTGTCGATGCCGATGCCGGTGGCGGCCAGCTTGAGCCTGGCCACCTCGTGGTCGATCTCCCCGGGCACGTCGTAGACGCCGGGCCTCAGTCCGGCCCGCTCGCCCACCAGCCACTCCACGGCCAGCGCCTGCGCGGAGAACGACATGTCCATGACCGCGGCGGGATGCCCCTCGGCGGCGGTGAGATTGACCAGCCGCCCCTCGGCGAGCAGCAGCAGGCGGCGGCCGTCGGGCATGACGTACTCGTCGGTGTTGGGCCGCACGCCGCGGTGCACCTCGTGGGCCAGCTCGTCCAGCGCCCGCACGTCGATCTCTACGTCGAAGTGGCCCGCGTTGGCCAGGATCGCCCCGTCTTTCATGACCGACAGGTGCTCGGCCCTGATCACGTCGCGGTTGCCGGTCACGGTGACGAACAGGTCACCGACCATCGCGGCCTGGGCCATCGGCCGCACCTCGTAGCCCTGGAGGGTCGCGTCGAGCGCCTTGACCGCGTCGATCTCGGTCACGATCACCCGCGCCCCGAACCCCTTGGCCCGCTCGGCCACGCCGCGCCCGCAGTACCCGAACCCGGCCACCACCACGGTCCGCCCGGCCAGCATGGTGTTGGTGGCCCGCATGATGCCGTCCAGCGTCGACTGCCCGGTGCCGTACCGGTTGTCGAACATGCGCTTGGTCCGCGTGTCGTTCACGGCCACGACGGGAAACCGCAGCGCGTCCTCGGCGGCCATCTGCCGCAGCCGGATGATCCCGGTGGTGGTCTCCTCGCAGCCGCCGCTCACCCCCTCCAGCAGATCCGTCCGCTCGGTGTGCAGGATGTTGACGAGGTCGCACCCGTCGTCGAGCACGAGGTCGGGCCCGAGATCGAGCGCCTGGTGGATGTGCCGGTAGTAGGTCGCCCGATCGACCCCGGCCCGTGCGTGCACGCCGATCCCATAGGCCCGCAGGGCCTCGGCGACGTCGTCCTGCGTGGACAGGGGATTGGAGGCCGCCAGCGCGATCTCGGCGCCCCCCGCTTTCAGCGTCCCCATCAGGACGGCCGTCTCGGCGGTGACATGCAGACAGGCTGCGATCTTCAACCCGTCCAGCGGCCGTTCGAGCGCGAACCGCTCGCCGATCGCGGTCAACACCGGCATCGAACGAGCGGCCCACGAGATCTGCCGCTCACCGCTTTCACTGACGTCCATGAGGTGCCTTCAACCGAAGAAGACGGCCAAGAATGCGCTCGTCACGGCGAGCTCCCCGTGAGCCTTCACGACCGGCCATGACAGACGGGAAGCGACGTCGGCGAGTGCGGGCAACTTGGCCTGCCGTAAAAGAAGGTGGTCCCAGGCGCTCCGAAGGAGCGACCCCGGAGCGCCTACCTGCGCATTTCCTAGTAACGGTAGTGGTCGGACTTGTACGGGCCCTCGACGTGGACGCCGATGTACGAGGCCTGCTCCTTGGTCAGCTCGGTCAGCTTCACGCCGAGAGCGTCGAGGTGCAGGCGGGCGACCTTCTCGTCCAGGTGCTTGGGCAGCGTGTAGACACCGATCGGGTATTCGGAGGTCTTCGTGAACAGCTCGATCTGCGCGATCACCTGGTTGGTGAACGAGTTGGACATGACGAAGCTCGGGTGGCCGGTCGCGCAGCCGAGGTTCATCAGCCGGCCCTCGGCGAGCACGATGATCGAGTGTCCGTCGGGGAAGACCCACTCGTCGACCTGGGGCTTGATGGTGTTCCTGGTGATGCCCTCGGTGCGGGCCAGCCCCGCCATGTCGATCTCGTTGTCGAAGTGGCCGATGTTCGACACGATCGCTTGGTGCTTCATCTTCGCCATGTGGCCGGCGGTGATGATGTTGAAGTTGCCGGTGGCGGTGACGAAGATGTCGGCGATGCCGACGACCTCGTCCAGCGTCGTGACCTGGAAGCCGTCCATGGCCGCCTGGAGCGCGCAGATCGGGTCGATCTCGGTGACGATGACGCGGGCGCCCTGGCCGCGCAGCGCGTCGGCGCAGCCCTTGCCGACGTCGCCGTAGCCGCACACCACGGCCACCTTGCCGCCGATGAGCACGTCGGTCGCGCGGTTCAGCCCATCGATGACCGAGTGGCGGCAGCCGTACTTGTTGTCGAACTTCGACTTGGTGACCGAGTCGTTGACGTTGATCGCCGGGAAGAGCAGCTGGCCGTTCTTGTGCATCTCGTAGAGGCGGTGCACGCCGGTCGTGGTCTCCTCGGTGACGCCCTTGATGCTCTCGGCGATCCTGGTCCACCTCTTGTCCGCGCCGACCGTGCGGGTGAGCAGGTCGATGATGACGTGCCACTCCTCCGGGTCCTCGGCGGTGGCGGGCGGCACGGCGCCGGCCTTCTCGTACTCGGCACCCTTGTGCACGAGGAGCGTGGCGTCGCCGCCGTCATCGAGGATCATGTTGGGGGCGTCGCCGTTCGGCCAGGTCAGGGCCTGCTCGGTGCACCACCAGTATTCCTCCAGCGTCTCGCCCTTCCAGGCGAACACCGGCACGCCCTGCGGGTCGTCGGCGGTGCCGTCGGGGCCGACGACCACCGCGGCGGCGGCGTGGTCCTGCGTGGAGAAGATGTTGCAGCTGACCCAGCGGACCTCCGCGCCCAGCGCGACCAGCGTCTCGATGAGGACGGCGGTCTGGATCGTCATGTGCAGGGAGCCCATGATCTTCGCACCGCGAAGAGGCTGGGAGGCCGCGTATTCCTTGCGGATCGACATGAGGCCGGGCATCTCGTGCTCGGCGAGCCGGATCTCCTTGCGGCCGAAATCGGCAAGTGAAAGGTCGGCGACCTTGAAGTCCATTCGGGTGTCCCCTCGCGCTGACGGATGGTTGTCGCGGACGAGTCTAGGCGTCCCCGGACGGGGGTCGCATCCGCAGCACAGTGAATTTGACGTAAGAATGTAAGAATGCGCATCACGGAAGCGGCCAAGCGGCTCGGCATGTCCCCACGAATGCTCCGGTACCGAGAGGCGCTCGGGCTGCTGCCGCCCGTGCGGGAGCAGGGGGCGCACCGGCGGTTCGGGCCCGAGGAGCTGGCCGCCGTGGCCCAGGGGGTGGAGCTGGAGAAGCGGTTCGACGTGTCGCCGGCCGAACTGGCGTTCGCGCTGCGGGTGCTGAGCGAGCCGGCGGTGGCGGCCGCCGTACGCGACCTCGGGGTGCGGATCGGGCGCATCCAGGTGCCGCGCCGGGCGCTCGACTTCGAGAAGGAGAAAGCCCTGCGGCTGCTCAGACGGTGAGCCACCGCAGGGCGGCGAGAGCCGGATGCGACGGGGGTCAGCCCGAGGCGGTCGGAGTCCGCTGGCGGTCCAGGTCGGGCTCCAGGTAGATGACCCGGGCGATCGGCACCGCTTCGCGGATGCGCCGCTCGGCCTCGTCGATGCCGCGCGCCACCTCGGAAGCCGTCTCGTCATGGGACACAGCGATCTTGGCGCCCACGAGGAGCTCCTCCGGCCCGAGGTGCAGCGTCCGCATGTGGATGATCCTGTCCACCTCGGGCGCGCTCTCCAGCGCGTGGCGGATCTGGTCCTCCACCTCGGGGGAGGCGCCCTCACCGACCAGCAGCGACTTGGTCTCGATGGCCAGCACGATCGCGATGATCGCGAGCAGCACGCCGATCATCAGGGTGCCGATGGCGTCCCAGACGGGGTTGCCCGTGACGACGGCCATCGTCACGCCGAACAACGCGAAGACCAGACCGAACAGCGCGCCCAGGTCCTCCAGCAGGATGACCGGCAGCTCGGGCGACTTGGACCGGCGGATGAACGCCCACCACGACTGGTTGCCGCGCACGGCGTTCGACTCCTTGATCGCCGTGCGGAACGAGAGGGTCTCCGCGCCGATCGCGAAGATCAGCACGCCGAACGCCCAGGCCGGCGACGTCAGGGGATGCGGATGAGTGAGCTTCTGATAGCCCTCGTAGAGCGAGAACGCCGCGCCGATCGTGAACAGCACGACGGCCACCACGAAGGCGTAGAAGTAGCGCTCGCGCCCGTAGCCGAACGGGTGCTCCCTGGTGCTGGCCCGCTGCGCCCGCTTGCCACCGATCAGCAGCAGCACCTGGTTGCCCGAGTCGGCCACAGAGTGGATGCCCTCCGCCAGCATCGACGAGGAACCGGTGAATGCCGCAGCCACGAATTTCCCCACGGCGATGGCCAAGTTGGCGGCCAATGCAGCCACGATCGCTTTAGTTCCGCCGCTCGTGCTCACGGGTCTTCTCCACTCATAGGGATCACGTATGAAGGCCTGGAAAGGGATCCTATTGCGAAATTCTGGCCTTCAGCTCAGTGATCGCTGACACAGGGGTCGGATCCACGCCGTAGCCCAGCGCCAGGTACGTGCTGGCATAGTCGCCCAGGCTGATCAGCATGGCCATCCGCTCCAGCGGATGCACGCCCTCCGCCGCCAGCTCGGTGACGGGGACGTCACGCTCGCGCGCCAGCCGCAGCGCCGCCTCACGCTGCCGCGTCACCTGCGGGTGCTCCTCGACGTCGCGCAGGACGACGAGGCGCAGCGTAAGCCCGGCCGTGTCGGCGAAGATGTCGCGCTCGGCCAGCGGCCCGTCGAACGCGGCCACCTGGTTGTGCCCGGACTCGGGCAGCTCACCGTAAATGGCGGGATATTTCGCGTTCGCGTTGAGCTGGCAGGCCAGCCGGTACGCCGCCACGGCCGTCGCCGCGGACGACCCCCAGATCATCGGCACGCTCTCGGCCAGATCCATGGCGAGCGACTTGCCCGGATTGATGAACGACTCACTGGACGGCCGGCACCGGTGCGCCATGTCCTCCAGCCCTTTGGCCACCCGTTCGAACAGGTCCGCGTCGGCCGGCACGATCCGCAGCGAGGCGGCGGCCACGATCAGAGGGATCGTCAGCAGCCAGAGGTTGGTCCTGGACTGCCCGCTGACGGGCACGGCCACGTAGACGGCCGATGCCTGGAGGGCGATGGCCTGCAGCGGGGAGCCGGAGGGCCCGACGGCGAGCAACGTGCTGCCGCGCCGCACGGCCTGAGTGGCGACGGCCACCGTCTCCTCGGTGTCCCCGGCGCCGGAAACGGCGATGACCAGGTCCGTGGCGCCGACCCAGCCGGGGAGCTGGTGGGAGCGCACGGTCACGATGGGCAGCGGCGCGCCGTTGCCGGCGACCGCCGCCAGGACGTCGCCGGCGATGCCGGACGCGCCCATGCCGACGACCACGATGGCACGCGGCCGGCCGTGGTCGCCCAGCCGGTCGAGGGGGGCCTCGACGGCGGCGCGGTAGCCGGTGCGTACGTGGGCCGCGGAGGCGGCGACCGCAGGCAACATCCCGCCAGGGTCGCCTTCGCTGAGGTGAGCCTGGTCGTCGATCCGCCCCGGCTCCCAGGTCACGGCTTCCTGGCCTCGTCGACGAGCAGGACGGGGATGTCATCCCGGACCGGGTAGATCAGGCCGCAGCCCGTGCAGGCCAGCTCCTCCGACTCGTTCTCGGCACGCAGGGGCGCCTTGCACTTCGGACAGGCCAGGATCTCCAGCAGCCAGTCGTCGATCTTCACACTGACACCCTTCCCACGATCGCGAGGACCTCGTCCTTGATCGCCGTCATCTTGCTCTCGCCGGCCGCCTCGGCATTCAGCCTGAGCAGCGGCTCGGTGTTGGACGCCCGCAGGTTGAACCACCAGTCGGGCCCGGTCACGGTCAGCCCGTCGAGCTCGTCGAATTCGCCCCTTCCCGCGAAGGCCTCGCGCACCCGCCGCAGCGCCTCGCCCTGGTCGGCGACCGCGCTGTTGATCTCCCCGGAGGCGTGGTAGCGCGAAAAGGCCGCCACCACCTCCGACAGCGCCCGATCCTGCTCGCCCAGGGCGGCCAGTACGTGCATCGCCGCGAGCATGCCCGAGTCGGCGAACCAGAAGTCGCGGAAGTAGTAGTGAGCCGAGTGCTCGCCGCCGAACACCGCGCCTGTGCGGGCCATGTCGGCCTTGATGAACGAGTGCCCGACCCGCGTCCGCACGGGAACGCCGCCGTGCTCGCGCACGATCTCGGGAACCCCGAGCGACGTGATCAGATTGTGGATGATCGTCGCTCCCGGGTATTTGCCCAGCTCGCGTACGGCGACCAGCGCCGTGATCGCGGACGGCGAGACCGACTCCCCGCGCTCGTCGATCACCCAGCACCGGTCGGCGTCGCCGTCGAACGCCAGCCCGATGTCCGCCCCGCTCTCGACCACGGCCCGTTGCAGATCGACGAGGTTCTGGGGCTCCAGGGGGTTGGCCTCGTGGTTGGGGAAGTTTCCGTCCAGCTCGAAGTAGAGCGGGACGAGGTCGATCGGCAGCCCGTCGAACACGGCGGGCACGGTGTGTCCCCCCATGCCGTTGCCCGCGTCCACGACCACCTTCAGCGGCCTGATGCCGGACAGGTCGACGAGCGTGCGCAGGTGATCGGCGTATCCCCGCAGCAGGTCCTTCTCGATCAGCGACCCGGAGGGCGTGGCGGTCACTCCGACCAGCTCGGCGGCCCGGTCGCGGATCTCGGCCAGCCCCGTGTCGCCGCCGATCGGCACCGCGCCGGACCTGCACATCTTCATGCCGTTGTAGCGGGCGGGGTTGTGGCTGGCGGTGAACATCACGCCCGGCAGCCCCAGGCTGCCGCTGGCGTAGTAGAGGAGATCGGTCGAGCCCAGCCCGGCGTACACGACGTCCGCGCGGCGCGAGCGGGCCCCGCGCACGAACGCGTCGGCCAGCGGCCTGGACGATTCGCGCATGTCATGCGCGACGACGACCGACTCCGCCCCGGTCATCTCGACGAAGGCCGCACCCACGGCCTCGGCGGTCGGCTCGTCGAGCTCGTCGGGCACCACCCCGCGAACATCGTACGCTTTGAAGATCTTGGCGAGGTCGCCCACTCTCCAGCTCCGCCCCTAGGTCGTTTTCTCCACGTAAAACGAGCCTACCGGTCGCGGTGCTGCTGGGCCGACCTCAGAACGCGCAGGTGCCCGCGGCGGCCGACCTCGACGCCCTGACCCACCGGCTCGCCCCCGCCGGACGGGTTCGGCCTGGCGGCCTCCCTGACCGCGTTGGCCAGCGCCTCGAGATCGTCGGAGCTGGGCGAGGCGCCGTCCGTCGGCAGGCGAACCACCTCCCAGCCGCGGGGGGCGGTCAGCCGCTCGGCGTGTTCGGCGCACAGGTCGTAACAGTGTGGCTCCGCGTACGTCGCCAGGGGGCCGAGAACAGCGGTCGAGTCGGCGTATACGTACGTGAGCGTGAAGACGGCAGGCTGGCTGCAAGCGGTGCGGGAACAGCGGCGGACGGGGCTCACGGAGGGACCGTATCTGGTAAGAGTGCGAGGCGCCACTATCTGAGCGCTCTTAACGAGCGTGTCGCCACAATTCGGACACCTGTCGCAGCCTTTCCACCCACATGCCCCGATGGCGCCGCCACCCCCACCGCCTCGCTGGACCCGCACTTCGCACCTGCATCCATTGACGTCTCATCTGGCCTCCGGGAGGGCGCCGTACGCCAGAGGGACGGTCACATCCTCGACGCTCAGAGCCTCACCAGCATCTTGCCGACGTTGCCGCCGCGCATCATGTCGAGGAAGGCGCCGGGAGCCCGCTCGATGCCCTCGGCCACGGTCGTCTCGGTACGCAGGGAGCCGTCGGCCAGCCAGCCCGCCGCCTTGCCGATCCACTCCGGGAAGAGGTGGAGGTAGGAGTTGATCAGCATGCCGCGCAGCGTGGCGTCCTTGGCCGCCAGCTCGAACAGGTTCCCGGGGCCGGGGACGGGCCCGGTGGCGTTGTAGGAGCTGATGGCGCCGACCATCGCGATCCGCCCGTCGTGTCGCAGCGCGTCGATGGCGGCCGTCAGGTGGTCGCCGCCGACGTGGTCCACGTAGACGTCGATGCCGTCGGGGGCGGCCGCGGCGAGCTGATCCGCGACGGCGCCGGCCCGGTAGTCGATGCCCGCGTCGTAGCCGAAGTCCGCCACGATCTTCTTCACCTTGTGCTCGCCGCCGGCCGACCCGATCACGCGGGAGGCGCCCAGCTTGCGGGCGAGCTGCCCGGCGACGCTGCCCACGGCCCCGGCCGCCGCCGAGACGAACACCACGTCACCCTCCCGTACCGGGGCCACCTCGGTCAGGGCCGCGTAGGCCGTCAGCCCGGTGGTCCCCAGCGCACCCAGGTAGGCGTCGGCGGGGGCGAGCGCGGTGTCGACGACCGTCGCGGCGGCGGCGTCCAGGACCGCGTACTCACGCCAGCCGAGGAAGTGCACGACGGCGGCGCCCACCGGCACCAGCGGGGAGCGCGAGGCCACGACCTCGCCGACCGCCGAGCCTTCCAGAGGCGCTCCGAGCTCGAACGGGGGCATGTAGGACTCGCGGTCGTCCATCCGCCCGCGCATGTACGGGTCCACCGACATCCACGTGTTGCGCACCAGCACCTGGCCGTCGGCGGGCTCGGGGATCGCGGTGACGGCGAGTTCGAAGTCCTCCGGGCGCGGCTCCCCGGAGGGGCGGGCGGCCAAGCGGATCTCACGGTTGACGGACATGGTGTTCTCCCTGGAACTCAGAGGACCGGCCGGGAGATCACGAGTCTCGTCCCGGCTTCGCGTTCGTGACGAGACCGACTGTGCCGGGGGTCGCGCACGACGGGCTGAGGGTCGGCTGGGGGTTCGCTGGGGATAGCGTGGCCCGGTGCGATTCGGAGTTCTAGGACCGCTCGCCGTGTGGGATCCGGACGGGCGGCTCATACGCGTGCCCGAGCTGAAGGTGCGTGCGCTGCTCGCCGACCTGCTCCTCCACGAGGGCCGTCCGGTGCCGGCCGACCGGCTCGCGTACGACCTGTGGGGCGACGATCCGCCCGGCAACCCGGCCAACACCCTGCAGACCAAGGTGTCCCAGCTGCGCCGCGCCCTCGGCCGGGACACGGTGGTGCTCGAGCCGACCGGCTACGTCCTGCGCACCGGCGAGGTCGACCAGGTCAGATTCGCCGCGCTGCTCGACCGCTCCCGCGCGGCCACGGACCCGCACGAGAAGGCCGACCTGCTGGCGGACGCGCTGGCGCTGTGGCGCGGGCCCGCCTACGCCGACTTCCGCGACGAGGAGTTCGCCCGGGCCGCCGCCATGCGGCTGGAGGAGCAGCGGCTGACCGCGCTGGAGGAGCAGGCGGAGGTACGCCTGGCGCTCGGCGAGCACAGCCGGCTGGCCGACGAGCTGGGCGAGCTGGTGGCCGCTCACCCGCTGCGCGAGCGGCTGCGGGCCGCGCACCTGCGGGCCCTCTACCGGTCGGGCCGGCAGAGCGAGGCGCTCGCCGGGTACGCCGACCTGCGCGAGCGGCTGGCCGACGAGCTGGGGCTGGATCCCGGCCCGGAGCTGGCCGCGCTGCACGAGGCCATCCTGAGACAGGAGCCGGAGCTCGCGCCCGTGGCCGCGCCGGTCACCTCGGCCGCGCGGCGCCGTACGAACCTGCCCGCGCCCCTCACGGATCTGATCGGCAGGGAGGAGGCCGTCGCCCAGGTCCGCGACCTGCTCGGCTCCTCCCGGCTGGTCACCCTGACCGGACCGGGCGGAGTCGGCAAGACCCGGCTGGCCATGGCCGCCGCCGCGGATCTGGCCTTCGCCGACGGCGTGTGGCTCGTCGAGCTCACGGGGACCACCGGCTCGGTGGCCGAGCCGGTCGCCGCCGAGCTCGGCGTCCGTGACGAGACCGCATCCGGCCCTGCGGGGCCGGCCGCCGCCGGCCTGGCGCACCGGCTCACCGATGCCCTGCGCGGGCGGGAGCTGCTGCTGTTGCTGGACAACTGCGAGCACCTCGTCGAGGAGGTCGCCGAGCTGGTGAGCCTGCTGCTGCGGACCGCACCGGGGCTTCGCGTGCTGGCCACGAGCCAGGAGTCGCTGGCGATCCTGGGCGAGGCCCTCTATTCCGTGCCCCCGCTGGCCCCCGCCGACGCGGTGCGGCTGTTCGAGGCCCGCGCCGCGCCCGGACTCACCCTGGACGCCGAGAGCCGGCCGTGGGCCGAGGCGATCTGCGCGCGGCTGGACGGCCTGCCGCTGGCGCTCGAACTGGCCGCCGCCCGCGTACGCGCACTGGGCGTGCGCGGGGTGGCCGAGCGGCTCGACGACCGCTTCCGCCTGCTCGCCACCGCGGGCCGCGGCCTGCCCGCCCGCCAGCGGACCCTTCGGGCGGTGATCGACTGGAGCTGGGAGCAGCTCACCGAGCCGCAGCGGACGGCTCTGACCGCGCTGGCCGTCCACCCCGGCGGCTGCACCGTGGAGGGCGCCGAAGCGGTCGGCGTCGACCTCGACCTGCTGGACCAGCTGGTCAACAGGTCCATGGTGGTGGCCGACCCGCCCCGCTACCGCCTCCTGGAGAGCATCGCGGCCTATTGCCTCGACCGCCTCGACCCCGCCGACCCGGTGTTCCGGCTCAGGGACGACTACTACATCGGGCTGGCCGAGCGGGCGCGGCCGCACCTTCACGGTCCCGCCCAGCGGGAATGGCTGCGCCGGCTCGACGACGAGGTGCTCAACCTGCGGGCCGTCACCGGTTCCCGGCGGCTGGCCGATGCCCTCGTCTGGTACTGGTACCTGCGTGGGCGGCACACGGAAGGACACCGCTACCTCGCCGCGGTGAGCCCGGGATCGGCGTACGAGGTCGGGTTCGCCATCCTGACCCGGGCCCCGCACGGCGGGGTGAAGGCGTTCCCCGACGCCAGGTCACGCTGGTTCCTCGCGCACGCCTACCTGCATCGCGGCGACGTCGCGGCGGCCGGGCCGCTGCTGGACGAGGCGCTGGCCGAGTTCCGCGCCCTCGACGACCGCTGGGGCGCGGGCGCCGCGCTCGCCGCACAGGCCAAGCTGGTCATCTTCCAGGGCGACTTCCCGGCCGCCGAGCGCAGCGGCACGGAGAGCCTGGCCATCTTCGACCGCCTCGGTGACCGCTGGGGACGGCTGCAGGCCTCCGACCAGCTCGCCTACCTGGCCGAGATCACCGGCGACCACGCCCGCGCCGGTCGGCTGCACCGCGAGGGGCTGAGCATCGCCGAGGAGCTACGGCTGTGGACCGACGTGTCGTACCGGCTGTCCAGCCTGGGCAGGATCGCGCTGCTGAGCGGTGATCTCACGCGTGCCAGGGAGTTCCACGAGCGCGGCATGCGGCTGGCGGCCGAGCAGTCCAACCGGTTCGCCGAGGAGTTCGCCCGCGTCGGGCTGGGGCTCGTGGCGCGGCGCGCCGGCGACCTCGACGCCGCCGAGCGGCTCTTCCTCGAGTCACTGGACTGCAACCGGCGTCTGGAGGCCGACTACGACGTGCCGTTCTACGGGGTGACACTGGTCCTGGCCGAGCTGGGGTTCGTCGCCGAGCAGCGGGGCGATGCCGTACGGGCCAGGGCGCTGCACCTCGAAGGGCTCGCGGTCGCACGCGAGATCGGTGATCCGCGCTCCATCGCCCTGGCCCATGAGGGCCTGGCCGGGGTCGCGGCGCTCGAAGGCGCGACCGGGGAGGCGCTGCGGCTGCTGGCGGAGGCGAGCGCGCTACGCGAGTCGATCGGCGCGCCGTTGCCGCCGGCCGAACGCGGCGACGTCGACCGCATCCGAGCCCGCCTGGCCACGACCGACGACACCCCGCTCTGACCCGAACGCCCCCTGCCCGGCCACCATGCGCCGGCCGTCAGCCGCCCCGGCTGCCATGCGCCGGCCGTCAGCCGATCGTGCGCGCCGCTTGCCAGAGTCGTCGTCACACCGTGAGGAACGACATGAAGGAGCGACCATGCGCGCCTTGATCTACGACCCGGCCGCAGCACACCGGCTACGGCTCGGCGAGGCGGAGGATCCGGCCCCCGCGCCTGGCCAGGCGCTCATCCAGGTGACCGCCGTCTCGTTCAACTTCGGCGAGATCGCCTTCAGGCCCGCGGACGGGAAGCCGGGGCACGTCTCCGGCTGGGACGCCGCCGGCGTGGTCGTCCAGGCCGCCGCCGACGGATCGGGCCCCGCCGCCGGCACCCGCGTGGCGACGTTCGGCTGGTCCGGAGCCTGGGCCGAATCCCGTGCCGTGGACACGGGCAATCTGGCCGTCGTACCGGATGACGTCGATCTCGGCCGGGCCGCCGCCCTCCCGGTGGCCGGCGCCACGGCGCTCCAGGCGCTAAGGCGACTCGGCCCGGTGATCGGCCGCCGGGTCCTGATCACGGGCGCCTCCGGCGGCGTCGGCCGGTACGCGGTGCAGCTCGCCGCCCGGGCCGGCGCCCACGTCATCGCGTCTGTGGGCGGCCCGTCCCGCGTGGGCGGCCTGCGCGAGCTGGGCGCGGCAGAGATCGTCTTCGGGCCGTCCGCCGTGTCCGGGCGGGTGTACGGCGTACTGGACAACGTCGGCGGATCCCAGCTGGCCCAGGCCTACAACCTGCTGGAGGACGGCGGAACCGTCCAGGCCGTCGGCATGGCCTCACGCGAGCCGACGTTGATCGACTTCGAGGAGGCCCGCACCCGCGTCGACCGGGGCCGCCTGGAGACCTTCAATCTGTCGGCCCCGCTCGGCGACGACCTGACGTACCTCGTGGACCTCCTGCGCAAGGGTGAGCTGGATCCGCAGATCGGCTGGCGCGGCCCCTGGGAGCGAGCCCGTGAGGCAGCCGAGGCGCTGCTGGCCCGCCGCGTAGCCGGCAAGGTGGTCCTCGACCTCTGACAGAGGAACCCGCCCTGATCGGAGAAACCACCGGACGAACCCGGACTCGGCAATCACCCGGAGACCCGGCGCCACCACTCCCGGAATTGACTGCGCCTCCCCTTAGACTTGCCCATGTGACTCCGAAGCGCGGTCCCAGACGGCGCGATCGCCACGGTCGCGGCCTCCGCGGCCCGCTCGCCCCCTCCCACGTCCCCATGGCCAAGTCGCGCAGCGAACGCTTCGACGACCTCGTCCTCGACGCCGTCGACCGCCTTCGCCCGCGCTGGGAGCGGCAGCTGTCGGCCGTGGAGTTCGCGGTGGAGGAGGTGCCGCCGCTGAGCGAACTGGGCGACGGCCCGAGCCTGGGCACCGACCCGATCCCCTTCGGCCGCGCGGACGCGGCCAGCGGCCAGAATCCCGCGTCGGTGGTGGTGTACCGGCGTCCGCTGGAGGCCCGGGCCAGGGACCGCGACACGCTGGGCGCCATGGTCCACGACACGGTGGTGGAACAGGTCGCCACCCTGCTCGGCCTCTCCCCCGAGACCGTCGACCCGGGGTACGACGACCGCCGCTGACCGGCTTCCCGCGACCCACCACCCCCTGACGGGGCCTGACCACGGCGGACGCCGCGTCCCTGCACAAGCAGAAAAAACCGTTTCTGCCCTGGCGAGTGCGGCCTCTAAGGTGGCGCGGTGGCTACTCAAGTGATCGTGGTGAACGGCGGCTCCAGCTCGGGCAAATCCGGGATCGTCCGATGCTTGCAAGCGGTCCTGCCGGATCCATGGCTGGCCTTCGGCGTCGACTCGCTGATCGAGGCGATGCCCGCCTCCATGCAGGCATCCGATGCCGGGATCGAGTTCGCTCCTGACGGCGGGGTGAGTGTCGGGCCGGAATTCATGGCGCTGCAGACGGCGTGGATGGAGGGGGTCGCCGCGATGGCCCGTGCGGGCGCTCGGGTGATCGTGGATGACGTATTCCTCGGTGGAGTGGCATCCCAGCAGCGGTGGCAGAAGGTTCTCGCCGGACTGGACGTGCTATGGGCCGGTGTCAGGTGCGAGAGCGCGGTCGCGGCGGGCCGCGAGATCGCCCGGGGGGATCGGGTCCAAGGAATGGCCGTGTCCCAGGCCGAAGTGGTTCACCAGGGCGTGTTCTATGACGTGGAGGTGGACACCACGCATACCGAGTCCCTGGTGTGTGCACGGAATATCGCCGGCCGAGTGCGGCGCCCGTGAGACGGCTCTGGCCCGGCGTTCGAGGTCGCGTCTCGGCCTACGACAATATCGGGGCACCTACGGAAGAACCACGCGCGGCGTGTCCGTGAGCGGCGGAAGCAGCGTCCACATCCGTGCCGGGGCCAGCGGTTGCGCCGTCATGAGCAGCCCGTTCTTCAGGCGTTCCTCCACCATCCGCCCCCCATACACCTCCCCGGACACAGGCGTGACGACGATCGCGAATTCGCCCTTCGCCTTGAGGGGGACGCTCCTCGTCCGTCCCGCCGGCACGTCCACGTCGAACGACGGCTCCGCCGCGCCCTTCTCCCGGACCATCTGCACCCGCACCTTGCCGCCGTCCTCGCCGAGCGCCGTGAGGATCAGCCGGGAGCCGGCGCCGTTGCGGGCCACCGCGCTGCCCAGGTCCAGGGAGGGCGTGCCGGCGGTGAAGGCGACGTCCTGACGCTCGCCGGTTCCGGTCATCACCACGCCGGCCACGATCGGGGTGGGCGAGGTGAGGACGAGCGCGGCGGACGAGCCGCCCACGCCGGTGGTCACGTCCACCGAAACGACGCTCCCGGCCGGTACGTCGATCGTCTCGCGGCCGCGCATGGAGTATTCGGCGTCTTCGCTCACCGCCTTCACCCGCACCTGGGCGTCGGTGTCGCCGGGGGCGGCGACGAGCAGTTCGCGGCGGCCGCCCCCGCCCGCGATCCCGGGTACGACGACCCGGGTGGCCGGCGGGGCGGCGGCCGGGAGCCAGTCGACGCCACCGGTGTCCAGCGTGGTGCGGGCGGCGACGGCGACGCGGCCGAACGTGGTGGTGACGCTGACGGCCATGATGTCGGCCGACGGGGCGAGCGTCTTCAGGTCGATCTCCCGGTGTTCACCGGGCGCGATCTCCAGGCCGACCCCCTTGTCGCCGGAGACCGGCCCCTCGGCCGCGTGGACCTGGACGTCGGCCAGCGCGGGCACTTTGTCGGCGTTCGCGAGGTGCAGGATCACGCTCGCGTTCGCCGGTCCGGGGCCGATCAGCCAGGTCTCGGGGGCGGGCTCGGTGCAGCGCACGCCGGCCAGACCGCGTCCGGCGCCCCGCGTGGCGCGGGTGGTGTAGCCGGCCTCCAGCGCGGCGGGGCCCTTCGTCACGTACGGCTTGCCGTTCGCCATCGTCTCGTGGGACAGCAGGCCGGGAAGGTACACGCCGGCCTTCTCCCCCTTCGTCCCGGGGCATACGGCGGTGACCGACTCGACCGCCACCTTGCGAGGTTCGGCGGAAAGTGGGGCGATGGGGGCAGGTCTGGTGGCGTACGCGATTCCGTACATGGACGCCAGTGCGACGATCACCAGCGCGAGCAGGCCGAACCTGTTCTCCACGAACGACTTCACGACGCCCCCGCCAGGACCGCGGCGGCCGGAACCGGCTCCACGGCCTCCTGCGCGGCCTCGCGCCGCCCCGGCGCGGCCAGCACCGCGACCAGCAACACCAGCAGGCCCTGCGCCCACAACCACGGCTGGTGGAGAGCGCTCACCGGCTGGGCGGGCACGCGGGTGACGGGTTCGGCCAGGCGCCACAGGCCGCCGGCCTTCGACAGGCTCATGCGCTGCAGCGACGGCTGCGAATCGAGCGTCCTGGCCAGTTGCGGCGCGACGGGGGCCGCGGCGGCGACCATCGCGATGCCGTTCTGCGCCAGCGTGGCCGCGTCGCCGCCGCGCCCGCCGACGAGCCCCTGCGCGGCGGTGGCGACGCGGGCGCGGGCCGCGGTCGCGACGGGCAGCTCCGCTTCACCGAGGAGCGGGCCGCGCCCGTGCAGCACGGTGAACGAGGAGCCCCTGATCAACAGCGTCCGCTCGCCCTGGACGGTACGGGAGGCCGCCAGGGCGGGCAGCACCTCGGGCGCATTCCCCACGAGCGGTCCCTGTACGCCGCCGGCCACCCAGTATCCGGCGGCCAGCAACGGCGTGCTGAACGCCACCGCCACCAGCACCGTCGCCCCCAGCCGCCGGAGCCCGCCTCCGGCGCGAAGTTCGGTCAGGCGGTGCGCGGTCAAGCCCACCAGGATCACCAGCCCGGTGCCCGCGACGGCCAGCGGCACCCCCGGCCAGGCCCGCGAGCCCTCGACGGTGATCCGGCTGACGAGGAGCGCGGCCAGAACCCCGTACAGGGTGACGCCCCAGCCGATGGCGACGATCATGCGCTGGCGGCGCATGAGGAGCGCGGCCAGCGCCACCGCCACCAGGCCTGCGGTCACCCAGAACGGCGGCAGCCCCGGCCCTCCCGGGCTCAGTGCCAGCAGCGACTGGGGACCGAGCGCGGCGTCCGCCAGAACGGGATCGTGCAGCCCGGCCTCGAGCAAGATCTTGCCGGGGTCCGTCACCAGCCCGGCCAGCCACGGGAACAGCAGCGCCACCGGTACGAGGAGCGCGATGGCCATGGACGTCGCGACGCCGTCCCGCCGTGCCACGCGGCCGCGCCGCCGTACGACACCGCCACCGCGTCCGAACGCGACCGCGACCAGCACCCCCAGCACGGCGACCATCGGGTAGACCAGCGGCACGAACGCCGTCCCCACGGCCAGCAGCAGCCCCAACGCCCAGGCGGCGCGGCGGGCGCGGCGGCGTTCGGCGGACAGCAGGGTCGTGCCGAGCGAGGCGTAGACCGGCACCAGCACGAACACCACGGCCGTGCCCAGCCGTCCGGCCGCGATGGCGCCGGTCGCGACGGGCAGCAACGCGTACGTCCCCGCCGCCCACGCCCGCGCGGGCACCGCCGGGATGACGTGCCGGGTGGCCAGGTACGCGGTGGCGCCGGCCAGCGGCACCGAGCCGAGCAGCAGCACCGAGACCGCCAGCCAGGTCTTGCCGAACGCGAGCGTGGACAGGGCGGCCACGACCGCGACGTACGGCGGCGCCCAGGCGTCCGAGCCGAGCCCGATGTCGTGGAAGCCCTCGGTGTAGAACGCCCAGAGGTCGCCGGCGCCGCCGATCACGGGGACCAGCGCGCCCCCGCCGAGCCGTTGGCCACCGAGCAGCGACCGCTCGGCGACCAGCGAGATCGCGGTCAGCGCGAGCATGAGGACGACGCCGGGGCGGGCGAGGAAACGCTTGACCGCGCCGGTGTCGGGCGCGGCCGGGATCTCCTCGTCTTCCTCGACGGCCGTGTGATGGTGACGCCCGGCCGAGTCGACGGGGGCGTCGCCGGCAAGGAAGCTCTGCACCATGTCGACCAGCCGCCGGTAGGCCGCACCACGAGGCGTCATCAACCGCTTTATATGGATATATCCCTTTTTGCGGTCCTGCCTACTTCCGGCGGGACGGCGGGCGCGGCGCGCCCTGAGCAGCCGGAACGGGTGCACCAGGATCGAGCCCATGGCCACCATCTCGTCCAGCGCGTTCGCGGGCTGCTTGCCGACGATGAACAGCAACGTGCGGAAGGCCGAGCCGAGCACGTTCCGCAGCAGCGCCCACAACATCGCGCCGAACGGCAGGTTCACCATGACCACGAAGATCGCGTTGCGCCGGTCCAGCCTGCGCGGGTGGTCGCCGCTCACCGTGATGCGCCGCCGCCGGCGGGCGGCCGCCTCGGCGTGCCAGGCGACGGCCGAGGTGACGACCAGCACCTTGTGGCCGGCGTTGCGTACCCGCCAGCACAGGTCGAGGTCGTCGCGGAACAGCGGGAAGAACGGATCCAGCCCGCCGATCTTCTCCCACACGTCGCGGCGGATCAGCATCCCGGCCGTGGACACCGACAGCACCTCGCGCGTGCCGTCGTGCTGCCCCTGGTCGAACTCGCGCGGCTCCAGTCCCGTGTCCCTGCGCCCGGTACGGCCCACCGTCACGCCCACCTCGAGCAGGCGCCGGCGGTCGAGCCAGTCGCGCAGCTTGGGACCGAGCACGGCGGCCTTGGGATCATGCTCGGCCGCGGTGAGCAGGAACTCCAGAGCGCGTCTGTCGGGGGCGCAGTCGTCGTGGAGCAGCCAGATCCACTCGTCGCGCCCGCGCGCGGGCAGCTTCTCGAGCGCCTCGGCGACGGACTCGGCGAAGGCTGCCGAGCGGGGCAGAGAGATGACGTTACCGGCGCCCAGCGTCCGGGCGAGCAGATCGGCCGAGCCGTCCCTGCTGCCGTTGTCGACGCCGGCCACTCGGTCGGGCCTGCGGCTCTGGTTCACCAGCGCCTGCAGTGTCTCCCCGAGCCAGCGCGCGCCGTCGTGGGCCACGACGATCACGGTGACATAGGGACGTGACATGGGTGGTGACTCCTGGGGGGATGATCAGGCGCGCCCACCATACATGCCGAAGCGGTTCAGGAGATGCGAAAAAGGGTCACACGGCGGTCCGCGTGACCCTTTCGCCCATATAACTAAACGGCCTGGCGCTTGATCCGTCTGCGCTCCCGCTCGGACAGCCCACCCCAGATGCCGAACCGCTCATCGTGCTCGAGTGCGTATTCGAGGCACTCGGCACGGACCTCGCACGATCGGCAGACCTTCTTGGCCTCTCGGGTGGAGCCGCCCTTCTCCGGGAAGAACGCTTCCGGATCGGTCTGCGCGCAGAGCGCGCGCTCCTGCCAGCCGAGTTCTTCAGCGTCAAGCTGATCCTGTGCGATGACCGGATCGGTCACTGCACACCTCCCTGCCGCCCGCCCGCAATGGAGCCCCCCATGGACGCCTTCCTTATTACCCACCCACTGGAAGGCGTAACAACATGGTTGTAATTACACGCGTGTGCCGTAGCTGACGTCAAGCGGCATGCGGGTATCCGGGGAAAGACCAGGTCTCGCCCCGGTGTGCTTGGCATGTGATGTTCTCGCCCGGCGCGACGGTCTGCGACCGGGCTCGTTCGACCTGTCAGCGGTCGGAACCGTACCAGGGCGGGATAGACGCCCGCCCGTGGCCCACCTTCTCTCTAGCCGTTCATTGCCGGTCCGTTACCTGCGCGGCTCGTTGGGGGTGTATATGGCGGTCGGGTCGATGGGATCGTCTCCCGGCCGGCGCTGGTCGCCGCCGAGAGCGTCCCCTCTCATCGACGACGGGTCGAGCCGCATCGTCGACTCGCCCTGACCGTCGTTCCAGCCGGTGGGAGCCTGGTGGGTCGGCTGGTAGGGGCGCGACTCGTACGCGCTCTGCTGGGGCTCGTACGCGCTCTGCGGGGAGTGGCCGAACAAGTGGTCGTCGTGCGGCCCGGGGCGGCCGGCGTAGTCCGGGACGCGCAGGTCGGGCGCGGTGCCGGCAGCCGATGAATGCTGATACGTCTCCGCCTGCTGGTAGGCGTCCATGAGCTGCTGGGAGCGCGGGTCCACGGGCGGGTCGGGCTCCTGGTACGCGGGGGTGGCGAACTCGGGGCCCGAGTAGACGGCGAACGGGGTGCCGCCCTGCTGCGACTGGTCGAACGCGTTCTGGCCGTAGTACTGCTGCTGCTGTGCGGGCGGCTGGAACGGGACGTCCGGGGAGGTGTCGCCTGTCGGGTATGCCTGGTCGGCGGGGGCGGAGAAGGCGTCCGGGGGTGCGTACGGGTTCGGGCCGGCCTGGCCGTAGAGGCTCGGCTGGCTGTCCGCCGGGACGTACGGGGCCGGCTGGTACTCACTGGCGGGCGGGGTGTTGTACTCCTGCGGCGCCGGGGTGTTGTACTCCTGGGCCGGCGGGGTGTTGTACTCCCGGGCTGCGGGACGATCGACGCTCGGCGCCGTGTCGGCGGGCGTGTAGGTGGACTGCCCGAAGCTCGAATCCTGTCCGAACGCCGGATTCTGCCCGAAACCGGAGTCCTGGCCGAAGCCCTGCGGCTGGTAGGCCCGGTCGGCGGCCTGGGGCTGGAAAGTATGGTCAGTGGGCCGGGGCTGGTAGGCCTGGTCGGGCTGGCCGGGCTGGTACGGCTCCGACTGCTGCGGCTGGGGGTAGCCGGGCTGCGCGGCGGGCTGTTCCGGCTGGCCGAACTGCTGTTGGAGGTCGGTGCCCGACGTGTAGGCGGACTGCTCGGCCTGGCCACCGCCACCGAAACTCGGCGGCTGGTGCCCGTAGGCAGGCGGCTGTTCCGGCTGCCCGGGGGCAACGTGCTGCCCGGACGGCGGCTGCTGGCCGTAGGCGGGCGCGTGCTCGGGCTGCCCCGGGGCCGGCTGCTGCCCGGACGGCGGCTGCTGACCATAGCCGGCAGGGGGCTGCTGCCCGGACGGCGGCTGCTGACCATAGCCGGGAGCGGGCTGCTGCCCGGACGGCGGCTGCTGACCATAGCCGGCAGGGGGCTGCTGCCCGGACGGCGGCTGGTGACCGTAGCCGGGAGCGGGCTGCTGCCCGGACGGAGGCTGCTGACCATAGGCCGCGGGGGGCTGCTGACCGTAGCCGGGAGCGGGCTGCTGACCATAGGCCGCGGGGGGCTGGTCCTGCGGGCCGCCGGCGAAGGGCGGCTGCTGGCCGAACTGGGGGTGCGGGTAAACCTGCGCGGCCGGGCGCTCGGGCATGACCTGCGGGATCAGATACACCAGGGCGATGGCCGTCAGTGCCAGCGTGGGAACCCCCAGCAGCACGAACTCCGCGATCGCGCGGATCTCGCCTCCCGCGAAGAGGCCGAGCAGCAGCGCCAGCATGCCGAACACAGCGCTCAGGAGCAGCCCGCCGGCCGCCACGTACACGATCGGCTTCCCCTTGGGCGACGGCTGCCCGACCTTGGTGACCAGCAGCACGGCCCCTAGCAGCAACGCCGTCACAACCGGGTTCGTCACGTTCGAGAAGTTCGAGCTCGCACGGTCCATGAGGGACGAGCCGGCTGTCCAGCCGATCAGGATGTGCCCGATCCCCAGCAGCACGTTCACCAGCCCGATGACGAGCATGATCCAGGCCGCCGGCTCCCGCAGCCGGGCCACGTCCAATTTGCTCATAACTACCCCCATGGGACCCTTTAGCGCCCGAAGGGAGTTTGCCACATCGTCAACTGGCACGGCGGGAGTCCCAGGAACCCCCTACATCTCAATTCGGCCTATACCGTGCCTTTTGGCCGAGCCCGCTCGGCGGTGCTGCGATGGATGTCCTCGCCACGCTGCGGATCCATCGCAGCGAGTACGTCCTCCCGAGTGGTGAAGACCACTCCCCCGGCAGGCTTGCCGGAGGCCGGTGGAAGACTGGACCGCATGCACATCGTGTCACTCGCCGGCGGCATCGGCGGCGCCCGCTTCCTGCGCGGCCTGCGCGCGACCGAACCAGACGCCACAATCACGGTCATCGGCAACACAGGTGACGACATCACCCTGTTCGGCCTGCGGGTCTCCCCCGACCTCGACACCGTGATGTACACCCTGGGCAACGGCATCGACGAGGAGCAGGGCTGGGGCCGGGCCAAGGAGTCCCACGTCGTCAAGGAGGAACTGGCCGCGTACGGCGCCGAGCCGCAGTGGTTCGGGCTCGGCGACCGCGACTTCGCCACCCACATCCTCCGCTCGCAGATGCTGGAGGCCGGCTACCCGCTCTCCCAGATCACGCAGGCGTTGTGCGCACGGTGGCAGCCGGGTGTGCGGCTGCTGCCGATGAGCGACGACCGCTGCGAGACCCACGTGGTGATCGAGGACGAGCGCGGCAAGCGCGCCGTCCACTTCCAGGAGTGGTGGGTACGCCTGCGCGCCTCCGTCCCGGCGCAGTCGTTCGCGCTGGTGGGAGTGGACAAGGCCAAGCCGGCGCCGGGTGTGCTCGAGGCCGTCGAGCAGGCCGACGTCGTTGTCCTGCCGCCGTCCAACCCGGTCGTGAGCATCGGCACGATCCTCCAGGTCCCGGGCATCCGGGACGCCCTGCTCCCCAAGACCGTGGTCGGTGTCTCGCCGATCATCGGGGACGCGCCGGTGCGGGGCATGGCCGACGCCTGCCTGACGGCCATCGGGGTGGAGACGACGGCCCAGGCCGTGCTGGAGCTGTACGGCTCGGAGCTGATCGACGGCTGGCTGGTGGCCGAGGAGGACGAGGGGGTCGCGCTCGACGGGGTCCGGGTCGTCGCCCGCCCGATCCTCATGCACGACGCGGAGGCCGCCGCCGACATCGCCCGCACAGCCCTCGACCTGGCACTGGAGCTGGCCCGATGACCGCCGCCGAACACCCGGACGCCCCCACCAGCCCGGTCACCCCTCACCGCATCGAGGTGATCGCCGTGGACGGCATCGGCGAAGTGCGCCCCGGGGACGACGTGGCGGGCCTTCTCGCGGAGGCCGGCCTGCGCGACGGCGACATCGTGGTCGTCACCTCCAAGATCGTGAGCAAGGCAGAGGGCCGGATCCGCCAGGCGCCCGACCGCGGCCAGGCGATCGAGGACGAGACCGAGCGCGTGGTCGCCAGGCGCGGCGACACCGTGATCTCCCAGACCCGCCACGGTTTCGTCATGGCCGCCGCCGGGGTCGACGCCTCCAACACCGAGGCCGGCACCGTGCTCCTCCTCCCCGAGGACCCCGACGCCTCGGCCAGGCGCATCAGAGCGGGCCTGGCCGGCAGGGTGGGCGTGATCGTCTCCGACACGTTCGGCCGGCCGTGGCGCAACGGGCTCACGGACGTGGCCATCGGGGTGGCGGGCGTGCGCGCGCTGGACGACTTCCGCGGCACCTCCGACGATTACGGCAACCGGCTCAGCGCCACCGTGACGGCGCTGGCCGACGAGATCGCGGGCGCGGCGGAGCTGGTCAAGGGCAAGCTGGCCGGCGTTCCTGCGGCGATCGTGCGCGGGCTGTCCCATCTGGTGACCGACGATGACGGGCCGGGGGTCAGGCCGCTGGTACGAGCGGCCGACGACGACATGTTCCGCTACGGGTCGCGGGACGTCGTGTTCGCCCGCCGTACGATCAGGGAGTTCTCGGACCGCCCCGTCCATCCTGAGGCGGTGCGCAGGGCGGTGGCGGCGGGCATCGCCGCGCCGGCGCCGCATCACACGACGCCGTGGCGGTTCGTGCTGGTGGAGTCGCCGGAGACGCGGACGAAGCTGCTCGACGCGATGCGCGCGGCGTGGATCGAGGACCTGCGCGGCGACGGGTTCGGTGAGGAGTCGATAGCCAAGCGGATCAGGCGCGGGGACGTGCTGCGCAACGCGCCCTACCTGGTGGTGCCATGCCTGGTGATGGAGGGATCGCACACGTACCGCGACGCGCGGCGCAACGCCTCGGAGCGGGAGATGTTCGTGGTGGCGACCGGGGCCGGGGTGGAGAACTTCCTGATCCAGCTCGCCGTCGAAGGGCTCGGCTCGGCCTGGGTGTCGTCCACGATGTTCTGCCGCCCGGTCGTACGCGAGGTGCTCGATCTGCCCGATTCCTGGGACCCTATGGGCTGCGTGGCCGTGGGACACGCGGCGGCCCCGCCCCGCGACCGGGCGCCCCGCGACCCGGCGGACTTCATCGTGACACGCTGACCGCGTTGCGAAACCACTGTCAACTCGCCATTTACCGTTAGGAAAGTTTCCTTTACATTTGGAGCATCCCCCCATGTAAAGGAGCCGCTTTCATGAGAAGGATGCTCACGTTCGTCGCCGTGGCGGTGATCGCCGTCGCCGCCACGGTCTTCAACACCACCCCGGCGTCAGCGCACGGGTACGTCAACTCGCCGCCGAGCCGGCAGGCCAACTGCGCCCAGGGCAAGGTGCCCGACTGCGGCAACATCGTCTACGAGCCGCAGAGCGTGGAAGGGCCGAAGGGGCTGCGCAGCTGCAACGCCAACCTGCCGCAGTTCGCCCAGCTGAGCGACGAGAGCAAGCCCTGGCCCGTCGCGTCCGTGGGCAGCACGGTGACCTTCACCTGGACGTTCACCGCCAGGCACGCCACGCTCAACTTCCAGTACTACATCGGCAACACCAAGGTGGCGGAGTTCAAGGGCAACGGCCAGCAGCCACCGCCGACGCTCTCGCACCCGGTCAACCTGTCCGGCTACTCCGGCCGCCAGAAGGTCCTGGCCATCTGGAACATCTCCGACACCACCAACGCCTTCTACTCCTGCATCGACCTCCGGATCGGCGGCGGTGGCGGCAACCCGACTCCGACGCCCACCCCGACCGTCACCCCGACGCCCACACCGACCCCGACACCGACCACCACGACCCCGTCGGGCACATGGCGGGCCGGTGTCGCGTACGCGGTCGGCAACACGGTGACCTACAACGGCGCCACCTACCGCTGCATCCAGGCGCACACGTCCCTCACAGGCTGGGAGCCCCCGAACGTCCCGGCCCTGTGGCAGCGGATCTGACCCGCACGGGAAGAAGGGGGCGCTCCGGCGCCCCCTTCTGCCACGCGGGTGGAGTCGCGGAGGGCCTCAGGCCGTGGGTTTGCAGGTGGGGTGGCAGAGGCGGCGCGCCAGGGCCGCGAGGAAGACGTCGATGATCTCCCCAGGCTCCTGGGCCACGTGCAGGGAGCCGTTCGTGGCGCCCGCGATCTGCGACAGCCCCGCCCGGTCCACCCCCGTCCCGAAGGCGATGACGACGATCTGCACCGGCCGGTCCGGCTTCCACTCGCGCCGCAACGTCTCCACGAGCTGCGTCAGGCTGGTGCCCTTGCCGTCGTCCTTGCCCGCCGTGATCACCAGGAGCGAGTTGTTCATGTCCTCCCGGTACACCCCGGTCATCCTGCGGAAGCCGCTGAGTATCGAGTCGTACAGCGAGCTGTCCCGATCGGGGTGGGCGCTGATCGTGGCGGTCATCTCACTCAGCCGGCTCCTGCGGATGACCTGCCCGGTCTCCGGCTCATTGATCGGCCCGAGCCCGACGCGTTCCTGGTAGCCCCTGATCCGGCCCAGCCCGTCGGCGAACTCCCACAGCCCCATCTGCGTGGAGTCGGGGAAGAGCTGCAGCCCGATCTTGGCCGCCTCCAGCGCCACCCGGACCCGGGTGCTGCCCTTCAGCGGCTCGGCCATGTGCTTGGAGGTGTCGGCCAGGACGAGGATGTTGGTCGGCGGCGCCAGCCGGCTCCAGGCGCGCAGGGCCTCGTCGATGTCCTGCTGCGACACCGACGACCGGGTCTTCGGGGCCGCGGTGGGGATCTGGGGCGCCGGCGAGAGCGGCCCCTGGGCGCCGTCGCCCGACCGGAACCCGGCCCGCCGCACGATCTGCTGCGCCTGCGATCCCTTCAGCCACTCGGCGAAGATCGTGGACGCCTCGGCCACGGCGGGGTCGGCGGCGGTGACGACGTACGGGTAGTCGAGGTTGATCGTGCCCTCGCGCGGATGCAGCGCCACGACCGGGTCGGGGGACGGGCGCAGGTTGTGGTTCCACACCGACTGCTCGGGGACGATGACCACCGGCCGCTGCCAGAACGCGCGGTCGTCGACCGCGTCCAGCATGCTGCGGTAGTCGGGCGCCGAGCCGGCCTGCGCCCACCGGACGAACGCGGTCAGCGCCTTGTCCGCCTCCTGCCCGGTGCCGACGACGTCCCTGGCGGCGGCCACGGTGGCGATGCCGGCACCGGCCAGCGAGGGATCCGGCACGCGTACGACGTCGGGCTCGTTCGAGGTCGGCGTCAGCCGCCCGCGCACGGTGGCGGGGAAGACCATCCGCCAGTTCATCTCGGTCTTGCCCACGGAGAAGCGCTGCGCCAGCGACGAGCGGGTGGCGAACACCAGCGGCGACGTCGCCACCACGGTCTCACCTGCGGGCAGCGCACGGGCACCCTGCTGGCGGGCCAGCCTGATCCAGGCCGACGAGTCGGCGATCCAGCCGTCGGGCCGTTCGCGCAGCACGCCCGCCCGGTCGCCGATCAGCGTGCGCAGGACGGTGGCCGGCGGTTGCTCGGTCACCTGGACCAGCACGCACCGGCGGCCCACCGACGCCTTCGTCTCGTTGAAGCGCCCCGCGGCCTCCATGACCGCGGGCGCCACGTCGACCGCCGCCGCCACGTCGACCAGAACAGGCTCTCGTGTGGAGCACAGTGTGCCGAACCCGCCGAACACCACGACGAGGGCGCCGGCGGCGATGGCCACGGCCGCGAGCCCCGCCAGCATGCCGCGCTGGAGCGCCTTCCTGCGTCGCTGCTCAGCGGGCAGCGCGGCGCGGTGTCGACCCAACCGCACGGTGAACCTCTCTCCAGGGGAGTGACGATTCTCCCAGCCTCTTCCCCAGCGGGCGCAAGGCGTTGTTAGAACATGTTACAACTACGCCATCGGCAGCACCCGCCGGACGCTCTTGCACACGCCGTCACTGGCCAGCGAGGCCTGGAGTCGTTCCGCGGAGGGAGTGCCGTACTCGGTGGTGCGCTGCCTGACCGGCCGGCCGCTGATCTCGACCATCGCGCGCAGTTCGCCGATGGTCTTGTACGAGCCGTTCTCCGAGCCCGCCATCCTGCTGATCGTCTCCTCCATCAGCGTGCCGCCGAGGTCGTTCACGCCGCCCTGGAGCACCTGGCGGCACAGGTCGTCGCGGAGCTTCACCCAGGAGCACTGGATGTTCTTGATCGCGCCGTGGAGCAGGATCCTGGCCAGCGCGTGCACGGCCCGGTTCTCGGGGGCGGTGGGGCCGGGGCGGGACACGCCCGCCAGGTAGATCGGGGCGCTGGTGTGCACGAACGGCAGCAGCACGAACTCCGAGAACCCGCCGGTCTCCTCCTGCAGGCGCCTGATCAGCTTGATGTGCCTGACCCAGTGCAGGTGGGTGTCGACGTGGCCGTACATCATGGTGGAGGTCGTGGGGATCCCGACCTTGTGCGCTGTCGTGATCACCTCGATCCACTCCTTCGTGGGCAGCTTGCCCTTGGTCAGCACCCAGCGCACGTCGTCGTCGAGGATCTCCGCCGCCGTCCCGGGGATCGAGTCGAGGCCGGCCTCCTTGGCCGCCTCCAGCCAGTCCCGGATGGAGAGGTTCGTCCGGCTCGCCCCGTTGATCACCTCCATCGGGGAGAACGCGTGCACGTGCATGTCCGGGGTCCTGGCCTTCACCGCCCTGGCGATGTCGAAGTACGCGGTCCCGGGCAGGTCGGGGTGGATGCCGCCCTGCATGCACACCTCGGTCGCCCCGGCCTCCCACGCCTCCTGCGCCCGGTCGGCCACCTGGTCGAGGCTCAGCGTGTACGCGTCGGCGTCGGTCCGTCGCTGGGCGAACGCGCAGAACCGGCAGCCGGTGTAGCAGACGTTGGTGAAGTTGATGTTCCTGTTGACGACGTACGTCACATCGTCGCCCACGGCATCCTGGCGCAGGGCGTCGGCGATGGCGGCCAGCTCGTCGAGTGCCTCCCCTTCGGCGCCGAGCAACGCCACGGCCTCGTCATCGGTGAGCCCGGCGGGGTCCGACTCCGCCCGCCTCAGCGCCTGCCGCACGTCGCCCGGGGTGGTGGGGAAGGTCACGCCGAGACGGTCCTTCAGGGCGTCCCAGTCGCCGTACACGTGGTCGAAGTCATCCCGCCGGTCGTTCGTCCGCCCCGAGGTGTCCACCTCGACATGCAGATCGACGCGCCCCGACGGAGCGAACCCGCCGTCGGGCTCCTGCCACGGCCGGCCCTCCAGCACCGCGTCCTCGCGGGCCAGCCCCGTCTCGGGGTCCATCAGGGCGGCCACGTGGGCGGTCAGACGCGGGTCCAGCCAAGGCTCCCCGGCAAGCACGTACTCCGGATAGATCGTCAGCCGCTCCCGCAGCCGGAACCCGGCCTCGCTCGTACGGGCCGCCAGATCGTCGATCTGCGGCCACGGCCGCTCCGGGTTCACGTGGTCGGGGGTCAGCGGCGACACGCCGCCCCAATCGTCGATCCCGGCGCGGATCATGAGCTCGTACTCGGCGTCCACCAGGTTCGGCGGCGCCTGGAGCCGGACGCGCGGGCCGAGGACGAGGCGCGCCACGGCGATGGTGGCGGCCAGCTCCTGCAGGTCGGCGTCGGGCAGCCCGCGCATGGCCGTGTCCGGCTTGGCGCGGAAGTTCTGGACGATGACCTCCTGGATCCCGCCGTACTCGCGGGCCACCCGCCGGATCGCGAAGATCGACTCGGCCCGGTCCTGGACGGTCTCCCCGATCCCGATCAAGATCCCCGTCGTGAACGGCACGTTCGTCCGCCCCGCGTCCTCCAGCACGCGCAGCCGCACCGCCGGGTCCTTGTCCGGCGAGCCGTAGTGGGGCTGCCCCTTCTCCTCGAACAACCGCCGCGACGTCGTCTCCAGCATCATCCCCATGGACGGCGCCACCGGCTTCAGCCGCTGCAGGTCACGCCAGCTCAGCACCCCCGGGTTGAGGTGCGGCAGCAACCCGGTCTCCTCCAGCACCCTGATCGCCATGGCCCGCACATAGGACAGCGTGTCGTCGTAGCCGTGCGCGTCCAGCCACTCGCGGGCCTGATGCCAGCGGTCCTCGGGCCGGTCCCCCAGCGTGAACAGCGCCTCCTTGCACCCCATCGCCGCCCCCTGCCGGGCGATCTCCAGCACCTCGTCGGGGCTCAGGAACGGCGAGTCCAGCTTGTGCGGCGCGGTCGCGAACGTGCAGTAGCCGCACCGGTCCCGGCACAACCTGGTCAGCGGGATGAACACCTTCCTGCTGTAGGTGATCACCCCGGTCCGGCCGGCGGCCTCCAGGCCGGCGTCGCGGACACGGGAGGCGTGTTCCAGGAGGGAGTCGAGGTGGTCACCACGGGCGTGCAACAGTACGGTCGCCTCGGTGACGTCGAGGGTCTTGCCGTCGCGGGCGCGGGCGAGAGCGCGGCGCAACGCGGAATCACTGACCAGATCCATGAAGGCACAGTACGACGGCCTGGGTTCACCGCTTGCACCCAGGGGCCCCGGAGTCAGAAGGACCGGTAGTCGCGGACCGGCATCCGGGGACCCCGCGCCGGCGGGCGCAGCCCCGAGAGCCAGACGAGCACCGTCGCACGGTGCCGATGTCCCTGGTACGGCTCCAGCAGCCGCAGCATCCCGGGATCGTCGGTCTTCTCCCCCGTCAGAGCGTAGCCGACGAGCTTGGCCAGGTGGAAGTCGCCCACGCTCACGGCGTCCGGATCACCGAACGCGCGCTGGCGCACCTCGGCCGACGTCCACACCCCGATCCCGGGCAGGGCCCGCAGCAGCCGGTCGAGCTCCTGCGTGGTCGCGGCGGCCTCCAGCTTGTCGGCGTGCCAGGCGGCGTTCGCGATGGTCCTGGCGCGTACGGCCTCGGCGCCCGAGCGGTGCCAGTGCCAGATCGGGATCTGCCGCCACACCGCCGCCTCGGGGATCACCCGCATGCCCTCGGGCGCCGGGCCCGGCGCGGGCTCGCCGTACCGGGTGAGCAGCCACTTCCAGGCCCGCCACGCCTCCCGGCCGACGACCTTCTGCTCCAGCACGGCAGGTACGAGGGCCTCCATGACGCGGCCCGTCCTGCCGATCCGCAGCCCCGGATGTTTCCGGGCAACGTCCACCAGGACCTCATGTTTAACGGCAAATCCGGAAATGTCATCGTCGGCCCCGAGCAGCGCCGGCAGCGACTCCAGGGCCCACTCCGCCCCCGGGCCCCACGCCTGCCCGTGCACGCAGCCGTCCTTGACGCCCACTCTGAGCGTGCACGGCCCGCCGGGCGTCCTGGTGGTGCGCCACACGGCCCCGTCGGGGGTCTGACGCCAGGCAGGATCGCCGCCGCCGCGCCGGTGGGGCAGCAACGCCAGCCCCACGTCCAGCGGCCCTTCGGGCGTCCACCTGCGCTCCCTCACCGATCCAGTGTGCACCACTCGCTCACGCGTTCGGTACGAGAGGCCGGGAGAGCGTCGGACGCCGCCGGAATCCGGGAGGACGTGGGACGTCGCCGGAATCCGGGACAACGTCAGACGTCGCTGGAATACCGCATCGCACGCTCGGGCAACTCGATCCCGGGCCAGATCCGCACGCCGTTCTGCAGCTCGTTGCCGGGTCCCACGATGGCTCCGTCGCCGATCACGGCGTCGCGCACCACGGTGCCCACGCAGACCCGCGCTCCCTTGCCGACCACGGAGTCCGTCACGGACGCGCCCGCCTCGACGACGCAGTCGTCGCTCAGCACCGAGCCGGCCACCGAGGCCCCGGCCTCGACGACCGCCCGCGCGCCGACGGTCGTTCCGCCCAGGACCTTGGCCTCCGGCGACACCCGGGCTCCGGGGAGCGCCAGGTATTCGCCCGTCGGCCCCGGCAGCGCGGGCGAGTGCAGCCGTCCGAGCACCAGGTCACGCGAGCCCTGGACGAACGCGGCAGGGGTGCCGACGTCGAGCCAGTAGGTGCGGTCGGCGTACCCGAGCACGAGCTCGCCCGACTCGATCAGCCCGGGGAACGTCTGCCGCTCCACGGACACGACCTCGCCCTCCGGGATCGTGTCGATCACTGACCGGGTGAAGACGTAGCAGCCGGCGTTGATCCGGTTGGTCACCGGTTGGGGGGTCTTCTCCAGGAAGGCCGTGACCCGCCCGCTCTCGTCAGTCGGCACGCATCCGAATCGAGTGGGATCGTCCACTTCTGTCAAATGGAGCGTTACAGAGGCCTGCCGTGCGAGGTGCATGCGCACTTGGTGGCCGATGTCATGTCCAGAGAGAATGTCCCCGTTCAGGATGAGTACGGGGTCGGACGGGCCGGACGTGAGCGCCTCGGCGGCGTTGCGGATCGCCCCGCCGGTGCCGAGCGGGGTCTCCTCCGTGATGTATTCGAGAGAGAGCCCGAACGCCGCCCCGTCGCCGAAGGCGGGCTCGAACATGGCCGCCTTGTACGAGGTCGCGAACACGATCCGGCGCACGCCGAACGATCGCGCGCGAGCGAGTTGGTGGGCCAGGAACGGCACTCCCGCAGTCGGCAGCAGCGGCTTGGGCGTGCCCAGTGTCAGCGGACGCAGGCGCGTGCCCTGCCCCCCGACCAGGAGGATCGCCTCGAGGTCTGGCAAAGAGCTCTCCATCACTTCGTGAGGTTACCGAACTATTCGATTGCGCGTTGATAGGAGCTGAGGTGCGCCTCGGCCGAGGCGTCCCACGTGAACTCGCGTGCTCTCGCCAGCCCGGCCTCCTGCAGTTGCCGTCTCCGTTCGGAGGAGGCGAGCAGATGACCGAGCGCCGCGGCGATGCTGTCGGCGTCCGGCTCAGTGTAGGCCACGGCGTCGCCGCCCACCTCGGGGAGAGAGCTGCGATGGGTGGTCAGCACGGGGGCGCCGCAGGCCATGGCCTCCAGCACGGGCAGCCCGAACCCCTCGCCGCGCGAAGGGAAGGCCACCACGAGCGCCCCGCCGAGGAATCCGGGCAGGTCGGGCGCCCGCAGGTAGCCGGGCCGCACGACCCTGACCGTGGCCTCGACCTCCCGGCAGGCGGCGTCGACGTCGTCCTCGTGCACGCCGCCGCCGATCACCAGCGCCGGCGGCTTCTCCAGCCGCTTCACGGCGGCGGCGAAGCCGCGGATGAGGTTGGGCACGTTCTTCCGGGGATCGAGGTTGCCCAGGAACGCCACATAAGGCTGTCCGTGCAACCCGCAGCGCAGGGCGGCCCGGCGGATCTCCTCCTCGCTCGGCGGGTGGAACTGCGCCAGGTCGACGCCGTGGTAGGCGACGTCGATGCGAGTGGGGTCGGCGGAGAGCACGCGGATGAGCTCGTCCCTGGTCGCCTTGGACGGGACGATCACGCGCCGCGCGTGGCGTACGGCGGTGCGGGTGGCCGAGCGGAAGAACGACGCCCGCGGGCTGTGCTGGTCGGGCTCGGTGAACCAGGTGGTGTCGTGCACCGTCACGACGGTCGGCAGACCGGAGCTGAGCGGGATGGAGTAGTAGGGAGCGTGGATCACATCGGCGCCGACCTGACGGGCGAGCAGCGGTAATCCGGTCTGCTCCCAGGCGAGCCTGGCCGCTCTGTTGGTGATCTCGACGGGACCGGGAATGATGTCGGCGGACGGCGCCAGCTGCCGGTATCGCTCCGCTTCGGCCCGCTGGCAGACGACGGCGAGATCGGCGCCGGCGCGGTGGAGCGCCGCCACGAGACCGTCCACGTATCTGATCAACGCGCCGCGGTCCGCGGGCACGGCCGCCGCATCAACGAGCACACGAGGCATACGAAGATCTTCTCCCCTCAAGATCAACGTGGGACTCGGCGTCCCCCTCTGAACTTCACCCTACGACCAGCCTCCCCTAAATCGTGGTCCAAATCACATCGAGGTGCGACGCGCCGCAATTCCCGCCAGGCCAGCACAGATCAGATCCCCCACGATGATGACAATCCTGGACGAAAGGGCGACCGCAATTGCGGAGCCCTGGTCAAGCTGGGGCGCCAGCACCGCCACCATGGCGAGCTCCCGCACGCCCGCGCCCGCCGGGACGACGAAGGTCATGATGCCCAGGCACCACGACAGCGCGAAGGCCCCGACGGCGAACAGCAGGCCGCCCTGCGGGGCGACGAAGTAGAGGTGCACGCCGTACGCGGTCCAGCCGGCCAGCGCCCAGCCGAGCGCGGTGAACATGCCGCGGCGGGTGAGCGGGCGTTCGAGCGGCTCCCGCTTGAGCCTGCGCAGCCCGAACGTGATCAGGGCGTTGATGACCTTGGGTTCCAGGAGGACCAGCAGGAGCGGGATGAGCAGCAGCAGCCAGCCGTACCGGTCCCAGCCGAGCGTCCCGAGCGTGACCAGCAGTCCGGTGGCGAGCTGGATGGGCATCATCAGGAAGAACGCCGCCGCGCTGCGCGAGCGCGGCACGCCGAGGTCGCGGCCCATCTCCATCTGGGCGAGCATGGGCCAGACGGCGCCGGGGATGTACTTGCCGAGCTGGCCCACGAAGAACACCTTGGCCGCCGGTCTGAGCGGCAGCGGCGAGCCGAGGTCGGCCAGCAGGGTGCGCCAGGTGAGCATGGCCCCGAGCAACGCGGCGACCACCGCGACCAGGGACGCGGCCAGCGCGCCCCACGACAGCCTGGCGAACCCGGCGACCACGGCGTCCCACTGCTTCGCCACCGCCCACGCGCCGAACCCGAGCGCGACCAGCAGGAAGGCGACCCGGAGGAGTTTGCGCGCGGTGCGGGGCCGTCGCACGGTGTCCTGGTTCACAGGGGCCGGACCCGTTCGGGGGGCTGCGGCAGCGCCGCGCCCACCGGACGCTTGGGGGTCTTGGTGGCCACCCACAGGTACGTCGGCACCACGGGAAGCAGCAGCTTGAGCACCTCGCGCGGCGTCCTGGCCAGCACGGCCTTGACCACCTTCCCCAGCAGGCCGGGGAACAGCTCCCCTCCGGCGAACGTCGTCGGCGTGGCCAGCACGGGGAAGGTGTAGTCCCACACGTGGAAGGCCCGCAGCATCTTCCGCAGCCCGCGCCGCGTCCTGAACCGCTCGTAGTAATGATCGGCCCGCCCGAACGCCCGTACGTACCGGTCGGCCAGCGCGGGCGGCAGATAGGACAGGAAGGGCAGCTTGTAGTGCGGCTCCATCACCCCGAGCCGGTTGCCCAGCCCCAGATAGAGCACGCCGTCGTCGGACAGCACCCGGCGCATCTCGGCCACCACCGCGTCCGGGTCCACCACATGCTCGTAAATGTGGTTGAACACCAGCACGTCGATCGACCCGTCGGGGAACGGCAGCGCGGTCCCGTCACCGCACACGAACGCCACCCGCTCGCCGAACCGGTCGGCCGCCTTGCGCAGCCCCGGCACGTCGATGTCGATGCCCAGCGTGTGCTTGGCCCCGGCCCGAGCCAGCTCATCGGCGATGAAGCCGGCCGAGCAGCCCACGTCGCCCACGGTCAGCCCGCCGAGCGGCCCGTGGAAGTGCTCCAGCACAGCGATGATCTTCGCCGCCTTCCGCCGCCGTTTCTCCTCGTCGAGCATGGCGGACTGGAATTCCGAGTATTCGAGCTGCGCGACCCTTTGCTTCCCCACGGAGCCCCACAGTACCCACCTCAGCGCCGATACGGCGCCCCGCTGCGCCGGCGCACTCGTCTCGGGCGTCGTCTGGCTCTGGCAGGCAAACCGCGCGTAACCTGAGCCAATGCTCCGTCGGCTGCTGCGCATCGCCCTCGCCCTGCTCGCTGTCGGTTTCCTCGGGTACGGCCTGGCCAGGAACTGGGAGGAGACCACCGGCGCCGTGGCCGCGATGTCGCCGTGGGCGGTGCTCGGGGCGTTCGTCGCGGTGCTGCTGGGCCAGTTCTGCATGCTGGTGGCCTGGCGCGAGATCCTGGCGGGGCTCGGCACGCGGGTGCCGCTGCGGATCGCCGGGCGGATCATGTTCGTGGGGCAGCTGGGCAAATACATCCCGGGCGCGGTGTGGGCGTACGCGGCGATGATGGACCTGGGCCGCGACCACGGCAGCCCGCCGCGGCGCACGTTCGCGACGATCTCGCTCGGGCTGGTGATCAACATCGGGGTCGCGATCTCGATCGCCGCGGCCACTCTCTGGACACTGGACGCGGTGCGGCAGGCCTGGTACCTGGTGCTGCTCGTGCCGGCGATCATCGTATGCCTGCATCCCAAGGTGCTCACCTGGGGTCTCAACCTGGCGCTGCGCATCGCGCGCAAGGAGCCGCTGGAGAGCGTGCTGCCCGGCCGTACCGTGGTGGTCGCGGTGGCGTGGACCGCGCTCGGCTGGTTCGTGTACGGGGTCCACATCTGGCTGCTCGGCGGACGCCCGGACCTCTACATCGTCGCGACCGGCGCGTACGCGTTCGCGTGGGCGACCGGGATCCTCACGGTCGTGGTGCCGGCGGGCGTCGGGATCAGGGAGGGCGCGCTCGTGCTCGTACTGGGCCCGATCCTGGGCACCCCGGCGGCACTGGCGGTGGCGATCGTGTCGCGGCTGGCGTTCACGCTGGCGGACGCGGCCGCGGCGGGCATCTCGTTCCTGCTGGGCCGTCAGGCGTCGAGGAGCGTCCCCGCGTACGCCGACCAGAACGGCTCGGGATCGACCGCCTTGACGCCCGACCGCAACCTCTCGGGCTCGCCCGAGGCGTAGAAACGCTCGATCGCGTCCCGGAGCGCGCCGGCGTCGCCCGGCTCGACGAGCAGCCCGTCCACGCCGTCGGTGACGTGGTCGGCGAGCGCGCCCACCCGGGTCGCGATCACCGGGACACCGTGCTCGTGGCCGAGCCAGACGTTCTGGCTGGCGGTCGCGTTGCGGTAGGGCAGCACGAGCGCGTCCGCGGCGGCGAACAGCTTCGGCACGTCCTCGGCGGCCACGTAGCCGGGCCGCAGCTCCACCCGGCCGGCGATGCCCAGCTCGTCGATCAGCGCCTTCGTCTCGTCCAGCCCGCCCCAGAACTCCCCGGCCACGGTCAGCGAGACCCCCTCGGGCAGCGCCCTGAGCAGCAGGTCGAGCCCCTTGTACGGCCGGACGATGCCGAAGAACAGCAGCCGCCGGTGCACTTGCGAAGACCGCTCGGCCGTGGTGGAGGGCAGGTGCGGCGGCAGCGCCGCCACGCTCACCGGCCTGTCCGTGAGCCCTCTGGCGAGCCCGGCCTGCTGCTCGGAGTGGACCAGTACGCCGTCGATCCGCTTGAGCAGGGCCTTCATGAGTGGCTCGTCGTAGGGCTTGCGCTCATGGGGCAACACGTTGTGGCAGAGAGCGATTGTCCTGACTTTTCGCCCGATCCCGTACAAGATCCCCAAATAGGCGGGGACCTGCACCGGGCTCAGCACCGCCAGCACCACCAGGTCGGCCGACCGCAGCCGCCGCCCGGCCGCCACCCACCCGTCCGGCCGGCGCCAGTCGAGCCTGCGCACGGTCCTCGGATAGGGCGTGCCCTCGGGCGCGGAGATCGTCTGCTGCCCCGGATAGAGGAACGACGGATACTGCGCCCGCCACGACTCGATCACCACGTCGTGCCCGAGCGCCGACAGGCGGTGCGCCAGCTCGGTGGTGTGCTGCGCCCCGCCGCCCTTGTACGGATAGGTCGGCCCGACGATCGCGATCCGCACGCGCCTACTCTCCCCGCGAGCGCACGATCAGGTCGGCCAGCAGTGCCACGGACCCGATCAGCATCCCGGACAGGAAGATCATCACGGTGTTGGCCGGGAAGTAGAACGGGTGCTGGATCATGTCCCAGACGCCCTTCACGAACCCGATGCCGACCAGCCAGAGCGCGGGCGGCATGAGCACCTTGAGCGGGTTGAAGTACATGATCATCCGCAGCACCTGGAGGATGTAGCGGTAGGCGTCCGACACGAAGCTGAACTTCGACTTGCCGGCCCGCTTGGCGTAGTCGATCGGCAGGTAGTAGATGTCGTGCTGGTTGGACAGGAACGACAGCGTGATCGTCGTCACACACGAGAACCCGGGCGGCAGCAGCCGCAGGTAGGGCTTGGCGACTGTACGGCGGAAGGCCCGCAGCCCCGAGTTGAGGTCCGGGATCTTCTGCCCGGCCAGCTTCTCCGCGACCTTGCGGATCACGAACTTGGCGGGGACCCGCAGCAGCTTGTGCGAGCCCTCCTCGCTGGTGCGCGCGCCGACCACCTGGTCGACCGTCTGGTCCTTGTCCAGGATCTGCACCAGCTCGGGAATGCGCTCGTTGGGGTAGGTCATGTCGGCGTCGGTCCACACGACGATCTCGCCTTTGGCCTCCTGCGTGCCGATGCGCCGCACGGTGCCGGCGCCGCCGTTGCGGTGGAAGGCGCGCACGCGCAGGTGCGGATAGCTGGGCGCGGCCTCCTGGAGCCGGGCCAGCGTCAGGTCGGTCGAGCAGTCGTCGATGGCCACGAGCTCGTACGTGTAGCCGCTTGAGTCCATGGCCTGCGTGATGCGCTCGACTTCGTCGATGACGTGATCCTGCTCGTTGTAGCAGGGCAGGACGATGGTGACGTACGGCGCTTCTTCCACGGCAGGTCCACTCTTGGGGGTCTCAAGCGTGCTCACGGGGGTCGAGGTTACTCTGCCCACCTTAAGGCCGACTCCACATCGAGTCAGATCCGTTCACCGTGTCACGGCCATCCACACCTCTATCCCCAGCCCCCACGTGCCGTTCGGCGGGTCGACGAGCGAGCGCTCGTCCTGGCGGGTGACCAGCGCCATGACCTGCGTCGCCGGCCCGTACGGCGAGACCTGCCCGGCCTCGGCGCCCAGCACGACGGGGACGCGGCCGGCCGCGCGCACGCGCGCGATCAGGCGGCGCACCTCCGGCTCGGGCGCGATGTCCGAATCGGCGACCCGCTCGACCTGCGCCGCCGGGCGGCCGCACATGCCGCGGACGAGCTGGGTGAACCGATCCCCGGTGACGCGCTCCACGATCAGCACGGACGCCTGGGGCGGGATCTTGGCGCACATCGCCTCGACGGCCACCGCCTCGCCGCGCTCGACCGGGGTGAACGCGGTTCCGATCGAGGTCACGGCAGGTGGCACCAGCACGAGCAGGACGGCGACGGCCGCCACCCAGCGCCGCTTCGGGAGCTCGCGCAGCGCGTACGCGGCGAGCAGGATCAATCCCGGGATCACGATGGGGACGAGGCGGCGGGCGGCCCAGGGGTGGTCGGGCGTGATCTCGGGCCGCAGCAGCGTCGTGACGGTTGTCCAGCCGATCACCGCCAGCGGCAGCAGCCAGGCGAACGGCGTGCCGTCGCGCAGCAGCCTGCGGACGAGCAGGGCGGCCGCGATCGTGGCCAGCACGACCACGGGGAGGCCGACGTACCAGGCGACCCAGTGCAGGGAGTCCTCGAAGTAGAGCCGGGTGCCGTCCAGGGGCAGGCCGTTGGCTCCCTGGATCTGCTCGATCATCGTGAACGTGCGCCGGTCGTCCTCATTGGCGGGGTCGCGGGTCACCGTCTGGAACCACGGGCGCGCGTAGAGCCCGGCCATGAGCAGCGCGACCAGCCCCGCTCCAGCCGCGGGAGCCCATGTCGGCGGCCGGAGCCTGACAAGGACGGGAGCGGCGGCCGTGCCGATCGCCATGAGCACGAGGACGGCCGCGCAAATGAGCAGCAACGGCCGGACCGAGCTCGACAAATACGACAGGTAGGGGCGGGCGAGCAGGTAGGCCGCCAGCATCCCCAGCCCGGCCCCTGCCGCCAGCCCGGCCAGCATCGGCAACCCGAGCGCGCCCTGCGGCCTGCCGAAGCGCCGCATCGCGATCAGCAGGCCCGCGAACGCCAGCACCGGTAGCACGTCCCGCAGCCCGTCCACCCGGACCAGCACGGCCAGCCCGAACACCAAGCCCGCCGGCAGCCCGCGCCACCACCCCGGCCGCTCCAGCGCGTCGTGCGTCAGCGCCAGGCCTCCGAACAGCAGGATCAGCGACGGGATCTCGCTGAACGTGGTGCGCGAGGTGTAGAGAATCGGCAGGCTCACCGCGAACGTCACCGCCGCGAGCACCGCCCAGCGCGCCCCCGCCAGCCGCGCCACCACCCCGGCCACCGTGAGCACGGCGAGCGCGCCCAGCACGGGCGGCACCGCGAACGGCACGCCGAGCCAGGAGCCGATCGCGAACAACATCGGCGGACCCGGCATGAACTGCGGCGTCACCGCCCCGGCGGCCTCGTAGAACCCGACGCTGCCGAAGGCCAGCGCGGGGTCGGGGCCGCCGAACGCCTGCGCCTGGACGGTGATCGGCAGGGAGCCGTGGCCGGCGATCCAGGCGGTGTACTGGGCGTAGGTGGCGGGGTCGCGGCGGACGATCAGCTGCTCGCTGTGCATGACCGCGTTGAACACGCCCGACGCCACCGCCACCGCCACCACCCCGGCGGCCTGCCACGGCGTGGCCTCGATCCCCTTGCCGAGCCGCCGCGTCCCCGCCCAGCACAGCAGCGCGGCGGCGGGCAGCCCGAGCAGGACGGCGGGCAGCGGAGCGAACCGGCCGAGCAGCAGCAACGGCAGCCCCGCCAGCAGCCAGCCCGCCACGGCCAGCGGCGGGACCAGCGAGAGCGCGGCCAGCACGCGGCCGGATCGATCGAGTTCCATCGGTGAGCGAGCGTATCCAACCTCACCCGGTCACGGAGTCGGCCACCGGCCGACGTGTGGGCACGGGCGCAGCCAGGTCGGCGGTGCGGGCGCCGCGGCCGGGGGGCCCGCGCGCGAGAGGCCGTGGCGCGGGTGACGGGTGAGCGCGGGTAGCGTACCGACGTGCCGGAGAAGCGGGAGAGCGTGCGGGTGACGTCGGAGGCTCGCGCGGACGAGCCCGCGGAGCAGAGCCGGGGCAGGCGCCCCCGGGAGCTGGGTGCCGTGGCGCGCCGGCACAAATGGTTCCTCATGGTGCTCGCCCTCGGAACGGCCCTGCGCGCCCTCGCCGTGCTCGGCTACCGCCCGGCTCTGTGGTTCCCCGACTCCTACACCTACATCGTCACCGTCTTCAAACCGAAGCCCGACCTGGTGCGCCCGGCGGGCTACTCGATGTTCGTCAAGCTGCTGGAGCCGTTCCACTCCTTCGCCGCGGTGACGGTGGCGCAGCACCTGCTCGGCCTGGCCACCGGCGTGCTGATCTACCGGGTCGCGCGCAAGGCCCCCAGGTGGGCGGCGACGCTGGCCACGGTGCCCGTGCTGCTCGACGCCTACCAGATCGAGCTCGAGCACCTGCTGGTCTCCGACACGCTGTTCATGTTCCTGATCGTGTCGGCCGTCGCGCTGTGCACCACGAGCCGGACGAGCACGGTGGCCGCCATCGGGCTGCTGCTGGCCGCGGCCACCCTGACCAGGACCGTCGGTCAGCCGCTCATCGTGTTGCTCGCGGCCTGGTTCCTGGTCCGGCGGCGGATCGGCCGGGCCGGGGTGCTGCTGGCGGCGGCCCTGGTGCCGATCGTCGCGTACGGCGCCTGGTTCTATGTCACCTACCAGCGCGTCGGCCTGATCGGCGCGAACGGCGCCTTCCTGTACGCCCGCACGATGTCGTTCGCCGACTGCGCGAAGATGGACCCGCCGCCGGATCTGAAGGTCCTGTGCGATCCACGCCCGCCCGAGCAGCGCCCGCCGTCCCAGGAGTACATCTGGGCCAAGGACGCCCCCCTGGTGCTGCTGCCCGGCATCACGTTCACCAAGGAGACCGACGACCTGGCTGCCAGGTTCGCGACGCTGGCGATCACGAAGCAGCCGCTCGACTACGCCGCCTCGGTCCTGACCGAGCTCGGCCGCACGTTCCGCTGGGACCGCCCGGTCTATCCGGACCAGGAAATCTACGGCTACTACCAATTCCCGGTAACTCCGCCCGGACCACCTGGGCGCTATCCCGCGCAGGTCGGCGCCGATTATGCCAAGCTCTACGAGCAAGGTGCGATCGGCACGGAGATCGTCGAGCCCTACGCCGGATGGCTGAGGGCCTACCAGAGCATGGCGCGGCTACCCGGCCCGCTGCTCCTGGGGGTCCTTCTGGTGCCTCCCGTAGCGGCCGTCATGCGCAGGCGTAAGGCAGGGCGCCGCGCGGATGCTCCGGCCTGGCCGGTGCCTTGGGCGGCAGCCATCGTGCTGTTGGTCACACCGGCCGCGGCTGCGGAGTTCGACTATCGGTACGTTTTGCCGGCCGTACCCCTGGCCTGTCTTGCCGCGGCCCTCAGCATCAGGCCTGACCTGTGTCGTCAGTCAGGGAGCAAGAATGAGTTTGGCGATGATATTCCACCCAATGTCCGGCTCTGAGTATGCTTGCCCGCGGAAACATCACGCCCGGGTCACGGTCGTTTCCGGCGGTCGTCGCACCGGACACGCGGAACGTGACCTAGTCTCGTGGCGCGGAACGACCAAGCCGGCGCGCGGAGCGCGAGGTACGAGGCTAGGGGGCGTATGACTGACTACAGGAGCGTGCCGGTAGTCGACGTGGCGCAGGATCGCAGGGGCGCTCCGACCCAGCCCGGCAGCAGGATGGCGCGCAGGGCTGCCGGGGCCGCACCGCCGCCTCCGCCTCCGCCCGACGGCCGGCCGCCGCACGGCCACCGCAACGGCGGCGGCGGCCAGGGCAAGATGCGGGTGCTGGCCTGGATCAGCATCGGCGTCACGTCGGTCATGGTCGCGGGCTCGCTGACCGCCTACACCGTCTACCGCGACGCCTTCGGCAACATCACCCAGAAGAGCGTCAAAGAGGACATCATCAACCCGCGCCCCCCGGACACGGGCGCCCTGAACGTGCTGCTCGTCGGCTCCGACACCCGCGCGGGCGCGGGCAACGCGAAGTACGGGCAGCAACTGGCCAGGGAGAAGGACGCGGGCGGCAAGCGCACCGACACGATCATCCTGCTGCACATCTCGCCCAACCGCGACAAGGCGCAGCTGGTCAGCTTCCCGCGCGACTCCATGGTGCAGATCCCCAAGTGCAAGAACGAGACCACCAAGCAGGAGATGCCGGCCCAGCGCAACATGATCAACTCGGCGTACAGCTCGGGCGGCATCGCCTGCACGATCTCCACGATCGAGACCCTCACCCAGATCCGCATCAACCACTTCGTGGAGGTGGACTTCAGCGGCTTCAAGAACATCGTCGACGCGCTCGGCGGCATCGAGATCTGCCTGAAGTCCGGCGTCAACGACAAGGCCTCCAAGCTGGTCCTGCCGCCCGGCAAGAGCCTGCTCAACGGCGAGAAGGCACTCGGGTACGTACGCCTGCGCAAGTACGGCAACGGCAGCGACATCCAGCGCATCAGGCGCCAGCAGATCTTCCTGAGCAAGGTCATCGCCAAGGCCACCAGCAACGACCTGCTCACCGACGTGGGCAAGCTGCGGGACTTCGTGGCCGCCGCGGCCGGCTCCGTCACCATGGACCCCGAGCTGGCCAACGACACCGAGCGGCTCATCGAGATCGCCATGAGCGCCAAGCAGCTGACGGCCAACGGCGTGCAGCTCACGACGGTGCCGTGGGCGCCGGACCCCGCGGACGAGAACCGCGTGGTCTGGACGGGCGACGCCACCAAGCTGTTCACCGCGATCAGGACCGACACCGAGGTCGCCGCCCCGGCGCCGTCGGCCAGTGCGAGTGCCGAACCCAAGGTCACCGTCAAGCCGGAGCAGGTCAAGGTCCAGGTGCTCAACGGCACCAAGGCCGTGGGCAAGGCCAAGGAGGTCGCCGACCAGCTCGCCGAGCAGGGCTTCAACGTCATAGGCGTGGGCAACTACGAGGCGCCCGACGGCGCGAGCGTGGCGAAGAGCGAGATCCACTACGCCAAGACGATCACCTCGGCGCCCGACCACGCCGGCACCCTGGCCGGCGCGGTCCTGCCCAAGCCGACCTCGGCGGCGGGCAAGGTCAAGGCGATCAACCCGACGGCGTACGCCAACCCGGCCGTCACCGCGGGGGCCGCGCCGAGCGGCACTCCGGTGATCCAGCTCGTCGTGGGCGAGGACTTCGACTCGGTCAAGGTGACCAAGCTGCCCGACAGCGTGAAGAACAACACGATCACCGCGTCCGAGCAGAAGAACGCGTGCACCTGAGACTCCAAGTTCCCTGTGTAACAGGGCATTCTGGACGTCCTTCGGAGACAGGAGCCGCGAGAGCGGGATAGTCTGTTGCGGGTCGGCGACGCAGCGCGACACCGAACCGTAAGGTGGTTTTCACGTCACGTTGTCGTCGTGTTCCCCGGCCCCTAGCGAAGCTGAGCGACTTCCCTCGTGTCTGACTCCAGATTCACCCCACCGGTCACGACCCCGCGGAGTCCAGCGGGTCCGGAGGAGGAGGGCGGGCCCGCCAACACGGGCGCGCGGTGGCCGCTGCCGGAGGAGGCCTTCTGGAGCGAGCGGACCGACCCCAGCGGGGTCCTGCCGGGCGACCGGCCCGACCCGCGCGGCGTCCCCACGGCTCCGCCGGCCGACCCGCTCGACCTCTCCACGGCTCCGCCGGCCGACCCGCTCGACCTCTCCACGGCTCCGCCGGCCGATCCCCGCAGGGGAGCGGCCACCCACTCGGCCGCCCCTCCTCCTCCTCCTCCTGAGACGCCCGGCGCCCTTGGCGGGACGCCTGGGGGTCAGCAGGGCGAGGGAGGCGGGGCCCGAGTGCGCGGGGTCACAACCGCCCAGCCGGCGGCCCCTGTTCGCACACCCGCCGCTCATCCCGGAACGCCGGCCCCGTCCAGAACGCCGATCGCTCCTTCCGGGATGCCCGGAGCCCGGGCGGCCGGGGGGAACGTGGAGGGCGAGTGGGCCGGGGCGCGGGTCGTCGCGACCGGTGAGCGGCCGCTGACGCAGCCCGAGCCGAAGCAGGAGGCCGAGCCGCCGAAGCGCAAGCGCGACCCGTTCCTGGACAACGTCAAGTTCGTCCTGATCGCGCTCGTGGTCGTCGGCCACTCGCTGGTGCCGACGCTCTCGGCCGACTCCGCCAGGGCGCTCTACATCTTCATCTACACGTTCCACATGCCGGCGTTCGTGATGATCAGCGGCTACCTGTCCAGAAACTTCTGGAACTCCAACGCCAAGACCAACAAGCTGGTCGACACGTTCCTCGTCCCCTACGTGATCGTCGAGGTCGGCTACGCCGCGCTCCGCTACGCCACGGGCCAGAAGTGGAGCCTGACGATCATCGATCCGGCCTGGCTCAACTGGTACCTGCTGGCGCTGCTGTTCTGGCGGCTGTCCACACCGGTGTGGAAGCGGATGAAATATCCCGTCCCGGTGGCGATCGCGATCTATCTGTTCGCCGGGTTCTCGCAGATCTCGGGCGACTTCAGCATGGACCGCTTCTTCGGGCTGCTGCCGTTCTTCGTGATCGGACTGGTCATGCAGCCGGAGCACTTCGAGTTGCTCAACCGCCGCTGGGTCAAGATCGTGGCGGTGTTCACCATGCTCGGCGCGGCCGCGGTGGCGATCTTCATCGGTCCCAGGGCCCCGCTCGACCCCTTCTACTTCAAGGAGAGCTACCAGGACCTCGACCTGTCCTGGTACACAGGCCTCGGCCTGCGCATCGGGCTGCTGGCCTGCGGGCTGGCCATGTGCTTCGCCGTGCTGGCGCTGGTGCCCAGGGGCGAGACGTGGTTCTCCGACCTCGGCACCCGCACGCTCTACGCCTACCTGCTGCACGGCATCCCGGTGATGATCGCCAAGGAGATGGGCTGGCTGGAGTTCCCGTGGTTGTTCGGGCCGCTGGGCGTGCTGGCGATCAGCTTCAGCGCGTTCGCCCTGGCGATCGTGTTGTGCCTGCCGGAAACCAGGGCGGTCTTCAAGTGGGTGCTGGAGCCGCGCCTGGTGTGGCTCTATCGCCGTCCTTCTGGAAGTTAAGCGACCGTTCCACCCGCATTAACGCCTTTGACCTGGTAAGCGCGGAGCATCGACACATGCGCGCATGTGTCGCCACGACGCTCCATCATCCCGAGGACGCCCGGATCATGCACCGGCAGATCAGGGCGCTGCTCGACGCGGGCCACGAGGTGACCTACGTCGCGCCGTTCACCTACTTCAACGTGACCCCCGCCCTGGGGGTGACCGCGATCGACGTGGCGCGGCACGCCTCGCCCGGCAAGGCCCGCGCGGCCCTCAAACGCGGCGTCAGGGGCGCGGACCTGCTGATCGTCCACGAACACCGGCTCCTGCGCGCGCTGCCCCACCGGCGCCCTCCGGTCGTCTGGGACGTACGCGAGCAGGTCACCCCCCGGCAACTGGCCCGTGCCGAGCGGCGCCACCAGGTGATCACGCCCGCGATGGTGCCGGAGGCGACCCTGGTGTCACCCGGCCCGCCCCCTTCCGGCGACACCAGGGTCGTCCACATCGGCCGCCTGTCGGTCGAACGCGGCGTCAACGAGCTGGTCGGCCTGGCCGAGCGCCTGGTCCCGCACGGCGTCAGGCTCGACCTGATCGGGCCCGCGGAGCGCGACGTGCGCCCGCTGCTGCGGGACGCGCAGCGGGTGGGGCTGCTGGACTGGTTCGGGTACGTGCCCAACCGGCACGCCCTGCGCATGGCCGAGGGCGCGCTGGCCGGCCTGGCGCTGGGCGACGCCTCGGTGCGGACGCCGCCGACGAAGATCATGGATTACATGGGCCGCGGCCTGCCGGTGATCACCACGCCGCAGGGCGCCGCGATGGTGGAGGGTGCCGGTTGCGGGCTGGTGGTGCCGCTGGACGTGGACGCCGTGCTGAACGCCGTACTGGATCTGAAGGAGGACCCGGTGCGGCGGGTCAAGATGGGCGCCCTGGGACACGCGGAGGCACGCCTGCGCTACCACTGGCCGGACCACGCGGAGGCCTTCGTGCGCCGGGCCGAAGCGTGGGCCGGCTACCTGCCCGCTCATGCGCTCGCGGTCTAGGGACGGTTCAGGCCGAGCAGCCAGGTGGCCCGTGGGCCCAGCAACGATTGGCACATCGCACCTTGACGACACCTGGGTGGGAATGGTCACACGGCTTCGGGGTTGATGTACTGGGACCATGGCATCGCATCTGATCCAGGGCCGGACGGTGGACATGCCAGTCCGGGTGAGGGACGCGGAGATCTGCAGCGTCTCCTACCCGGTGCGTGCCGACGCCGCCCGGGCTGTCATCGCGTACTCCGGCCTCGACGTGGCCGAGGTGCTGCCCGGCAAGGCCGTCTGCATGCTGCTGTTCGTCGACTACCGCGACGGTGACCTCGACACCTACCACGAGTTCGGGATGGCCTTCCTGGTCCGTCCGCCAGGGGCTGGGATGGATCCGCAGCGGAGCGAGGACATCCATCCCGGCACGCCGAGCTTGGCCCGGCCAAAGAGAGTCGGGGGTGGGGGGCTGCGCGACCTGCGACAGGCCGGGGTGTTCGTGCACTGGCTGCCCGTGGACCAGCGGTTCACGCTGGAGGCGGGTCGGACGTTGTGGGGGTTCCCGAAGGAGCTGGCGGACATCGAGCTGCGGCTCGACTCGCCGTACAAGCGGTGCGTCCTGCGCAAGGACGGCAGGCTCGTGCTGGACCTTCTGGTCAAGCCAGGCGTGCCCGTGCCGGGCGCTACGGCCATGACGCCGATGGACGCCTACACGCACCGGGAGGGGGTCACGCGGCGTGTCCCCTGGTCCCTACGCGTCCGCGGCGCCAGGATGCGGCCCGGCGGCGCGCTGATCCGCCTCGGCAACCACCCCGTCGCCAAGGAGCTGAGCGAGCTGGGGCTGCCCAAACGGGCGTTGTTCACCACGACGGTCTCGCGGGCGGAGATGGTCTTCGGCGAGGCGGCGGAGATCTAGACGATGGGCGGGCGGCCGAGCTTGACCATGCGCCAGGCGGTGCGCCAGGCCATCGGGCGACGCTCACCGGCAGGGCTGCGCAGGCCCTCGAGGAAGCCGCCGAACCACGACTTGAGCGCGATCCCGGAGCGGCGCTCCCTGATGAGCGTGAGCGCGATCCAGTTGGTCAGGTAAAGGACCGCCAGCGGCCATGGCAGGTTGCGGCGGGCCAGCCAGACCCGGTTGCGCGCGTTGAGCCGGTAGAACTCGGCGTGCCGGGTCGGCGGCACCTGGGGGTGGTACATCACCGTCTCGGCGTCGTACTCGATCCGGTAGCCCTCGCCCAGCAGCCGCCAGGCCAGGTCGGTCTCCTCGTGGGCGTAGAAGAACCGCTCGGGCAGGCCGCCCACCTGGAGGAACGCCGAGCGCCTGACGGCCGAGGCGCCGCCGAGGAACGTCGTGACCGGCGAGGAGCGCTGCGGATCGCCCGCGCGCAGCCGGGGGACGTGACGCCGCTGGCCGATGCCGCCGTCGGGGTCCATCACCCGGAAGGAGATCACCGCGAGGTCGGGCTCGGTGGCGAAGCGGTCGCGCACGTGCGCGACCACCTTCTGGTTGGCATACCAGCCGTCGTCGTCCAGGAACAGCACGACGTCTCCCGAGCACTCCTCCACGCCGCGATTGCGGCCTGCGGGGATGCCCGTGTTGCGATCGAGCCGGATCGATTTCACGACCGCGGCCGACCCCTCGGGTGGCGTCGCCGACACCTCGGGCACGTCGGCTCCGTTGCCTACGATCACCACCTCGACGTCGCCGTCGATCTGGTTGAGCGCGGACTCGACCGCCCGGTTCAGCTCCGCGACCCGGTTGCCCATGGTGAGGATGACGCACGAGATCTTCAACGAATCACTGTCCTGACGCGTTGAGAACACGAGCGGAGCATTCTTTCATGATCACCGAGTCTGCTGGTCATTGGGATATGGGTGGGGCTAAGCGTATCGGAACCGGGGGTGAACCCCCACCGAACGGCGGACGTCCGATCAATACGACGGACGAGGGGCCACTCCGGTTCCGACATGAGATCACGCCAGCCGCCTCGATGCCAGGATGCTGACCAAATGCAGGACAGTCTGTAGGCAAGCCGCGGCGAAACACGCGATCAGCAGCACCCTCGTGGCGAGCACGTCCCCGGTGAAGACGTCCACGACGGCCGCGACCACCACGAGGATCGACAGCTCGACCGCCTGCATGATCCGGTGGAACTTGGTCACCGACAGGATCCTGCGCCCCAGCGCCAGCAGCCCGGACCTGATCTGCCCCGCCTGCGCCTCGGTCGCGGCGGGCAGCCCGGAGCGGGCCCGCGCCACGTCCACCAGGTCGGTCTCCGCCTTGATCAGGATGGCCCCGAGCGCCGTCGCGACGCCGAGCACGGTATGCCAGTCCGGTATGGCCAGCGAAGCCCGGAAGCCCAGCCCGATGAGCAGGGCCGCCTCGCAGAAGTAGTGGCCGACCCGGTCGAGGTAGACGCCGGTGATCGAGGTGCGCTGGGTCCAGCGCGCCAGCTCGCCGTCCGAGCAGTCGAGCAGCAGGTAGAGCTGCACCAGCAGGAACGCCAGCACCGCCGCGACCACCCCGGGCAGCGCCAGCACCACGCCCGCGACCAGCCCGGCCAGGATCATCAGCCCGGTGGTCTGGTTGGGCGTGATCGGCGTCTTGGCGAGCAGCCACGTGACGTAGATGGACATCCTGCGCATGTAGAGCGACCCGGCCCAGTGCTCGCCGCTCTTGCGGTCCATGGTGCCGGCGGGCTGGGCGACCCGCCGCAGCTCAGCGACCGAAGGCCCGGACATAGTCCCCCACCCGATCGTGGATCTCCGAGTCCTGCATGCGCAGGTGCTCCAGGATCGTGTAGCGGCCGGGACGAGTGGCCGGCGCCAGCGCGACGGCCTCGGAGAACTGCTCGGCGCTCAGCCCGATGTCGGCGGGGACGACCGGCAGCTCGTGCCGGCGCAGGCAGTCGACGACCTGCTTGACGCGAGCCTCGTCCTCTCTCAGGAAGAAGCAGAAGGCGGCACCGATCCCGGCGAGCTCGCCGTGGTTGGAGGTGCCGGGAAAGAGCTGATCCACGGCATGAAGGATCTCATGGTCTCCACCGCTCGCGGGCCGTGACGACCCCGCGATCACCATCGACATGCCGGAAAGAATCAAGGATTCGGCCAGCACGGTCAGGAAAGCGTCCGATTCGATGGAGTCGGTGCGGCCGATGAGGGCCTCGGCGGCCGTGCGCGCCATCGAGCAGGCCAGCCCGTCGATGGGCTCGCCGCGCTCGACGTTGCCCAGTTGCCAGTCCTCGATGGCCGACAGGTTGCTCACCACGTCGCCCACGCCCGCCCGGACCAGCGACTTGGGCGCGTTGTGCACGAAGTCGAGGTCTACCAGGATCGCCAGCGGCATCGGCACCCCGAACGTGCCCTTGCCGCCCTCGTAGACCAGGGAGGCGGTGGGCGAGCAGATGCCGTCGTGGGAGAGGTTGGTGGCGACCGCGACCATCGGGATGCCCGCCAGCGAGGCGGCGTATTTGGTGCAGTCGATGGTCTTGCCGCCGCCGACGCCGACCACCACCTCGTACGCCCCCTTGCGCAGGTCCGCGCCGAGCGAGACGGCCGCGTCGACGGAACCGTCGGCCACCCTGAACACCTCGGCCTCGTCCAGTTGCGGCGCGATCAGGCTCTCGATGTGGTCGCCCTGGCCCCGGCCGACGGCGATGGCGACCCTGCCGGAGGTCGCCACCCGGCTGTCGGCCAGCAGTACCCCGAGCTCGGCCACGGCGCCGCGCCTGACCTGCATGGTCAGCGGCGCCGGCAGCATCCTCGCGAGAAGCGGCATCCCGCCCCCTCAGTAGCGAACGGCTATGGTGCGGGCCTTGGCCAGGTCGTCGTGGTTGTCCACCTCGACCCAGTCGACCTCGCCGATGGGCGCGGCGTGGATCGTCTCGCCGCGTCCGACCATCTCCTGGTAACCGTCCTCGTAGTAGAGCTGCGGGTCACGCTCGAACGTCGCCTTCAGCGCGTCGGCCAGCCGCTCGGCGGCGCCGGGCCTGATGAGGGTGGCGCCGATGTACTCACCGTACGCCTCGGCCGGGTCCATCAGCTTGGTGATGCGCCGCAGCGAGCCGTCGGGCGAGAGTGTGACCTTCATCTCCTCGTCGGCGAGCTTTTTGACGTTGTCGACGGCGAGGAGGATGTCGCTCGTCTCGGGGGCGGACAGGAGCGTCTTCTCGACCGAGACCGGGTGGACGGTGTCGCCGTTGACCAGCAGGGCGCCCTGAGCGAAGTAGTCGCGGGCGCACCACAGGGAGTAGGCGTTGTTCCACTCCTCGGCCTTGTCGTTGTGAACCAGGGTGAGCTTGACGCCGTATTTCTTCTCGAAGGCGTCCTTACGGTCGTGCACGGCCTGGGCCGCGTACCCGACGACGATCACGATCTCCCGGAGGTCCACCTCGGCCAGGTTGCGTAGCGAGATGTCCATGATCGTGGTTTCGCCGTCGACCGGCACGAGCGCCTTGGGCAGCGTGTCGGTGTACGGCCGCAGGCGTCGTCCGGCCCCAGCGGCCAGCACCATTCCCAGCAACGTGCACTCCTCAGTCGAGCATGACTACGTGTGGGCCAAAGGTTAGTTCCCTTTGGGCCCTCCGCGGGTAATCCAGCGTTAGTCTTGCGTTCCCATATCGACCGCTTCCACCCCGGACCGGGGCGCGGCCAGCCAGCAGGTCAGGCTCTCCCAGCCGAAAAGTGCCCACAGGTAAAGCGCGAGCAGGGCGTAACCGGCGGTCAGCGGCCCCATGAGCGCGACGAGCGAGACCACCATCATCCGCCCGTCCCAGCCGAGTCCCAGCGTGGCCAGCCACGACGGCGGGTAGACGCGCTGCCGCAGCCGATAGACAAGATCATAATGGTGGAAGGCCAGCGCGCCGAGCAACACGAAGATCAGCAGCGGGTGCAGGTCGTGGGCGAACCCGCACGCCGCGACGAACGTGTACTCGATCACCCGCAGGATCGGCGGCACGAGCCAGTCCAGCCTGCCGTCGTGCGGATGGGTGCTGCCTGGGCCGGCCAGCAGCAGCGTCACGGCCGGCGCGAACACCGCGAGCCCGTCCGTGCCGGCCACGCCGAGCACCAGCAGCACGCCGGTCACGAACGTGCCCGCGAGCACCGGCGGGAGGGGCGGAAGCTGACCGGCCACGAGCAGGCCCATGGCGCGCGAGAGGGGGCCGTCGTCGCGGTAGGCCACGACCGTGCTGTTGGGCACGGGGGTCATGTGTACGGGACTCATCGTGCCGACCTCACCATCCGTCCGGCGAGCTGGTAGAGGGCCGCCACGCCGCCCCAGCAGAGCAGGGCCAGGAACGTCACCCTGGCGTCCCAGACGGCGGCGGTGACGGCGATCAGCGCGGTCCGCTCGCCGATGGGCAGGACGACGATCTTCTTCAACCAGCGCACGACCGTCTGGCGCTCCAGGCGCTGGGCGAGCTTCAGCACACCCGTCGCGGACCTGGTGTCGGCCGATTCCTGCAGGGAGCGGGGCGGCCGGCCCCACGCGGAGCCGATCCTGGCGGCGTCGGCCACGGCCCCGGCGTAGGCGTAGCCGACGGCGTGCCGGACCGCCTGCGTGATCATCGCGGCCACGGCGAGGGGCCAGATGGCGGGGTCGGCCGAACCGAAGGCCAGGCCGATGTAGACGGTGTACTCCTTCAGGCGGTCGGCCATGCCGTCCGCCCAGGCGCCGAGCGGCGAGAACGTACGGGTGTAGCGGGCGAGCTGGCCGTCGAGGCAGTCGAGCGCGAACGACAGGTAGAGCAGCAGCGCCCCGGCCAGCCGCCCGCCAGGGGTGCCCGCGGAGAACCAGACGGCGGCCAGCAGCGCCAGTCCGACCGAGACACCGGTGACGGTGTTGGGGGCTACCTTGAGCTTGACGGCGGGCTTGATCAGGTAGCGGGACCAGGTGGAGACGAAGTAGGTGGCGAAGAAGCCGTCGTCCGCCTTGACCGAGGTTTCCATCCGGACGCGGGTCTCGTCCACGTCGGCCAGGGCGGCGACCGCGGCGTCGGCGGCGTTCTGGCCGGCCACGCGGTCGGCGTGCAGCGGCCCGATCGCGGCGGCCCGCACCGCCGCTCCGTTCCTGACCAGCCCGACCAGCAGCAGGTCGACGGCCTCGATAGGGGTGACGGGGCCGAGCTTGCCCGCGTCGGCCAGCTCGGCCAGCTCCTCGGCGACGTCGGCGAGCGTGGCCAGGTCGCCCTCGGCGGCCTGCAGCGCGCCGCGGAACGTGGCGTTCGCCTCGGGGACGAGGTGGAAGGAACTGCCCGCGGTGACGATCTTGCCGCCTTCGACGCGTACGGGCGGCCGCAGCGGCCCCGCGGTCGCGTCGAGGGAGACCAGCGCCCCGGTGTCGTGCGCGGGGTGCTCGAGCAGCAGCGCCAGCGCCTCGGTGTGGGCCACGAGGTCGGCGGGGATGACGGCGACGGGGCCCGCGGCGGTCCTGGCGATCTTCGCGACGCCCCTGAGGTCGGCCCCGAGCCCGCCGCCCGGCGTCACCACCTGGACGTCGCGTACCGGCAGCGCGGCGAGCTGGTCGCCGAGCCGGTCGAGCAGCGTGCCGTCGCCGCAGGAGAGCCGGCCGGCCGGGGTCGTGGCGAGCAGCACGACCGACGTGGCCGTGCTCTCGCGGGTCGTCAACGAGTCGGGCAAGCGCAAGTCTCCTACCGGTCGGGCGGGAGTGCGTGGACTTGGGGGTGCGTAGCCTCAGCGTAGCGACCGGTCAGCGCAATATCACGGAAGAGGAACGTTACGCTCGCGGTATGAGTTCACGGTCGGTTGGCGTGCTTCTCGCGGGCGGTGTCGGGCAGAGGGTGGGTTTGGCCACTCCCAAGCAACTCGTGGAGGTCGCCGGAAGGACGATCCTGGAGCATTCGCTCGCCGTGTTCGAGGGCGCGCCGGAGATCGACGAGATCGTGGTGCTGATGACGCCGGGCTACACCGACCGGGTGCGCGAGATCGTGGCCAGGGGCGGCTACCGCAAGGTCAGCAAGATCGTGGAGGGGGGCGCGAGCCGTACCGAGAGCACGTGGCGGGCGCTGCAGGCGCTGGGGACGGAGGAGTGCGACGTGCTGCTGCACGACGCCGTACGCCCCCTCCTGGAGCCCCGGATCATCGCCGAGTGTGTCCGGGCGCTGCGCACGCATCAGGCCGTCAACGTGGCGATCCCGAGTTCCGACACGGTCCTGGTGGCCGAGCCTGTGCCGGACGGCGAGGTCATCGGCGAGGTGCTGGACCGGTCGCGGCTGCGGCGCAGCCAGACGCCGCAGTGCTTCAAGCTGTCGGTGATCAGGGAGGCGTACGAGCGGGCGCTGGCCGACCCCGAGTTCGGCGGCCGCCCGGCCACCGACGACTGCGGCGTGGTGCTGCGCTACCTGCCCGACGTGCCGATCCACCTGGTGCCCGGCAGTGAGCGCAACATCAAGATCACCCATCCCGCCGACCTGCACATCGCCGAGCTGCTGTTCAAGCTGGCCGCCGAGGTGCCGGTGGGCGAAGGCGCCGACCGGGCTGGGTGACGTCGGCCACGCGATCGACGGCATAAGGGGCAACTGCGTGACTACCGCCATGTCCCCCCGCACAGGCACTCAGACCTCGCTGGAGATCCTCATCTCCCACCTTTCCGGGCAGGTCGTAGACGCTCGCGTGGACGACGCTTGACCTGAGGCTTGTTACCGTGCGATCACATGAGGAAACTCATCGTGACCGCACTGCTGCTCGGCTGCTACCCGCTGTTGCTGGTGTCGGCGCTCTGGCCGGCGCCGCTGCTGTTCGGGGCGGTGGCCGCGGCCTCCTACGCCGCCGAGTACATCGCGCCGCGCGTCACCAGGCGGCTGCCGGAGCTGCTCGGCAAGGTGCACCTCGGGATCACGCTGCGTTTCGCGGCCCGGCAGACGGCGGCGCTGCTGCTGGTGGCGCGGACGGCCGGGCCGGACTCGGCGTGGTTCGTGGCGGTGGCCGCCGGAGTGTTCGGCGTCCACGGGGTGCGGGCCGTGCACACGGGGCTGGCCCTGCGGCTCCGGCAGATGCTCAGCAGCATGCCGGTCACCACCCGCAACCTGGACGTGTCGGCGCTGCGCATCCCGAAGATGCCGCCGGGCTGGCTGCGCGACGCCCGCAGCGTGCGCTTCCTCTACCTGGACGCGCTGCCCGTGCTCGGCGCGGCGGCGGGCGCGGTGTGGACGGCGGCCGGTGCGATGGCGGCCGCCGCGGGTGCCGCCCTGGCGCTCGCGCTGGGCGCGGCCGGGGCGCTCGCTCTCATCCCGTACGTGCGCCGCGCCCTCCCCCTCACCGACAAGGCCCGGGTGATCGAGGTCGTGAGCGAGCAGGTCAGGGCCTACAGTCCGGAGGTCATCCTGTACTTCTCCGGCGCCACCGCGGCCGCCTACCAGGCCAGGATGTGGCTGCCCACGCTCGAACGCATCAACAGGCGGGCCATCGTCGTGCTGCGCGAGCGCGGCATGGCCGCCCACCTGGAGCCCTCGACGCTGCCGATGGTGTGCATCCCGTCCTCGGCCGACCTGATGAGCTTCCGCGCCCTGTTCAGCGCCAAGCTCTGCCTGTACGTCTCCAACGTCGGCAGGAACGTCCACATGCTGCGCATCCCCACCCTGCGCAGCGCGTTCCTCAACCACGGGGACAGCGACAAGGAGGCGTCGTTCAACCCGTTCTCCCGGGTGTACGACGAGGTCTGGGTGGCCGGCCCCGCAGGGAGGGACCGCTACCGGCGGGCCAAGGTGGGCGTCAGGGACGAGAACATCCACGAGGTCGGCCGGCCGCAGCTGGAGGGCATCTCGACAGAGGGCCCCGGGCTGCCGTACCGGACCGTCCTGTACGCCCCCACCTGGGAGGGCTGGAACGACGACCTGTTCCACACCTCGCTCATCACCATGGGCCCGCGCATCGTGCGGGCGCTGCTCGACCACGACCCGCCGCTCCGGGTGATCTACAAGCCGCACCCGCTCACCGGCTACCGCGACAAGAGCGCCCTGCGCGCGCACCGGAAGATCGTGGCCATGATGGAGGCGGCCGAGCTGGCCACGTCCAAGGCCCGGCACCCGTCGCGGGCGGCCGGGGCGGCGCCGCGGATCAGGCATCTGATCGCCACTGGTCCCGAGCCGGACCTCTACCACTGCTTCAACCAGTGCGACCTGCTGATCAGCGACATCTCCAGCGTCGTGGCCGACTTCCTGGCCAGCGAGAAGCCGTACGCGGTGACGAACGTCGCCGGCCTGCCCGAACACGCCTTCCACGAGCGCTATCCGAGCACCGAGGCGGGTGTGCTGCTGGGCGAGAACCTGGCCGGGCTCGCGGACTTCCTCGACCGGGAGGACACGCTGGCCCGAGCCAGGATCAAGCTCAGGAGCTACTTGTTCGGCCCGGAGTATCCGGACGCGATGACCCGCTTCAACGCGGCGGTGGAGCGGGTGATGACTTCGGCGGGCGGGCCAGCTTCCTCGGACTCGTGAGGAAGCCCCAGCCCCAGGAGCAGTGCATGGTGGCGTACACGATCGGCAGCCGCAGCAGCGCCGCCGTCGGCAACCCGCCGCCGGTCAGCGCCGAGCCCGCCACGATGGCGAGCGCGTAGCCGCCGGGGATGACCAGGCCGAGCGGGAAGAACGGCGAGACGACCAGGCCGAGCAGCATGGCCAGCACCGCGGCGGGCGGCGCCAGGTAGCGCAGGTTGATCGTGCCCTCGTGGGTACGCGCGACCACGCGCCGCCAGCGGCCGTAGTGGAAGTATTGCTTGGCCAGAGCCTTGACGGTGGGCCGCGGCCGATAGGAGACCCGCATGCGCGGCTGGAACCAGACCAGGCCGCCGCTCTGGCGGATCCGGTGGTTCATCTCCCAGTCCTGGGCACGCTGGAAATGCTCGTCGTAGCCGCCCACCCGGTCGAGCGCCGAGCGGCGGAAGACGCCGAGGTAGACGGTGTCGGCGGGGCCCGGCGTGCCGCCCACGTGGAAGGCGGCCGCGCCCACGCCGATCTTGGACGTCATGGCGCAGGCGACGGCCTGCTCGAACGGCGTGACGCCCTCGGCCGCCATGATGCCGCCGACGTTGTCGGCACCGGTCTCGGCAAGTGTCTCGACCGCGATGCGCAGGTAGTCGGGGGGCAGCATGGCGTGCCCGTCGACCCTCGCGATGATGCCGCTGCGGGAGGCGGCGATCGCGGCGTTGAGCGCATTGGGGGTGCGGCCGGTCGGGTTGGGCACCACGGTCACCCGGGGGTCGGCCGCCGCGATGGCGTCGGCGACCTCCTGGGTGCGGTCCTGGGAGGGACCCACGGCGAGCACGACCTCGATCTCACCGGGGTAGTGCTGGGCGAGGACCTGCTCGACGGCCTCGTGGAGGTGCCGCTCCTCGTTGAGGACCGGCATGATGACGGAGATGGGGGGCCAGGCACGCGTTTCCGCGGGCGCGTGCGGCGAGTCGGGGAACTGCTTCATGGCGGGGCTCACGCTACTGTACCGGCAGGGGAGGAAGGCAATCGAAAGCCCGATCCTCCGGGTGACATGAGGGGGACGGGATGCGCGACGCGGGCGAGGAGGACGCCGGAGTACTCGTGGGCGGCGACGCCTACGGTGGCGTCACGCTCCCGCCCGGCCGCACCCGCAGGCCGGTCAAGCGGAGCGCCAAGGCCCGCCGCCGCAACGTGATCGCCGCCGGCTTCCTGTCCACCTGCGTGCTCGTCACCACGGGCGTGGTGTGGGCGACCCCGCGCCAGATCGGCACCGTGGACGCGGGCGTGACCGCCCCCTCGTCCAGCGGCGCCGAGAACATCCTGCTGGTCGGCGTCGACAAGCGCGACGACCTCACCCGCCAGCAGCAGAACCGGCTCAAGCTCGGCCGCGAGGCCGGCCAGCGCACCGACACCATGATGGTGATCCACCTGTCGGAGGACCACCGCCGGGTCACCGTGGTGAGCCTGCCGCGCGACACGTGGACGACGATCCCGGGCAAGGGCGACCACAAGATCAATTCGGCGTACCAGTTCGGCGGGCCGAAGCTCGCCAAGCAGACCGTCGAGGCCGCCACCGGGCTGCAGATCAACCGCTACATCGAGGTCAACATCCTGGGCTTCATCGACGTGGTCGACTCGCTCGGCGGCGTCACGGTGTGCACGCCCGTGCCGATCAACGACTCCAAGATCGCGCTCAACCTGCCCGCCGGCACCCACCAGCTCAACGGCGTCCAGGCGCTCGGCTACGCCCGCACACGTGCCACCGCCCGCTCCGACCTCGACCGCATCGACCGGCAGCAGCAGGTCATCTCGGCCCTGCTCAACCGGGCGCTGAGCGCCGACACGCTGGCCAACCCGGGCAAGCTGGCCTCGTTCGTCAACTCGACGCTCAGCACGGTCAAGGTGGACCCCGACGACGGGCTGCTGGGCCTGGCCACCCAGCTCAGGGACGTCTCGCTGGAAGACGTGAAGTTCGCCGAGGTGCCGCTGGCCAACGTCGCATTCAAGGCGCCGACGGGCGAGTCGGCGGTGCTGTGGGACAAGCAGGCGGCCAGGGACATGTTCACCAAGATCAACACGGATCAGGACCTGACCAAGCCCACGCCCACGCCCACCGTCACGCCGTCGAGCAAGCCTTCGCCGATCGCGCCCGGGAGCATCTCGCTCACGGTCAAGAACGGCACGCTCATCACCGGCCTCGGCGCCCGTACGAAGGAGGCGCTGGTCGCATACGGCTTCAAGGTCCCCGACGAGCCGGGCAACACCGCCAAGAAGGACTACAAGAAGACCGTCGTCCGGTACGCCGCGGGCCAGGAGAGCGCGGCGCGCGTGGTGGCCGCCGCGATTCCCGGGGCCGAGCTGAAAAAGGCCGACGTGGACGGCGTCGAGGTGATCATCGGCAGCGACCAGCCGAAAATCCAGAAACAAAAGCCGGCAACCGTCACAACCGCCAAGCCGAGTGTTACACCAACGACTAAAACGGCAATGCAGAACATATGTAAGAAATAGGCATAACTTTCTGCAGTTCGGGCAGGTGAGGCCCATGGTGGTCAGATCGTGGCGGGAGGACCCCTGTACGGTGCTCCATGTCGTAGGTGATCTCGACGTGGCGGGCGCGCCCCGGCTGCGGGCGGAACTCGAGCAGGCGATCGCCGAGGCGGACCCTCCCCACCTGGTCATCGACCTCACCGAGGTGCCGTTCTGCGACTCCGTGGGACTGGGCGTGCTGGTGGCCACGCTCAACCGCATCCACCACATGCACGGCCGCATGATCCTCGTCCTCGCCCCCGGCATGATCCGTCACCTGCTGATGATCACAAACCTGGACCGGCATTTCGAGATGAGCGAGTCGATCGGCGAGGCCCGCACCACTCTCGAGAGCGCGGCTTAACTCCTTGAGGTGTGCGAGAACATGGTCATGTTCATCGCGGGCACACCTCCCCATGGCATGGCGGAGAGCCCCTGCAGGGTGTGGAGGCTTTCACGTTGCTCGACCAGTTCCCCGAGCCGGTGCGCTCCCAGCTCGCGGCCGCCTTCGACGAGGGCAGGACGCGGCCCGAGTGGTGTTTCACGGAAGGGCAGGCGCGCCTGGCGTACTGGGCGCCCTTCCCCGGCTCGGAGCCGGTGATCGTCTGGCAGTTCGCCCCGGGCCCGGATCCCGTCGCCGCCGCGGACCTGCTGCGCCGCAGCCTGGACACGATGGGACTGGCCAAGATCATCTGTGACCTCCCGCTCGAGCCCGGACTCACCCCGGCCGTGGATCGCGCCCTCGAGCATGAGGCCTTGACCCTGGCCGGTTTCGCCATGGAGGTCGAGCGGTTGCTGCTCGAATGGGCGGCCGGCACCGACCTCCCCCCGGGTCCGAGCCGGCTGACCTACCGCCCGGCGCGGCGCATGGACCGCGACGAGGTGCTCGGCCTCCTCGTCCGCGTCTCCGAGGGCTCTCTGGACTACGACACGCAGGTCGAGGTCGCGACGGCGGGCGCGGAGAGCGAGGCCCGATGGATGTACGACGACCTGATGAGCCGCAAGGCCAAGCCCGACTGGTTCGTCATCGGCTATCTGGATGACTCCCCCGTGGGCCTGGTCGCCCCGGACGACCGCTCCATCGCCTACATCGGCGTCGTCCCCGAACACCGCGGCCACGGCTACGTCAACGACCTCCTGGCCCAGGGCACCAGGACGCTGGCCGAGGCGGGCGTGGAGCGCATCGTCGCGGGCACGGACGTGGCCAACGGCCCAACGGCGAACGCCTTCCTGCGTGCTGGATACTCGGAGGTCGGCCGACTGTTCCGCTACTGCTGGAGGCAATCGTGAGACTTGGCGTGATGTTCGACCGGGACCTGCCTCCCGAGCAACTGATCCCGTTCGCCCGGGCGCTGGACGAGACGTCCGTGGACGACCTGTGGGTGGTGGAGGACCTGGGCTGGACCGGCGGCGTCTCCTCGGCCGCCACCGCGCTCGCCGTCACCTCCCGCCTGCGCGTCGGCATCGGCATCTCCCCCGCTCCCCTGCGCAATCCGATGTTGCTGGCGATGGAGCTGGGCAACCTGGCCCGGGTGCATCCCGGGCGGCTGGCGGCGGGGATCGGACACGGCGTGGGCGACTGGATGCGCCAGGCGGGCGCGGCCCCGCCGTCGCCGCTGGCGCTGCTGGAGGAGACGATCGGTTCCGTACGCGCGTTGCTGCGCGGCGAGACCGTCACCCTGGACGGCCGCTCGGTGCACCTGGACGGGGTGTCGCTGGTGCATCCGCCCGCCGCGGTCCCGCCCGTGCTGGCCGGGGTGAAGGGGCCGAAGTCGCTGGCGCTGTCGGGGCGCGTGGCGCAGGGGACGATCCTTCCCGAAGGCGTCGGTCCTGCGCAGCTGCCCGGGATCCGGGAGCAGATCGGGGCCGGGGACGCCGCGGAGGAGCACGAGGTGGTGGTGTTCACGTACCTCCACATCGGGGCCGACGCCGCCGAGTTCACCCGGTCCATGGTGGAGGGGCAGGCATCGTGGCTGGGCGTCGCGCCGGAGGATGTGGCGATGGCGGCTGGAACCCCGGAGGAGGCGGCGGCACAGGTCAAGAGCCTGTGGGCGGCGGGAGCGGACACGGTGGCGGTGCGCCCGCTCGCCCAGGAGGACCCGCTCCGCCACGTCACGGCACTGCTGTCGGCGCTGTAGCGGGCGCTTCCGTCGTGTGGCGGGCGCTTCCGTCGTCTGGCGGGCGCTTCCGTCGTGTGGCGGGCGGTTCTCGTCACGCGGGGGCCGTAGTGCACGGCCCTGCGCCGGCCCGCGCTCGCGGGAAGGTCCGGGCCCGGTCGGCGATCGGGCCCGAGGCGGGCCTGATGGTGCGATGGCCGAATGGCCGATGGTGCTCGGTCGGATGGCCGATGGCCGGAGGGCGGCGCTCGGACACGATCGATCCCATGAGGCGAATCGCGGCATTAGCAACGTGCGCGACGGTGGCGGCACTGGCGACGGCCGGCTGCGGCGGCCTGGACCTGGACGCCGAAGAGGTACGCGCCGTCCAGTCGTTCCCCCTGGCCGGGACCGATCTGAAGATCATCTCCTCGCTGGGCGGCGTCCGCGTCCTCCCCGGCGCCGCCGGCGGCGACGTCGAGGTGGAGCGGTGGGTCCGCGGCAAGGCCGCCGACCAGGGCAACGCCAGCTGGTCCTTGCGGGACGGCACCCTGCGGCTCGGCGCCGACTGCAACATGGTCTTCGGCGACTGCGGGGCCCGCTACCACGTCAAGGTCCCACCCGGCGTACGGCTGTCGGTCGACGCGGCGGACGGCGTCATACTGAAGGACCTCCCGCAGGACGTGGACGTGGTCAGCAGGGACCGCATCCAGGTGTCCGGCACCTCGGGAAAGCTGCGGCTGCGCAGCGAGGGCCCGATCACGGGCGACGGGCTGAAATCGGTCAACGTCCGGTGCCGTACCGCGGACGGCGCGATCGATCTGTCGTTCGCCGGCACGCCTGCCAAGCTCGACCTGCAGTCCAGCGACGGAAGAGTGACGGCGGCCGTACCGAAGGGCTCCTATGCCGTGACGGCGAGGAGCACGGACGGCAGCGAGCGTTCCGAGATCAAGAGCGACCCCGAGGCCGCCGGCACCATCGTGGCCCGCAGCGGTTCGGGAGACGTCCGCATCCTGGCCAGGTGACCCGGAGGGCCGGGTGCCCCCCGGCCCTCCGCAACGGCTGGGTAGCGCTGACAGAAACGGGATGGGCAAGCCCGCAAGAGCCATCGACAAACGCGCTGAGCCGACGCCGTGCACGCATGACCACTCCAGGAAGCGAGGGGCTGCCTGACTGGAGTTCTGACGCCGAGCCACGTGTAACACGTAAACGCTCTCGATGAGACTGTGGCGACGGGGACCACGGCCGGGCATCGCGCACGGATGCCCGGCCGCAGCACCCGGGTCAGCCGTGGGAGTCCGCAGCCGAACGGGTCATGGTGAGGCAGGAGGGACCGTTCGGGCCGCCGACCCGGACGGAGTGGAAGAAGTCCTGGAACGTGTGGAAGAAATTGCCCTTGGCGCCGGCGCGGCTCCCGGCGGAGCAGCCGCCGTAGTTCGCCTCCGAGTAGAGGTGAACATTGGAAGTCGTACGGTTCCAGTCCGACTTGGCCCGGCCTGCCATGTTCAGGGCGGCGAGATCAGGCGTGTCCCTCTGGATCTCGACGATGTCGCCCGTGCCGTCGAGCCCGGAGAACAGGCAGTAGTAGTTGACCCGGCAGCGGTCATAGCCGTCGGCCGCCTGGGCCGGCACGCTCGTCAGCATGGTCAGCGCGGCGGCGGCAACGACCGGGAGCGCCAGTAAGTGAAGCTTCTTGCCCACGATGCCTCCATGGATGAAACTTTCTTTCTGATGACGGCTTGACCATACCTGGCCCGATCTTGCTGGGGAAGAGGCAACGGCCCGCCGACTCCGCCGATCGCCTCCACGTAGCTCGCTCATTCTCGTAAGTCGATTTACGTGTAACCGCGTAAATCCATTTACTATAATGAGCGTAAACCCAGTTGGAGTTGCTGCCGGAGGAGCCCATGGACAAGCCACCTCACATCATCGGGCGAGACCGGCAGTGGCGTGCCATGGAGCAGTTTCTGCTAGGGGGAGAGCGCAACGGCCCGCTACGGCTCGGTCTCGTGTCGGGCCGCCGCCGAACAGGCAAAACACAGCTCCTGACCGCCATCTCCGAGGCGCTCGGCGGCCTCTACATCGCCTGCGTCCAAGACGAGGGCGACCGTGCGGCCAGGCGCAGGTTCGCCTCCGCATTGGCTCGCCATGCCGGCATGGGCGAGACAGTGCGTGGGGAGCCGGAATCCTGGGAGCGCCTACTGCGTGCGGCCCTGGACACCGCCGCCCGCCTGGCTCCGCCAGGCTCCCCTGGCGTCGTTGTCATCGACGAGTTCCCGTACGTCATGAGCGACGCACCTCAACTACCATCGCTCATCCAGCATCTGTACGACGACTCCCAGCGCGGTCAAGCCCCAGGAGGCCGCCTGATCCTCTGCGGCTCCGCGCTGAGTGTGATGCACACGCTGCTGTCGGGCACGCAGCCGCTCAGAGGTCGGGCCATGATGGACATGCGTCTCAACGCGCTCGACTACCGCGAGTCCGCCCGGTTGTGGGGCATCGACGATCCGGAAACCGCTCTGCGCGTGCATGCCTGCGTCGGCGGCATCCCCGGCTACCGTCCTCTGATGACCGGCGGGCCGACGTCAGCCGACGACTTCGACGCCTGGGTCGTCGACAACCTCCTCGCGGTCGACGTCAGCGTGTTCACCCGCGCCGAGGTCGACTACCTCCTCCGCGAAGACCCACGGATCACCGCTCGTTCCCTTTACTACGACATCCTGAGCGCGGTCGCGCAGGGCGCCCACACCCCCGCCAAGATAGGAGCGGCAATCGGCCGCGACAGCAACGCGGTCCGCTACCCCATCAGCGTCCTCGAATCCGCCGGCTACCTCACCAGGGCCCAGGACCTCATCCGCAGTCGAAAGCCGACGCTCTCCGTCTGCGACCCGATCATCCGTTTCGACCGCCTCATCACCGCCCCCTACCTCGGCCAACTCGAACTGGGCCGGGCCGAGCAGGTATGGCACGCCGCCGCCCCGACCTTCCGATCCAACATCCTCGGACCTCACCTGGAAGAGCTTGCCCGCGACTGGGTCCACCGCTTCGCCCCGGACGAACTGGGCCGTCCGATCGGCTTCGGCGCGGTGGGCTTCGGCAGCATCCAGGACAACGCGGGACGTGCCAAGCATGACATCGACGTCATCGCCACCGAGAACACGCGCATCCACTTGATCGGCGAGGCCAAGGCCACCCTAGCCCGCCGAGGGCTGCCCGACCTTGAACGTCTGGACGGCATCCGCGATCTGCTCACTCGACAGGGGCACGACACGACCGACCTGGTCACTGTTGTCTTTTCGGCAACCGGCTTCACCCCGGACCTCGCGCGAACGGCCGCCTCCCGCGCCGACTTGGTCCTCGTCGACCTGCCACGCCTGTACGGCCTCAAATAAACACGATCGCCTCCCCCAGGGCTTGCAGGAGATGGCCCCTTTCCTGCCGCGCCGTCCCCTGACGACTCGGCGACATGATTGACGTAGCCGTCCTCGCCGGCGCCCTTGTGAGCTCCTTCCTGTTGCCGCTGGTCAATCAGGGGGAATGCAAGCAACCAACTCGACCTCGAACCCGTCCTCGTCCTCCAGGTACGCGGCGTAATGCCCCTCTCCACCGGCCCAGGGATGCCTGTCGGGGAACATCAGCGTCCAGCCGTGCGCAGGGGCCTGCTCCACCAGAGCGTCGAGCCGGGCACCCCCCTCCACGTGGAAGGCCAGGTGGTTCAGACCCGGGCGGCAGCGGTCGTGGCGGGTGGCGGTGAGGGCGGGCGACTGCTCCATGACCAGGTACGTGGCACCGAGCCGCCAACTGCGGCCACCGCTCCAGTCCTGGAAGAGGGCGTAGCCGAGGGACTCCAGCAGCCATTGCCAGCTCCCGATCGCCCGCCGCAGGTCGGGGACCCAGATCTCGACGTGGTGCAGCGTTCCCGTGGTGGGGTTGTCGTTCACCGCCGTGACCCTATGAGGTCCCGGCAGGATTCGGGGCTTCCCGGGCCGGCCCGTGCCGTCGTCATCCTCATGACCGGGTCCGGAGCCACGCGGGATCGGCCAGTGACCGCCCGAGAGCACCTGAAGAAGGCCGTGCGGCCGAATCCCGGCGGGTGGCGTCACCGAATTCGACGCGGTTTCATTTGGCTCGCCATATTAATTATTAATATGGCGCGCGAAATGGACAGCGAAATGTCGGGGCGCTATTCTGGCCTGGTTTCCACCGGCGAGGAAACGGCTGTCTCGAACCTTCGGATCAACAGAACTGGAGGACGTTCGGCTATCTCAGCCACGTGCTCTGGCGGCAGGTCTTCGGCTGGCTCCGGCGCAAACACCGCCGCACCACCTGGAGACAGCTCCGACGCCAATACTGCCGAGGAGGCTGGTGGCCGGCCACCAGCGAGGCGACGCTGTTCAACCCGGCGACGGTCAGCACCACTCGCTACCGCTACCGGGGAACCGCGATCCCCTCACCTTGGCCACTGATGGCATGATGAACCATCCCGGCAACGGGATCTGTGGGGAGAGACGGCCGGATCAGATGCTGAAGTAGCCCACCGCTCGCACGACTGCCGGGTGTCGGAACGCATATGTGTTGAAGCTTTCATAAAATCCGGTGCTGACACCGACTTGAGCCAGGCCTTGATCCGGACCACCTTAACGTCGGAAGGCGCGGCCATCGCGGTTCGGAAAGGAACGGCCGGTCACCTTCCAGGTCACCAGCTCGCGGCTTTCCTGCGCGCGTCTGCTGCGATCGTTGCGTGGCATCGGCGAGTTGGATGCCGACGGCAGCCGGGTGCAGCGCTGCTGGACCGAGCCGGTGCTGAGCGCGCTGAGCGCGCTGACCGACGCCCAGGCGGCGGAAGATGTCGGCCACGCCGTCGGAGTTGAAGTCCGGCGTGGCCGATCCCTCATCGCGGCTTAGCGCGGGTTCTTCGCGTGGGTGAGGGTCTCCCAGGCCAGGAAGCGCGAGGCACCGACCGGGCGCTTCTGCTTCACCCACTTCTTGGCATGGGGCATGTCGTATCCGAAACGCTGGTGCAGCGCGTTGTAGCCGACTTCGAGGTTCGGCCCGAGGCCGGGGGTGACCTTTCCGCCGCACAGCCACGATGGCACCGTCGCACCCAGTTGCAGGCGAGCGTGGAAGTCCATCGCGAATCGCAGCCGGTGCTTGGCCGTGGCGTACAGGTCCACGCCCTGGTGGCGGGCCGTCTCTGCGACGTGGGAGATGGCCGCGAGCCCCCATCCGGTGTGCCCGAAGTCACGGCAGGTTTCCTGGGTAAGGCCGTTCACGAACTTGGTCTGCCCGTGCCAGTATTCGATGATCTCGGCTTTGGTGTCGTGCTTGCTGTTCGGTGGCGCCTTGGGCAGCGAGCCGTCCGTCTTGAGATAGATGTAGGCGGGCAGCCTGCCGCGCCAGGTCGTGACCGCTTGGTTGAAGGAGGCGCGGTCGTCCAGGTGCACGGCGATGCCGATGGCGGCATCGGTCATGATCAGTTCCCAGTTGCCTTGGTTGTTGGGCCTTCCGGCGATCACGGTCGGGAGGTACACGGTGCGCAGCTTGCCGGCGAACCGGGCGGCCTGGGTCCAGCCGGTGTAGGTGTGCTTGATGAGTTCGGCGGCGCGGGAGAAGTTGGCGCCCGCGAAGCCGGTCTGCAGCGGCGCGTTGCTCCCGGTGTGTTGGGTGATCACGGCTGACCAGGCGTCCATGATCTGGATCGCCTTCTTGGCGTAGCGGGAGTCCTTGGTGAGGTACCACCGCAGGGCGTGTGTGTAGGCCGCATTGGCGTCCTCACGCTCGTCCGAGCAGCCGTGGTCGGGGTTCCCGTACATACCGCACTCCACGACGGCGCGGGGCTTGGCCGTGTAGGACAGCGAGGCGTACGAACTCTTTTGCAGGGCGTTCCAGGCAGACTTCCACGGTTCGTTGCCGAGGTTGGCTCTGACGAAGTCGAGCTGAGCGCGGCTGACCAGGACGCCGGGATGCTTGAACGCGGCCGCCTGCGCGGGCTGCGGGGCGGATAAGGCGGCGGTCACGAGCATGGTGGCGGCGAAAGGGCGAGCGAGACGCAAGGGTTTCCTTCCAAGCGCGGACGTCCATTCAGCCAGCCGCCGATTCAGCTGTCAACGTTTCGCGCTGTGGACATCGGCCGCTATACCGCCGCATACCGTACCCACGGTTGGACACCCCGCCGGGCAATCGTGGAGGCCTAACGTGCTCAGCCGACAGCGACGGTGACGGTGCCGAAGACGATGCGGTGATCCGAGCAGGATCCCGCGGGGTAGCTCTCGGTGGCTGGTATCCCCGTACAGGTTGTGACGATGCTGAGCTGAGGGAGGCCCCCACGTAGGGGCCGGCGATCCGGTCCTGGCGCACGAAGATCATGTCGATCTTCGCCTGGGATTGAACGGGGTCATACGGCGGGGCCGGTGACGGTGTCCCCGTCGAAGAAGCGATCCAGAAAAGCACCCCCGCCTCGCACAATTAGCAGGCGGGGTTTCCGCTGGTCAATGCCTATTTCAGGAGCTGCCGGGCCATGACCATGCGCTGGATCTGATTCGTGCCCTCGTAGATCTGGGTGATCTTGGCGTCGCGCATCATGCGTTCCACCGGGAAGTCCCTCGTGTACCCGTACCCGCCCAGCAACTGCACCGCGTCCGTCGTGATCTCCATTGCCGCGTCCGACGCCGCGCACTTCGCCGCGCTCGACAGGAACGTCAGGTCCTTCTGCGGCTCGCCGTGCATCGCGCGTTCCGACTTCGCCGCCGCGTGGTACGTGAGCTGCCGGGCCGCCTCCAGTTTCATGGCCATGTCGGCGAGCATGAACTGCACCCCCTGGAAGTCGCCGATCGGGCGGCCGAACTGCTTGCGTTCCTTCACGTAGCCGATCGCGAAGTCCAGGGCGCCCTGAGCGATGCCCAAGGCCTGGGCGGCGATGGTGATGCGGGTGTGGTCCAGGGTCGCCAGGGCCGTCTTGAAGCCGGTGCCCGGGGCGCCGATCATGCGGCTCGCGGGGATCCGGACGTTGTCCAGGATGACCTGGCGGGTCGGGGAGCCCTTGATGCCGAGCTTCTTCTCCTTGGGGCCGAAGGAGACGCCCTCGTCCGACTTCTCCACGACGAAGGCGGAGATGCCGCGGGCGCCTGCCGACGGGTCCGTGACGGCCATCACCGTGTAGTACTCGGAGACGCCGGCATTGGTGATCCACATCTTGGTGCCGTTGAGGACGTACGAGTCGCCGTCCGCCACCGCCCTGGTCTTCATCGCGGCCGCGTCCGAGCCGGCCTCCGGCTCCGACAGCGCGTACGAGAACATGGCCTCCCCCCTGGCCACCGGCGCCAGGTAGCGGGACTTCAGCTCCTCCGAGGCCGACAGGAGGAGTGGGACCGTGCCGAGCTTGTTGACGGCGGGGATCAGGGAGGACGACGCGCAGGCGCGGGCCACCTCCTCGATGACGATCACCGTCGCCAGCGCGTCCGCCCCCGCGCCCTCGTACTGCTCAGGGATGTGTACGGCGTGCAGATCCGCCGCCACCAGCGCCTTGTAGACGTCCCAGGAGAACTCCTCGTTCTCGTCGGCCTCCGCGGCGTGCGGGGCGATCTTCTCGTCTGCCAGGGCCCGAACCGTCTCCCTGAGCATGTCGTGCTCTTCGGCGGTCGCGTAAAGAGGGAAGCTCATGCATCGAATACTAGGACGTCCGAACATCTTGCTACCAGTCGGTACGGTTTGCGAAGAGGTGCAGGTGGCACGTAGGAGGTAGCGAAAGGCCGGTAGCATGCCTGCGCGATCGAAAGGAGCTCTCTCGTGCCATATCGCCTCACGGTGATCGGGACCGGATACCTGGGTATCACGCATGCCGCATGCATGGCGGATCTCGGATTCGACGTCCTGGGCCTCGACATCGATGCCGACAAGATTCGCCGGCTGAACGCCGGTGAGCTCCCGATCCACGAGCCCGGCCTTGAGCCGGTGCTCCGCCGCGGGCTCGAGTCCGGCCGCCTCCGCTTCACCACCTCGTACGAGGAGATCGCCGAATTCGGCGACGTGCACTTCGTCTGCGTGGGCACGCCGCAAAAACGCGGCGAGTACGCTGCGGACGTCTCCTACATGGACGCCGCCGTCGAGTCGCTCGCGCCGCTCCTCGACCGCGAATGCCTGGTCGTCGGCAAGTCCACCGTGCCCGTCGGCACCGCCGAGCGGCTCGCGGACAAGCTCGCCCGCCTGGCCCCGGCCGGGGTCGAGGCCGAGCTGGCCTGGAACCCGGAGTTCCTGCGGGAGGGGTTCGCCGTCGAGGACACGCTCAAGCCGGATCGGATCGTGCTCGGCGTGCGCAGTGAGCGGGCCGAGAAGGTGCTGCGTGAGGTCTACGAGCCGCTGGGCGACATTCCGTTCGTGGTGACCGATTTCGCCACGTCCGAGCTGGTCAAGACGGCCGCCAACGCCTTCCTCGCCACCAAGATCTCCTTCATCAACGCCATGGCGGAGGTCTGCGAGGCCGCCCATGCCGACGTCAGGCAGCTGTCCGAGGCGCTGTCGTACGACGACCGGATCGGCGGGCGGTACCTGAGTGCCGGGCTCGGGTTCGGCGGCGGCTGCCTGCCCAAGGACATCCGGGCGTTCATGGCGCGGGCCGGCGAGCTGGGGGCGGACCAGGCCCTGACGTTCCTGCGCGAGGTGGACGCCATCAACATGCGGCGGCGGGCCCGCATGGTGGACATGGCCAGGGCGCTGGCCGGCGGGTCCTTCCACGGGTGCACGGTGGGCGTGCTGGGGGCGGCCTTCAAGCCGAACTCGGACGACATTCGCGACTCCCCCGCCCTCGACGTCGCCGTGACGATCGGCCACCAGGGCGGACAGGTCACCGTGTACGACCCCATCGCGCTCGACAACGCTCGCAAGGCGCATCCCGAGCTGAACTACGGCGAGTCGGCCGTCGAGGCGGTGCGTGGGGCGCATGTGGTGTTGCTGCTCACGGAGTGGCAGGAGTTCGTGGAGCTCGATCCGGAGGAGCTGGGTGCGGTCGTCGCCACCCGGCGCATCGTGGACGGGCGCAATGCGCTGGACGCGGAGATCTGGCGGTCAGCCGGATGGCACTACCGCGCTCTGGGGCGGCCGTAGAGCGCGCTCATGCCCCGAGGTGGCGCACCCACTGGGTGAACAGCGGGCGGTAGCCGCAACGGGACCAGAACGGGGTCGACAGCGGGTTCGGCAGGGCGTGGTGGAGCGTGATCGCCGTCACGCCCTGCCCCGCCGCGTGGCCGTGAGCCGCCGCCGTGAGCATCGCGCCGACGCCGCGCCCCCGGGCGGACGGCTCCACGTACATGACGCTCAGGTACGCCGCCGGCGCCGCGTTCACGGAGCCGGCGATCCACCCGGAGCGGTCGGGCGGCTGCACGACGACGCAGCCCACCGCCTCGCCGTCCGGCGCGGCCAGCCAGCACCACTCCGTGGGCAGCACCTCCGTGGCCAGATACTCGCGGATGCGGGACGGGGTCGACGGGCGGAACGTCACCCAGCCGAACTGCGCGTCGTACGCCACCAGCCGGTCGTACAGCCGGGCCATCGTCTCGAGGTCGGCCGCGGTGGCCCGGCGGAGGCCCCGAGCGGCGGCGGCCCTGGCGGGAAACCGGTGGACGGCCTGCACCACCACGGGGGCGAAGTTGCGGACGGCCAGGGCACGCACCGGCGTCGTGTCCCGGCTCGGCCAGGACACCGTGAGCGCCTGGTCGGGCTCGTCGAGGCGCAGACCGGCCACCCACCGGTCCACCAGCGCGCCCAGCGCGGCCTCCGGGTCAGGGCCGCTCACGCGAGCCTGGAGCCGGTGCAGGACCAGCGGGGACCAGGCGGCCCGCATGCTGCCGGGGTCGACCCTCTCCACGGACGCCCTGCCCACGGCGTCGCGGACCTCGATCACGTCACCTGCACCGGGCAGCACGTCCTGGCCTCTGACCAGCGGATCGGCGGCCCGGACGCGGGCGGCGTGCGCCCTGATCACGGCGTCCATCCCGGCACAGTAGTGGTCGGGGACGCCCGCGAAAAGGGCCCCCACGTAGCGGGCTCCGTCAGAGCTCGGCGGCCTCGGCGCGCAGGCGCTCGCCCTTGGCGTACGCCTGCTCCTTGAGCCGCCCCTGGAACTCCTCCATGCGGGCACGGAGCCCGGCGTCGGAGGCGGCCAGGATGCGTACGGCCAGCAGCCCCGCGTTCCGCGCCCCGCCGACCGCCACCGTGGCCACCGGGACCCCGGCCGGCATCTGGACGATCGACAACAACGAGTCCATGCCGTCGAGGTATTTCAGCGGCACCGGCACCCCGATCACCGGCAGCGGCGTGACCGAGGCGAGCATGCCGGGCAGGTGCGCGGCCCCGCCGGCGCCGGCGATGATCACTTGGAGGCCACGTGAGGCGGCCTGGCGGCCGTACTCGATCATCTCTGTCGGCATCCGGTGCGCGGACACGACGTCGGCCTCGAACGGCACCCCGAACTCAGCGACGGCCTCCGCCGCGGCCTTCATGACCGGCCAGTCGGAATCACTGCCCATGACAATGCCGATCTTCACGCTGTCTCCTTCGTCGGCAGCGTGAAGATCAAGATGCCGCGCCTGTTGATTCGTTCGCTTCGCTCTCTCACGTGTACTCCCCGGTCATCAGGTAGACGGCGGCGTGGCGGGCGCGGGCGCGTACTTCGTCCAGGTTGGAGCCGAGGGCCGTCACGTGGCCGATCTTGCGCCCAGGACGCACCTGCTTGCCGTAGAAGTGCAGCTTGATGCCGGGGTCGTGGGCCAGCACGTGCTCATAGCGCTTGAACAGATCCGGGTCGTCGCCGCCGAGCAGGTTGGCCATGACGACGACCTGGGCGGTCATCGTGGGCGAGCCGAGCGGCAGGTCGAGCACGGCCCGCAGGTGCTGCTCGAACTGCGACGTGCGCGAGCCCTCGATCGTCCAGTGGCCGCTGTTGTGCGGGCGCATGGCCAGCTCGTTGACCACCAGGCCGCGCGCCGTCTGGAACATCTCCACCGCCAGCAGCCCGGTCACCCCCAGCTCGTGGGCGATCTTCAGGCCGATGTGCTGGGCCGCGGCGGCGTCCTCCCGGTCGAGGCCGGGGGCGGGCGCGAGCACCTCCACGCAGATGCCGTCGCGCTGCACGGTCTCCACGACCGGGTAGCTGACGCCCTGCCCGTGCGGCGAGCGGGCCACCAGCACCGCGAGCTCCCGCTCGAACGGCACGAACGCCTCTGCCATCAGCTCGGCCCCGGACGCGAACGCCTCCTCGGCCTGCGCGGTGTCCTCGCACACCCACACGCCGCGGCCGTCGTAGCCGCCGCGCACCGCCTTCAGCACCACGGGCCAGCCGTGCTCCTCGGCGAAGCCCGGCACGTCCGCCGCCGACGAGAGCCGCGACCAGGCCGGGCACGGAACGCCGATCGCGGTCAGCCGCTCGCGCATGACCGCCTTGTCCTGCGCGTGGACGAGCGCGTCGGCGCCCGGGTGGACGGAGTGGCCGGCGCCGGCCAGGGCTCTGATGTGCTCGGTCGGGACGTGCTCGTGGTCAAACGTGATCGCGTCGCACCCCTGGGCGAAATCGCGGAGATCGCCCAGATCGCGGTAGTCTCCGATGCGCGTGTCGACGATCACCCGCGCGGCGCTCTCGTCAGGGGCGCCCGCCAGCACCCGCAGCTCGACGCCGAGCGCGATGGCGGGCTGCTGCGACATCCTGGCCAGCTGGCCTGCGCCGACGATGCCGACGACGGGACCGATGGGGCGGTATGAACTCACGCCAGGTGAGCTTACCGGGACGCAACGACAACTCTTCCATGGAGGGCTGGGCGGCCGTTCCGGGTCGCCTTGCGAAGCACGACCGCCCAGCGACCTGCATGGCAGGGTAATCCCCGCCTTTCGTAAACGCGTCGTATAAGACGATATTTCTAAAGCTGTCTTTACGGGGTAAGTTCATCCGTCTGACACCGGTCCTGCATCACGGCCGGTACGCTGGGATGACCGAGCTCGACAACGGAAGGGACCGAGCAGAGACGTGGACTTCACCAAACGCCTCTACGAGCGGTTCGCCTCCCTTGTCCATGAGCTGGCCAAGTTCGGCAGCATCGGGGCCGTCGCCTTCGTCATCGACCTCGGGTTGCTCAACCTGTGCAACGTCGTGCTGGACTGGGGGCCGCTGACGTCCAAGGTCGTGGCGACGACGATCTCGACGACCTTCGCCTATGCCGGCAACCGTTACTGGACCTTCCGGCACCGCGAGCAGAGCGGGCTCGGACGTGAATACTTCCTGTTCTTCCTGCTCAACGGCATCGCACTGCTGTTCGGCATGCTGACGATCGGCTTCACCACCTACACGCTCGGCCTCGAGGACCCGCTCAGCTTCAACATCGCCAACATCATCGGCGTCGGGCTGGGGACGCTCTTCCGCTACTGGTCGTACAAGAGATGGGTGTTCCTGGAGGCCACCGAGCCGATCCCGGTGGAGCTGCCCGAGACCGGGGTCACGCAGGACCGCTGACCACCCGGTTCCTCCCGCCGTCATCCTCCGCCGGGCGCAGGAAGATGGCGAACGTCGCGGGGCGGCGGCGTACGAGTTCCAGTCGGCCGCCGTCGGCTGCGGCCAGCGCGCGGGCGAGCGTCAGGCCGAGGCCGGTGCCCCCGCCGCCGCTGACGTTCCGCTCGAAGATCTTGGGGGCGATCTCGTCGGCGATGCCCGGGCCCTCGTCGGCCACCTCGATGACCACGTAGTTGTCGCCGCTGGTGGTGGTGACGGTGACGGCGCCGCCGCCGTGTCGCAGGGAGTTCTCCAGCAGGGACGCGATGACCTGGCCGAAGCCGCCGGTGGTGGCCATCGCCTTCAGGCCGCGGGAGCCGTCCAGCCGCAGGGTGCGGTGCGCGTCCCTGAAGACCGGCTCCCACTCCCTGACCTGCTGAATCAGCACCTCGTCGATCGCGACCGGCTCCGCCTGGGCGTGGCGCTGGCGGCGGGCCGCTGCCAGCAGCTCGTCGATCACGGCGGTCAGCCGCTCGGCCTGGACGATCGCGGCCTCGCCCTCCTCGCGTACGACCTCCGGATGGTCGGAGGCGGCGACGATCTCCTCCAGGCGCATGGTGAGGCCGGTCAGCGGCGTGCGGAGCTGGTGTGAGGCGTCGGTGGCGAACTCGCGTTCGCGGGTGAGCAGGTCGGAGATGCGGGTGGCACTGCGGTCGAGCACCTGGGCGACACGGTCGAGCTCGGGGATGCCGTAGCGGTGTTTGCTCGGCCGGGCGTCGCCGGAGCCGAGCCGGTCGGCGATCTTGGCCAGGTCCTGCAGGGGCAGCGTCAGCCGGCGGGACTGCACGACCGCCAGGCTCACGGCCACCGCGAGGGCGGCGACGGCCAGGGCGACGATGAGCAGCAGGCGGGCCCGTACATCCTGCTCGACCCTGTCTCGGTCACGACTTATCAGCACATAGACGCCGGTGTTGGTCTGGGCCTCCTCCGTCATCAGGTGACCGGACGCCGGAGGGCTGCCGACGACGGTCACTCTGAGAGGGGTTCCGCGTTCCCAGATCCGGACGTACCTGCCCGGGTATTTTTGCTCCAGTTGCTGGGGGTCGAGCGGCGTCTCCTGGACGCGGGCATACTCGACCTCTCCCACGAGGCGTTTCGCCTCCGCCCCGAGCTCCTGAGCCGCCTCGTCGACGATCAGGCGGCTCACCACGACGCCCAGGGGGACCCCCAGCAACAGGACCGCGATCACCGCGACGACCAAGGTGGAGGTGAGCAGTCGACGGCGCATCCGCCTACTCGCGTTCGAACCGGAAGCCGACTCCCCGGACGGTCGTGATGTAACGGGGCTTGGCGGCGTCGTCGCCGAGCTTGCGGCGTAGCCAGGAGATGTGCATGTCGAGCGTCTTGGTGGAACCCCACCAGTTGGTGTCCCACACCTCGCGCATGATCTGCTCGCGGGTGACCACCTTGCCGGCGTCGCGTACGAGCACGCGCAGCAGGTCGAATTCCTTTGTCGTCAGATGCAGCTCCTTTTCTCCCATCCAGGCGCGCCGGGAGTCCGCGTCGATGCGGACGCCCTGGACGACCGGGGTCTCGGAGGTGCCGCGGCGCAGCAGCGCGCGCACCCGGGCCAGCAGCTCGGCCAGCCGGAATGGTTTCGTCACGTAGTCGTCGGCGCCGGCGTCGAGGCCGACGACCGTGTCCACCTCGTCGACGCGGGCGGTGAGTATGAGGACCGGGGTCCCGTGCCCTTCGGCTCGGATCCGGCGGGCCACTTCCAGGCCGTCCATTTCAGGAAGGCCGAGATCAAGAACAATGAGATCGATGCCGCCCGACAGTGCCCTTTCCAGGGCCTGCGGGCCGTCAGGGCTCACCTCGACCTGATAGCCCTCGCGGCGCAGCGCACGCGCGAGTGGCTCGGAGATCGAGGTGTCGTCCTCGGCGAGAAGTACGCAGGTCATGAAGCGATCGTAGGACCTTAGGGGATCGTTTCCCGGGCACAGCGCGCGGTTTGACTCGTCGTTGACCTATCCATTGACCTGGGCAAACACGACTAAAATACGGTTGGTCGTGATTAAATTACCGCGGTATTCCTGAAGAGATCATTGACCGGTCATGCCCGGCGCCAGGATTCTCAATCCTGCCGGAGAAAGCCGGTCATCGACCCGGCGATCCGGTCGAGATGTGTCGCGTCCGGCAAATGGTACGGGCCGTCGAAGATGATCATGCGGGCGCGCCCAGGCGATCCCGGCGCGGTCACCGGCTTTCCGGGACGGTCTCATCGAAGAACGTCTCACGCTCTGTGCCGAATGACCTTTTCGTGGCCTCCGGCGACACCGATGCTCGTTCGGGACTTCTACGGAAAAGGGAAGACAATCATGACCACGACTACCGACGAGTTCGCCGGCCGCCTGTTCCAGGCGGCGCTCGGCACCATCGAGGTGCTCTCCGTGCACATCGGCGACCGGCTGGGCTGGTATCGGGCGCTGGCCGCGCACGGCCCGGCCAGTGCCGAGGAGCTGACCGCGCGGGCGGGCGGCCACGAGCGTTATGCCAGGGAGTGGCTGGAGCAGCAGGCCGCGGCCGGGATCCTGGAGGTGGCCGCGGACGGCCGCTTCGTGCTGCCGAAGGGCGCGGCCGAGGTCCTGACGAACGAGTCCAGCCTGGCCTACCTCGCCCCGCTGGCGCGCATGCTGGCGGGCGCCGCGGTGCAGCTGCCCGCCCTGCTGGACGCCTACCGAGGCGGTGGCGGGGTCGGCTGGGAGACGTTCGGGGCGGACGTGCGGGAATCGCAGGCCGACATGAACCGGCCCTGGTTCGAGCACGCGCTGCCCGGCGCCCTCGCCGGCGTGCCCGCGCTCGACGCCGTGCTCCGCCGTCCCGGCGCCCGCATCGCCGACGTCGGTTGCGGGGCGGGATGGTCGTCCATCGCGCTGGCCAGGGCGTACCCGGAAGCACGGGTGGAGGGCGTCGACCTCGACGGGCCGTCCGTCGTGCTGGCCGAGCGCAATGCGGCCGCCTCCGGCCTCGGCGACCGCCTCTCCTTCCACCGCGGCGACGCCGCGCTGCTCGGCGACGGCCGGTACGACGCCGTCTTCGCCTTCGAGTGCGTGCACGACATGGCGCGGCCGGTGGACACGCTGGCGGCGGCGCGCAACGCGATCATGCCCGGCGGAGCCGTCGTCATCATGGACGAGGCCGTGGGTGAGACGTTCACGGCGCCCGCGGACGACCTCGAGCGCCTGATGTACGGTTTCAGCCTGCTCATCTGCCTGCCGGACGGGATGAGCGACCGGCCGTCCGCGGCGACCGGCACCGTGATGCGCCCGGACACGCTGCGCCGGTACGCCAGGGAGGCCGGCTTCCGGGACATCGAGGTCCTGCCGATCGAGGAGTTCGGCTTCTGGCGCTTCTACCGGCTGATCCCGTGATCCCTGCCGGCAGCTAGGTTTGGATCCGCTCCTGACCGGCGTAGACATTGCAGCGCTCACCGCGCAGAAAGCCCACCAGCGTCATGCCGAAGTCCCTGGCCACGTCCACGGCCAGCGACGACGGCGCCGACACCGCGCACACCGCCGGGATGCCCGCGGCCAGCGCCTTCTGCATGATCTCGTAGCTGGTCCGGCCGCTGACCATGAGCACGTGCTCGGCCAGCGGCAGCCGCTCCGCCAGCGCGGCCCAGCCGACCAGCTTGTCCACCGCGTTGTGGCGCCCGACGTCCTCGCGCAGGCCTGCCATCCTGCCGGTGGCCGAGAACAGGCCCGCGGCGTGCAGCCCGCCGGTCTTGCCGAACACGCCCTGGGCCTGGCGCAGGGCGTCCGGCAGCCCGTACAGGATCTCGGGGGTGAGCCGCAGCGTCCCCTGCGGGATCGGCGCGCAGCGGTCGCGTAGCGCGTCGAGGCTCGCGGAGCCGCAGACGCCGCACGCGCTGGAGGTGAGGAAGTGCCGGTCCAGCGCGGGAAGGTCGGGGATGGGAACGCGCAGGCGTACGGTGACCGTGTTGTAGCGGGCCTCCGGCGGGAGGTCCTCGTCGGTGCAGTAGGCGATCGCCGCGATCTCGCCGGGCCGCACCAGCCCTTCGCCGTGCAGGAACCCGGCGGCCAGCTCGAAGTCGTGGCCCGGCGTGCGCATGGTGATGGCCACGGTCTTGCGGGCACCGTCCGGCGCGGTGAGCCGGATCTCCAGCGGCTCCTCGGTGGCCAGGTCGTCGCGGCGGTCCGTGGTGACGGAGCCGGTGATCTCCCGGATCCGCATGCGGGTGGTGGGGCCCGGCCGCGTCCTCATAGCGGCCCCACCGTGACGAAGGCGTTGTCGCCGAACGGGCGCCAAGAGGCCCGGCGGCGCGAATCCAGACGCTGGCTCATCTCTCCATCTTCCTCCGCTGCCAAAATAGGAGGATGCCCGACTCCCGCTACTCCGACCTCGACCGTCCGCCTCTCTCCGCGGCGGCGCTCACCCGGGCCCTGGTCCACCCCGGCGGCCTGTGGACCGGCGTCACCGTCGTCGACAGCACCGGCTCGACCAACGCCGACCTCGCCGAGGCCGCCCGCGAGGGCGCCCCGGAGGGCACGGTGCTGGTGGCGGAGTCGCAGCTCGCAGGCCGCGGCAGGCTGGGCCGCGCCTGGACGGCGCCGCCCCGCTCGGGGCTGACGTTCTCGATCCTGCTCAGGCCGCGGATCCCGGTCGCCGCGATGGGCTGGCTGGCCCTCATGTACGGCGTCGCCGCCGCCTCGGCCGTACGCCGCCTGGCCGAGGTGGACGTGCGCCTGAAATGGCCCAACGACCTGCTGATCGGCGAGCGCAAGCTGGCCGGCGTGCTGGCCGAGCGGTCCGACGACGCGGTCGTCATCGGCATGGGGCTGAACGTGTCGCTCAGGCCGGAGGAGCTGCCGATCGAGGCGGCCACGTCGCTGGCCATCGAGAAGGCGGCGTGCACGGACCGGGATCCGCTGCTCAGGGCCGTCCTCAGGGAGGTCGAGAGGCACTACCTGGACTGGACGGAGGCGGGCGGCGACCCCGAGGCGTCCGGGCTGCGCTCGGCCTACCTGGCGGCGAGCGCCACGATCGGCCGCCTGGTCAGGCTGGAGCTGCCCAGCGGAGAGGTGCTGATCGGGCAGGCGACGGGCGTCGACGAGTTCGGGCACCTCCAGGTGGCGGGCGAGGACAAGCAGTACACACTGAGCGCGGGCGACGTGGTGCACGTCCGGATCGCGGGCTGAGCGGGTTGGGTCGTCCGCGTAGCCGCCGGGCGGCGATGGTGGCACGATTTGGGCCATGACCCTTCCCGACCACCATCTGACGCAGGGTGAGCGCCGCGTCCGGTCCTTCCATCCGCACTGGAAGCGGCTCATCGGGCCGTTCGTCGCGCTCGTCCTCATCGCCGCGGCCTCGGGCGCGGCGCTGTGGTTCATGCCGGAGTGGGAGTTCGCCTCCTACTCCAGGATCGCCGTCGTCGTGATCGCCCTCATCCTGCTGACGATCTGGTCGTTCGTGCCCTACCTGCGGTGGAAGAACACCGGCTACGTGCTCACCACCCACCGGTTCACGATCAGCCAGGGCGTGCTCAACAAGTCGACCGACGAGATCCCGATCGCCAAGGTCAACACCGTCAGCTCCGACCAGACGTTCGCCGAGCGCCTGCTCGGCTGCGGCACGCTGACCGTCGAGTCGGCGGGGGACCGGGGCGAGATCGTGCTGCGTGACATCCCCAGGATCCAGGATGTCCGCACCGACCTGTTCAGGCTGGTCGAGGACGTCTCGGACGGCGAGATCGACGGCCGTTGAGCGAGAGCGCGCGGGGCCGGCCGACCGCCGAGGACATCGAGCGGCTGCTCCTCGGCCTGCCGCCGCGCTACACACGCGAGCAGGTCTCGTCCCGCAGCGGCGTCTCACCGGACCTGGCCGCGCGCATCTGGCGGGCGCTCGGGTTCGCCCAGCGCGCCGACGACGCCGTGGCGTTCACCGACGCCGACGTCGCCGCCCTGCGCCGGGTCCGCAGCATGCTCCACGGCGGCCTGCTCGACGAGGAGACGGTCGTCCGCATGGCCCGCGCGCTCGGCCAGACCATGGCCAGGCTGGCGCAGTGGCAGGCGGAGATCATGACGAGCGCGATGTTGCCGCCGGAGCCCGGCGACGAGGACCTGGCCAAGATGCTCGACACCGCGCAGGGCATGCTGCCGGACTTCGAGCACGTGCTGATCCACGTCTGGCGGGCGCAGCTCGCCGCGGCCGGCACCCGGCTGCTGGCCCTGGCCGACCTCAACGACGAGCCCGTGCCGACCCGGGTGCCGATGGCGGTGGGCTTCGCGGATCTGGTGGCGTTCACGCGGCGCGCCCGTGAGCTGGACGAGCGGGAGTTGGCCGCGCTGGTGGAGGGGTTCGAGTCGCGCGCCTCCGACGTGGCGGCCACGCACGGCGCCCGGCTGGTCAAGACGCTGGGCGACGAGGTGCTGTTCACCGCGCCGACCGCGGCGCAGGCGGCGGCGATCGCGCTCGACCTGGTCGACGCGGATGAGCTGCGCATCGGCATGGCGTACGGCCCGGTGGTGCCCATGATGGGCGACGTGTTCGGCACCACCGTCAACCTGGCCGCCAGGCTCACCGCCATCGCCCGCCCCGGCACCGTCCTGGTGGACGCGGAGCTGGCCGGCGGACTGGACGGCTACGAGCTCCGCAAGCTCAGACGCCGCCCGGCAAGGGGCCTCGGCGTGGTGCAGCCCTATGTCTTGCGGAGATCAACCCTCTGACCCAAGATGGCTGCCATGCCGTACGAAGTGCAGGGCGTCGTCGCCCGAGGTAAGGGCCAGGAAGTTTCGCTCGAGACGGTGATCGTCCCGGATCCCGGTCCGGGTGAGGCCGTCGTCAACGTGCAGGCCTGCGGGGTCTGCCACACCGACCTGCACTACCGGGAGGGCGGGATCAACGACGACTTCCCGTTCCTGCTCGGTCACGAGGCGGCGGGCGTCGTCGAGGCGGTCGGTCCCGGGGTCACCGAGGTCGAGCCGGGCGACTTCGTGATCCTCAACTGGCGGGCCGTGTGCGGCCAGTGCCGGGCCTGCCTGCGCGGCCGCCCCTGGTACTGCTTCAGCACGCACAACGCGGCGCAGAAGATGACGCTCAAGGACGGCACCGTGTTGTCGCCCGCGCTGGGCATCGGCGCGTTCCTGGAGAAGACGCTGGTCGCCGCGGGGCAGTGCACCAAGGTCTCCGCCGAGGCCCCCGCCCAGGTCGCGGGCCTGCTGGGCTGCGGCGTGATGGCCGGGATCGGCGCGGCGATCAACACCGGCGGGGTGGCGCGCGGCGACAGCGTGGCCGTGATCGGCTGCGGCGGCGTCGGTGACGCGGCGATCCTGGGCGCCTCGCTGGCAGGCGCCGCGACGATCATCGCGGTGGACGTGGACGATCGCAAGCTGGAGTGGGCCCGCGGCTTCGGCGCCACGCACACGGTCAACTCGCGCGAGAGCGACCCCGTCGAGGCCATCCGCGACCTGACCGGCGGCTTCGGCGCGGACGTGGTCATCGAGGCGGTGGGCCGGCCGGAGACGTACACCCAGGCGTTCTACGCCCGCGACCTGGCCGGCACGGTCGTCCTGGTCGGCGTGCCGACGCCGGAGATGAAGCTGGAGCTGCCGCTCCTGGAGGTGTTCGGCCGCGGCGGGTCGCTGAAGTCGAGCTGGTACGGCGACTGCCTGCCGTCGCGCGACTTCCCCATGCTGATCGACCTGTTCCTGCAGAACCGGCTGCCGCTGGACAAGTTCGTCAGCGAGACGATCTCGGTCGGCCAGGTCGAGGAGGCGTTCGCGAAGATGCACCGCGGTGAGGTGCTGCGCTCGGTGGTGACGTTCTAGATGATCGACCGCGTCATCACCTCGGGCACGTTCTCGCTGGACGGCGGCACCTGGGACGTCGACAACAACGTCTGGCTGATCGGCGACGCCCGCGAGGTCGTCGTCATCGACGCCGCCCACGACGCCGCCGCGATCGCCGAGCGGGTCGGCGGGCGGGCGGTCAAGGCCATCGTGTGCACGCACGCGCACAACGACCACATCAACGCCGCGCGAGAGCTCGCCGAGCGCACCGGCGCGCCGATCCGGCTGCACCCCGCCGACCAGGTGTTGTGGGAGCAGGAGTACGGCGACGCGGTGGCGTACGAGCCGCTGACGGACGGCGAGCGCATCGAGGTCGGCGGCTGCGCGCTGGAGATCCTGCACACTCCCGGCCACGCCCCCGGCGCGGTCTGCGTGTACGGGCGCGAGCTCGGCGTGCTGTTCAGCGGCGACACGCTGTTCAAGGGCGGCCCGGGGGCGACCGGCCGCTCGTACTCGTCGTTCGACACGATCATCGAGTCGATCAGGAAACGGCTGCTGACCCTGCCCTCGGAGACGGTCGTGCACACGGGCCACGGCGACTCGACCTCGATCGGCGCCGAGGCCCCTCACCTGGAGGAATGGATCGCCAGAGGGCACTGACACTGAGGGATACGTCACTGTGGCCGGCCCAAAGTAGGCAAGCCTTACCAAAGTGGGCTATCTTAGGTGTGCCTAACCTATGGTCCACCTTGCGCGAGAGGCCGTCCTGGATGTATGTGTGCATATGTCGTGCTGTGACCGAAAATGAGGTCCACGACTGCATCGCCTCCGGGGCGAAGAGTGTGAAGCAGATTCGCGACACCACCGGGGCTGGTGGGGACTGTGCCCGATGTGTACGGAAGATCTGTGCGATCCTGAAAAGGTCTGAAGAACTGACGACCGCATAGCCGGGATAGCAGCAAGGGGCCCGTTCACATGCAGGGCGACAAGCAGATCATCGAGTTGCTCAACGAACAACTGACCGCCGAGCTCACCGCGATCAACCAGTATTTCCTGCACGCCAAAATGCAGGAGAACTGGGGATACACGAAGCTCGCGGAGCACACCCGCGAAGAGTCGATCGACGAGATGCGTCACGCCGAGCGCCTCACCGATCGCATCCTCTTTTTGGAGGGGTTGCCCAACTACCAGCGGCTGGGCACCCTGCACATCGGTCAGACGGTCGAAGAGCAACTCAGGGCCGACCTCGAGGTGGAGTTGTCGGTGGTGCAGCGGCTGCGCCCGGCGATCCAGCTCATGCGCGAGAAGGGTGACGTCACCTCGGCCCGTATCTTCGAGGACATCCTCGCGGACGAGGAAGTCCACATCGACTACCTGGAGACCGAGCTGGGGCTGATCGACAGCCTCGGCCTGCAGCTCTATCTGGCCCGCTACGCCGAGCCGCCGTCCGCCGACGACTGACGTCGCGACCGGGGCGGGACCTGCCCGCCCCGGTCAGCCGATCGTGTACACCTTCCCGGCCTCGGCGTCCCAGCTCACCGTGTCGCCGGAGCGCCGCACGGCCACCTCCCCCTGTTCGCCGCGCACCGGGCCGGCGGTCCGCACCGTGACCTCTCCGGTACGTCCCGCCCGCAGCGTGACCTTCTCGGCCGCCCCGTCGCGCCACGAGACGTCCACGGTCACGTCACCGCGGGCCCGCAGCCCGCGCACCGCCCCCGTACGCCAGGCCGACGGCAGCGCGGGCAGCATGTGGATCACCCCGTGGTGGCTCTGCACCAGCATCTCCGCCATCCCCGCGACGGCCCCGAAGTTGCCGTCGATCTGGAACGGCGGATGCGTGTCCCACAGGTTGTCCAGCGTCGAGTGTTTCAGCAGCTCGCCCAGCACCGTGTGCGCGTGATCGCCGTCGAGCAGCCGCGCCCAGAAGTTGATCTTCCAGGCCTTGCTCCACCCGGTGCCGCCGTCGCCCCGGGCCGCCAGCGTCACCTTGGCGGCCTCGCCCTCCGGGCTCCCCGCCGCGATCTGCCGCCCGGGATGCAGCCCGAACAGGTGCGACACGTGCCGATGCGTGTCGTCCGCCTCGTCCCAGTCGGCCTTCCACTCCTGCAGCTGCCCCCAGGAGCCGATCCGCAGCCCCGGGTCCAGCCGCTCCAGCACCTCCAGCACGCGCGCCCGGAACTCGGCGTCCACGTCCAGGACCGCCGCCGCCTCCGCGACGTTCGTGAGCAGATCCCAGACGATCTGCTGCGACATCGACGCCCCCGCCGAGAAGTCCCCGTGCTCGGGGGAGTAGCTCGGCGACACGACCAGCGTCCCGTCGCGCGGGTCGGCGTGCAGCGTGTCCAGCCAGAACTCGGCCGCCCCCTTCATCACCGGATAGGCGGTCTCGCGCAGGTAGCCGGCGTCGCCGCTGAACCGGTAACGGTCGTAGAGGTCCTGCGTCACCCAGGCCGCCGCCTCCGGGAACCAGAACGCGGTGGCCCAGTCGTGCACGCCGGTGAACCCGAACGGGTTCGTCTCGTTGTGCACCACCCACCCCTCGGCCGCGAACATCTCCCGCGCCGTCCGCCGGCCCGGCGCCATCATGGCCTGCACGTACTCGTCGTACGGGCGCGCCGTCTCGGCCAGGTTCGTCACGTCGGCCGGCCAGTAGTTCATCTGCAGGTTGATGTTGACGTGGTAGTCGCCCGACCACGCGGGGGCGGTGGAGTCGTTCCACACGCCCTGCAGGTTCGCCGGCAACGATCCGGCCCGGGAGGAGGCGATCAGCAGATAGCGCCCGTAGGCGAAGTACAGCGCCTCCAGCGCCCGGTCGGCGGCCGAGTCGCCCCCGGTGTAGGCCGCCCGCAGGCGGTCCGTCGGCACGTCCGGCGCCTCCTGCCTCAGGTCCAGCTCCACCCGGTCGAACAGCCGCGTGTAGTCGTCCTGGTGTGCCCGCCTGAGCGCGTCGTACCCCTGCGCCACCGCCTTGTCCACGGCCGCCGTGACGGCGTCGTGCGGGTCCTCGCCCCGGTACGCCGGGTAGACGGGGGCGTAGCCGGTCCCCGCGGACAGCACGAGCACCGCGCTGTCGGCCCCGGTGACCGTGACGCGGCCGGCCCCGTCCGTACGGGTGCCGCCCTCCACGACCACCTGCACCTGCGCCTCGAAGAGCATCCCGTTGTCCGCCAGCGCCCCGCGCATCGTCAGCCGCCCGTCGGCCACGCTGATCCGCTTGTCGTCGTGCGGTGACGACACGCGCAACGTGAACTCGACCGTGCCGGGCCGGTCGGCCGAGATCCGCCCGACGATCACGTTGCCCGGGTGGCCGGCGAAGTACTCGCGCGTGTGCCGCACCCCGCCGGACGTGTACGCCACCCTGGCCACGGCCTCGCGCAGGCTCAACTCCCTGCGGTAATCGTCAGAGGTGTCCGCGGGCAGGTCCAGCCACAGGTCGCCGAAGGTCTGGTACGCCCCGAACCCCGACTTCGGCTGCCCCAGCCTGGCCGCGACCTCCTCCGGCGCCATCCGCCCCTCGCGGTCCAGCGTCTCCCGCACCTCGGAGATCGCGTCCGGGCGCGGGCTCGTCCAGTTGCCGAAGTCGTACCCCTGCCGCGATCCTGGCCCTCCGGTCCACAGGGTCTTCTCGTTGAACTGGATCTGCTCCAGGCCGATCCCGCCGAAGACCATCGCGCCCAGGGCCCCGTTGCCGATCGGCAACGCCTCGGTCTCCCAGTCGGTGGCGGGCCGGTCGTACCAGAGCGTCAGGTGTGAGCCTGTCATGGACCACAACCGTAACAACCGTGCCAAGTGGTCTAGTGGAATAGCGGTGAAGTGGTCTATTTCTCTGGACCGGCAGCGTCCTAGCGTGGCGGTGTGAACGACTCCCGTGCGGTCCTGACGACCCTTCTGCACCAGGTTCCCCCGTTCCTGCCCGAGGGGGCGGAGGTGATGACCATGACGGTCGAGCTGCCGCCAGGCTCTCCCGGCACGCCGCCGCACCGGCATTCCGGGCCGGTCTTCGGCTACATGCTCGACGGTGAGATGATTTTCGAGCTCGAAGGCGAGCCCGAACGCGTGATCCGGGCGGGCGAGGCCTTCTGGGAGCCCGGCGGCGATGTGATCCACTACCAGGCGGGCAACAACCTGCCGGACGCGTGGAGCCGGTTCGTGGTGGTGATGGTCGGCGTTCCCGGCGAGCCGATGCTCACGCTCGTCGGCGCGCACGAGCTCGAAGCCCGCCGCGACCGCCGTGCTCCGAGAAAGGACTCCTGAGCATGCATGTCTTCCTGGCCGGCGGCACCGGCGTGCTGGGCCGCCGGATCGTGCCCTTGCTGGTGGCCGCGGGCCACACGGTGACCGCGACGACGCGCGACGAGGCCAAGGTCGCGATGCTGCGCGATCTGGGCGCCACGGCCGTGCGCGCCGACGTCTACGACGCCGCGGCGCTGGCGGCCGCCGTCCGCGAGTCCGGCGCGGACGTCGTGATGCACCAGCTGACCGACCTGAGCGCGGGCGATTTCGCCGCCAACGCCCGCGTCCGGGTGGCCGGCACGCGCAACCTGGTCGACGCGGCGCTGGCCGCCGGGGTGCGGCGCATCGTGGCGCAGAGCATCTCGTGGATGTACGAGCCGGGCGACGTCCCGGCCGTCGAGGAGATCCCGCTCGACCTGCACGCGCCGGAGCCGCGCCGCACGGGCGTCGAGGCCGTCGCCGCACTGGAGACGGCCGTGCGGGAGCTGCCCGAGTGGGTGGTGCTGCGGTACGGGCTGTTCTACGGCACCGGCACCTGGTTCGAGCCGCGCGGAGCCAGGGCGGAGGCGGCCCGGTCGGGTGCCCTCGTGGCCGATGCCGACGTGACGAGCTTCGTGCACGTGGACGACGCCGCGACCGCCGCCGTACAGGCGCTCGCATGGCCGTCCGGGCCCGTGAACGTCTGCGATGACGAGCCCGCCCCCGGGCGGGACTGGCTGCCCGCGTTCTGCCGGGCCGTGGGGGCGCCCGCGCCGCCGGAGAGCGGCGCGCCGCGGAGCAGGGTCGCGCGGGGGGCGGACAACCACTACGCGCGCAAGCACCTGGGCTGGACGCCCGAATACGCGTCCTGGCGTGCGGGCTTCGCCGCCCTCGCCTGAGCCGTTCAGCGCTCGCCACACGCCGCTCGGCCCTGTCGGGTCAGTCCGCGAGCCCGACGGCGTCGATCACCTCGACCAGCCGGTCCAGGGCCTGCTGCCAGGCATGCTGGGGCGGGGTCGCGTAGCCGAGGACGAGCGCGGCGGGCCGCTCGCCGGACGGGCGGTGCCAGTAGGCGAGGCCGTGCAGGCCGTGCAGGCGTACCCCGGCGTAGCGGCCCACCTCGATCAGCCGTGCCTCGTGCCCGGCCGAACCCACCGGCAGCAGGGCGTGCAGGCCGGCGGCCACGCCGCTCAGCGGGGCGGGCAGCCGCCGGACCAGCTCCGCCCTGCGGCGCCGGTAGGCCAGGCGGACGCGGCGGATGTGCCGGTCGTACTCGCCGCGCTCGATGAGGTCCGCCAGGGCCAGCTGCTCGATCACGGGCACCCCCGTGCCGGTCTCCTCGATCGCGCGCACCAGCGGGTCGTGCAGGGCCGCCGGCACGACCAGCCAGCCGAGCCGCATCCCCGGGGCGAGCGACTTGCTGGCGCTGCCCGCGTACACCACCCGGTCGGGCGCGAGTGCCTGCAGCGCGCCGACCGGCTGCTGGTCGTAGCGGAACTCGCCGTCGTAGTCGTCCTCGATCAGGTAACCGTCGTGCCGCCGCGCCCAGTCCACGAACGCCGCGCGCCGCCGTGGCGCGAGGACGACGCCGTACGGGTGCTGGTGGGCGGGGGTGAGCAGGGCGGCGCCCGCGCGTGCGGTCAAGCCGTCCGGGTCCGCGCCGGTGGGCCCGACCTCCAGCGGAGGCGTCGCCAGCCCCGCGGCGTGCAGGAGGCGGCGGTGCCGGTCGAGCCCGGGGTCCTCGGTCGCCACCTCGCGTACGCCGAGGCCGCTCAGCGCCCGGCCCAGCAGTGCCAGCCCGGCGGCGAACCCGCCCACCACGATCACCCGGCCGGGGTCCGCGCGCACACCGCGGGTGCGGGCGACGTACCCGGCGACGGCCTCGCGCAGCGCCGTCAGGCCCGTGGGCGGGCCGTAGTCCCAGAGCTCCGGGTCGGCCGAGGTCAGAACCCGGCGCACGGCCGAGGCCCAGGCCGCACGCGGGAAAGCTCCGATATCGGGCCTGCCCGGCCGCAGATCGACAGCCTCCGGCCGGTGCCCCGCAGCGGCGTCAGGCCGACGACCTCGGCCCGCCCGGCCCTCCATCGTCGGACCCGTATCGGCCGCCGCCGGGGTCGGGGACACTCGCGTGCCCGAGCCCGGCCTGCCCACCAGCCATCCCTCGGCGATCAACTGCGCGTAGACCTGGACGACCGTGCCGCGGGAGATCCCCAGGTCGGCCGCCAGGTTGCGACTGCCGGGCAGGCGGGTCCCGGCCGGCAGGCGGCCCGAGCGAAGCGCCTTACGCAACGCCTCCTCCAGGGAGCGCCCGACCCGGCCAGGGCGGCGATCCACATCGACGTGCAGATCCAGGCCCTTCGGCTGCTCCACGAACTCACGATCCTACGGCCCGGCAGCGCCCCGGCAGATCGGATGGCCGAACGCGAGGTGAGGCCATGGACACAGCTCAGCCGGTGTTCTGCAGGCCCGCCGCCACCCCGTTGACCGACAGGAGCAGGAGCGTGGACAGCCGGTCGCGCTCCTGCTCCGACGGATTGCCGGTGCGCAGCGCGCGCAGCGCACGGAGCTGGAGGTGCGACAGCGCGTCCACGTACGGGTCGCGGAGCTGGACGGCGCGCGAGAGCACCTTGCGGTTCTCCAGCAGCCTGGTGTGCCCCGTCACGCGCAGGACCAGGTCGCGGGTTCGGTCGTACTCCTCCAGCACCTGCCGGGTGAAGTCCTCGCGGCCGCCCAGGGCCAGGTAGCGCTTGGCGATCGAGCGGTCGGTCTTGGCCAGCGACATCTCCGCGTTGTCCAGCATCGCGTTGAACAGCGGCCACTCCGCGTACGCGGCCCGCAGCTCGTCGAGCGAGCCCACCGAGGCCAGGCCGGTGCCCAGGCCGTACCAGCCGGGCAGGTTGACCCGGGTCTGCGCCCACGCGAACACCCACGGGATCGCCCGCAGGTCGTCGAGCGAGCGCGGCGCGCCCAGCCCGCGGCGCGCCGGGCGGGAGCCGAGGCGCAGCGTGCCGATCTCCTCAAGCGGGCTGACCAGGCCGAACCACTCGGGGAAGCCCTGCGCCTCGGTCAGCGCCCGGTACGCCTGCTCGGACGCGACGGCCACCTGCTCGGCCAGCCCGCGGAAACGCTCGGCCGCGGCCGCGGTTCGGGCGCCGATGGCGGGCGAGGAGGCCAGCAGGACGGCGTTCGTGACCTGCTCCAGGTGGCGGCGGGCGATCGCGATGTGGCCGTAGCGGGCGAAGATGACCTCGCCCTGCTCGGTGACCTTGAACCGGCCCGCGACCGAGCCGGGCGCCTGGGCCAGCACCGCCCGGTTGGCCGGGCCGCCGCCGCGGCCGAGCGCGCCGCCGCGGCCGTGGAACATGCGCAGCTTCACGTCGTGCTCGGCGGCCCAGGCGGTCAGCGCCTCCTGCGCCTCGTACAGGCGGAGCGTGGCGGCGGCCGGGCCGAGTTCCTTGGCCGAGTCGGAGTAGCCGAGCATGATCTCCATGCGCCGGCCGGTGGTCGCCAGGCGCTCCTGGACCTCGTGGATCTCCAGCATGCCGGTCAGCACGCGCGGTGAGTTGGCCAGGTCCTGTCCTGACTCGAACAGCGGCACCACGTCCAGCACGGGAGCGCGGTTGCCGAGCGCGCGCCGGGCCAGCTCGTAGACGGCCGCGATGTCCTCGGCCGTGCGGGTGAAGGAGACGACGTAGCGGGAGCAGGCCGTGACGCCGAACCGCTCCTGGATCCAGCCGATCACCCGGAGCGTGGCCAGGACCTCCTCGGTGCGCTCCGACGGCTCGCCGCCGCCCCGCAACTCCTCCAGCGCGGCCGCGTGCACCTGGGAGTGCTGGCGCACCTCCAGCTCGGCCAGGTGGAAGCCGAACGTCTCCACCTGCCAGATGAGATGCTGCAGCTCGCCGTACGCCTGCCGCGGCGCCGAGGCCGCCAGCGACTCCTGCGCCAGCCGCAGGTCGGCCAGCAGCTCGGCGGGCGAGCGGTAGGCCAGGTCGAGGTCGCGGCGGCGGGTGGCGGCGATGCGCGCGGCCACGAACAGCAGCCACTGCCGGTGCGGCTCGCGCGGCGAGCGGGTGGCCAGCTCGGAGACAACCTCGGGGTGCGCGTCCACGGCCCCGGCCAGCGCCGCCTTCAGCTCCCGGGAGCAGGGGGCGAACTGGGTGGAGGCGGTGAGCGTGCGGGCGATGCGCGAGCAGGCGGTCTCCAGTGCGGACAGCACGTGCTCGGACTGGATCTGGATGGTCTCGCGGGTGACCTTGGCCGTGACGTTGGGGTTGCCGTCGCGGTCGCCGCCGATCCAGCTGCCGTACCTGATGAAAGGGCTGGCCTGTGGCGGGCGGGTGCCGGTGCCCGGGTCGAGCGCCGCGTCGAGCGCGCGGTAGACCTGGGGCACCATGCGGAACAGCGTCTCGTCGAAGGCGGCCATGGCCGTGCGCACCTCGTCGAGCGGGTCGAGCTTGGTCGAGCGGAGCTGGGCCGTGCGCCACAGCAGGTCGATCTCCTCCAGCATGCGCCGCTTGCTCTCGGCGCGCTCGGAGGCCCCGCGACCCGGGCTGTTGTACTCGGTGAGCTGGGTGCTGACGCGCTGGATGGCGGTGACGACCGCCCGCCGGCGCGCCTCGGTCGGGTGCGCGGTCAGCACCGGGTGCAGCTCCAGGCCCGCCATCAACTCGGCGACGCGGTCGTGGCCCAGCTCGTGGACGGCCTGCGCCAGCGACTCCCGCTGGACCCTGCCCTCGGCGTCCCGCTCGCGCAGCGTGCGGATCCGGTAGTGCTCCTCGGCCAGGTTGGCCAGGTGGAAGTAGCACGTGAACGCGCGGGCGACCTGGACGGCCCGCTCGATCTCCCATGCCGCGACCATGTCGGTGATCACGTCGGCCGAGATCTCGCCCCTGCGCGCCGCGATGACGGCCTTGCGCAGCCGTTCGACGTCCGCCAGCAGGTCCTCGCCGCCCTGCTCGGCGAGCACCTGACCGAGCAGCTTGCCGAGCAGCCGCACATCGTGGCGCAGCTCGTCCGGCATCTCGGTTACGGCCGCGCTGCGATGTTCGAGCCCCTGGTCAATCATGCTTTGAAGGGTAGCGAGTCGTTCAAAACGCCCGTAGACCGGTCTCACCCATTGGACTAGACCACCGCGAGGGAGCTGGTCAAGAAGCCTTTGAGACCGCGGCCAGCAGTTCGGGCAGGCGGGCGAAGCCTATCCGCGCGGACAGCCGCCGGCCGAGCGTCTCGGCCAGCAGCCCGTAGAACGGCGCCACCACGCTCACCCACAGGAGCCCGAAGGCGAGCGGCACCACGAACGGCAGCGACAGCAGCGCGATGCCGAGCATCGCCCCCATGGACGAGGCGAACGCCTGCCCGCCCTGGCCGGGCGCGGCGCCGCTGAAGGCGTTCATCCGCTCGGGCACCGAGTACGGCAGCACGACGCTGGTCACGGACCCGACACCGAGCCCGATCCCGAGCGCGCCCCACCCGGACAACATCGCGGGCACGATCGCCGCCGGGTGGCCGGTGAGCAGGCCGGTGCCGACGGCGATCACGGCGAGCAGCGGGACCGCGACGAGCGCGCTGGCCAGGTGGCGTCCGGCCAGGTCGGTGACCAGGCTGCGCTCGGAGCCGAACGTCACGGCGTTCATCCACAGCGAGCGGCCGTCGATGCCGAACGCGTTGCCCGACTGAAGGGCGATCATCAGGGCGCCCACCGTGGTGATCATGATCGGCACCCCCTGGCCCGGCGCGCCCTCGGCGGTGCCGGTCAGCGAGAACGACAGCACGAGCGTGACCACGAGCGCGCTGAACCAGCCCACCCGGAACCTCGGCTCGCGCCTGATGTACTTCAGCTCCTTGGTGACCACCGCGGCCAGCGGCCCGTCCGGAACGAGCCGGTCCACCAGACCGGACTCCTTGCGTACGGAGGCCGCCTGGGTGGAGGCGTCCGGCGTCACCAATGCGCGGCTCAGCGCCTTGATCCACAGCCAGGCGAGCGCCATGACGACCAGCGCCAGGAACACCAGCTCAGCCACCCCCGCCAGGCCGCCGTCGGCGATGGCGTGCGCGGCCATGCCGGGCGGGGTCCACCTGAGCATGGCCGCCATCTGGTGCAGCCCCGCCTCGGGGTCGCCGAAGTCGCGGTTCATCAGCAGGTTGGGCAGCTGCGCGAGCACCACCACGAGCAAGGCGGCCACGGCGAGCACGTCGCGACCGCGCCGCGTGCGCAGCGCGCTGGACAGCGACGTGGTGATCAGCCGCGACGTCACCACGCAGAGCGCGAACTGCAGCAGCACGGCCGGCACCCCGAGAAGGACCCCGCCCGGGCCGGTGGGGAGCGCGATCAGGGCGCCGGACGTGACCACCAGCATCGCGGCGGGCCAGACGCCGGTCGCGGACGCGGTGAACATGCCGATCGCCAGCGTGCGCGTGCGCAGCGGGAACAGCGACAGCTTGGCCGGGTCCAGCGTGTCGTCCAGGCCGAACGCCAGCAGCGGCACGATCATCCAGCCGAAGAGGAAGAACGCGAACGCGACGATGACGAGCGAGGACCTGATGTCGGCGGGCGCCAGCCGGAGCAGGCTCATCAGGAAGAAGCCGAGCGCGGCCAAGCCGGTGGCCATGACCAGGGTGAAGATGAAGCCGAGGCGGCGCTGGAGGTCGCCGCGCAGATTGCCGGCTAGCAGCTGGAGCTTCAGCCGCGCGAACAGCGCCACCGTGCTCACGGGGCCCACGGCGCTCACCGTGCTCACGGGGCTCCCCCGGGCTTGTCCTTCGCGCCCAGCCACGTCAGGCCCGCCTCCCGGCCCTGGGCAGGGCCGCCGACCAGCTCCAGGAACGCCTGGTTGAGGCTCCGGCCGCCGCGTACGTCCTCCAGCGGCCCCTGCGCCACGATGTGGCCCGCGCTCATCACCGACACCCAGTCGCACAGCCGCTCGACCAGGTCCATCACGTGGCTGGAGAAGATGACGGTCGAGCCGGAGGCGGTGAAGCGCTGGAGCACCTCGGTCAGCGTGTTGGCGCTGACCGGGTCGACGCCCTCGAACGGCTCGTCCAGGAACAGCACCGACGGGTTGTGCAGCAGCGCGGCGGCCAGGCCGATCTTCTTGCGCATGCCGGTGGAGTAGTCGACGACGAGCTTGTCGGCGGCGCCCGCCAGGTCCATGACGGCCAGCAACTCGTCGGCCCGCTGCTCGACCTCGCTCTTGGGGATGCCGCGCAGCCGCCCGGCGTAGAGCAGCAGCTCGCGGCCCGAGAGCCGCTCGAACAGCCGCAATCCCTCGGGCAGCACCCCGATGCGGGCCTTGACCTCGACGGGATCGCGCCAGACGTGGAACCCGTCCACCTCCGCCGCCCCGCCGTCGGGGCGGAGCAGCCCGGTGATCATGCTGAGCGTGGTCGTCTTGCCCGCGCCGTTCGGCCCGACCAGCCCCGCGAAGCTGCCCGCCGGGACGACGAGATCGACCTCCGCGACCGCGACCTGCTGTCCATACCGCTTGAACAGGCCATGGGTGCGAACCGCATCCGTCATGGAACCAATCTATGGGGAGGGACTAGCCTTGCGCGCATGAGTGCAGCTGCGGATTCCATGCCGGAGAAGCCGGACATCCATACGACTGCCGGGAAGATCGCCGACCTGGAGCGGCGCCTCGACGAAGCCGTGCACGCCGGCTCCTCGGCCGCGGTCGACAAGCAGCACGCCAAGGGCAAGATGACCGCGAGGGAGCGGGTGCTCGCGCTGCTGGACGAGGGCTCCTTCGTGGAGTTCGACGAATTCGCCAGGCACCGGTCGACGATGTTCGGGCTGGAGAAGCGGCGGCCGTACGGCGACGGGGTGATCACCGGTTACGGCACGATCGACGGACGGCAGGTCTGCGTGTTCTCGCAGGACGTGACCGTGTTCGGCGGCTCGCTCGGCGAGGTGTACGGCGACAAGATCGTCAAGGTGCTGGACATGGCGCTCAAGACCGGCTGCCCGATCATCGGGATCAACGAGGGCGGCGGCGCGCGCATCCAGGAGGGCGTGGTCGCGCTCGGGCTCTACGCGGAGATCTTCAAGCGCAACGTGCACGCCTCCGGGGTGATCCCGCAGATCTCGCTCATCATGGGCGCCGCGGCCGGCGGGCACGTCTACTCCCCCGCGCTGACCGACTTCGTCGTGATGGTGGACCAGACGTCGCAGATGTTCATCACGGGTCCGGACGTGATCAAGACGGTGACAGGCGAGGAGGTCACGTTCGAGGAGCTCGGCGGGGCCCATACGCACAACACGAAGTCGGGTGTGGCCCATTACCAGGCGTCCGACGAGGACGACGCGCTCGACTACGTCAAGGCGCTGCTGTCGTACCTGCCGTCCAACAATCTGGACGAGGCCCCGGTCTTCGAGGCGGCCGCGGACCTGGATCCGGATCCCGGGCTGGACGAGCTGATCCCGGACTCGGCGAACCAGCCGTACGACATGCACCGGGTGATCGAGCACGTGCTCGACGACGGAGAGTTCCTGGAGGTGCACGCGCTGTTCGCGCCGAACGTCGTCGTCGGGTACGGCCGCGTGGACGGCCAGTCGGTCGGCGTCGTCGCGAACCAGCCCATGCATTTCGCGGGATGTCTGGATATCAACGCATCCGAGAAGGCCGCCAGATTTATTCGAACATGTGATGCGTTTAATATTCCAATACTGACTTTTGTTGATGTACCGGGTTTCCTGCCCGGCACGGATCAGGAATGGAACGGAATCATCCGCCGCGGCGCCAAGCTCCTCTACGCCTACGCCGAGGCCACCGTCCCCCTGATCACGGTCATCACCCGCAAGGCGTACGGCGGCGCGTACGACGTCATGGGGTCCAAGCACCTCGGCGCGGACGTCAACCTGGCCTGGCCCACCGCGCAGATCGCGGTCATGGGCGCGCAGGGCGCGGTGAACATCCTCTACCGGCGCGAGCTGGCCGCCTCCGACGACCCCGAGGCCGAGCGGGCCAGGCTCGTCACCGAGTACGAGGACACGCTGGCCAACCCGTACATCGCGGCCGAGCGCGGCTACGTGGACGCGGTGATCCGACCGTCGGAGACCCGCTCCCAGGTCGTCAGGGCGCTGCGGGCGTTGCGGAACAAGCGGGCGACGCTGCCGCCGAAGAAGCATGGGAACATCCCGCTATGACGGCACATCTGCGCATTGTCCGAGGCGACGCCACGCCCGAGGAGATCGCCGCTTTGGTGGCCGCGCTCGTCATACGACACGCCGAACCGGAGACCCCTCCCGAACCGCGCCGACAAACGTGGCGAAACCCCGCCAGAGGTATGCGTAAGCCTGTCCTTCCAGGGAAGTCGGCATGGCGGGTGAGCGCCCTACCCTAGATAGATCCTGGGAAACGGGTGTCAAGCTCCCCGGGAGTTGGGACTATCTAGAGAAAGTAGGCGTATATAGTCGGCCGATCAACTAACACCGCGGCCTGGAGGACGACATGGCCATCCCAGACCTCGTGCCGCATCCTGTGGCAGCCAAGTACGCCGTCCTAGTGGATGTCGGTTATCTGTACGCGGCGGCGGGTGAAGTACTGCTCGGCGCGAAGGAACGCAAGGAATATCGGGTGGCCGCGGATGAGCTCATCCAGAGTCTACAGAAACATGCAGAGGAACGTATTTCTGGCGAACTTCTGCGGATCTATTGGTATGACGCAGCCCGTGACCGCGTGCCCACCGTCGACCAGCGGGTCATCGCCCAGCTCCCTTGGGTCAAGGTGCGACTTGGCAACCTGAACGCCCGTGGCCAGCAGAAGGGCGTGGACGCGCAGATCAGAAGCGATCTGGAGGCCCTGGCAAGGCATCATGCGGTCACCGACACCATCCTGCTGGCGGGCGACGAGGACATGGTTCCGGCGGTGGAGGCGGCGCAGGCGTACGGCGTGCGCATCCACCTTTGGGGCGTCGAACCGCCTTACGGCACCAACCAGGCCGAGCGCCTGGTGTGGGAGTCGGACACCGTGGAAGTGATCTCCGCTGATTTCCTGAGGCCCTTTTTCAGCCGTGCTCCGCAACCCGTCCCGGTCCAGCCGCCCGCCGCTCCCTCGCCCGCCCAGGTGTTCGCCGGGCGCGCGCCCGTCAAGCCGCACGCCAAGCCGGGCCAGGTGGCCAAGCTGGGGCCGAGCCGGCCACGCGTGGAGGACGTGGGCGAGCACGTGGCGCAGAAGTGGATACTCACGCGCGGCCGCGACAACATCCGGGACCTGCTGCCCGGGCCGATCCTGCCGACCGTGATCGACACCGAGCTGCTGATCGAGGCGGAGAAGGAGCTCGGCCACTCGCTGCGGCCGTTCCCGGAGGCCCGGGTGTGGCTGCGCGACGGGTTCTGGGCGCGCGTCTACCGCGAGTTCGACCTGGGTGTGGGGGTCTCGTCGAAGTAGCGGGGCACCGGCCGCTCCAGGAGGGCTTCGGCGATCGCCGTGCGGGCGTACAACACGTACCTGCCCGTGCGGTGCTCGGCGCGTACCTCGCCGTCGGCGGGCTCGGCGCGGAGAATCCATGTCCGATTCCCGCCGGTCACCCGTTCGGACCTGCTGACCTGGCGTTTGACGCTGACGTCCGATTTCCGCCAGTCAGCCCCCGCGCAAGCGCATAACGTCGGAGGCATGGCACCACTAGAGCTCGACTTCGACTCGTGCTACCGGGCCGTCTCCGCGAGGGACGCCCGGTTCGACGGGCGCTTCTACACGGCGGTGACGACGACACGCATCTACTGCCGTCCGATCTGCCCCGCCCGTACACCGTCGTTCCGCAACGTGCGCTTCTACCGGCACGCGGCGTCGGCCGAGGCCGCAGGGTTCCGCCCGTGCAAGCGCTGCCGTCCCGAGCTCTCCCCCGGCGACCCCGGCTGGGACCTGCGCGGCGACCTCATCGGGCGCGCTCTGCGGCTGATCGACGACGGCGCGGCCGACGAGCAGGGCGTCGCGGGGCTGGCCAAGCGGCTGCACATCACCGAGCGGCACCTGCACCGGCTGTTCGCGGCCGAGCTGGGCGTCGGACCACTGGCGGTGGCCAGGACGAAACGGCTGCTGCTGGCCAAGCAGTTGCTGACCGAGACCGGGCTTCCGGTGACGGACGTGGCGTTCGCGGCGGGGTTCGGGAGCGTGCGGCAGTTCAACGCGACGATGCGGGAGACGTACGGCTTCACGCCCAGCGAGTTGCGGGCCACGGCCGGGCCGCCGGTCTCCGACGCGACGCTGCGGCTCCGGCTGCACCGGCGGGAGCCGTACGACGTGGAAGGCGTCTTCGCGTTCCTGGCTTCCCGGGCGATTCCGGGGCTGGAGGTGGCGGACCGGACGTCGTACTCGCGCGCCGTGCCGGGCGGGACGATCACGCTCACGCCGCGGCGGGACCACATCGCGCTGGACGTGGCGGTGACGGACACCCGGCAGCTCGCCCGCGTCGTGGCGCGTTGCCGCCGCCTCCTCGACCTGGACGCCGACCCCGACGCCATCGCCGAGATCCTCGGCCAGACCTCGCTCGGGCCCTTGGTGACGGCCCGGCCCGGGTTGCGCGTGCCGGGGGCGTTCGACGGGTTCGAGCTGGCGGTACGGGCGGTCGTGGGTCAGCAGATCTCGGTGGCGGGCGCCCGTACGCTGCTCGGCCGCATCGTGGCGCGGGCCGCCGCCCCGGAAGGCCTCTTCCCCACCCCTGACCACCTCCTGGAGACCGACCTCACCGGCCTGGGACTGACCAACCGCCGGATCGACACGCTCAAGGACCTGGCCTCCCGCCTGGCCGACGGCCACATCGACCTGGACGGCGGCCAAGATCCCGCGGAGGCGGTGGCGGGGCTGCTCGAAGTCCCCGGCATCGGCCCGTGGACGGCCAGCTACATCGCGTTGCGGGCGCTCCGCGACCCCGACGCCTGGCCCGCGGGCGACCTCGTGCTCAAGAAGCGCATGACCGCCCTGGGCATTCCCGACGACCACATCGAGCGGTGGCGGCCCTGGCGGGCGTACGCCGCGCTGCATCTCTGGAGCTCATCATGATCACTGCTCAACTCATCCCCAGCCCCGTCGGCCCTCTGGCCGTTTTGTCCCGCGAGGGTGTGCTGGTGGCCGCCGGCTTCACCGCCGACCCCAAGGAGATGTTCGCCCGTCTCACGCCCGCGCTACAGGCGGAGGGCCTGGAGGTCGCAGACGACGTGGGCGCCGTTTCGGAGGCCGTCCGGGCCTACCTCGCGGGCGACCTGGACGCCCTCGACGCCATCCCGGTCTCCCAGCCGGGCTCCCCGACGCGCAAGCGGCTCCACGCGGCGTTGCGCGAGGTCAAGGCGGGGACGACGGTGTCGTACGCGGAGCTGGCCGAGCGGGCCGGGCTGCCGCGGACGGCGGCACGGGCCGCGGGCTCGGCCTGTGCACAGAACCTGATCGCGCCGTTCGTGCCGTGCCACCGGGTGCTGCCCAGTGGCGGGGGGTATGGCGGGTACTACTACGGCGTACCGGTTAAAGAGTGGCTGCTTGCCCACGAATCCGGAGGTATCGTCAACTCAAAGTAATGAGATGACAGCATTCGGTAATGTGCCCGGCATGCCGACGCTCGAACACGAGTACCTACTGGAACTCGTCCGGAAGCGCCCGTCTCTGGCAGCCGATCTACTGACCGAGGCGGGTGTCTCCCCATCCCCCTTCGAAAAGGCCCGAATGGACAGCGGCGACTTCACGCAGTGCACGCCGACGGAATATCGGGCCGACGGGGTCATCGTGCTGGAGGACGACCATGGACCGGTGTCCGCGATCGTGCTGGAGGTACAGCGGCAATACGACAAGGACAAGCGCTGGTCCTGGCCTCTCTATCTGGCCGCCCTCCGGGCACGGCTGGAGTCTCCAGTCGTGCTCCTCGTCTTCTGTGAGGACGCGGCCACCGCCCGACAGTGCGCGGAACCCATCGATATGGGGCATCCCGGGTGGGTGCTGCCGCCTGTCGTGGTCGGGCCGAGCAAGATACCCCTGATCACAGACCGCGCCTGGGCCATCGACCAGCCTGATCTCACCCTCGTCTCGGCCATCACGCATGCACGAGCCGACGATGGCCCCAAGATCGCCCAAACACTCTGGGAGGCGGCCGACGAGCGACCCGAGGACCTGAGAGAATATGTCCGCCTGATGCTCATGCTCCTGCCCGACGACGCAGTTGCCAAGCTCAAGGAGACCTTGATGACGATGGTGATCGAACCTAGAAACCAGTTCATGCGCGACATGATCGCCCGCTGGCAAGCCGAAGGAGAGGCCAAAGGCAAGGCCGAGGGCAAGGCCGAGGGCAAGGCCAAGGGCGAGGCCAAGTCCATCCTGCTAGTCCTGGAGGCGCGCGGCATTCCCGTGCCCGACGAGGCGAAGACCCGCATCACCGAGTGCACCGACCTGGACATCCTCGAGTCCTGGGTCCGCAAGGCCGCCACCGCCGCCAGCGTCGACGAGCTGTTCGACTGATCCGATCGTCCGGTACCGAAGGCGCCGGTCGCGAGGGCGAACAGGGCGAGAGGCATAGAGTTCTCCTCAGACGACGTTAGTGAGCTTAGGCATTATTTGCATACGCACACTAACCAGCCATACAAGGATGCCGAGGAGGCTGTCACATGCCCCTGGCTGATGAGGCCGTCGAGGCGCGCGCCCAGGGCTGGCGCACCCTCGCGGCGCTGCACGCGAAAATCGAGGACAGGCTGGAGAAAGCGCTTCAGAAGGAGCACGGCCTCAGCGTGAGCGAATACACGGTCCTCGACGTGCTGGGCCGGCAGGACGGCTGGCACATGCGCATGCAGCAGCTCGCCCGCGCCGTCGTGCTCAGCCAGAGCGCCACGACGCGGCTGGTCGCCCGGCTGGAGAACCGCGGGCTGCTCAGGCGCTACCTGTGTGAGGACGACCGGCGCGGCATCTACTCCGAGGTCACGCCCGCCGGGCGCGAGTTGCTCGCGCGGGCGGGCCCCACGCACGACGCCGTGCTGGAGGAGGTGCTGGCCGAGGCGGCGGAGCAACCCGAGCTCGCCCCGCTCGCCGCGGTCCTCGGTTAGGGCTTGACGTTGCTCTGGATCTCGCCAACGGGCACGTCACGGGTGGCCTCCAGCTGCACGGGCGCGAACTGGAACGGCACCACGTCGTCCTGCACCTCGATCGTCCACACGGTGGTCACGGAGAGCGTGTACTTCTCGCGCGGCTGGTCGATCGACGAGCGCAGGTAACGCACGCCGCACGAGAACGTGCCGCCCTTGGTGTACGGCTTGCCGGCGGTGCCGCAGCCGCTCTCGTTGACCTCGGCCCGGTCCTGCGTCGTGCCGGGGTCGATCTTGATGTCCTGGAGGTCGGCGTTCAGGGTCACGCTCATGACGCCGGGAATCTCCGCCGTGATCGTGCGGCGCGGCTCGCCGACGCCCTCCAGCCAGACCCAGGTGGGCAGGTTGACATAGCTCTTGGCGTCAGGATTCAGCTTGACGGTGTGCTCGGGCACGGTCAGCGCGGCTCTGGCGATCTGCGCCAGTTGCTGGAGCGTGATCCCGGACGGCGGCGTCTGACCGGGCGGCACGAACACGCCGGTCGGGTCGAGGTCGGTCATGCAGAGCACGTGGTTCGGGTCGGCCCCGTTGTAGGCGGGTGTCCACCACCGCCCCGGCTTGTCCAGTTTGTCCTCGAAAGGCTTGAGGTACTCCTGGGCGTAATGCTCGTCGATCCGCGCCCGGTTGGCCGCGTCGCGGCCCGTCCTCTGCTGGTCGAGCATCTCCTGGGCGGATGGACCCGGTTCGTACCAGCACGGGCGCGGGATGCGATAGCCGTCGCCCTTCCCGCCTTTGACGCCGTTGCCGCGGTAGCGGATGACGTTGCCGACATACGCGAACGCCCTGTTGCCATCCTGCCCGACCTTGGCGGTGGTCTCGCCGGCGCCTTCTTCCGGCCCATCGAGCAGCAGCGGTGCCATGAGCAACGCCGCGATCAAGACTTTCATCGGGTGCACCTCTCTCTGCCGGTGGCGTACAGCTTCATGCGCCACACCCCGTCGTCGCCGCGGCGGACGCCCACGCTCTGGGGGTATGGGGTGCGCAGCCAGTCGGGTTGGGGCCTGATGACCTTTCCGGTGCGGGAGGAGATCACCCGGACCCCCGACTCGTCGACACACGCGGTGACCTCGGCAGCTCTGCCCATCCGCGCGGCCACCCGCAGGTTGTAGATCCGCCCGACCCCGCGCATCGTCCAGCCCTCGTCGACCCACTCCTTCAGCCACGTGCTCGCCCTGACCCCCGCTTCGAACTCGAGGCCCTTCGTGTAGACGGTCTTCCCCTCGACGAGGGCCTTCCGGGTGCCGACGTACTGGTCGACCATGGGCTTCAGCGCCGGGTGGGGGTCGGCCGGCCACTCCACCCGGATGCGCAGGCCCTCGCCGACGTCGACGGTCTGGGGGCCGGACGGCAGCTTCTCGTCCGCGGGCTGCTCGGCCTGTGCCGGGCTGCTCCCTTCGGGCGTGGCGGCCTCCTGCGGCGTGGCGGGCTTGGCCGCATCTCGCGGCGTGGCGGGCCTGGCCGCCTCTCGCGGCGCGTACGGGCTTTCTGCCTGGCCGCAGCCCGCCGCGGCGAGCAGGGCCAGCGCTATCGCGATTCGTCTCATGCCGATGACTCCCTCACCACGTGGATCCGCCACGTGGGCAGCAGTTCTTCGATCAAGGCCTCGGTCTCCGGGGCCATCCCGCCGCCGTACGGGTGCGAGGCCGCCCTTCTGGTCAGGCCCTCGACGACGGCGCGCAGGCGTACGACGTCCTCTGTCGCGTGCGTGGCCCGCAGCAGGTCGCGCCACAGACCCTCGTCGTCGGGCGCCAGCAGCAGCGCCGCGCGTACGGCGGCCACCGCGGCGTCCGGCTGGTCCTGGGCGAGCCTGAGCTCACAGAGTTGGTGCGCCGCGTCGGCGACCTCGGCGGCCACGTCGTACTCCAGGTCCTCGGCCGCCAGCCACGCGTATCTGCCGGGCGGCCGGCCCGTCAGCAGCGGGCCTCTGACCAGGCCGAGCGCCTTCTCCAGGAGGACCGACCTGGCCGTCGGGTCGCCGTGCGAGCGGCGGACGAGCTCGCGGAACAGCGCCCAGTCCGTACGCACCTCGGGCCCCAGCCGCAGGCGGCCGGCCTCGTCGGTGAGCAGGTGGCGCGGCCCGAGCCATTCGGCGACCCTGGCGATCGTGGCGTCCCTGACCATCTCCTGGACGCCGCGCGGCCACAGCACGCCCCCGAGCACGACGGGATGCACACCGCCGGGATGCGTGGCCAGGTAGACCAGCAGCTCCGTGGCCAGGGCCATCCGGCCCTCCTCCAGCGGGCCAAGGCCGAGGACCTCGATGGGGCCGAGCATCCGGATCTCGACGGCGGGCGGTTGCGTGCCGGCCAGGGGTTCCGGCTCGGGTATGGACTCGCCGTCCATCCGGCCTGCCGTGCGGAACAGGTCGACGAGCGCCCGGTAGTGGCGGCGGGGCAGGAGCTGGGCGTCCACCTCGAAGCCCAGTTCGGCGATCTTGGCCTTGCCGTCGTCGGTGATCTCCAGCGTCCAGGTGGCGTGCGGGACGTCGCCGGCCACGACGTACCCGGCGGTGTCCCTGCGGGCCAGCAGCGCCAGCCGGCGCGCCTCCTCGTGCGTGGGCGCCACCGAGGACAGCAGGTAGTGGGCGTCGCGCGGGCTTCCGGTGATGCGGCCGGTCAGCACCTCCCTGCGCGGAGCCGCGGCGGCCTCCAGCTCGGGCAGCACCTCGGCCAGGCCGCCGACGGCCCTGATGCGGTCGGGCGCGATCGCGGTCAGCTCCTCGCCGAAGCCGACGAGCGTGACGCGCATGCCGTCGGACCAGCGGTTGGTGGCCAGTTCGACGGCGATGGCGGCGAGGGCGGCCGTGGTCTGCGGCCCGCGTACGTTGATCAGGCCCTGTGCGGCCTCCAGGTCGACCAGCACGCGGCCGTGGGAGTTGGTGCCGATCGAGACCAGCCCCGGGTACGGCGCCCCACCGGGCTGGTCCTCGAGCAGGCGGCCCTCGTGCGCGGGCAGCCGCCACACCTGGCCGCCGTCCTGGGCCGTCCAGGGCGGGGGCGGGTCGGCGTCCGGCGGATGGACCCACAGGTCGAGCGTGCGGGGCGACAGGTGGGCCGCGTACACGGTGGGCGGCGTGCGATGCTGCGCCGCCAGCTGTGCACCGAGCAGCCGCAGGCCGATGTCGAGGATGCGGGCGCCCGGCGCGTCGCCGCCCAGCCTGAGCGCGACCTCGGCCTCGGCGGCGTCGCCGCGCGGGCGGGCGATCCTGCGGCCGAACACGCGGCGCCAGAGCTGCTCGCGGCGCCGCCTGGCCAGCACGAGCAGCAGCCCGGCGGCGGCCAGCGAGGCCGCGGCGAGGTATTCGACCAGCTCGTTGTCCTGGGCTTCCCGAATGACGGTGGGTTGCTCCTCCTGCCGGGGATCCTGCTGCTCCGGCAGGCGGTGCTTGGCGCCGCCCCGCTTGGTCTCCTCCTTCTCGACCTCGCCGTGGATCCTCCCGTCGGGGACCTGCGCCCGGCCCGGGTGCTCACGCAACGTCTGGTCGCGGGGCTGGTCGACGGGGACGATGTGGACGTGCCTCGCGTCGTCCGGCATGTCGAGCACCCAGCCTGGCCTGATCAGGTCGGCCATCCGCAGGCGGGAGCCGTCCGGTTGCTCCTTCGCCTGGTTGAGCCGGTAGATCTCGGGGTATCGGCGGCCGTCGCCCAGGCACTTCTCCGCGATCTCCCACAGGCTCTCGTGGTGCCGCCCGTGCGGGGGCTGGACGACGTACACCTTCTTGGTCTTGTTCGTCTCCAGTTGCTTCTCGACGATCGGCGCCGAGTACGCCACCGCCGTCACGGGCGGCGCGGCGGGAGCGGGCCCGAGCTTGGCGATCGGCGCGATCATCGCCCCGGTCGTGAAGAGCAGCAGCACGGCGCCGACGAGCTTGTTGGCGAGGGCCTGCGTGCCGCCGGAGAGCGGTACGCGTGCGGGCATCCCGACCCGGCGGACCCCGGCGTACACCTCGACGAGCACGCACGCGAACAGCTGGAACCAGGCCAGCCACACCAGCAGCACCAGCACGGCCACGATCGTGCTCGGCCCGACGCGCCCGGTGAACGTCTCGAGGTCGAGCAGCTCGGGCCGGAGCGGCGGCCCGACGAACGTGAGCAGCGCGTACGGCACCCCGCCCACCAGCGCGATCAGCACGACCAGTGCCAACAGCCCGGCGAACACGTCGCCGGCGCTGCGTCTGGCCGAGATGCGCGCGGACGTGTGGCGCCCATGGGAACGCGCGGGCTCTCGCGTCGGCATCGCCTCTCCGTCTCTTTCAGCTCGGGAGCTCCGCTCCCCTCGAATCTCGCGTCCAGCGTCCTGCCGCACGCGTTCCGCATCCATTGAGTGAAGGGATTCGGTCTATCTCGCTTCGGGCGCGGCGGTGGCCTCGCCGGTCATCTCCGAGCCGGGGAATCCGATCGCGCCGAGGAAGAACGCCTCCCACCGCACCGACACGGTGACCGTCACCTGCGCGTCCCCCTGCACAACTGAGCACTCGCCGCTGGTCACGTCGTCGCCGCCCTGCGCCGCGACGATCTCTTCGGCCCTGGCGCACACCTGGTCGTCCCCGAGCAGCCGGGGCTCGCCGGTGGCGCGGAGGTGGTCGACGTCGATCTGGTCGGCGCCGGCTCGCGCGGCCTGCTCGGCCACGTCCGCGGCGCGCAACCGCGCGTTGATCGCCGACCCGCCGTCCACGAGCAGCCCGGCCAGCAGGAACGCGACCACGGAGAACAGCACGGTGAACACGGACATGGACCCCCGCTCCCTCACTCCTCGACCCTCCTGAACTGCTCCAGCGGCACCACGGCCGTGCCGGTCAGCTGCTTGGTGCCGCCGAACCCGAGGAAGCCGAGGTCCAGCTCGCAGGTGACCTCGGCCTGGATCTGGCCGCCCTGCTCGTACGCGGAGCCGTCCAGGGAGGCCGCCGGCGACCCGCAGGGCCCGGTTAGCGCGCTCTCGGCGATCGCCTCGGCGGCGGCCTCGGCCTCGTCGAACGTACGCTGCACGGACGCGGCCCTGGCGGCGTCCCTGGCCGCCCCGTCGACCCGCCCCTGCGACTCCACCAGCACCCCGGCGCCGACGAGGAACATGAGGAACAGCAGGAAGACCGGGGCCAGCATGACCGTCTCCACGGCCATGGACCCGCGCTCGCGATCCCTGGTCATTCGCAGTCCTCGCCGCCGTTGTCGGGACGGAAGCACTCCACCGGCCCGCCCGCGGTGGCGCTGATCGTGAACGTGAGCGGCGGCAGCAGCGGGATGACCTGCACGGCGCTGCCGGTCACGGTGACGAAGCGCTCGTCCGGATCCTTCTCGGACGTCGTGGCGGTGGCGTTGCCGAGCAGCCGGGGCCCGACGGCGCGGACGATGTCGGTGGCCTTGGCCGTGGCCGCTCCCGGCCAGTCGCCGGAGTCGATCGGCGCAGACCTGGCCACGCGGGCGCCTTCCCTGGCGGCCGCCTCCGCGACCTGCCGGGCGTGGAACCAGAGCGCGACCTGCACGATGAGCAGCGCCACCGCGAGGATGACCGGCATGAGGATGGCCAGCTCGACCGCCGTCACGCCGCGCTCGCGGTCGCGGCTTCTACGGCTCGGGGTTGCCGTTGCCACCGTCACCGCCGAAGCTCTGCTCGATCTCGCCCTGCTGCTGCTCGACCAAGGTCTTGATCAAGGTGGCCAGGCCGAGAGCGACGCCGGCGATGATCGCGGTGATGATCACCCATTCAACGGCGGAGGCGCCGCGCGTGGGCGCCGTGCGGGCACGGTGGACGCGTGAGCTCAGGTACGCGGTGAGATAGACGATCCAGGGATGGTTCATCAGACCCCCAACATCTTCATAGCGGCGGGAAAACTGAGAAAGATCACGAATCCGGCGCAGAGGAGGAGCTGGGCCACGAGCATCGATTGCGAGCGTTCGCCCGCCCGGCCCTCGATCTCCGCCAGCTCGCGGCGGCGCAGCGTGGCGGCCCTGGCCGTCAGGGAGGCGCGGACTTTCGCGCCGTCGTCGGCCACCAGGCCGAGCGCCGCCGACAGGTCGCGCAGCTCGTCGACGTTGATCTCCTCGCCGAGCTGGCCGAGCGCCTGCCATGGGGTGATGCCGACGATCCTGGCGCCGCTCAGCGCGTCGCGGATGCGGCCCATCGCCCAGTTGGGCCGCTCGCCGCTGACCGAGACGGCCATCATCAGCGCCTCGGGGACACCGCGGCCGCCGGCCAGATTCATGGAGACGAGGTCGAGGAACGCGCCCACGGCGTGGCGGAAGTCGCGTCTCCTGGCCGCAGCCTCCTTCTTCACCTGGAGGTCGGGCAGGAAGAAGAACACCATGGCGACGAGCAGCGAGGCCCAGAACGGGATGGCGAGCGAGGTGCCCCATTCCATGAGCACCAGCCAGCCGAGCAGCAGCGGGAACGCCAGCAGGCCGCTCGCGGCCAGCAGCGTCTTGGTGGCCAGGAACGCCTCGAACGAGCGCCCGACCAGAGCCAGATCCGCCTTGGTCGACCTGGCCTCCCAGCCTCGGGCGCCGTACAGGCGGGCCAGCCGGACGCCGAGGCCGCGGCGGAACGCGCTGACCTCCTCGTCGGGCAGCACGAGCTGGATGCGGGGCCCGTCCGTGTCCTCGCGCACGGCGTCGAGCGCGAGCAGCCGCGCCACCAGCCCTGGCCGGGCCGGGAAGAGCGCCCGCAGCAACGCGAAGAGGCCGAGTCCCAGGACCGCGCCGGCCAGCGCGCCCTCAACCATTGGCGCCCCCTCCCGTCAGCAGCCGCGTCGGCTTGTCGAACCTGGCCAGCCGCCTCATCCAGGCGAATCCGGCGCCGAACAGCCCGGCGACGACCACGAGGACGGCTTGGCCGAGGAAGCCCTCGTACTCGGCGACGTACGAGGGGTTGAAGATCACGAGGATGCCGGCGAAGACCAGCGCGGTGATCACCACGATCTGGACGCTGCGCCTGGTCGCGCGGCGTTCGGCCTCGACGCGGCGGCGCATGTCGAGCTCCTCGCGGGCCGAGACGGCCAGCGCGCCGAGCACGTCGCGCAGGCCGGGGCCGCGCAGCTTGGAGTTGAGGATGAGCGCGGCCACCACCAGGTCGGCCGAGGGGTCGTCGAGCTCGTCGGCGAAGAGCGCGAGCGCCTCGGGCAGCGCCATCCTGGTGTGCAGCCGGTCGATCATGGCGCGGAGGTGCGGCCGGAGCGTGGGGGCGGCGGCCCTGATGGACGACGGGATGGCCTGTTCGAGCCCGGCCGCGCCGGCGATCGTGTCACGCAGCGACTCGGTCCAGGCGGCCAGCCCTTCGAGTCGCCGCATCGCGGCGCGTTCCTCGGCCGCGCCGCCGGACAGCCCGCGCCAGGCGAACACGAGCAGCACCGTGCCCACCGCCACGACCGGCCACCCAGTGACCAGCAGGACCATGGTGGCGGCCACGGCGGCTATGGCGGTGCGGGTGGTCAGCATCTTGACCAGGTGGCGCTTGGGCTGGGGCGGGCGGGGGCGCAGGCCGTACAGGGCGATGACGAACAGGAACAGGCCGCCGCCGGCCAGGGCGCCGGCCAGCAGGGCGAGGGGGTCGAAGGCGATCATCATCGTCCGTCACCATCCCCCCGGCGTGTAGCCGTGCGCCATGAGCTCGTCCAGGCAGGAGACCGGCGCGTGCGGCACCGCGCCGCCGTCGGGTCCGGGCAGGAACACCTCGCTCGACAGGACGCGGCCGTCGCAGCCGTTGACCTCGCGGACGCTGGAGACGTAGCGGCGCAGCGTGCCGCCGCGGTGGTAGTCGTTGCGCTTCTCAATGAAGATCACAAAGTCGATGGCGCCCGCGATGAGCATGTGGGTGGCGTCGATGGGGAGGCGCTCGCCGGCCTGCAGGGCGTACGTGGCGATGCGGTTGAAGACCTCCATGCTGGAGTTGGCGTGGATGGTCGACAGGGAGCCGTCGTTGCCCTGGGTCATGGCGTTGAGCATGGTGACGATCTCGTCGCCGAGGACCTCGCCGACGATGACGCGGCTGGGGTTCATCCGCAGCGAGCGCCTGACCAGCTCGGCCATGGAGATCTCGCCCTGACCCTCGGAGTTGGGCAGGCGCTGCTCGAAGGCGACGACGTTGGGGTGCAGCTCGGGGAATTGGTCGAGGCCCAGCTCCAGGGCGCGCTCGACGGTGATGAGGCGCTCGCTGGGCTGGATCTCGTTGGCCAGGGCGCGCAGCAGGGTGGTCTTGCCGGCGTTGGTGGACCCGGCGATCATGAGGTTCTTGCGGGCGGCGACGGCCGCGCTGAGGAACCTGCCCACGTCCGGGCTGATCGTGCCGTTGCCCACGAGGTCGGACAGGAAGACCTTGCCCAGGCGGGCGCGGCGGATCGAGACGGCCGGCCGTACCGTGACGTCCATGACCGCGCTCAGCCGGGACCCGTCGGGCAGGCGCAGGTCGAGTTGCGGGTTCGCGGTGTCGAACGGCCGGCTCGACAGGCCCGAGTACGCCGCCAGGATCTGGATCAGCTCGATCAGCTCCTCGTCGGACTCGGCGACCGGGTCGTGCATGACCTCCTGGCCGTCGGCGTAGCTGACGAAGACCTTGTCGCAGCCGTTGATGTCGATGTTCTCGACCTGGGGGTCGTCGAGCAGCGGCTGCAGGCGGCCGACGCCGAACAGCGCGGCGTGGATGCCGGCCGCCAGCGCCTCCTCCTCTTCCACCGTGGGCGGCGTGCGGCCGAGGCCGATCTCGTTGCGCGCGTGCTCCTCCAGGACCTGGGAGATCAGCGCCCTGGCGAACTGGCGCTCGTCCTCCCCGGTCATCGCGGGCAGGCCGTTGGCCTGGTCGAGCCTGCGCTGGTGGGCCAGGCGGTCGCCGACCTCCTGGCGGAACCGCTTGACCAGCGTGTGATCGATCATCGGTGGCTCACCAGCCTCGCCGCGAGGTCGCGGGCCGTGCGGATGAGGAGTGAGCGGTCCAGGCGGCCGCCCCACTGGCCGCGCAGGAGCTCGGCGCCTTTGGGGTCGTACGCCAGGCCGTAGACGAACTGGACACTCGGGCCGACGATCCTGCGTACGTCGTCGATCGAGGCGCGGTAGGCCCGCGGGTCGGCGATCACCACGACGCCGTGCGCCTTCGTGATCTGGAGGCGCTCACGCAGGTGTGCCACGTGGTCGAGGGTCGCCCTGGTCAGCAGCACGACCTGCTCGGCCTCGGCCAGCAGGTCGCCGAGCTGCGGGTGCGTGCCGAGGCGGCCGCAGTCGGCGATCACGTCGGCGTTCGGGATCGCGGCCAGCGCCCGGCCGAGGGGGCCCCACAACCAGGTGAGCCCGGCGGCCTGCTCACCGTGCGTGAGCCCGGCCAGCACGTCCAGCCCGCCGACGATCTTCTGCGTGTGCTGGTGTATCTGGGCGGGCTCCAGGCCGCGCCGGGCCGTGGCGCCCAGCGTGAGCAGGCCCTTGCCCGGGTTGAGCACGCCGCCGCCGTCGGCGGGCAGCCGGTAGGCGAGGTCGCCGCCCGCCGGGTCGCACTCGGCCAGGAGCACCGGCCGCGGCCACACCGCGGCCAGGGCCGTCGCGGCCGTCGTGACGCCCGGCGCGCCCTTGTCGGCGGCCAGCACGATGAGTCCCACGTCAGCGCGCTCCCGGCAGCTCGGCCACCGCGATCTCGCCGCTGGAGGCGAACGCCACAATTTCCGGCGCGGCCGATGAATCCACAACCACCGTGATCTGGCCGGAATTTCCGGAACGGGACCTCTCGCCGGTGGCGAAGACGAGCGCGCTCGAAGCGAGCACGCGGGTTTGTCCCTGGCTCGACCGGCTCGGCACGTAAATTACCTGGACGCGGTCGCCCTGTTGAATGCCCGCGGGCATTTGGCCCGGCTTGAGCGCCAATCCTACGGTGGCCTTGCCCTCGCCGAGCTCGCTGCTGGCCTTGACGCCCATCTGATTCGTCAGCAGGGTGCCGGGCAGGATCGTGACGGCCGCGAAGCTGTTGATGACCTGCCGGCGCTGTGACCAGCTCACGAAGTCCACGCCGGTATTGGCGATCTTCACCTCTTCGAGCGCCTCCGGCGGGAACTTCTGACCTGCGCCGATCTGCTGGGTGATTCTGATGGCGGAGACGCGGTTCCCGCTGTTCAGCACGAGCAGGGTCGTGGCCAGCGCGCCGCCGAGTATGAGCAGGACGGCGAGCGCGGCCAGAGCCGGCTTGCGTTCTCTGGGTGGCACGGGGAGCTTGCGCGAGGCCGGGCCGGACAACCCCGCCGCCGCGTTGACGGCAGGCTTTTCACTGGTCCTCATGGGTGGGGGGCTCCCAAGGTGAATTGCGGAATCCACGCCATTATGTGGGGCTCATTGGATTGGCGGGGGCGGAATGCGAGGAACCATGCTTGTTTCGCAGGTGGCGAGATGTCAATGAGAAATAATCGATGCCTATTGTTTCTATCGAGTTGACGGAAAGGCATTTTTCCGGCTAGTCGCCACTTCTGTCACACATGCCACTTTCTTCACGGACGTTTACCGCTTTATGCGCGCCGGGCATGTATATCCGTCGCGCCATCGGGCCCGCCTTATCCACAGAACGCCGTTCTCATGCCATTGCGGTCAACCGACCGGCCTAACCTCGCTTCGGGCGCTACCTTGGCGGCCGAAGTCGAGCGAGGAGACGGCACCATGCGGATCATGCTCACCGTGCTCGGCGGGCAGGGCGACCGTGACGTCGTGATCGACGGCGACGACGGCGCCACGGTGGCCAGGGTGAGCGAGGCGCTCAGCGACCACGGGCCTCTGGCGAAGGTCGTCCGCCTGCCCAGAGCACGCGCCCCCTACGGCATGTCCGCCGGAGGGGCGGCCGACGGCGCCGGGTTCCACGTGCCGCCGCCGCGCAGGCCCGAGAGGGCGGGCGCGCCGGGCGGCCATGAGCCGGTCATGTGGCGCGACGGCCGCCCGCTCGACCCGCGCGCCCGGGCCGCCTCCGTGCTGCGGGACGGCGACAAGGTCACGCTCGACTCCCGGCTGGCCCGCGCCACGGTGATCGAGGAGCCGGGCGGCGTGGCCGAGGTGCGCGTGGTGGGCGGGCCGGCCGCCGGCGCGGTGCACCGGCTGGGGCTGGGCACGCACATCATCGGCTCCGACACGATGTGCGCGATCGCCGTCGCCGACCCCGCGATCGCCCCGGAGGCGGCGACCGTACGCGTGACGCCGGACGCGATCACCGTGGAACGCACCTGGCGGGAGCCGGGAGAGTCGCCCCGGCTCAAGCTCAAGGGGCGATGGGCCGAGGAGGTCGCCGAGCTGTCGGCGCGGGCCGCCGAGCGGGAGGCGGCCGAGTTCGCGGCCGACTACGGCGAGGTCCCCGAGCTGGACGGCAGACCGCTCACCGAGCCCGTCGAGTGGGCCGACCAGGCGGTGCTGACCTGCGGCTCCTCGGTGTTCGTGCTGACGTCGATCGAGCCCAAGGACGCCCACCTGGCGCCGCGCAGCGAGGGCGGCGTGGCCTACAACCGCCCGCCCAGGCTGCGCCGCCCCGAGCCCGAACGCACGTTCGTCCGGCCGAAGGAGCCGACCAGGAACGAAGGCCTGCGCCTGCAGTTGCTGGCCGCGCTCCTCCCGGCCGCGCTGGGGCTGACGCTGGCGATCGCGCTCAAGCAGCCCTACTACCTGCTCGTCGCCCTGATGACGCCGATCATCATGATCGGCCAGTGGTGGAGCGACCGCCGCCACGGCAAGAAGCAGCACAAGAAGGCGATCAAGGAGCACAAGGAGCGGCTCCAGGCGTACGACGAGGCGGTCGAGCGGGCCAGGGTCGCCGACGAGGCGGCCCGCAGAGCCGACGCGCCCGACCCCGCCCAAGTGCTGCTCACGGCCACAGGGCCGCGCAGGCGGCTGTGGGAGCGCAGGATCCACGACTCCGACGCGCTCAGGCTCCGGGTCGGGCTCGCCGACCTGCCCGCCAACCTGGAGCTGTCGGAGGAGCAGGGCGGGCCGATCGATCCGCCGATCTGCCGTTCCGTGCCCGTGGCGCTGCCCATGCGCAGGCTGGGCGTTGCCGGCGTCACGGGCCCGCGGGCCGCCGCGACCGGTCTGGCGGGCTGGCTCATCGCGCAGGCCGCGACCCTCCACAGCCCCCGCGACCTGGCCATCGTGGTCGTGTCGGCGCATCCCGACGGCGAGAGCCGGTGGGGGTGGATGCGCTGGCTGCCGCACTGCGCGCCCCGCGCCGGCGAGGAATGCGTGGCGTTGTTCGGCACCGACCCGGACTCGGCCGCCCGCCGCGTCTCGGAGCTGGCCGCCCTCATCGACGAGCGCCAGAACACCAAGATCCCCGAGCTGGGCAAGATCCCCACCGGCTGGGACGATCTCGGCGGGGCGGAGAAGCCCTCCTTCTCCTCCTATGACGTACGCCCTCACGACGTGCTGGTGATCCTCGACGGGGCCCAGGTGCTGCGCGGCCTGCCCAGCATGCCGCAGGTGCTGCGGCAGGGACCGCGTTCGGGCGTCTACACGCTGGCCATCGACGACGACCAGCGCCTCCTGCCGGAGGAGTGCCAGACGGTGGCCGCGTGCGGCGGCGACGGCCTCGTCCGCCTGCGCGGCGGCGGCCTCGACGTCATCGGCCCGGTCCTGGGCGACTTCGTCTCGCATGCCTGGTGTGACCGCCTGGCCAGAGCCCTGGCCCCGATCCGTGACGTGAGCAGGGACGATCCGGCGGGCAACCTGCCCGACGCGGCGCGCCTGCTCGACCTGATGCGGCTGCCCAACCCCTCGGGCAAGGAGCTGGCCGCCCGCTGGGGCGAGCGGGGCTCCACGACCGCGCTGATCGGCGTCGGCCCCGAAGGACCGTTCTCGGTGGACCTCAAGCTCGACGGCCCCCACGGCCTGATCGCCGGCACCACGGGCGCGGGCAAGTCGGAGTTGCTGCAGACTCTGATCTGCGCGCTGGCGGTGGCCAACCGGCCGGACCAGCTGACGTTCGTGCTGATCGACTACAAGGGCGGGGCCGCGTTCAAGGAGTGCGTACGCCTGCCGCACACGGTCGGCATGGTCAGCGACCTCGACGGCCACCTGACGCAACGCGCGCTCGACTCGCTGGCGGCGGAGATCCGGCGCAGGGAGCGCCTGCTGCTGACGGCCGGGGCCAAGGACATCGACGACTACGCCGGCTCGGTCCCGCTGCCGCGCCTGGTCCTGATCATCGACGAGTTCGCCGCCCTGGTGGCCGAGCTGCCCGACTTCGTCACCGGCCTGGTGGACATCGCCCGCAGGGGCCGCTCACTGGGCGTCCATCTGATCCTGGCCACCCAGCGGCCGGCAGGCGTGGTGACGGCCGACATCCAGGCCAACACGTCGCTGCGGATCGCGCTGCGGGTGACGGAGCCCGCAGAGTCGTCGGACGTCATCGACCTTCCTGACGCGGCCCACATCTCCAAGTCCACGCCTGGCCGTTGTTACGTGCGTTCAGGGGTGGGGGCGGCGACCGCCGTGCAGACGGCCAGAGTCGGCGGCCGCAGCCCGGCGGCGCCCGCGCAGGGAGCGCTCGGCGCGGCCGGCGGCGACGTGCGCGTCGTGGACGTGACCTGGCGTTCCCTGGGCAAACCCCTCCCGCGCCCCCCGGAGCCGGAGGAGGACTCGACCGTCACGGACCTCAAGCTGGTCGCCGACGCCCTCATCGAGGCCGCCCACCTGACCGGCGTCCCGGTCCAGCCCAGCCCTTGGCTCGACCCCCTCCCCACCCACTTCATCCTTGACCTGCCCACTCCCGCTTCTCCCGGTCCCACACCCGAGGGCCCATCGAACGGCGCGCCGGGCACCACCTCCGACCCACCGGGAAGCACTGCGGGGACCGGCTTCCAAGGGACAGGCACGGCCTCCGCCGCGACCGGCACCGCTGGGAGCGTGGCAGGCAGCGCCTCTTCGGGCGTCACGGGCGACGGGCGTGGTGGGTCCGGCACCGGTTCGGGTTCTGACTCCTCCAGGCCAGGCGCCACCCGAACGCCGGGCTCCGGGGCATCTGACGCTGACGGTGCCGGGTCAAGCCGCCCGCCGGGGGCCTCACCCCTTCACGCGTCGGGCGTCGCCTTCCGCGGCAACCCCATCGAGACCCGGGTGAAAGGCTCCGGCCAGCCCGCGCTGGGAGACTCCGGCCGCCAGGGGAATGTCGCCGCAGGCGTGGTCCCGACTTCGGGATTCGGCCCCGTCCCGCCTCCGGGCTCCAGCGCGATCCCACCATCCGGATTCGGCGCAATCCCACCGGAAGAGCCGGACATGTCCCACCCGGCGGGGTCGAATGCCCACCCCCCAGCCGGGCCGGACGCGCACCCCCCAGCCGGGCCGGACGCGCACTCTCCAGCCGGGCCGGACGCGCACTCTCCAGCAGGGGCGGACGCGTATTCCCCGGCAGGGGCGGACAGTGCCCTGTCCTGGGGATCGGACAGGCATCGGGCCTCGGGCGAGGGCAGGGCTCCGGAGGCAGGCGCAGGGGTGCCGGCGAGTGGGGCGTTCGCCGAAGTGGTGCCGCTGCCCTTCGGGATCACCGACCGGCCGTGGGCGCAGGATCGGCAACCCCTGGCGCTGGACCTCGCGCACGGGGGGCATCTGCTCATCGCGGGGGCCGCGCGGAGCGGCAGGTCCACGGCCCTGCGGACGATCGCCGGGTCCATCGCGGCCCACGCCTCCCCCAGCGACGTGCACCTCCACGCGGTCGACTGTGGTTCGGGGGCGCTCCTGCCGCTGGTGGCGATGCCTCACTGCGGCGCGGTGGTGACCCGTGACCAGCTCGACCGGGTGGAGCGCCTGCTCACCCGGCTCCGGGCCGAGATCGGCCGCCGTCAGCAACTCCTGGCCGAGGCCGGGCACGCCTCGCTGGCCGAATACCGCCAGGCCGGCCACCGGGTCCCCTGGCTGGTGTTCATGCTCGACCGCTGGGAGGGCTTCGTGGCGGCCTTCGAGAGCTACGACTACGGCCGCCTGATCGAGGCGCTGCTCCAGCTACTGCGGGAGGGCCCGGCGGTGGGATTGCGAGGCGTGGTCACCAGCGACCGATCCGGCCTGCTGGGCCAGGTCTCGACGGTCTTCGACGAGCGCCTGCTGCTGCGCCTGTCCGACGCGACCGACTACGGTCTGGCCGGATTCCCCCTCAAGGGGCTGCCCGCGTCCATGCCCGCGGGCCGGGCGCTGTCCATGGGTGAGCACGGTGTGGTGGAGCACCACATCGCGCTCCTCGCCGGCGACCCCTCCGGTCCCGCCCAGGTGGCCGCGCTCCAGTCCCTGGCTAGGCACGCGTCCGCGGCCTACGAGGACGAGGCCGGTCGCCCCCTGCTGCGGCGTCTCGCGCCCGCCCACGAAGGCGGCACACCGCTGGGGAGAGGCGCCTGGCGGTGGAGCGGGGAGCCACCGCTGCGTGTGGACGCCCTTCCGATGCGCATCACCACGGCCCAAGCCGTCGACCTGGATCCGTCCTTCGTCCCGCCATCACCTCTGTGGGCGCTGATCGGCGCGGGAGGCGACGCCCTCGGCCCGCTCGGGCTCGACCTGCTGGCGCACGGCCCCGGCGCCGTGATCGCGGGCCCGGCCCGCTCCGGCCGTTCGTCGGCCCTGCTGACGGCCGCCCGCTCCCTGATCGATCGCGGCACCCCGGTCATCGCCATCGCCCCGCGACGCAGCCCGCTGAGAGACCTGGGCGGAGCGCTGGCGGTGCTGGACGGCAACGCCGCCAACCTGCCCGAACTGGTCGCCGACCAGCACCACTACGTCGTGCTCGTGGACGACGCCGAGCTGATCAACCCCGATTCCCCGCTGGGAACGGCCTTGGAGGAGGTGCTCCGCTCGGGCAGGGACGGCGATCACGGCCTGCTCATCGCCGGCACGACCGGGGACCTGGCGGTCGCGTACCGCGGTTTCGCGGCGGAGACCCGCAAGTCCCGTACGGGCCTGCTGCTGGCGGTGCAGGGGCAGACCGACGGAGACCTCTTCACCATCCGCCTGCCGCGGGGCACCGCGGGCGGGCCGCCCGGACGAGGTCTTCTCGTGACGACCGGCAACATCACACCCATCCAGGCGGCTTTACCGGACAACGCCTGAGGTCTCCCCGACGTCCTCCGGCTGTGGGTTCGCCCCGCAGACCGGAGGACAGTCGGCCGGTTCGCGCCGCAGGCGGAAGGACAGTGCGCGGGTTCGCGCCGCAGGCGGAAGGACAGTGCGCGGGTTCGCGCCGGAGGGCGGTGGGCGCGGGTTCGCGCCGGAGGGCGGTGGGCGCGGGTTCGCGCCGGAGGGCGGTGGGCGCGGGTTCGCGCAGGAGGCGGAAGGACAGTCGGCGGGTTAGCCGATCTTGTGGTTCACTGCCGAGTCCGCGTCGCCGCCCCACACGTCGTCGTCCTCGTGGAGCCACGTGGTGGATTCACGATCCCCGGATTCCTGCCCTCCAGCCCCACCACCCATGCCGCCCATCGGCATGAACGGCATGCCCGGGCCCCCACCGGCTTTGCCGCCGCCCGTCAGCGCCCCAGGGGGCACGCCACCGCTGCCGTAGACGCCGGGGCCACCACCGGGGCCACCACCGGGCCCACCGGGGCCGCCGGAGGTGCCGGGGCCGAAGGACGACGGGTTGGGCGTGCCGTAACCGGTCGGGTTCGAGGTGGGAACGGTCCCGTTGGGCGTGCCATAGCCGTTCGGGGAGCGCTGGAAGTCCTGGAGGCTCGTGGTGGGGTTGGTGCCGGCGCCGGGGTTCGGCACATGGCCGGAATTCTGCGTCGTGCCGCCGCCCGGGTTCTGGCCACCCGGGTTCTGGCCTCCCGGGTTCTGGCCTCCCGGGTTCTGGCCTCCCGGGTTGGTCGGAGAGCCGTTGGAAGGGTCTCCTGGCTGGTTCGTCCCAGGGCCGTTCGGGTCGGTCTGAGTGGGGGGAGGGTCGGTCGGGAGATTGATGGAGCCGAAGCCCGGCCTGTCGGTGTCCTGTCCTCCCGGCCGGTAGCCGGTCAGGTCGGAGTTGCCGTACGAGGTCGGCGTGACGTCCCCCACGCCGCGATTGTCGCCGAAGGAGTAGTCCACCGGAGGGGGCGGCTGTTGCGACCCTGCCGGCAGGTTGATGACCCGCAGCGTCTCGTCCAGCTTGTCCGGCATCTTGTAGAAGATTTGCCTGAGGTCGTTGCCGAACGTCTGCAGGTGGCGCCCGGCCAGTTCGTTCGGGCTCCCCCATTTTCCCTCGGTGGAGTTGACACGCTCACCGCGCTCGTTGTAGTAGCCGGTGTAGGTGCCGTAGTAGTCCGTCCAGTCGTCGTTCCAGCTGCCGCCGTTGGTGAATCCCCCCATGTTCCAGAACCCCTGGTAGTGCCAGGCCGGCAGCGCGAAACCCTTCCAGTCGTCGTTGAGAAACCCCTGGTGACCGCGTACGACGTCACCGAACTCCGAGAGGGGGTGGGCCATTTTCCCCAGCTTGTCGGCCAGCTCGCTCAGCGTCACGTACAGGATCGCGAGCGCCTTCTGGGCTTCGACGGAGGCCTTGCCTTCCCAGACCTTGGCGAGCTTGTGGGCCTCTTCCTTGATCGCGTCCTTCGCCTCGCCGACCGCCTTCTGCGCATCGCGGTAGGAGATCGCCGCCTCGTCGATGGGCGTGGCATCGAACTTCTGGAGGAGGGTCAGGACCTGCTCGACGTTCCGATTGTCGGGGCTGTCGACCCAGCCCTCACCCGAGGGCTTCAGGGAGTAGGTCTCATGCCTGTTGTCACCCATGCCGATCAGTTCCCGCCTTCGTTGGCCGCGTTCGTCACCGTGTAGGTGCCGGCCCCGGCCTCGATCAGGGCGATCGCGGTGTTGAAGTTCTCGATGGCGTTGTTGTAGACCGTCGTGAACTTCCCGTGGCTGTCCGTCAGCGTGTCGAGGAACGTCTTGATACCGTCGACTCGATCAATGCTCTCCACGTGATTGCGCAGTCTGGAGAGGTCGCCGGAAGCGGTGAGATCCCCGACCGAACCCTGGCCGGTGCCAGTGCCCGTGATGGGCTTCATCGCCTCACGCAGTGCTTCGGCGATATTCGCGATCTTCCTGGCGTCGTACGTGACGCCGTCCCGTTCGGCCTCCAGCCCCGGCCAGTCACTGGGCGGTTGCGCTTCTCCCACGAGACCCTCCCCCTCGGCACTCGATCAAGCAGCCTACTCGAGCGATTCCATTGCCGTACAGAAAACACATAGTCAACTTGCGTAACATAAGGCAATATGCAGACCCAAAAAGATCTTTATCAGGCGCATCGGCTGATGACGCAGCGTCTGGGGCTGGCTCTGCTGCAGGGGGAGCCGGACGTGCCGGAGTCCCCTATGCGGAGGCAGAACGTGGCGACGTTCGCCGGGATTCTGATCGCGATATTGATCGTCGCCGGGTTCGGGATCTGGGGGCTGCTCAAGCCGGGTAACGCCACCAAGCTGACCGAGGCGGGCCAGCTCCTCATCGAGGAGGAGACCGGCGCCTCGTACGTCTACAACCAGCAGACCGGCAGGCTCCAGCCGGTGGCGAACTACGTCTCCGCGCGGCTGATGCTCGACAGCGAGACCATCAAGGTCAGGACGGTGTCCGCCGAGTCGCTGGCCGGCTTCGGCCGCGGCCAGAAGGTGGGCATCCAGGGGGCGCCCGACTCGTTGCCCAAGCGGGAGCGGCTGGTCAAGGCGCCGTGGTCGGCGTGCGTGGTGGAGGGGTCCGATGCCACCGGGGTGCGCAGGCCGTTCGTGACGCTCGTGGGCGGGACCGACGTCGGCGGGACGCAGGTGGGTGGCGATGCGCTGGTGGTCAACGACGGGCAGCAGAGCTGGGTGCTCTGGGCCAACCAGCGCCTGCGGGTGACGAACGTGGACCGGCTCACCGACCAGGCGCCGCGCCGCGTGCCCGCCTCGTGGATCAACGCCATCCCCGCGGGCGTGGACTTCGCCGCGCCGAAGATCCCCCTGCGCGGCAAGAAGGCCGCCGGACCCGGCGGCAAGGCGTCCCGGGTGGGGCAGGTGTACAAGGTGGCGCCCGTGGCGGGCGCGGGCGAGCGCTGGTTCGTGCTGCTAGCCGACGGCCTCGCGCCGATCAGCCAGACGCAGGCGATGCTGCTGCTCCAGGACCCGGGCACCAAGATCGCTTATGGCAACCGCCCGGTCCGCGAGACGCTGATCGACGCGGCGAGCGCCAACGCCGTCAAGTCCGCGCAGAACCCGCTGAACAACGGCCTGCCGGCCACCATGCCCCGCTTCCGCACGCCGGGCGCGTCGGCTCCGCTCTGCGCGGTGTACACGAACACCGTGAAGGGCTCGACCCGCGCCGTGCTGACCACGGGCAGCAAGATCCGCATCCCGACGCCGGCGGTGAGCGCCGGTCAGGAGAAGGTCGACCAGGTGCTGCTGCCGCCCGGCAGCGCCGTGCTGGCCGGGACCCTGCCGGGCGACGGTCAGCTGTCGGCGGTGCAGCAGTTCTCGCTGATCACCGACCAGGGCAGGAGATACCGGCTGGCGTCGGCGAACGTGATCGGCAAGCTGGGGTACGAGGCCACGGACGTCGCGCCGGTTCCCGCCTTCCTCCTGCGGCTGATCCCCGACGGTCCCGCCCTGGACCCGGCCGCGGCCAGGACGCCGGTGCAGGAGGTGGTGCAGGCCATCCAGCCGCCGCAGTGACGCCCTAGGCCGGGATGTTCCCTCCAAGGCCTCTGGTCAGGGACTCGTCCATCTTCGGGGTCAGACCACCCATCCCCGGGTCGTAGATCATGCCGTCGTTCGTGAACGGCATCTTGCCGCTGGATGACGTCATAGCGGTCGGTATGCCGGCCTCGAGCGTTGGGAAGATCTTGCCGCTCATCTTGGTCTGCTGCACGGCCATGGTCAGGAGCGTGCCGAGGCCGACCACCACCATGCCGTGCTTCTTGACCACATTCCCGATCACGGTGAGAGTGGCCTTGCCCACGGCGGCATCCACGGTCTCCGCGGTAAGGGCGGTCGGCGGAGTGCTCCTCATGGCCATTTTCCAGATCCCGAACGCGTACATGCCGGCAGCGATGGCGGTACAGACGACGGCGCCGACCTTGTAGAAATTGGACGTCGATTCGACCCCGTCGGCGGTGTTGTTGCGTATCTCGCTGAGCTGCTTGATCGAGTCGTTGAAGCTCTTCTGGACACCGTCGAAGGCGGTCTTCGCCTCCCCCTCCCACGTCCCTTTCTGCTCAAGCTGGGTCCTCAGCCCGACGAGCCCCTGGGTCAGGGTGTCGAGTTCGTTCGTACGCCATTGGCCGGCCGAGCTTTCCATGCTGTCGGGGTCGGAGAGCATGGTGCCGATGCAGGCGGCGACGTAAAAAGGCCACGGCCGCCAAATCATGGAGGCCCCGAGCAGGGCCGTCCCCGCAGCCGTGGTGTACATGTCCTTGTAGTTCACAGCTCCTCCTGCCCGATGACCTGAGGTGCGATGTCCTCTTCGCCGCCCCAGACGCCCTCGTCCTCGGACAGCCCGACAGTCTTGTCACGCTCGTTCTTCTGGTCGCCGGCCGCGCCCGCGCCGCCCATGGGCATGAACGGCATCGGCATGCCACCCGCGCCGGCCCCGCGCAGCCCGGCCGCCGCCGCGCCCGGGACGGCACCGTTGGGGCCGACGACGCCCCCGCCCATACCGGTCCCGGTCCCGGGGCCGGGGCCGGCGAACGTGCCAGGTCCCGTACGGGTACCCAGGCTGGGATCGACGGACGGCAGATTGTTTCCGATCCCCGGGGTCGGGGGCTGGAACGACGACAGGTCGGTCTTGCGGGGATTGAGCGCCGAGTCGAGGTCGGGAACCCTCATGTCCGCCGGATCTTTGGTCGGCAGATTCTGCTGGGGCAGGCCGGCACCCGGCAGGTTGGGGTTCGGCATGTCGGTGCCCGGCAGGTTGGGATTCGGCATGTCGGTGCCCGGCAGGTTGGGATTCGGCAGGTTGGGGTTCGGCATGTCGGTACCGGGCAGGTTCGTGTCCGGCATGTCGGTGCCGGGCAGATCGCGGCCTCCCGGAAGATCCCCTCCCGGAAGACCGCCGCCGGGTAGCTTCCCGTCCGGGAGCGTGCCATCAGGGATCTTGGGCAGGTTCGCGTTCTTGATCCCGTCCATGCCGAGAGAGCCCGGGCCGGGAACGTCACCGGGGCCGGGAAGGTCACCGAGGCCGGGCACATTACCGCTGTTGTCGTTGGCATTCTGGTAATTGTCACTGGCGTTTTTGAGAGCCGGCATCCAGGAAGCCAACGCCGAGCGCGCCCTCTCCAAGGCATCCCGCTGATTGGCGATCGCGTCCTCGTGGACGCTGTGGATCCCGATGCCGATCACGCCGAAGTGCGGCCAGGGCACGCCCAGATTGTTGGTCCCATCCCTCAGCTTGGTGACGCGATCGACCTCTGGTTTGATCGTCTCACCGCTGGCTTTGATCTCGTCAGCAGTGAAGCTGATGCCCGATGACAGCTTGAGTCCTTGGCCGCCGAAGTTTCCGAGCGAAGGGACAGGGTTCGAGCCATTGTTGCCCATCAGTTCATCCGATCACGGGGTCCGTCGTCTCGTGGCTGGTCGTCCAGGCGCTCGAGTCCTCCGGCACGTACGTGTTCCGCTCCAGGTCCCCGCTCTCGCCGGCACCTGCCCCGCCACCCATGAACGGCATGAACGGCATGCCGGAGGCCCCGCCGACGCCGCGTCCCGCACCGGGCCCGGACATCGGGGACTGACCGCCGACGAGGCCCGGCGAGCCGATCACCGAAGGGACCCCCGGCGAACTCCCTAAGGGCGACGGGACGGTGAAGCTGGGCGGCGGGCTGATCGTGGTCGCCGGAGGCATGGTGGCCGTAGGCATGGTGGTCGGAGTGATCGTGCCGGTCGGCGGCCGGTAGCCCGCCATGTCCGTCTGGCGGGGGTCGGCGGTGTTCGTGCCGTCGGTGGTCGTGCTGCTCTGGTCGCCGATGACCGGCGGGACCGTGCCGTCACCGTTGCCCGCGCCGGGGTTCTGCCCGGGAGCCGGGTTCGTGGGCGTGGTCGGGTTGGAGGGGTCACCCGGATTGCTCGGGTCGTTCGGATCCCCTGGGTTGCCCGGATTATTCGGATTGTTCGGGTCAGGATTCGCGGGGTCGTTCGGATTGGAACCACCCGGGTCGGAACCACCCGGATTGGAGCCTCCCGGATTGGGACCACCCGGATTGGAACCGCCCGGATCGGACCCGCCGCCGCCCGGAGTGGACCCGCCACCGCCGCCGGGCCCGGCACCGGAGGAGCCGCCGGAGTTGTCGCCTGCCGGCGAGCCGAACGTAGGGCCTGTCGTTCCGGAGCCTGTGGGATAACCGGGGTCCTGGGTGCCGCCGGGGCCCCCGGAGAGGTTGACCGTGGGCAGGTTGTACTCGACGGAGGCAGGGACCTGGTTGTAGTAGACGGTGGAGATCCACTTGTTGAGGTCCTCGAGCACCTCCCGCGCGTGGGTGTCCTCGTATGCCTTCTGGACGACCTCTTTCTCGGCGGTGGTATCGCTGCTCGAGAAGCCGCCCGGGACCTCCACCTTTTCATTGATCTTGGTGTGGGCTTCCTGGAGGTGCGTCGCGTACGTTCCGAGCGCACCGCCCATTTCCCGCATTCTCGTGACCAGCTGGTCGCCGGTCGCCTGCAGCAAGTCCAGCGCTTCCCGGGCCAGCTCCGCGTCAGGCCCCTTCCAGATCTGCATGATCTTGGCCTGGTGCGTTGCGAGGGCGCTGACAGCCTGCTCGATCTTGCTTGACGCGTTGTTGTACGTCATGCCTGCGCCGTCGACCGTCATCGGGTCGGTGCTCAGGATCCATTGCTTGATCTCAGCCATGGACTTGTAGACATACTCGCCCTTGGGCCCGTCACCACCGGGCTTGATGTCGATCTTCCCCTGATCACCCATCAGGCCTCACCCTTCGTTGGCCCCGCGCGCCCTGTCGTGGTTGTCGGCGCTGAGCTCGACGGCCTTGACGACGTCCTCATACGCCTTGATGAACTTGTCGTACACCTCGGAGAACTTCTGGCCCGCATTGGACGATCCGACGGCCCTTGCGAGGACGTCGGCGTCCGACCACTTGCCGATCTGCGCGGCAGAAAGCTCGTTGTCCGTGTAAATCTGGTTGATGTTGCCGTTCGGCCGCTCTCCCTTGCCCATCATGGCCTCGTAGGCGCTTCTCAACTCCTCCGCGACCGCGCGCATGCCGGATGGTGTGTTCTCCCGGGCGCCGTCAGCCATTCTTCAACCCCCTGGCAGCAGAGCTCTCGGCCACCGCGACAAGACGATGACCGAGAGGATGGACGAGCCTGGCTAGTCCGTCCAGATGCTGATGTTCTTCCGCTCAGCGGACTCGTAGTTGCCCTTGGCGACGTTGACCGCGTTCGCGGCCTGGAACAGTTGCTGGCCCATCGCCTTCTCATGCTGGTTCCACTGCTCGCGCTTGGTGTCGAAGAACTGCTGGGCCTCGCCTTCCCAGCTGGCCCCAAGCTCCTTCTTGATGTCCGCGTACAGGTCGTCGGTGACCCGGTCAAGCTCGGTGACGACCTTCTTGAGCTCCTCGTAGGCCTGCTCCATGGAGCCGAAGCGAACGAAGGTGTAGTCCTCAGCGGGCGTGCTCATGATGTTCTCCGTCCGGCTCAGCGGTTGGCGTTGATGAGGGAGTCGATGCGGCCGCCCTGGCCGGCGCCGGCGAAGCCGCCGGCGATGTCCATGTTCTGGTCGGCGGCGTTCCGGTAGACGCCGGCGCCGATGTTCAGCCGGTCGTAGATGTCCTCAAGGATCTTGATGACCGCCTTGAACTCGACGTCCCACTGGTCGAGCGCGGTGCTGAACTTCTGCGCCGCGCCGCCCTTCCACCCCTGGGTGGTCAGGTCGCCCTTGATCTGCTGGACTCGCTGCCGCATGCCCTCGATGTACTGCGCGGTGTCCTGGCAGTAGCCTGCCGCGTTCGTCAACTGAGTCGGGCTTGCCCCGTACAGTGCCACTGGACCTCCAAGTCGACATGGCCTGGTCTGTCACGACGGGCGGTCACCCGATGAAAGGAACGGACTACCCCCGTGAACAACATCAAATGGCATGGTAGTCACCATTGACCCCAGAATTCCCAGAAACATCAGATTACGGATTGGTCACGCTGCGGCGACTTTTCAACAAACCTCCTGATGAGAGGCCTATCAAGCCCTGACAGCGCCGAGACTTCGGCTGTGGTTGAACGGCGTCAGAGCTCCATCCGGCGGCGGATGCGGTCGAGCTGACCCATCACATCCACGAACGCCCGGTCGTGCAGCGCCTCCACCTCCTTGATCTTGTTGAGCGCGGCGGCGGGGTCGGAGAGCCTCATCGAGTCGTCCTCTCCGCCGAACATCTCACCCATAGCCGCGTTGATCTGGTTCTGGAAGTCGGCCGAGGCGTCCGCGAGCGCGATCTTGATCAACTCGGCCAGCTCGGCCGAGCCCAGCCGCATCGCCTTCGGGTGCAGTTCCAGCTCGCGCACGCCCTGGTGGTCGTACTCGACGGTGACCATGCCGTTCTCGTCCTCGGCGCGGCCGACGTACGAGTCGAGGTTGCGCTGGAATTCCTCCAGGCGGGCGAACTGTTGCTCGGTGCCCTTGAGCAACTTGTCGATGTCGATGTTCGCGAAGTCTCCGAACCCCTGCATTCCGCTATCTCCCTGAATAGATCAGCCGGACAGTCCGCGTACCCAGGAGTAGACCTCCAGCACGCCCAGCGCGAGCGGGAAGAGCTGGACGACCAGCGCCACGTCCAGGATGTCCGCCGCGCGTCCCCAGAACGGCGACGGCTTCCCCGTCGCCAGCCACAGCCCGATGCCCACGGTCATCAGCGCGAGCCACAACACCCCGATCGCCACGGACAGGGATCCGACGATCCCGCCCTGGCCGACCAGGGACAGCGCCAGCATGGCGAACCCCGCCAGGCCTGTGCCGATGAGCCAGAGCCGCTGCCCGAGCCCGCGGAAGACCCGCGCCCGCATGATCACCGTGAGCGACAGCGATCCCGTCATGAGGGCCGTCACCCAGTCGCGGTCGAGCACCAGCAGCACCTGTGTGACCAGCACCGAGAGCCCGATCGCCGCGATCATGCCGGTCGCGTAGCGCTGCGCGACCCTGGTGCGCTCCTGGATGGCCGGCGCGTCCAGGCGCTGGTTGTCGCTGCGGAGCTCCTCCGCCGTGGTCGGCATGGCCGGCAGCGGCACCTTGGCCAGCTTGAACGACAGCGTCGGCACCAGCGGGCTGAACGCCAGCAGCACCGCGACGGCCAGGGCCGCCACCCCGGCCGGCGGCGCCGACCACACCATCACGGCCGCCGCGCAGATCCCGCCGGCCGTGGCGGCGACGGCCGTGCCCAGGAAGCCGGGAACGCCGTCGGAGATCAACGCGCCGCCGACGGCCGCCACCAGCGCGGTGCAGGCCAGCGCGGCCAGCAGGTGCGGCGCGCCGAATCCCGTACCCCCGGGCGCGAACAGGCCGGCGACGAACCCGTACGGCAGCGCCGCGTGCCCGATCAGCGCGCCGGCCATCGAGTCCCCGACCGCCCGGGACAGCAGCGTCCCGGTGACGACCAGCAGCAGCGCCAGCAGCCCGGCCACGATCGTGATCGTCAGCCCCGGCATGCCGGACAGGGCCAGGCCGAGCGCACCCAGCACGAGCAGGCCCGACGCCCCGCTGGCGCCCACGACCCTGGTGTGCTTGGCCGACCAGACGCCGCGGCCGTCGCGTACTCCGGTGGCGACCACGTCGGCCACGTCGTCGTAGAGGGCGACGGGCATGATCGCCTCACGCGGCCGCAAATAGAGGATCTCACCGTCGAGCACGCCCAGCGCGCCCAGACTCTGCCCCAGATCGAACGGCGTCCCGCCGAGCCGCTGCAGCGTCCACCCGGGAGCGGCCGCCGAATCGCCGCCCACCTCGCCGAGCGCGCGGAGCAGGCCGGGCAGCACGTTGGGCAGCGGGATGTCGGCGGGCAGCGCCAGGTCGGCCTTGCGCCGCGGGCCCACGATCGTCACATGGCACTGGGTCGGCAGCGGCATCGGCACCTGCGCCAGAGCGCCCTGTTGGAAGGGCCCTTGCGGAGGTCCCGGAGGGCCAAGATGCCCGGGATACCCGTTCATCGGGGGCGGACCAGGGGGTGGTCCCTGGACCGGAGGCGGACCGGGGGGAGGTCCCTGAACAATGTGTCCCATATCAACTCTCCGTCCCCACCGTCGGTCACGGACAACAGAGAACATATCTGGTCTCTTCTGGTAAGAACGTCTCGATGAGCATCGTCGTCGTACGCCGCCCCGAACGCCGTCCCGGCCCCAAACCACCGCGCGGCGAGATCCTGCTGGAATCCCCTCCCGAGATCCCCGAGGTCCAGGGACAGGGCTTCATGCTGGTCCTCACCTACCTCCCGATGGTGGCGGGCGCGGCGGCGATGGCCCTGATGTTCACCTCTTTCGGCAACGCCAACCCAATCATGTACGTGGCCAGCGGCCTGTTCGCGCTGTCCATGGTGGGCATGACGCTGGGCCAGGTCGGCCGCCAGTCGGGCGAGCGCAAGTACAAAATCAACGGCGCCCGCCGCGACTACTTCCGCTACCTGAGCCAGGTGCGCAAGCGCGCCAGGCGCGCGGCCCGGCAGCAGCGCGAGGCCCTGGAGTGGAGCGGCCCCGAACCCGAGGCCCTGTGGTGGATCGCCATGGGCCCCCGGCTGTGGGAGCGCCGCCCGCGAGACGAGGACTTCGCCACCGTACGGCTCGGCACCGGCGTCCAGAAGCTGGCCATCCAGCTCATCCCGCCGGACTCCAAGCCGGTCGAGGACCTGGACGCGCTCGCGGCCGGCGCGCTGCGCAGGTTCATCAGGGCGCATTCGACGGTGTCGGAGCTGCCCGTCGCCGTGGCGCTCGGCTCGTTCGCCCGGATCAGGGTGACCGGCGACCCGGGCGCCGTACGCGACCTGATGCGGGCCATGATCGCCCAGTTGACCGTGTTCCACTCGCCCGACGACATGCGGATCATGGTGTGCGCCGGGGCCGACTGGATGCCGCACTGGGAATGGGTCAAGTGGTTGCCGCACGCTCTGCATCCCGAGGAGGAGGATGCGGCGGGGAACGTGCGGCTGATGACGGAGAACATGAGCGAGCTGGACCGGCTGGTCGGGGGCGAGCTCAAGGAACGCGCCCGGTTCCGGCCGGGGTCGGCGGCCGACGCCATGCCGTACCACGTGCTGATCGTGGACGGCGGGCACGTGCCGCACGACTCGCAGCTCGGCACCGACGCCATCCAGGGTGTGACGGTGATCGACCTGTCCGGTTCGACCGCCGACGTGGAGGAGAACAACACGCTGCGGCTGGACATCCGGGCGGACGGGTTCCACATGGTGAAGCTCGACCACGCGGGCAAGGAGCACACGACCCGGCTCGGCGACCCGGACAAGCTCGACTACCTGCGGGCGGAGGGCCTGGCCAGGCAGCTCGCGCCGCTGCGGGTCTCGGCGTCCTCCGGCGGCGAGGCCGAGGACGTGCTGTCGATCAACACCACGCTGACCGACCTGCTGGGCGTCGGCGACCCCGCCCGCCTGGACCCGGTGGCCACCTGGCGGCCCCGGGCCGGCCGCAACCGGCTGCGGGTGCCGATCGGGCTCGGGGCCGACGGCCGGGTCGTGGAGCTGGACATCAAGGAGTCCGCCCAGGGCGGCATGGGGCCGCACGGGCTGGTGATCGGAGCCACCGGCTCCGGTAAGAGCGAGCTGCTGCGCACGCTGGTGCTGGGCCTGGCGGTCACGCACTCCTCGGAGATCCTCAACTTCGTCCTGGTCGACTTCAAGGGCGGCGCGACGTTCCTGGGGCTGGACTCGCTCTCCCACGTCTCGGCGGTCATCACCAACCTGGAGGACGAGCTCCCGCTGGTCGACCGCATGTACGACGCGCTGCACGGCGAGATGGTGCGCCGGCAGGAGCTGCTGCGCGCGGCCGGCAACTACGCCTCACTGCGCGACTACGAGCGGGCCAGGGAGCAGGGGGCGGAGCTGGCCCCGATGCCGACGCTGTTCGTGGTGCTCGACGAGTTCAGCGAGCTGCTGTCGGCCAAGCCGGAGTTCATCGAGCTGTTCGTGATGATCGGCCGCCTGGGCCGCTCGCTCGGCGTGCATCTGCTGCTGGCCTCGCAGCGCCTGGAGGAGGGGCGGCTGCGCGGCCTGGACACGCACCTGTCGTACCGGATCGGCCTGCGGACCTTCTCCGCGATGGAGAGCCGGGTGGTGCTGGGCGTGGCGGACGCGTACGAGCTGCCCTCCTCGCCGGGCAACGGCTACCTCAAGTTCGACACCACCGGCATGACCAGGTTCAAGGCCGCGTACGTGTCGGGGCCCCACCTGCCCGACGCCCGCCGCCCCGGCTCCGACGACGGCCACACCGTTCTGCGCCAGGTCGTGGAGTACGGCTCCGCCTACGTGCCGCTCCCGGTCGTCAAGGAGCAGCCCAAGGCGGGCCAGGTCGCGGAGGTGGACGAGCGTTCCTCCCAGGCCAGCCTCCTCGACGTCGTCGTACGGCGCCTGGCCGGGCACGGCCCGGCGGCCCACCGCATCTGGCTGCCCCCGCTCGGCGAGTCGCCCACGCTCGCCCACCTGCTGCCGCCGCTGTCGGTCACGCCCGAGCTCGGCCTGTCCACACCCGGCTGGCAGGGCAGGGGCAAGCTGCACGCCGTCGTCGGGATCATCGACCGGCCGTTCGAGCAGCGGCGGGATCCGTACTGGCTGGATCTGTCCGGCGCGGCCGGGCACATCGGCGTGGCCGGCGGAACGCAGAGCGGCAAGAGCAACGTACTGCGCACGCTGGTCACCGGCATGGCGCTCACCCACACGCCGCGCGAGGTGCAGTTCTACTGCCTGGACTTCGGCGGTGGCGGCCTGGCGGCGCTGGAGGGGCTGCCGCACGTCGGCGGCGTGGCCACCAGGCTCGACGGCGACCGGGTACGCCGGACCGTCGCCGAGGTGTCGGCGCTGCTGCAGCAGCGGGAGCGGGGCTTCGCCGAGCGCGGCATCGAGTCCATCGCCACCTACCGGCGGATGGTGGCCGACGGCAGCGCCCAGAGCGACGGGTGGGGCGACGTGTTCCTCGTCGTCGACGGGTGGCTGACGATCAGGCAGGAGTTCGAGAGCCTGGAAGGCGTGATCACGGACCTGGCGGCGCGTGGGCTCGGGTACGGCATCCACGTGGTGGCGGCGACCAACAAGTGGTCGGAGTTCCGGCCCGGCATCAGGGACCTGTTCGGCACCAGGATCGAGTTCAAGCTGGGTGACGCGTACGAGTCGGAGATCAGCAGGAAGGCGTCGCTAGCCGTCCCCGAAGGCGTGCCGGGGCGTGGCCTGACCAGGGACGGCATGCATTTCCTCGCGGCGCTGCCGCGGATCGACGGGCAGCAGAGCGCCGAGGACGTGTCCGAGGGCATGCGGTCGGTGGTGGAGATCGTCCGGCAGTCCTGGCAGGGGCCGTCGGCGCCGCCGGTGCGCCTGCTGCCGTCGCTGCTGCCCGCGGCCGCCATGCCGGGGCCGGAGGTGACGGGCGCGAACAGGATCGCGCTCGGCATCGACGAGGACGCGCTCTCGCCGGTCATGCTCGACTTCGACAGCGACCCGCACTTCATCGTGTTCGGCGACAACGAGTGCGGCAAGTCCAACGTGCTCAAGCTGATCATGGAGGGCGTGGTCGCCAGGAAGACCGCGCAAGAGGCCATGATGATCGTGATCGACTACCGGCGTTCGCTGCTGGACACCGCGGTGACCGAGCACCGCATCGGCTACGCCGCCTCCAGCACGGCCGCCACGGAGCTGATCCAGGACGCCCGCTCGGCCCTGCTCAAGCGGCTGCCGCCGGCCGACCTCACGCCGGAGCAGCTGCGGTCCCGGAGTTGGTGGCAGGGCTCGGACCTGTACATCGTGGTGGACGACTACGACCTGGTGGCCACGTCCAACAACCCGCTGGCGCCGCTGGCCGACCTGGTGGCGCAGGCTCGCGACATCGGCCTGCACCTGGTGCTGGCCCGGCAGAGCGGCGGCGCCAGCCGGGCCATGTACGACCAGGCCGTCCAGCGCATGAAGGAGATGGCCAGCCCGGCGCTGATCATGTCGGGCAACAGGGAGGAAGGCCAGCTCTTCGGCAACGTCCGCCCGCAGCCGCTGCCCGTCGGCCGCGGCTTCTACGTCGACAGGAGGTACGGCTCGCGCCTGATCCAGACCGCCTACCTGGAGCAGGCATAGACCGTGGCCGGGAGTGCCCGGCCTCTTTCACCGACAGTGGGGGAGTTCGATGGGATTCGTGGATGTGCATGTCCAGGCGCTTGAGGAATGTGGGCGGCAAGCCCTCAAGGTGAAGAACATGCTCGACTTCGGGGACGCGTTCGTGGCTCCCGGCAGCAAGGCGCCGCAGGGTGACACCGAGTCCGGCATCTTCGGGGATCTCGAGGGCGCGACCGACCTGGCCGCCAAGGTCGACGCGGTCTGGAATGCGGTCAGGGCCGAGCTCGGCCGGGGACGCAGCCGCTTGGAGGACGTCGAGCGCGCGCTCGACGAGGTCGCCGCCAACTTCCGCGGCGCCGAAGGGGCCTCAGGCGCATGAGCATCGTGCAGACCCTGGCGAACCTGAAGAAGAAGGTCGACGGCGACCCGCAGGCGATCAGGACCATCGCCTCCAACCTGCGGACGATGGGCGACCATGTCTCCACCTCGACGAACCGGCTCGTCAGGCACGTCGGCGACGTCGGCAAGGCGTGGCAGGGCGCCTCGGCCCGCGAATTCGCCACCTACATGAACGCCTACCCCAAGGCCGGCCAGGACCTGAAGGGCGCCCTCGACGCCTGTGCCACCGCCCTCGACACCGCCGCCACCAAGCTGGAGAGCGCGTACACCACGGTCAACGGACTGCACCAGGCCGCGAGCTCGGCAGAGAGCTCCTACAAGCAGCAGCACAGCGACGCCACGCAGACCGACATCGACAACCACGTCAAGGAGCGGCTCGGCGACCCCGTCACCACCGCCAACGAAGCCGTCACCACGGCGACGACGGCCCTGACCACCGCCAAGAGCGCCCTTGGCGCACAGCTCGGCGATGACGACGAGTTCGGCTTCTTCAAGGGCATTCGCCAGCCCGGCGGTGAGGACTTCCTGCCCGGGGACAACAAGGTCGACTGGCAGAAGGTCGCGGGCTACAGCCCCACCGTGCTCGCCTCGGCGAACGGCCCCGACGGCTCGCCGAACCCCGGGGACGGCGGAGGCGGTGGGGGCGGCGGCGGAGGTGGCGGAGGCGGGGGCGGCGCCGGCGCGCCGTCGTCGTTCGGCAACGCCCCGGCTCCCAAGGCCCAGGTCGCCGACTGGATCAAGCAGGCGCTCACGATCATCAAGTCGCCCGAGATGGCCGAGATCATGCGCAAGCGCGGACTGGACGTCAGCGACCTGGACCCGAACGACCCCAAGGACATCCAGCGCATCTGGACGATCATCTACCACGAGTCCGGCGGCAACCCCAACGCGATCAACAACTGGGACATCAACGCCAAGAACGGCGTCCCGTCCCAGGGCCTGATGCAGACCATCCCGCCCACCTTCAACGCGCACGCCCTGCCCGGCTACGACAAGATCCGGGAGCCGGTGGACAACATCATCGCCGGCGTCCTGTACACCTACAGCCGCTACGGCGACCTCGGCGGCCACCCCGGCATCTCCTCCCTGGAACGCGGCGGCGGTTACAGGCCCTACTGAGCCGGGGAAACACCCGGTTACGGCAATGTGAAAAATGATCAGACATTGCCCTTCACCTGGACGAACGCCGATTTGTACGACATTCCCCGGTGATACAAAGATCGGGTGTCGACCGATCCTCCGTTCACCAGCGCGAGCCCGTCTCCGACGGGCGGCGCCTCGCCGAGCCCCTCGACGCTTTCTCCCAGCACGACACCGACGAGCACGCCGCCGACCAGCGGGTCGCCGTCGCCCACGGCGCCTCCTTCGACGACGTCGCCTTCCCCGAGCACGTCGCCTTCCCCGAGCACGTCGTCCCCCACGCCGAGCCCGTCGCTGGTAAGCCCGTGCCCGCACACCCCCCAGTGCCCGCCGCCCGTCTGCCTGCCGCCGTCGCTGCGGCCCTCGGCGAGCTCCAGCCCCGGCAACCCCGCCGGCAACCCCAAAGAGTCCGGCGGCTCCGGTGACAAGTCGAACCTGCCCGGCTACGAGAGCCAGGCCGGCTCCATCGACAAGTTCGCCGGGTCCATGAGCGGCGCGGCCCAGGGCGTGGGCCTGGTCAAGGAGGTGACCCCCCGCTTCGAGGGCTGGAACCTGGTACCCCTCGCCGGCGTGCCCCTCGTCGGCCGGATGTTCGTCGGCCGCTACAACGGCATCTCCGACACCTGGCGTGACAGCGCGGGCATCCTGCGCACCGTGCTCGACAACGACAGCCAGAAGGTCACCAGAGCGGCGCAGAACTACCGGAACGCCGAACGTCCCGGCTGAAAGAACTGAGAAGGATCCGGATGTCCACTCCCTCGAACCAGCCGCCGAAGCTGATCATCCCCGGCCAGGCGACCACGCCCCCGTCCGGCGGGCAGCTTCATCTGGCCAACGCCCACGGCACCGTCACGAAGACCATCCCGGTGTCACCCGCCGCCGCCACCCGTACCGACCCCGGGTTCTTCAAGCGCGTGATCGTCCAGCTGAACCCGCTGCGACAGACCGCCAGGTCGGCGATGTTGATGTCCGGGCTCGGCGTGGCCGCGCTCTCCTTGGACGTGGCGGCCACGCTCAACGTGGGCAACCCGTTCCTGTTCTACGACCGGCGCGAAACCTGGAAGGAGATGTCGGGTTCGCTGGAGGGCAACCGGTCGAATCTGTGGCGCGGCTACTTCGACAACGTCTCGCCGAACTGGAAGGGGCATGCCTCCGAGATGCTCCAGCAGTACATCCGGTTCAACGTCAACGGCCTGTTCAGCCAGCTCGGCAAGATCAGCGACGAGATGAGCGGCAGCATGCACACCCAGTTCAAGGAGGTGGCCGAGTACGACGTATCGGTCCTCGGCCTGTACGCCTCCCAGGTGCCGATCCTCAGAGCCCTGGCGAGCATGAGTGCGCACCCCGTCGGACGGGCCGCCCTGATGGCCAACGTCGGCATCTTCGCGGGCGGGCTCGGAAATCTCCTCAAGCAGTTCGCCGACATCTACATCACCAACGAAGGCGAGCTGAACAAGCTGGAGCTGAAGCTCAACGACCTGAGGGGCGCCTTCTACAACTCCGGCAAGCCGGAGCTGGGAGCGCGCGACCTGAATCTCTCGGGCGGCATCGAGAACAACGACATCTGGGTCCCGGCGACGGAGCAGGAATGAAAGAGATCAACGCTTTCGCCGAGGGCGGGGAGGGCGACGTCGGCCGCCTGGTGCGCGAGATCAACGAGTGGACCGGCACGCTGACCAGGACGCTGAACGACCTGGCCCACGAGCAACTGGACGGTACCGACGAGCGCGGCGTCGTACGCGCCCGGATCTCCGGCGCAGGCCGCCTGCTCGGGCTCACCATCGACTCGCGCGGGCTGCGCGACCTCGATCACGTGCAGCTGGCCGAAGCCGTCAAGGAGGCGATCGGCGCCGCCCACGGAACGATGGGAGATCGGCTGACGGAGCTGACCGCCGGCCTGGTCGACCCGCGGTGGACCACCCCGGACGGCGGGGACCCCCTGGCGTCCCACATCCAGCGCGTGTTGCGGGAGGGATGAGCCGTGCAGGAGATGGACGAGCTGATGGCGCGCCTGGATCAGATCGCGTCGGCGGCCAGGAGGGCCGAGGAGAAGGCGGCCGAGTGGAGCGCGCGCCAGTTCGTGGGCCGCGCCGACGAGGGCCGCATCGTGGCCACGACCGACGCGCTCGGCACCCTCATCGGGCTGGAGATCAGCCCGATGAGCAGGAAACGGCTGGACGCCCGCCGCCTCGCCGACGAGATCCTGGCCGCCGTCACCAAGGCGGAGGACGCCGCCGCTGCCGCCAAGGACGAGCTGATGGGCGGCCTGCGTCCCTGACCCCGACATGGAAAACCCCCTCCGGGCCCGTCCCGGAGGGGGTTTTCATGTCGGTCAGCCGCAGTTGGCCCAGTCCGCGGTGGTGCCGCTGGCGCCGACGCTGCCGGCGAACTTCACGCACTTGCCCTTGGCGGGGAGCTTGACCGGCCCGGCGTAGTACTCGAAGTTGCCGCTCGCGGTCCTGCTGCCGCCGCCCTGGACCTCGAGCGTGACGCTCACGTTGGTCGCCTTGCCGATGTCCACGGTCTTCATGGTGACCACGCAGTTCTCACCGGTGGCGGTGTTGTACAGCTGGAAGGTCTCGCCGCCGGCGAAGGCCTTCGAGCGCTGCACGTAGAAGCCCGGACCGCAGGCCTGGACCGGCGAGTGCGGGTTACTCGTCGGCTGCGTGGCGGTCGGCTTGGGGGTCGGCTTGGGGGTCGGCGTCACCGTCCGGGTCGGGGTCGGCTTCGCCGTCTGAGTGGGCTTCGCCGTCTGAGTCGGGGTCGGCTTCGCCGTCTGGGTCGGGGTGGGCTTCGCCGTCGGGGTCGGCTTCTGCTCCGGGCGCTCGGTCGCCGTCGGTGACGGGCTCGGCGTCGCGGTCGGCGTCGCGGTCGGCGTCACGGTCGGCGTCACGGTCGGCGTCACGGTCGGCGTCACGGTCGGCGTCACGGTCGGCGTCACGGTCGGCGTCACGGTCGGCGTGGGTTCCGCCGTCGGGGTGGGGGACTGCGGGGGGGTCGGGGTCTCCTTCGGCTTGGTCTCCTTGGGCGTCGCCGTCACGGTCACCGTGGGCTGGGCCGTCGTGGGCTGCGCGGTCGGCTGGGCGACCGGCTGGGTGTTGAGCGGCACCGGCGTCGGCACGGTGCTGAGCTCAGGCGGCGTGGGCGACTGCGACGTCCAGTCGGTCGGCAGCACCATCGGGCCCACGTCGTCCGGGTCGGCGCTCGGCGTGTTCGCCCACGGCACGGTGACCTCGGGCTGGCTCTGCTCCGGCTGGGGCTGGCCCGGCTGCGTGACCCCGTTCTCCGCCCCGTTGCCTCCTGGGGCGGCGTCGGTCGCCGGGATCTCGGCCGCGGCCACCTGCTCGAAGCGCTGCGTCCCCGCGTACTGGTTGGCGCCCCACAACCCCGCGGCCGACAGCAGTGCCAGCGCGCCCACCGCGGCTGCCAGCCCCATCGGGAACCGGCGAGGCGCGCGGGCGGGCACCGTCTGCCCGTGGAGTGGCGCCTGCCGCGCCTGCTCGCGCGGCGGCTCCCACATGGGGCCGGAGGGCGGCAGCGGCACGCCCTCCATCGGCGGCACGCCGTGCATTCCCTGGCCGGGCCCCTGGGCGCCTTCCGGCACCGCCGGCGGCCCCCACGTCGGCTGCGGCGGCATGGGCTGCCCCACTGCCGTCGGCGGGCCCTCGACCGGCATCCCGGCCATGGGGACGCCCTCGACCGGCGGCACACCCTGCACGGGAACGCCCTCGATCGGCGCGCCCGGCTGAGGAGGCAGCTTATGCGTCATGACGCCGGCGGCCGCGCCCCTCTTGTCCCCGAGGAGTTGCAGCAGCGCCATGTACGTGGTCGGGCGCGGCGTGACGTCCTTGGCCAGCGCCGAGAGCACCACCCGGCGCAGCGGCTCGCCCAGGTTACCCACCTCGGGCTGCCCGTTCAGCACCGCCTCTTCGTCCTGGCCGAACGGCGGCTTGCCGGTCGCGGCGAACACCACCGTCGCGGCCCAGGAGAACACGTCGGCGTACGGACCGTACGCCAGCCCTCTGAGCTGCTCGGGCGAGCGGTAACCCATCTCGCCGGCGGGCTCGCCCAGATCGATGTCCGTCACCCGGGGACCGTCGGGACCGATGATCACGTTGTGCGGGGTCAGCCCGCGGTGCGTGATGCCGGCCAGGTGCACCGCGGTCAGCGCGGTCAGCACGCCCACCGCCACCCGTTCGAGCGCGTCGGCGTCGAGCGGGCCGTCCTCGGCCACGACCTCGGCCAGGCTCCGTCCCTCGACGTGCTCGCGCACCACGTAGGGCCGGTCGCCGTGCCTGCCGGCCTCCAGCGTTCTGGCGACGTATGAACTGGATACGCGCTGCACTCCGGTGAGCCGAGCGACGTCGTCGGTGCCCGCCTCCGGTGCCGAAGGCAACAGCTTGATCACTCGTAATGGCGCGTCGTCGGACTCCTTGCCGAGGTAGGCCGCGCCCCGCGGCCCATCGGTCAACCGTCCTGATATGACGTACGCGCCCAGCTTCTCGGGATCACCCGGCCGCAGGGGGTGCATCTCCATCCCTTCAGTCAAAGCACGATCTCAAAGGGACATTCAACCAAATCCGCCACTTTTACATCACCAGTTTCACTGGTGAATTGACAATTCATTCGCCGGACACGTTCAGGTAGGCCTCCCCGCACGCCAGCCCCTCCGCCGTCCCAGCGGAACGAGCAGCGCGAGCCCGCCCGCGACCATGAGCGCCATCAGCGCGCCGGCGCCCACCGCCATGGAGATGCCCACGGCGGTCTCGTCACGGGGCGGGACCTTGGCGATGGCGCCGGCCGGGATCGCGGAAGGGGGCGGCTCGGCCACCACGGGCGCGTTGCCGCGTTCGTAGGGCAGCACGGCTGTGAGCGCGAGCACCGGGTTCACCATGCCCGTCCCGGTGCCTGTGCCGGCCGTGCCGTCGGCGGTGGCGATGATGCGGCGGCGTACCTGCTCCTGGGTGAGCTGGGGGAAGCGGGCCCGGACCAGCGCGGCGGTGCCCGCCACGTACGGCGAGGCGAAGCTGGTGCCCTCCAGGCCGCGCATGTAGCCGCGGCCCGGCCAGGGGGCGGTGATGTCGATGCCGGGGCCGAGCACGCCGACCGGGGTGGTGGCGTTGGAGGAGTCGGCGCGGCGGCCGTCGGGCATGGCCCCGCCCACGGCGAGCACGCCCTCGTACGCGGCGGGATAGGCGGGCACGTCCTCGTCGTCCGGGCCGGTGACGTTCCCCGCGGCGGCGACCACGACGATGTCCTTGTCCAGCGCCCGCTGGACGGCGGCCCGCAGTTGGGGGTGGTCGGAGGCGCGAACCGAGATGTTGATCACCTCGGCCTTCGCCGCGACCGCGTCGTCGATGGAGCTGATCAGCTTGTTGATGTCGCCCTCGGTCTTGTTGCTCTGCTTGACCATCACGAGCTTGGCGTCGGGCGCGACGCCGTGAAAGGGGACGCCGGCCACGAAGCGGGCGCCGATGATGCCCGAGACGGCCGTGCCGTGGCCCACGCAGTCGCGGTGGCCGGTGTGCGTCTCGTCGATGATCTTGGAGATCTGGACCTGCGGGTGGTAGTCGGCGCCGCTGTCGACCACCGCGATCGTCACTCCCGCGCCCCTGGTCAGCCGCCAGGCGTTCTTGATGTCGAGTCGTTTCTGCGCCCACGGCTCGCTGGCCGGCAACTTCAGCGTGCCCTTCTTCGGATTGCAGTCCTCGGGCGCGGCCGCCGCGGGTGCCGCGGCGATGTGCAGAGCGAGCAGGCTCGCCATGAGGGCTCGACCAATCATGGCGGGAAAGCGTAGCCTGCCCGGTTTAACAGGCAGAAGCCCCGACACGACGGCCAGGGCCTCTGTCCGTTGCTCATTGCGTGGCGGACTCGATGTTCTGCCGGTAGGTGCCGATGACTCGCGAGGCCTCCTGGAGCTCCTCGGTCATCCGCTGGAAGGCCGTGCGGTAGTTCTGCCAGGCCTGCTGGAAACGCTGGGCGCCAGGACCCGTCCACGCCGTGCCGACCTTGGCGGCCTCGCGGTCGAGCGCGGTCATCGTGGTGCGGACCGCCTCGGACTGCTGCGTGAACTGGCTGGCCATCTGCTGCATCTCCGCGGGGTCGCCGCCGAGCATACTGTGGCTCATGCATACCTCCTGGACCGTGTGAAAGCGCCATCACCTTAAAGGGGCCCCACCTGCCGCCGTCTGGGTTATGCCGAGCGGCTATGGTCTTCCAGAGGAAGATTCGGATTCGACGGGAGCTGTCCGGCCATGCGCGAGGTTGTGGTGACCGGCGGCGGCACCGGGATCGGATACGCGATCGCGGCGGCGTTCGCCGCCCAGGGCGACCACGTCACGATCACCGGCCGCCGCGAGCACGTGCTGAAGGAGGCCGCCGAACGCCTCGGGGCGGCGTACGCGGCCTTCAACGCCGCCAGCCCGGTCGCCGTCAAGGAAGCGCTCGACAGCCTGCCCGCGCGGGTGGACGTGCTGGTCAACAACGCCGGCGGCAACACCAACCTGGACCGCAGGCAGTCGGACGACCTGATGGACGTGGCCGAGTCCTGGTGGGCCAACCTCAACGCCAACCTGATGTCCGCCGTGCTCATGACGACCGCGCTGGCGCCGCGCATGAGCGAGGGCGGCCGGATCGTCTCACTCGGCTCGATCGCCGCCCGGGGCACCGGCTCCGGCTCGTACGGCGCCGCCAAGGCCGCCGTCGAGTCCTGGACCGCCGACCTGGCCGCCGAGCTGGGCCCCCGGGACATCACCGCGAACGTCGTCTCCCCCGGCCTGGTCCTGGACACCGAGTTCTTCCGCGGCCGCCTCACGGCGGAGGGCGTCAGGGCCCGCGTGGAGAACACGCGTAACGGCCGCCCTGGCACCCCGTCTGACGTGGCCGATACCGTTCTGTTCCTGGCTTCCGCGGGAGCGGGGCACGTCACCGGGCAGGTGCTTCACGTGAACGGCGGCGCCTACCTGGGCCGCTGAACTCTTCGAGGAAGGACGAACGTCGGTGCGCAAGGTTCTGATCGCCAACCGCGGCGAGATCGCCGTACGGGTGGCCAGGGCATGCAAGGACGCCGGGATCGTCAGCGTGGCCGTCTACGCCGACCAGGACCTCGACGCCCTGCACGCCAGGGTGGCCGACGAGGCGTACGCGCTGGGCGGGCTGTCCCCCGCCGAGACCTACCTCGACATCGCCAAGCTGCTCGACGTGGCCGCCCGCTCCGGCGCCGACGCCGTGCATCCCGGATACGGCTTCCTGGCCGAGAACGCCGCCTTCGCCCAGGCCGTCATCGACGCGGGCCTCATCTGGATCGGCCCGCCGCCGGCCGCGATCGCCGCGCTCGGCGACAAGGTGCGGGCCAGGCACATCGCGCAGAAGGTCGGCGCGCCGCTGGTCGCGGGCACCAAGGACCCGGTGTCGGGGGTCGACGAGGTGGTGGCGTTCGCGGAGGAGCACGGGCTGCCGATCGCGATCAAGGCGGCGTACGGCGGCGGCGGGCGCGGCATCAAGGTGGCCCGCCGGCTGGAGGAGGTCGCCGAGCTGTACGAGTCGGCGGTGCGTGAGGCGGTCGCCGCCTTCGGGCGCGGCGAGTGCTTCGTCGAGCGCTACCTGGACCGGCCTCGCCACGTCGAGACCCAGTGCCTGGCCGACCGCGCCGGCAACGTGGTCGTGGTCAGCACCCGCGACTGCTCGCTCCAGCGCCGCCACCAGAAGCTCGTCGAGGAGGCGCCGGCGCCGTTCCTGACGGAGGAGCAGGTCGCGATCCTCTACTCCAGCTCCAAGGCCATCCTGAAGGAGGCCGGGTACGTCGGGGCGGGGACGTGCGAGTTCCTCGTCGGCCAGGACGGCACGGTCTCCTTCCTCGAGGTCAACACGCGTCTGCAGGTCGAGCACCCGGTCACCGAGGAGGTCTCGGGCATCGACCTGGTGCGCGAGATGTTCAGGATCGCCGACGGCGAGCCGCTGGGCTACGACGACCCGGCACTGCGCGGGCACTCGTTCGAGTTCCGGATCAACGCCGAGGACGCCGGCCGGAACTTCCTGCCCGCGCCCGGGACGCTGACGGTCATGCGCGCGCCCTCCGGGCCGGGGGTGCGGCTCGACGCGGGCTACGAGGCCGGGATGACGGTGCCGGGGACGTTCGACTCGCTCGTGGCCAAGCTGATCGTGACCGGGCGGACCCGGGAGGAGGCGCTGGAGCGGTCGCGGCGGGCGCTGGCGGAGTTCGAGATCTCCGGGATGCCGACCGTGCTGCCGTTCCACCGGGCGGCCGTCGACGACCCGGCCTTCGCGTCGGCGCCGTTCTCCGTGCACACGCGGTGGATCGAGACCGAGTGGGACAACACGATCGCGCCGTACGCGGGGGACGTGGCCTCGGACGAGGCACCGGCCGCCCGGGAGACCGTGATCGTCGAGGTCGGTGGCAAGCGCCTGGAGGTGGTCCTGCCCGCCGGTCTGGGGACGTCCACCGGCACAACCGCCGCGAGCAAGGCCCCCGGCAAGCGTGGCGGCGGCAAGGCGAAGAAGGCGTCGGCCGGCGGGGACTCGCTGGTGAGCCCGATGCAGGGGACGATCGTCAAGGTCGTGGCCGCGGACGGGGACACGGTGAGCGAGGGCGACACGGTCGTGGTGCTGGAGGCCATGAAGATGGAGCAGCCGCTGACCGCGCACAAGCCGGGCACGATCACGGGGCTCACGGCGGCGATCGGCCAGACGGTGACGTCAGGGGCGGTCATCTGCGAGATCAAAGACACCTGAGCCCCTGACTTGACCTTGACTTTGCGTCAATGACTCCAGTCATGGAATCCACGGCCCCAGGATCTTCGTCCGGGGTGTGCGCTTGCGGGCTTCCCGGCGGGTAACGTGCGCAGTGAGGAACTTTGCCGACCGCCCGTTCGTCCTCATGGGCGAAGGAGGCTTGCTGCCAATGACCCATTCGCTGCGCCGAGCAGGGGCCGCGATCGCGGCTCTGATCGCCGGTCTAATCGTCGTTCTTGCGCTGTCCCCTGCCGCCAACGCGGCGGCTCCCCCTGACGCTCAGTCGGTGGTGTCCAACTGGAAGAAGGATCCGCTGTACGTGGTGTCCGGCTCGTCTCTGACGTCGGACCAGCAGAGTGAGATCAATGACGCGCTGAAGGGGGCCGACAGCAAGATCTACGCTGTGGCACTCCCTGACGGCACGGTGGACAACTCCAGCATTGAGTCGTACATGACCTCTCTCAACACCGCGCTGGTCGCCGCGGGCCGCACCCGCGCCACCGTCGCCGTGCTCGACGGCCCGACGCTGTTCGCCGCTTCGAGCGCCATCCGCCAGTCCGGACTGGCAGGTGAGCTGGCCAACCGCGCCGTCACCGCCAACTCGGACGTCGTGGACGGCATGAAGGACTTCGTCAACCGCGTCGACTCCGCCGTCGCGGGCAAGACGCGCACGGCGCTCGACACCGGCAGCCAGGCCAACCCGGGCGCCGGCGGCACCGCCGCGCTGATCGGCCTGGGCGTGCTGGCGCTGGCCGGCGGTGGCGGCTACTTCCTCTACTCCAGCAACAAGAAGAAGAAGCGCGCCATCCAGGAGGCCAAGGACCTGGCCGCGGTCAAGCAGACCGTGGACGAGGACGTCACCAAGCTGGGCGAGGAGATCACCGCAGTCGACGCGGACGTGACGCTCTCCGGTGAGGGCGGCAAGCACATCGACGAGTGGCAGACGGCGCTCGACTCGTACGAGAAGGCCAAGACCCAGTTGGCCACCATCGAGCGTGTCGACCAGGTCCGCGAGGTCACCCAGACCCTCGAGGACGGCCGCTACGCGCTCGCCGTGGTGAAGGCCAAGGTCAACAACGAGCCGGTTCCCGAGCGGCGGGCACCCTGCTTCTTCAACCCGCAGCACGGCCCGTCGGCGCGCGACGTACGCTGGGCCCCGCCCGGCGGCGCGGTCCGCGACGTGCCGGCCTGCCGGATGGACGCCGAGGCCGTGGAGCGCGGCTTCGACCCGCAGATGCGCGAGGTCATGGTCGACGGCCAGCGCCGGCCCTACTACGACGCGGGCCCGGCCTACCAGCCGTACGCCTACGGCTACTACGGCGGCTTCGGCGACATCATGACCGGCATGTTCATCGGCACCATGATGGGCAGCATGCTGGGCGGCGGCTGGGGCATGGGCGGCTACGGCGCCGGCTATGCCGAGGGCGCCGCTGACGCGGGCGCCGGCGACTTCGGCGGCGGCGGAGACGGCGGCGGCTGGGGCGACTTCGGCGGCGGCGGAGACTTCGGCGGCGGAGACTTCGGCGGCGACTGGTAACCAGCATTCAGAAGCGCTCTCCCGGGGCCCACAAGCTTGGGCCTCCGCGGGGGGCGCTTCGCGCTTTCATGGGGCTCCGGGCTTGCATAGACGATTGCAAGCACCAGGACCTGGTTCTCGCGTTCGTACCGGGGCTTGCTCATCGGTAGCTGCGGGCTCGTATCGTCGTAAGCATGAGTGATCATGTCCGACTGCTGTGCCTGCGCCACGCCGAGTCGGAGAACGTCACGGCCGGGGCCGCCGGGGCGCTGCCCCTCGCGGAGCTGACCCCGGCAGGCCGGGTTCAGGCGGCCGAGGTCGCACGGCTCCTCCGGCTCGAGGGGATCACCCGCCTGTACGCCAGCACCGCCGTCCGGGCCAGGCAAACGGCCGAGATCATCGCGGGCCCACTGGGCGTCGGCATCACACCCATGCACGACCTCGTCGAGATGGGCATCGGCAGTCTGGAGGGCGCCACCGATCCGGCGACTCGAAACCGTACTGCCGAGGTTCTCCGCTCCTGGGTCGTGGACGGACGGCTGGGCGAGGCGGTGGCCGACGGTGAGGACGGGTACGCGGTCACCGCACGGATCGTCACCGCCCTCACCTCGATCGTGACCAAGCGCCCCGGCGAGACGGTCGCCGTCGTCGGGCACGTCGGGAGCCTCACCACCGGGCTCAGCACGCTCTGCGGGCTGGGCGGGCGGGTGTGGGGAGCGCCTCTCCCGCATGCGGTCCCATTCCCAGTCGAGTGGGACGGGCGCTCATGGCGGTGCCCGTCCTGGCCGGGCGCCACCTAAGATCCCGTGAAATGACCTATCTCGCCCAGGGTTCCCGTGTCGCCATCCGCCGTCTCTCCCGCGGCGATCGAGCGGAGTTCCTGGCCTTGCACAGGGAGAGCGCGGACTTGCTCGGTCCCTGGATGCCGGGCAGGCCGATCATCACCCCGGAAGCCTTCGACGCCTACGTCGCGCGCTTCGACGAGCAGGTCCACGAGGGCTTCGTCATCTGCCACAGCGACACCGGCGCGATCGCCGGCCGGGCCAACATCAACAACATCATCCGGGGCACCCACCAGACGGGAACGCTCGGCTACTGCGCCTTCGCGTCCACAACCGGCCGCGGATACATGACCGAGGGACTCCGGCTGCTCGTCCGGTACGCCTTCGACGAGCTGGAACTGCACCGCCTGGAGGCCAACATCCAGCCGGCGAACACCCCCTCCCTGAACCTGATCAAGCGCGTCGGCTTCCGGCGCGAGGGCTACTCGCCCGGCTTCCAGTTCATCGACGGCGCATGGCGAGACCACGAGCGCTGGGCCATCACCGCCGAAATGGCCGGACCGGGTGACGCATCGGGCCGGTGAACTGAGTGACGTGACGGCGAACTGTCGGTGGCACGTGGCAGCATCGGCCGCATGACCTTCGCACCGCCACCGGAGACCGCCGCCTGGCGGCACCTCGACTCCCGCGCGGGCTTCGAAGTGGCTTACTTCCGCCCGCTGGGCGACGGGCATCGCGTCGAGGGCTGCACGACGGCCGTCGAGGAGGGCCTGACCTGGATCGTGGACTACGCCATCGACGTGGACGCGGGCTGGATCACGAGACGCGCCGAGATCACGGGACGGTCCGCGGCCCGATCCCGGCACACCATCCTGGAGAGCGACGGGGAGGGCCGCTGGCGGGTCGACGGCGTGCCGGCCCCGCACATCGACGGCTGCTTCGACGTCGACCTGGAGTCGTCGGCGATGACCAACACGTTCCCCGTGCACCGGATGCGCCTGACCGTGGACGCCGGCTCCGAGGCCCCAGCCGCCTACGTCCGCGCCCTGGACCTGGTCGTCGAGCGCCTCGAGCAGCACTACGTCCGGGTCCCCGACGAGGGCCCCGTGCGGCGTGCGATCGCCGGGCTACGCCCGGACGGCTCATGCCAGCGCTACCACTACGAATCGCCGTCCGCCGACTTCGCCTGCCGCCTCGTCTTCGACGCGTCGGGCCTGGTCCTGGACTACCCGGAGATCGCCGTCCGCGCCAGGTGAGCGCCGGTCACTTGTCCACCGGCAGGAGCGTCCCGAGCGGGCCGAGGTCGAGGTTGAGGTCCGCCGGCGTCAGGTCGAAGCGTTCACACAGGTCGGCCATCGCCTCTTCGAGGCGCATCAGCGTCACCCCGAGCGCCTCGACCTGCTCGTCGGTCAGGTCCCCGCGGTCCATGCGGCGTACGCACTGGCGTTCCACGAGCTGGCGGACGAGCTCCACGATGGTGAGCACCAGACGGGACAGGTCGCGCTCGATCGTCTCCGAGTCGGCGGCGATGCGCCAGGGAGCCCTTTCCACGCTCACACGCTCCCTTCGAGCTCGTCCACCGACACGATCAGCGTCCGCAGCGAGATGCGCACCAGGTCGATGTCGGCGATGGACAGGACGAGGTCGCCGGTCAGGACGATGCCGCCGGCCAGCAGCCGGTCGAGCAGATCCACGAGGGACACACGCTCGGCCGGCAGCAGCGCGCGGGTCGCCACGTCCCGCGTCACCGGGTCTCCATCACCGTGAACGAGTACGGCGCCCACGGGCCGGTCAGCGTCACCTCGACGCCGTCCCCGCCGAGCGACCCCGCCATGGCGGCGAACTCCTCGTCGCGGTCCTCGTCCACCAGGTAGGCGCCGTTGAGCAGCATCCAGTCCGTGCGGCCCGACAGGCGCGGGTCCTGGGGGCGGTGGCGGCGGCTGGCGACGGCGACGGTGGCCAGGGCGGCGTGGATGTGCTCGGCCCGGGCGAACGCCTTCCGCCGGATCTCCTCCCTGCCGCGCAGACCGGCCCGGCGGCGGCGCAAGTAGGAGGTGCCGGGCTTCTCCGGCTGCTCCTCCTCCTCGTGGCCGTCCGCGGGTGCGGAGGGATCCGCGTACACCTTGACGCCCCACTCCCTGCGCCCCGTGACCTGGGAGAGCACCTCCAGGAAGTCGCCGGCGCGGCGGTCGAGCAGGTCGCGCACCTGGTCGTCGCCGTCGTACACGGTGACGAGGCGGACCGGGGCCGTCGGCGTGGCGGCCGCCACGGCGTCCACGACGCGGTGATGCGCCTGGGCCGTCTCGGCCAGCCAGTCCATGTCCTCCAGGGAGCGGCGCAGCGGCTCCTCGCCGAACACCTCCAGCGGCACGGAGCTCACGTACGCGACCAGCCCGGCGCGGGCGACGGTGCGCACAGGCCCCTCCGCCACGCCGGCCGGGCAGCCGGACACCTCGTCGCGGGCGACCGCGTACAGGTAGGTCCCGCGGTCACTCATCGGCGGGCCCCTCGACGGCGGCGAGCCGGCGGCGCAGCCGGCGGTTCTCCTCGACCAGCTCGCGGTCCCTGCCCGACAGGAAGGGATCGTGCTTCCACCAGTCGATGCCCAGCTCCCTGGCGGTGTCCACCGACGCGATCAGCAGCCGCAACTTGATCGTCAACAGCTCGATGTCCAGCAGGTTCACCCGGATGTCGCCGGCGATCACGATCCCCCTGTCGAGCACCCGCTCCAGGATGTCGCCGAGGTTGGCCGGCTCGCGGCCGGCCGGAGGGCCGTACGGGCGGGCCACGGCGGCGCCGCCGCCTGTGCTGCTTATCCTGTCCATCTCACGAGGCCTCACCGTAGTCGCCGCTGGCCCGCCTATAGCGTCTCAGCCTCCGATATGACAGCAAACCGCCCTCCTCATCGAGCTCTACCTGATACAACCCGAGGACGTCGCCGGAGGAGGGGATGCGACGGTCCTCGACCACCTCTACGGTGACCAGCCACTTGCCCTCCGCGCGCTGGACCGCCGTGACGCCCTCGGTCTCCTTGGTGGTCAGTTCGGCGATGTAGCGCAATCCCACCTCGCCCGCGGTGGCCGCGGTCAGCTCGCGTGACTTCTTCTTCTCGTCGATGGCCGACATGGATCACCTTCCTGTCAGTCTCTGGAGGACGCGCCGCACTGCCTGGTCGTGTTCCTCCTCAGTGAGCTCCCCGGCCTCTCTGGCCGCGTCGAGCTCTTCCAAAGCCCGCCGGATCGCGGCGGGGTTGCGGGTCTCCCGCTCCACCTGCTCCTGGATCAGCTCGGCGAGGCGGATGACGCCGCGAACCGGCGCGAGTGGCAGCGTCGCGAGCGAACCGAGCAGGCCCACTCGTCACACCCCTTCCGCGTCCGCCTGCGCGGTGACGAAGTCGTACGGCGCCAGCGGCCCGAGCAGGCGCAGCTCGACCCGACCCGCCCACTGCTCGCCGAACTCGCTCAGCGCGCGCTCCAGCGCCTCCTGGTCGCTGGTCTTGACCAGGAATGCCACGTTGACCGCGTCCAGCTCATGCGTCGGCTCTCGAATGACGCCCTCCGCGTAGAGCCCGGACAGGGCGTCGCAGAGCAGCTCCGTGTCCACGGCGCGCTTGGCCTCGATCGAGGCCGCGATGATCTCGCCGAGCCTGATGCGCTCGTTCCTGGTCGCGTCCTCGGACGTGCCGCGGATGACCTCCCGCAGGGTCGCCGCCTCCCCGTTCTCGGCGAGGATCTCCTCCATCACGGCCAGCTCGGCGTAGCGGCCCTTGACGATGTATTCGGCCTGCCCCTTGAGATCCCGCAGCGCCTCGAGGAACTCGTCGTGGTGCGGCTCCAGCAGCTCGGCCACGACCGCGTCGGTGTTGGCCACCACCGAGCCGAAGCGGAACGGAAGCACGGGCCCCTTGGCGGCGACGACGTCGAGCAGCCGCTCGTGGGCCATGAAGTCCCCGGGCTGGCCGAGCGGCTGGTCCACGTCGACGTCGCTGACGAGCGCGGCGATCTCACCGTGGCGCACCATGTGCACCTTGCCGGCCGGATCGCCCAGCCCGCGCTCGTCGGGCGGCATCTCGAGGTCAGCCGGCACGATGCCGTAGACGTACGACGCCAGGGTCTGGCCCTGACGCGTGGCCTGCTTGGGCACGGAGGCCCCGGAAACCTTGGTCGATCGTCCCATGTCGCTACTTTTCCTCTCGCCTGACACGAGTCGACTTCTCGCGCCTCTCTGCGACCTGGTCGGCGAAGTCGCTCAGCTTCTCGTCGGCCGCCTCGAGCACGCCCTGGATCACCTGTTGGGTCGTGTCCACGCTGGGCTGGCCCTTGGCCTGCTGGATGACCTCGGGCAGGCCCTTCTCGGACCTGGCCATGTCCAGCCGGTTCGCGGCCTCCGCGAAGCGCAGGTAGGTATCGACACTGGCCACGACGACGCGCGCGTCGATCGTCAGAATCTCGATGCCGACGAGCGATACCCTGACGTAGGCGTCGATCACGAGCCCTCGGTCGAGGATCGTGTCGATGACGTCGGCCAGCCCCGTCGAGGACGGACGCCCCATCGCGCTGGTCGCCGCCGGTTGCACTGACGTTGGCATACCTTTCCCCTCTCGCCATCGGGCACCTCCCCTAAGAAAGGGGACACTGAACCACATATGGCGAGATATCGGGCAGGCTTGACGTCCCGCAGGACGAGCGTTTGCCTCAGGTGCTGCTGCGGACGGCCAGGAGCGGGGCGAGCAGGGTGGAGTCCGGGACGGTGCGGCCCTCCAGCTTGTCCATGACCAGGCGGACCGCCTCCCTGCCGACCTCCTCGGCCGGGATCAGCACCGAGGTCAGGGGCGGGCTGGCGCGCTCGGCCACATCGTCGGGGCAGATCGCCACCACGGCCACGTCGTGCGGCACCCGCCGGTCGAGCTGGCGCAGCGCGGCCAGCACGTGCCCGACCGCGGCCTCGTTGTGCACCACCAGCCCGGACAGGCCCGGGTGGTCGAGGAGCAGGTCGCGTACGGTCTCGTACACCTCGTCGAACGTGTCCTCGCAGGGCAGCGCCACGCCCTTGAGCCCGTGGTCGGCCACCGCGGCCTCGAAGCCCTCGAGGGTGCGGGTGGCGAAGCCTGTACCCCGGTCGTACACCACGGAGGGGGCGCCGAGCAGGGCGATCTCGTCGTGCCCGCGCTCGGCCAGGTGGTCCACGCAGCGCGCCCCGGCGGCGCGGAAGTCGAGGTCGACGCAGGTCAGGCCGGCCGGCTCGGCGGGGAAGCCGATGAGCACGCTCGGCTCGGCCAGCTCGCGCAGCAGCGGGACGCGGCGGTCGTCCAGCTCCACGTCCATGAGGACCAGCGCGTCCACCAGCGCGCTCGCGGCCACCCGGCGGATGCCCGCGGTGCCCTCGTCGGCGGTCAGCAGCAGCACGTCGTGGTCGAAGCGGCGGGCGGCCGTGACGACGGCGCTGGCGAAGCGCATCAGCACGGGCACGTGCATCCCGGCGCGCAGCGGCAGCACCAGCGCGATCACGTTGGAGCGCTTGCTGGCCAGGGCCCGGGCGCCGGCATTGGGGTGGTAGCCGAGCGCGCTGATGCTGTCGAGCACGCGCCGCCTGGTGTCGGCCGAGATCGTCCGCTTGCCGCTGAGCACGTACGAGACCGTGCTGACGGCCACGCCCGCGTGCTTGGCGACCTCGGAGATCGTGACCGTGCGCCGGCTCAAGCTCCGGCTCCGAAGCCGAGCCGGGCCAGCGTCACTCTGTCGTTCTCGAACACCACATAAAGATCATGCACCCCGTCGGCGGCCGCAAGGGGTGCCGTGACGGCGTGATAGTCGTACCGGTCGGTCCGGGGCACGGGGAAGGTCGCCAGCTCCGGTCCGTAGAGCGGGTCGCCGCGGCGGAGGGTGATCATGCCGCCCTCCGCGCTGCCCGCCGTGGCCACGCAGGTCGTGGCGCCGGTCAGGTCCACCTGCCGGAACAGGATCCAGGCGCCCTCCGCGTCCGACCGCACGGCGTCCCCGTCCACCTTGGTCTCGTCCACGAACGTGATCGCGTCGTACTCGTCGTGGGCGGCCGCGCGCAGCGACCCGGACTGGGGCGGGATGGTCTCCCCTTCGACCTCGAAGCGGGCGCTCAGGCGCACGTCGGTGGCGCTGCGGCCGACCATGAGCTGGTGCGGCGCGCTCTCCACGACGAACCTGTCCCTCGTCACGTCCCAGAAGGCCAGTTCGGACACCGGCAGGTCCAGGGTGACGACAAGACTCTCGCCGGGCGCGAGGCGTACCTTCTCGAAGCCGCGCAGGCGGCGCAGCGGCTGCTTGACGCGGGAGCGCTGCTGGTGGGTGTAGAACTGGACGACCTCGACGCCGGGCCGGTCGCCGGTGTTCGTGACCGTGGCCTCGGCTTTCATGACATCGCCGTCCTGGCGGACCCGCAGGTCGGCGTACTCGAACGTGGTGTAGCTGAGGCCGTGGCCGAAGGGGTGCAGCGGGGTGCCGCGGAAGTACTGGTACGTGGCGTCCGAGGCGATGATGTCGTAGTCGAGCAGGTCGGGGAGCTCCTGCTCGGAGCGGTACCACGTCTGGGTGAGGCGGCCCTCCGGGTCCGCGTCGCCGAACAGGACCTCGGCCAGGGCGTGGCCGTACTCCTGGCCGCCGTGGGCCGACCACAACACGGCCGGGACCTCGTCGTCGGTCCAGGTGAGCGGGTATCCGCTGGTGATGACCATGACGGTGCGGGGGTTGGCCTTGCGTACGGCGGCGACCACGGCGTCCTGGGCGGAGGCGAGGGCCAGCGTCATGCGGTCCTCGGTCTCGCGGCCGTTCACCAGCGGGTGGTCGCCGACCACGACCACCGCCACGTCGGCGGCGGCGGCCAGACGGGCGGCCTGCTCGGTGCCGCTCCTGACCACGTCCATGGCCAGCCACACGGCCTGGTCGGCGTCGTCCACCAGGCGCAGCACCCCGTCGTCGCCCGCGCCGACGTAGCAGCCGGTCGAGATGTGGCGCAGGGCGAGCGTGCCGCGCGGCCGCTCCTCCATGCGGAACGTCTCGCGCACCTCCCACCCGTTCGGCCCGGGCTGGTCGTTCACCAGCGTGCCGCCGTCCACGGACACGAACCGCCCGGTCGTCACGGCACGCAGCGCGTACGCGCCGCCGCCCCAGTCGAACAGGTCGAACCCGCCCGCCTCCGCGGTCTTGATCTGGAGCGGCCCGCCGGCGGGGTCGGCGATCACCGGGCCTGCGTCGGCGGTCAGCGTCACCCGGTCCACGGCCTCGCAGAAGATCGTCTCGCAGCGTTCGGCCAGCCCGGCGCGGGCGGTGACGGCGTAGGGCAGGGTGCCGCTGTACCAGTCCTCCATGAGCGTGTCGCCGAGCTGTCCGATCACCGCGACCTTCGCCGCCTCCTGGAGCGGCAGCAGGCCGTCGTTCTTCAGCAGCACGAACGAGCGCCGCGCCGCCTCCCTGGCCAGCGCCTGGTGCTCGGAGCTGTTGACCACGATGTCAGTGATCTCGTCGTACGGCGTCGCCGGGTCGAACTCGCCGAGCCGGAACCTGATCGACAGCACGTGCCGCACGGCCGCGTCGACGTCCGCCTCGGCGAGCAGGCCCTGCTCCAACGCCGCGTCGAGATGTCCGAGCGTGGCTTCTGAGCGGTCGTCGTCCTGGGTGAAGCTGTCCACTCCGGCCTTGACCGCGTGCGCGTACGCCTCCGGCAGCGTGTCGTGGTAGCCCTGCAACGAGGTGAGGTTGCCGGGCGCGTACGCGTCGCTGACGACCAGCAGGTGATCCGGCGCCCACTCGCGCAGCACGCCGCCGATCAGCGGGCTGAGGTGCGCGGGGCGACCGTTGACCAGGTTGTACGAGGGCATGACGGCCACGGCCACGCCCTGCTCGATGGCCGGTTTGAAGGCGGGCAACTCGTACTCGCGCAGCACCCGCGGCGGCATGCTGCTGGAGGTGGTGCAACGGTCGGTCTCGTTGTTGTAGGCGAGGAAATGCTTGAGGGTAGGCGCGGTCTTCAGAATTTCGGGAGCGCTCCCACGAAGCCCGCGGGCGTAGGCCGCCCCCATCACACCGGTCAGCCACGGGTCCTCCGAGTAGCCCTCCTCGTTGCGCCCCCAGCGGGGGTCACGCAGCGGGTTGACCACGGGAGCCCACACGTTGAGCCCGGCACCGGCCGGGTCCTTGTGATGGAAGGCCAGCACCTCGTCGCCGGTCGCCTCGCCGACCCTGCGGACGAGGTCCAGGTCCCAGGTGGAGGCCAGCCCGACGGCCTGGGGGAACACGGTTGCCGGGCCCAGCCACGCCAGGCCGTGCAGCGCCTCGGTGCCGGTGCGGAACGCGCCCACGCCCAGCCGCTCGACCGGTGCCTGGTACTGGTGGAGCAGGCCGACCTTCTCCGCGAGAGTGAGCCTGCGCACCAGGTCGTCGATCCGATGGCGAAGGGGTACCGACGGGTCGCGGAAGGGGGGTTCTTGCATGGTCATCCCTCTGAGAGTGTCGAAGCGCTTCGACGACCGGCCTGGGGAAGTTACGCGGACATTTCGGTGGGTTGACTGAAGGGTGCACTTCCCAGTGACCAAGGTCAAGGGATTCGCGACAATCCTCCGGGCAATCTTCCCGAATCGATGGAGTCGAGCACCCTCGCCACACCCCCGAGCGCGGCCGCGTCGTACCCCAGCGTCGAGGCCACGACCTGGCATCCCCCCGCCTCGGAGGCGATGACCCGGTCGCTCAGCTCGTCGTGGACGGCGGGCAGCAACCACGGCGCGAGCGGGACGTAGTAGCCGCCGAGGATCACCACCTCGGGGTTGAGCAGGTTGGTCAGCACGGACACCCCCCGGCCCAGGCTCCGGCCGACCGAATCCAGCGCGGCGAGGGTGTCGGCGTCGCCGCCGCGGGCCAGGCGCACGGACTCCTCGATCTCGATCTGGATCTCGGCGGGCGAGGGCACCTTGCGCAGCACGGCGCCGATGCCGGCCATCGCCTCCAGGCAGCCGCGCCGGCCGCAGTGGCACTCGGGGCCGTCGGGGTCGAGCTGGACGTGGCCGATCTCGCCGCTGTAGCCGCGGCCGCCGCGGCGCAGCCGCCCGTCCAGGATGACGCCCGCGCCCACACCGATCTCGCCGGTCAGGTAGACCAGGTCGGAGGCGCCGGAGTGGGCGCCGAAGCGCTGCTCGGCCAGGGCCGCGAGATTGGCGTCGTTGTCGACCTGGATGGGGAAGCCGGGATCGCGCAGCGCCTTGGCCAGGTCCCCGCCGATGTCGGCGTCGCGCCAGCCCAGGTTCGGCGCCAGGCGTACGGTGCCCTGCACGTCCACCAGCCCCGGCACGGCCACGGCCAGGCCGAGCACCTGGCGCTCCTCCTTGGCCATGCGGCTGACCACGCGCCTGATGATCGCCCCGACGTTGGCCACCCCCTGATTGACCGAGTCGCCGGTCGAGAACGAGCGCCGCCACGTCAGCAGCCTCTCCCCCGCGAGGTCCGTGGCCACGGCGGAGACGTGGTCGACGTTGATCTCGACCCCGATGGCGGCGTACGGCGAGCCGTCCAGGACCAGCATCGTGGCCGGACGGCCCACGCGGTTCTCCGTCAGGCCCGTCTCGCGTACCAGCCGGCGGTCGATGAGGTCGGCGACCAGGCTCGACACCGTCGCCTTGTTGAGCCCGGTGGAGGCCGCGATGTCGGCCCGTGAGCAAGGTGCGTGCTCGCGGACGAACCGCAGCACCACCGCCAGGTTGGTGGCCCGTACGTCGGCGAAGTCGGCCGGCTGCGGGCCGGTCGTAGAAGTGATCAATATCAGCCCCGTTCCCGCCAAGAGATGACCCCAGCATGCCGCATTCGTGGTCTCCCTTCACCAACAAGAAAGCTGCTCCTCAGACCGCCGCCCCACTGCCGCGTCTGGTCGATGCCGCAGCGGCTGTCCGCTTCGCACCTTTCTCATTGGCACCAACCTGTGACCGTAGCGGTCTCTTGTGGCTGCGACCACAGTCTACTAATTTGTTTGGTCGCAATACCAACTAAATCTTACTGAGGCCATCCCCACCGGAGAAGGGAGCGAGCCATGGCAACCAACACGACTCGCCGCGGGTTCCTCGGCCTGGTCGGCGCAAGCATTCTGGTGGCGGGCTGCGCCGAGAAGAAGGCGACGTCCAAGGGTACGGCCGTGGCGGCCGACAAGCTCAAGAGCCTGGTGCCCACGCGGATCCCGTTCGAGATCCCTGGGCTCAAGCCCGATCTGCCCGGCAGCGAGTTCGTCGCGCCCGGCTTCCTGTCGCGCCCGGCCAGCATGGTGCAGGCGATCACCACCAAGCCGCTGACCAGCGGCAAAGAGGTGACCGCGATGACGCCGCTTTGGGGCACGGTGCCACCCGGGCTGGGCGACAACTCCTACTACGACTACATGAACGAGCGCCTGGGCGGCGTCGTCCGGTTCAACATCTCCGACGGCAACACCTACGGGCAGAAGCTGTCCACCGTCCTGGCCAGCGGCGACGTGCCCGAGATGGTCATGGTCCCGGGCTGGGAGCTCATCAAGATCGGCCACTTCACCGAGGCGGCCAACAAGCTCTTCGCCGATCTGGGGCCCTACCTGGCCGGGGACAAGGCCAAGGAGTTCCCGCTGCTGGCCAACTACGACACCGCGGCCTGGCAGTACGGCGTCTTCGGCGGCGTCCTGCAGGGCATCCCCTGGCAGAACGAGCCGTTCCCGTTCGCCACCTTCGTCCGCCAGGACATCATGGAGGAGCTGGGCCTGCAGCACCCCAAGAGCGGCGACGACCTGCTCGTGCTCGGCAAGGCCATCACCGACGCGAAGAAGAAGCGCTGGGCGTTCGGCGGCGGCATGGAGCAGGAGATGCAGCGGGCCTTCGGCGCGCCGCGCGAGTGGCGCAAGAAGAGCGACGGCACGCTCGAGTACAAGTACGAGACCCCCGAGTTTCTCGCGTCGATCGAGTTCATGACCAAGCTCTTCGAGGCCGGCTACGTCCACCCGGACATCGTGGCCAACAAGGACGCCGACAACAAAGGCATCTTCGGCAGCGGCCAGATGATCATCTACCGTGACGGCCTCGGCGCCTGGCACGAGTCCCTGGGCCGGTTCCAGGCCGACAACCCCAAGTTCAACATGCAGGTCGTCACCCCTTACCCGGGGAAGCCCGGAGGCAAGACGATCATGTGGCGAAACGAACCCGCCGGCATGTTCGTCTTCATCAAGAAGGGCCTGGGCGACGCCCGCACCCGCGAGCTGCTCGCCCTGTCCAACTGGTGCTCGGCACCCTTCGGGACGCAGGAGTACGAGCTGGTCTTCAACGGCGTCGAGGGCAAGCACTACAACGTCGAGGACGGCAAGATCAAGCAGACGGCGCTCGGGCGCAAGGAGGTCGCGCCCACGTACCTGTTCCTGTCCGGCCGGCCCCCCGCCAATGAGAAGAGCCAGTACGAGGGCCTGGTCCAGGCCCAGTACGACTGGCAGACGCAGGCCTCGAAGATCCTGGACAACGACCCGTTCGTCGGGATCCGCGTGGAGGTCCCCTCCAAGATGGCCGGTCTTGCGCAGCCCACCGAGGACAAGATGCAGGAGATCCTCCGCGGCAAGCGGCCCGTCTCCGAGTGGTCGAAGATCGTCAAGGAGTGGCAGGACCAGGGCGGCAACGAGGCACGCGAGTTCTACATGAAGGTCGCGCGGGAGAACGGCAGGCTGTGACACCGGTGAGGAGCGATTCGCGGGCGCGGGGCCGTTCATGGACACGCTGACGCCGGGGGTACTCCGATGGGCGTGATCACGGCCAAGCGCCCGGTCAAGCAGGCGAAGGCGGCCGGCACGCAGGAGAAGCTGCACTGGCGGGCCAAGCTGCGGCGGGACCGGCCGCTGCTGCTGATGAACCTGCCGATGCTGCTGCTGGTCCTGGCCTTCTGGTGGGTCCCCGCGCTAGGCAACGTCATCGCGTTCCAGGACTACAACCCCTACACCGGCGGGATCATCGAGAGCCCGGTCATCGGGTTCACCAACTTCGCGCTGCTCTTCCAGGACCCCCAGTTCCTGCGCGCGATGGCGAACACGCTGTCGATCACGGCCTTCCAGCTCGTCTTCTACTTCCCCGTGCCGATCATGCTGGCGCTGCTGCTGCACAGCATCGTCTCGGCCCGGCTGAGGGCGTTCGTGCAGGGCGTGGTCTACATGCCGTACTTCTTCTCCTGGGTGCTGGTCGTGGCCATCTTCCAGCAGATGTTCGGTGGGGCCGGGCTGCTGGCGCAGCTCCTGCGGGAGCGCGGCCACGAGGGCGTCGACTGGATGACGAACTCCGACACGTTCATCCTGCTGATCACCACCCAGACCATCTGGAAGGACGCCGGCTGGGGCGCGATCATCTTCCTGGCCGCGCTGAGCACCATCGACCCGAACCTGTACGAGGCCGCCGCCGTGGACGGGGCCCGCCGGTGGCGGCGCATGTGGCACATCACGCTGCCCGGGCTGCGTCCCGTGATCCTGCTGCTGCTGATCCTGCGCCTGGGGGATGCGCTGAACGTCGGGTTCGAGCAGTTCATGCTGCAGCGCAGCGCGGTCGGCAGCGGGGCTTCCGAGGTGTTCGACACGTTCGTCTACTGGTCGGGCCTGCGTACCGGCGACCTCGGGTACGGCGCGGCGGCCGGGCTGTTCAAGGGCCTGGTCGGGTTGCTGCTGATCCTGGCGGCCAACCGGGTCGCGCACGCGTTCGGCGAGCGAGGGGTGTATTCACGATCATGACGTGGGCATTGACGAAGCCGGGCGGCGCTGGGAATCCGGCCAAGCTGGCGCCGTGGGAGGAGCGGCCTTCGCCGATCGGCCGGCTGAGCAAGGGCGCGCTGGTGACGCTCATCGTCCTCGCCGTGCTCGGTCCCCTCTACACGATCCTGCTGACCAGCCTGAGCTCGTCCGCCACGGTCAACCGTGCCGGCGGGCTCGTGCTGGTGCCCGACGGGATCACGTTGGAGGCGTACCGGCAGATCTTCTCCGACTCCGTGGTCAGCAAGGCGGTGCTGGTCAGCACCGGGGTGACCGTGGTGGGGACGCTGATCAGCACGGCGGTGAGCATCCTGGGGGCGTACTCGCTGTCGCGGCCGGGGTCGTTCCTGCACCGGCCGCTGCTGTTCAGCATCCTGCTGATGTTCGTGTTCTTCCCCGGCATCATCCCGGTGTACTTGATGGTGAGCGGCCTGGGCCTGAAGGACAGCTATTGGTCCCTGATCCTCCCGACCGCCGTTTCGGCGTTCAACGTGGTCGTGCTGCGCTCGTTCTTCATGAACATCCCCGGGGAGGTCCTGGACAGCGCCCGCATCGACGGGGCCGGGGAGTGGCGGATCCTGTGGCGGATCGTCCTGCCCATGTCGAAGGCGGTGACGGCCGTCGTGGCGATGTTCTACGCGGTGGGCTACTGGAACGCGTGGTTCAACGCGATGTTGTACATCGACGACACGCGCAAGTGGCCGCTGGCGTTGATCCTGCGCCAGTACGTGGTGGACTCGAACCCGCTGCCGGCGGCGACGGCGGGGGTGACGGGCGACGCGCCGCCGACGCTGGCCATCAAAATGGCCATCGTGGTCATCGCCGTCGTACCCGCCTTGATCATCTACCCCTTGGTCCAGCGCCACTTCACCAAGGGCGTGATCGTCGGCGCCATCAAAGGCTAAAGCGGCCCTCACCTTCGGCGGCGGCGAGTCGGCGGAGAGCGCGGCCACCTTCGGTCATATCCTCCCGCTCCTGCCGCTGATATACCTCGTGATGGCCAAGCTCCGGCGGCGCGAGGCGACCTGGCCGGGACTGGCGATCGGGTTCGCCATCATCTTCGGCCTGCGACTGCTGGACGTGATCCCGCCGTCCGCCGTCTTCACCGCGATCGCGCTGACCGTCCTGGTCTTACCTGGTGGCGGCGGGCTGGTTCTTCCACGGCGTCCGGGCTGTTTTATACACCGCGTATATACCTCCGGTATATAGTCCCCTGAGTCAGACCGCTCCGGGTCTTGCTGCGGACATGCGGAGATGCGGTCCCCTCCTGCGCTCTGCCGAGGCGGGCCGTCCCCACTGCTGAAAGGACGACCTCTCCATGCGTCAAACGATCGAGTCCGGCAATGCGGGAACATCAACGCCGCGCCGTCGCCTGGCCGCCGTCGCCGGGCTCCTCGCCGTGGCCGTCTCCGCCGGATTCCTCTACGCCCCATCCGCGTCCGCCCGTTCCACGGCCACGCCGGGCGTCACGCCGTTCCTGCCCAAGCCGACCGGTTCCCAGCCGGTCGGCACCACGTCGCTGTACCTGAAGGACACCTCCCGCCCGGACCCCTGGGTCCCTGCGATGAAGGCCCGGGAGCTCATGGTCTCCCTGTGGTACCCGGCGAAGTCACCGGGCCGCGACCGGGCGCAGTACATGACCCCGAAGGAGTCCGAGCTCCTCCTGAAGGACGGAGAGATCACCGGGCTGCCGATGGACGTGCTGAGCAAGACCCGGACGAACGCCTTCACCGACGCCGAACCCGCCGGGCGCAAGCGCGGCCTGCCCCTCGTCGTGCTCTCCCCCGGCCACTCCAAGCCCCGGTCCGAGCTGACGGGGCTGGCCGAGGATCTGGCGAGCAGAGGGTACGTGGTGGCCGCGATCGACCACACGTACGAGAGCGTCGCCACCACCTTCCCCGACGGACGGGTGACCACCTGCGTCACCTGCGAGATCAAGAAGAACCCGGCCTGGTGGGAGAAGCTGAGCAAGAGCCGGGCGGCTGACGTCTCCTTCGTGCTCGACGAGCTGACCGGGGCACGCCCGAAATGGAAGGGCGCCCGCCTGATCGATCCGTCCAGGATCGCGATGGCAGGCCACTCGGCCGGCGGGGCGAGCGCCATCCAGGCCCTGCTGACGGACTCCCGGGTACGCGCCGGCATCGACATGGACGGCACCACGGACGCCCCGATCCCGGACAGCGGGCTGTCGCGGCCGTTCCTGTTCCTGGGCAAGCCGTCCACGTACACCCCGGGGAAGGGGGACACCGCCGCGACCTGGGAGCGTGACTGGAAGCAACTGACCGGGTGGAAGCGCTGGCTCCTGGTGACCGGGGCGGAGCACACCTCCTTCAACGACCTCGGCGTGCTGACCGATCAGCTCGGCATCGACGACGGAGCCGAGATCCCCGGCACCCGTGCCATGAAGATCACCCGTGCCTACGTCGCGGCCTTCTTCGACCTGCACCTGCGTAAGAAGCGCCAACCCTTGCTGGACAAGCCGTCGAACCGCTACCCCGAGGTCGAATTCTGCGCCCCGGAGAAGAAGGCCTGCGCATAGCGGGCCGGTGGCGGGGAGGTGCCACTCCGGGGGCCGGGGTGGCACCTCCCCTTCACGTCACGCCGACGTGCAGGTGACGGTGGCGGGTGGGGGGCCGGTACCGGACTGGGTGCCGGTGAAGCCGAACGACGCGGACGCGTTCGGGGCCAGGTTGCCGTTGTAGCCGGCGTTCGCCACGCTGACCTCGGCGCCCGTCTGGGTGTGGGTGCCGTTCCAGAGCTGGGTGATCTTCTGGTCGCCCGGCCAGGTCCAGGTGACCTTCCAGCCGGTGATCGCCGAGGAGCCGGTGTTCTGGACCGACACCTCCGCCTGGAAGCCTCCCGACCACTGGGTGCCCGGCTTGTACGTGGCCGTGCAGCCCGTGCCCGCCGTCGGGGTGACCGTCGGAGTGACCGTGACCGTCGGAGTGACCGTGACCGTCGGCGTCACCGTGACGGGCGGGCCGGTGCGGTCGCCGTAGATGATGCCGCGGCCGTTGGTGCCCAGGTAGACGCGGCCGTACACGCGCGGGTCGCCGGTGAGCGCCTCGCCCATGTTGCCCCACTGGTGCTTGTCGTCGTTGATCCGGACCCAGTTCGCCCCGGCGTCGTCGGAGCGGTACAGGCCGGTGACGCCGTCGATCGTGGCGACCGCGAAGACCGCCATGTACGTCCCGCCGGGCGCCGCCTTGCCGAAGCCGACGTTCACGGACTTGGTGATGCCGGAGACCTTGGTGAACGAGGCGCCGCTGTTCGTCGAGTGCCACAGGCCGCCGTCGCCGGCCAGCCACAGGTCGCCCTCACGTCCGGGCACCGCCTTGAACTTGCCGCCGGTCGGCAGGCCGGTCGCGGCGGTGGCGGTGAAGGTCGCGCCGCCGTTCGTGCTGACGTACATGCGGCCGCCGCTGAAGCCGTAGAACTTCGACGCGTTCACCCGGTCCGACTCCACGACCGCGTCCGTGGGCAGGCCGGACGCCTGCTGCCAGGAGTTGCCGTACCCGACCGAATAGACCGGGGTCACCCCGCGAGGCGCCCACACGAAGCGGGAGCCGTCGGCGGCGGCGGCCACCGTGCCGCCCTCGTTGACGCCGCCCGGCTCCGTGCCCTGGAACCAGTTGGCGCCGCCGTCGGTGGAGAAGGCCACGTGGCTGTCGTTCGGGCGGTCGGCATCGGTGAAGTTGCCGGCCCTGACCATGATCGACGGCGATTTCTCCGCGTAGTCGAGGCTGGTGGTGGAGGTGAAGACAGGCTGGGTGAACATCATCGGCGGCACGGCGTCCAGATTGGTGTGCCGGAAGCCGGCGATGTCGCCGAGGCCGCTGATCAGGGGCGCGCCGCTGGGCGGGCTGATCAGGTCGAGGACGGCCGTCTCCTCCAGGCCCTTCGCCATGGGTTTGATGGTGAACTGGCCGCCGGAGTCCCACTGCGTGAGGTTCTCGGTGCCGTAGATCGTGGCGCCGGTGCCGTACATCATGCGGTTGGAGTCGAACGGGTCGATCTCCAGCGACTCGGTCATCCAGCCGAGCTTGGGTGTGACCTCGGGTGGTTGCGGGTTCGTGCCGAACGTCAGCCACGGATTCTCGGTGATGTCCATCGTGTAGCGGAAGCTACGGTTCGGGTACGAGGTCCAGTCCCACACGCGGGTCCAGGTGGCGCCCGAGTCGGTGGACCGGAAGAAGATCACATCGGGCCACCAGGAGATCTGTGTGGCGACCATGATCGTGCTCGGGTCCTGCCGGTCGATGGTCAGGCCGCTGTAGCCGAAGTAGTCGTCGCTGCTGGAGGACGGGATGGGGCTGATCTGGGTCCAGGTGCCGGTCGCGGTGGCGTAGCGCCAGACGTCGCCCTTGGCGCCGTCGTACGGGCCGCCGGTGTCGCTCGTGGCGAGGTAGAGGTAGCCGTTGACCGTGTCGAGCACGCCCTTGTGGGCGAGATAGCCGGTGGGCTGGCCGGCCAGGCGCGACCAGGTGGCGCCGCCGTCCGTGGTGCGGTAGACGGTGTTCTCCTTGTCGGCGACGCCCACGTAGATGGTCTTGGTCGGAGTGCCGCGGGTGGACGAGCGCGGGTCGTAGGTCACCCAGACCACGCCCGGCCTGTGGCTCAGGTAGCCGTTGGCGTCATTGGGGTCCGGGGCGTAGTTGCCCGGGTTGGGGAAACTCGCCACCTTGGCCCAGGTCGCGCCGTAGTCGGTGCTGCGCCACAGGCCGTTGCCGTTGGGGGTGCCGAAGTAGAGCACGCGGTTGTCGTTGGGGTCGACGGACAGCGCCTCCCCCATGCCGCGGCCGGGCATGTTGCCGCCGAGCTTGAACGGCAGCGCCGTGACCTGCCAGGTGTCGCCCTTGTCGGTGGAGCGCAGGATCGCGCCGTTGTTGGGGTCCCAGCTGTTGGTGTACATGCCGGCGGCGACGTACACGCGGTTGGTCTGCACGGGGTCGGTGGCGAGGCTGATCACACCGTTGTAGCCCCACTTGTCCCATCCGACCCAGTCGAGCAAGGGGGTCCACGACTTGCTCGACTGGTTCCACCGATACGCCCCGCCGATGTCGGTACGGGCGTAGATCAGGTTCCGCTCCGCCGGGTTGAAGATGATCCCGGGTACGAAGCCGCCACCGTCGATCCTGACGTTCTTGTACGCGTACGGATCCGAGGCGACCGCCGAGACCGGCGACATCCTCACGACAGCCACCGACAGCAGGACGGCGGCGGTCGCCAGCATGACGAATAATCTTCTTCGCATGCGCGGCTCTTCCTTTCCAGGCACGCCAGCAGGCGCCCCAAAGGCTTCAGATGACCGCCATGCACGAGCAGAGTGCAGGACCCTGACCGTCGCCGCGCCTTCGCGCATGAGCTCATGACCACGATAGTTTGGATGGTCAACGAATTAAAGGGGAGACAGATGGACTTTCCCGAGTTCCGGGTCGACGGAAAGGTCGCCCTGGTCACGGGGGCGGCGCGCGGCCTCGGACGGGCGATTTCGCTGGCCCTGGCCAACGCGGGAGCCGATGTCGCCATGGGCTTGCGGGACGCCGGCGACGACGGCGGGCTGGCCGGCGAGATCATCGGGATGGGCCGGACCGCACTGCCGCTGCAGATGGACATGGCCGTCCCGGGGCAGATCACCCAGGCGGTGCGGGAGGTGCTCGACCGCTTCGGCAGGATCGACATCCTGGTCAACAACGCCGGCATCGCCCCGGGCAACCCGGCCGAGGACGTCACCGAGGAGGACTTCGACCGCACGCTGGCGGTCAACCTGAAGGGCACCTTCCAGGCCTGCCAGACCGCCGGACGGGCCATGATCAGGCAGGGGTACGGCAGGATCGTGAACATCGGGTCCCAGGCCGGCGAGGTCGCCCTGCCCGGCGAGTCCGTCTACTGCATGACGAAAGCGGCGATCGCCCATCTCACCCGCTGCCTGGCGGTCGAGTGGGGGCCGCACGGCATCACGGTCAACAACGTCGCCCCGACCTTCATCCGCACGCCGGGGACCGCCGCGGCGCTGTCCGACCCGGCGTTCGAGGCGGACGTGATCGAGCGGATCGCGGCACTGCACCGCATCGGCGAGCCCATGGACGTGGCCGGCGCCGTGCTGTTCCTGGTCTCCCCCGCCGCCTCCCTGGTCACGGGGCACACGCTGGTCGTGGACGGCGGGTGGACGGTCCGATGAGGAAGCCGGCGTTCGAGGACACGTTCGACGGAGACCGTCTCGACGAGACGAAGTGGATCCCTTATTACCTGCCGCAGTGGGCCACCCGCGCCAGGTCCGCGGCCCGCTACCGGCTCGGCGACGGCCACTTGACGCTGCTGATCGAGGAGGACCAGCCTCCGTGGTCTCCCGAGTCGGAGGGCGACCTGCGGGTCTCGTCGTTGCAGACGGGGCTGTTCTCGGGCCCGGCCGGGAGCCGGATCGGACAGCACGGGCGTGGCGCCGTGGTCCGGGAAGAGCAGCCCGAAGTGCGGCTCTACACACCTCAGTACGGCCGGATCGAGATGCGCGCGAAGGCCGTCGACGACCCGCGGTGCATGGTGGCGCTCTGGATGATCGGCTTCGAGGACGAGCCTGAGCGCTCCGCCGAGATCTGCGTCGCGGAGATCTTCGGCCGTGACGTCGGCGCCGGCGAGGCGAAGATCGGCATGGGACTGCACCCGTTCGGCGATCCCTCGATCACCGACGACTTCACGGTGGAGACGCTGCCCATCGACGCCCGGGAGTTCCACGTCTACGCCGCCGACTGGACGCCCGGCCACGTCTCCTTCTTCGTGGACGGGCAGCACGTCAGGACCGTGAACCAGTCGCCGGCGTATCCGATGCAGCTCATGCTCAACATCTACGAGTTCACACCTGGAGGCTCCTACCCGAAAGAGTTCCCCGTGGACTACGTTCGCGGATTCGCGTCGTAGCCACCCACAGCGCGATCCCGATGTAGAGGACCTGCTCGGGAATGCGCTGCCACAACGGCGACGCCGGCTCGCCTCCGAAGCTGATGTCGCTGAGCGCGGCGTAGATGTTCGCCGGGAGCATGACCACGAAGAGCAGCGCCAGGCAGATCCCGGCCGCCCTGCGGGTCCCCTCGAGCACGAGCCCCACAGCCCCGGCCAGCTCCAGCACGCCGGTCAGATAGACCATGAAGGCCGGGAACGGCACGAACGGCGGCACCATGGCCACCATGTCGGCGTGGTTGGGCATGAAGGTCACGCCCGCCGGGACGAAGTGCGCGCCGGCCGTCATGACCAGCATGACGGCCAGGCCGTGGGCGGCGCTGACCCGCCAGGTGGCGAACCGGGCCACGCCCAGCACGCCCAGCAGCCGGAACACCAGCATGGCGACCAGCAGAACGATCACAACCATCAGAACCCCCTTGGATAGCTAAGCTATCTAGATAATAGATAACGTTGCTATCCAAGAGCAAGCGGGTTCCGTGGCGGCCACGACAATGATCATGACCGCCACGAAAACGTCACCGGGCGAGCGCGAAGTCCTTGACGCGCAGGTCGCCCTTGAACACGAGGTACAGGGCCCCCGTGCCGGCCTTGACCGCGGCGTTCGCCGCTCCGTACTGATAGATCCCGCCGGTGGCGGGAACCTGGACGGTGCCGAGCAGCGTGCCCGTCGGCGAGCCGAGCCGCAGCTCGAACGAGCCGCCGTTCACCGAGGCCACCGAGGCCGTGAGGCGGGAGCCCCACGAGGCGCCGGTGAAGGAGATCCAGTCACCCGCCGACCCCTCGACGACCTCGCCGCTCTCCTTGCTCTCGTCGGCGAAGAAGACGCCCGAGTAGTCGTCGAAGTCCATCGCCCTGGTCGTCTTGGCCAGGTCGCGGACGGGGACGGTCTCGCCGGACACGCGCAGCGTGGTGGCCTGGCGGATCCGGTCGGAGGAGGAGCCGACGAGGACGTCATGGGTGGCGGTCTCGACGACCCACTTGTTTCGGGTGTGGTCCCAGACGGCCAGGTCCGCCTTCTTCAGGGTGAAGGTGACGGTACGGGTCTCGCCCGGGTTCAGCGTGATCCGCTGGAAGCCGCGCAGTTGCTTGACCGGCTGCTTGAAGCGGGAGTCGCGCTGGTGGGTGTAGAGCTGGACGACCTCGTCGCCCTTGACCCTGCCGGTGTTGGTGACCTTGACGCTCACCTTCTCGCCCTGCGCCTGCAGCCCCTGGTAGCCGAAGCTGGTGTAGCTCAGCCCGTGGCCGAACGAGTAGAGCGGCTTGCCCTTCCCGTACAGGTACGTCATCCCGGTCTTGGCCAGGTCGTAGTCCAGGATGCTCGGCAGGCCGTCGGTGGCCGGCCAGGTCTGGGTGAGCCGGCCGCCCGGGTTCACGTCGCCGAACAGCACGTCGGCGATCGCGTGCCCGGTCTCGTTGCCGGCGTGCGTGGTCCACAGCAGGGTCGGCGCGTCCACGATCACCGGGTAGCTGGTCTCCAGGACCACGACGGTCTTCGGGTTGACCTTGCGCACGGCCTCGATCAGCCGCCGCTGCCCGTCGCCGAGCTTCAGGTTGTCGCGGTCGTGGAACTCGCGCCCGGCCACGAACGGGTGGCTGCCCACCACCACGACCGCGACCTCGGACTTGGCGGCCTGTGCGGCGGCCGCGGCGATGCCGTCGGAGACGACCTCCTTGCCGAACTTCGCCGCCTGCGCCTTCGGGGCCAGCGCGAGCGTGCCTTCGGAGGTCACGGTCACGTACGGGTCGGGCAGGGCGTACCAGCTCTCGACGGTCTCGTAGCCGGCGTACCTGATCAGGTAGCTGCCGTCGGACTGGCGCTCCAGGGCGAACTGCTGCTGGACGTACCAGCCGTCGGGCTCGGCGTCGTCGGTGTCGAGCGAGCGCCAGTCACCGCCGAGCAGCTTGCCGTTGCCCGCGTTGCGCAGCGTGGACACGCCGCCGGTCCAGTCGGTCAGGTCCCATTGGGAGGCGGCCGTGGGCGCGGTGTCGGTGAGCGCGGCGTTGTCGTCGGGGCCCGTGCCGGTGGCGGTGATGTACTTGCCGGAGGTCAGGTGCTTGAGCGCGATCCGCTCCAGACCCTCGCCGGTGGCGACGTCGCCGACGCGCTCCTTGATCCCGTCGAGCGGGGTGACCTGGTAGGGCTGCTGGCCCGAGTACCAGTCGCGGTAGAGCTTGGCGGACAGCGGCCCGACCACGGCCGCCGACTTGGGCTTGGCGAGCGGCAGCACGCCGGAGTTCTTCAGCAGGACGGCGGCCTTGCCCGCGGCCTCGCGGTTGAGCTTCTGGTTCGCGGGACTGTTGATCACGTCCTTGGTGATCTTCTTGTACGGCCCGCCGTCCGGGTCGAAGTGCCCCAGCCTGGTCCGGATCGACAGGGCGTGGCGCACGGCGTTGTCCACGTCGGCCTCGGTGATCCGACCCTGGTCCAGGGCGGCCTTGAGGTTCGTGACCATCGGACCGCTGTTGCTGTCGTCGATGGTGAAGCTGTCCTGCCCGCTCTTCAGCACGGCGGCGAACGCCTCGGGCTTGTTGTCGAAGTACTTCTGCAGGTCGGTGAGCGCGTGCGGGCCCCACGCGTCGCTGACGTTGTAGAGCGTCTTGTCCGTCCACGACCTGACCACGGTGTTCAGGTCCGGATTGACGTGCGCCGGCCGCCCGTTGACCAGGTTGTACGAGGCCATGACGCCGGTCGCGGCGTCAGCCGAGATCGCCCGTTTGAAGCCCTGCTCGTAGTACTCGCGCTTGAGCTTCGGCGTCAGGTTGGAGGAGGTGAGGCTGCGGTTGGTCTCGTTGTTGTAGCCCAGGTAGTGCTTCAGCACGGGCGCGGCCTTCAGGTAGAAGGGGTCGTCGCCCTGCAGGCCCTTGCCGTAGGCCGTCGCCATGGCCCCGGTCAGGAGCGGGTCCTCCGAATATCCTTCCTCGTTGCGGCCCGCCCGCGGGTCTCGCAGCGGATCCACCACGGGCGCCCATACCTGCAGACCCCACAGGATCGGGTCGACGTCGTTGAAGCCCCGCACTTCGTCGCCGACCACGGAGCCGACCTTCTTCATCAGCTCCGGATCCCAGGTGCTGGCCAGGCCGACGGCCTGCGGGAACACCGTGCCGTCGGCGAACTTCTGTCTCCAGCCGTCGTTGAGGTGGTTGGACCAGGCGACGCCGTGCAACGCCTCGGTGCCGTTCTTGTGGTAGGCGATGCCGAGGCGGGGGATCGCCGCCTGCGACTGGTGCAGCAGGCCCAGTTTCTCGTCGAGCGTGAGCCGGCCGAGCAGGTCGTCGACCCGCTGCTCCAGCGGCAGGCTCGGGTTCTGGAACGGGTAGTCGACGGCCTGCGCCGGGGGCACGACGAGCAGTGAGGCCGCCAAGGTGAGGGTCGCTAACAACGGGATTCTTAGACGCATGGGGGGTTCTCCATCACTTGATGGCGCCGACCGTCACTCCACGGGTCAGCGTGCGCTGGAAGATCAGGAAAAAGGCGATCGCCGGCACGACTCCGAGCAGGGCCGAGGCGCTGGACATGGTGGCGTCCATGAACTTCTCGCCCTGCAGGACCGCGAGTGCGACGGGCACCGTCTGGGTGTCGTTCGAGATCAGGAAGATGAGCGGCAGGAAGAACTCGTTCCAGGTCCAGATGAAGAAGAAGATCAGCAGGACGTTGAGGGTGGGTCTGCTGATCGGCACCACGATCTGCCACAGTGAGCGCAGCCGCCCCGCGCCGTCGATCGCCGCAGCCTCGAGGATCTCCTTCGGGAACTGCCCCAGGACCGCGCTCAGCAGGTACGTGCCGAACGCCGCCTGGATCACGGTCATGACGATGATCACGGCCAGCTGGGTGTCGTACAGCCCGACGGCCTTGGACAGGTAGTAGAGCGGGTAGGCCAGCGCCTCCTGCGGCAACGTGTTGGCCACCAGGAACAGCACGAGGATCGACAGCCGGCCCTTCACCCTGCCGATGCCCAGCGCGTACGCGTTGAGCACCGACAGCACGACGGCGAACACCGACACGGAGGCGCTGATGACGAAGCTGTTCCAGAGCTTCGTGCCGAAGTCGACCCGGTTCCAGAAGTCGATGATCCCCTGGAGGTAGAGCCCGTCAGGCAGGCTGAGCGGGCCCTGCGTGTTGTACTCGGCCGGCGACTTGACCGCGTTGATCGCCACGATCGCGAACGGGAACATCATCACGACGGCCAGCACGACCATCGCGAACAGCACCGCCCAGCGTCCGGGGCCCCTCATTGCTCACGCTCCTGGACCCGCAGGAACAGGAACGTCACCACGATGATGATCAGCGCCAGCACCGTGGCGATCGCGGAGCCGTACCCGACGTTGCTCTTCTGGAAGAAGTTCAGGTACGAGAAGTACGACGGGACCATGGTCGCGTTGCCGGGCCCTCCCCGCGTGAGCACGAAGATCGGCCCGAACACCTTCAGCGCGGCGATCGTGCACGTCAGCAGCACCACGAAGATCTCCGGCCGGATCTGCGGGATCGTGATGTGCCAGAACTTGCGCCACCACGAGGCCCCGTCGATCTCGGCCGCCTCGTAGTAGGCCGGGTCCACCCGCTGCAGCCCGGCCATGAAGATGACGACCGGGTAGCCGAGCTGGAACCACACCATGACCGCCATGACCGTGGCCAGCGCCAGGTCGGGATCGCCCAGGTAGTCGAGGTCCAGCCCGAAGATCTGGTTGACCGCGCCGTACGACGGGTGCAGCATCCAGCCCCACACCACGCCGGCCACCGCCACCGGCAGGACCTGGGGCAGGTAGTACATCGCCCGCAGCGCCGAGGCCGTGCGCGGCCCGAACCGTTTGCCGATGTAGTCGAACAGGGCGGCCGCCAGCACGAGCCCGATCGCGGTCGGCACGATGGCCATGGCCACGATCAGGCCCACGTTGTGCTGGAACGACTGCCAGAACCGCTCGTCCTGGAGCAGCCTGGCGTAGTTGTCGAACCCGATCCACCTGGGCGTGCCCACCCCCGACCAGCGGGTGAAGCTGGCGCCCACGTTCATGAGGAACGGCACCACCATGACGCCCAGGAAGAGAATCAGGCTGGGGGTCAGGTAGAGCCAGTACCCCCTCGTGCGTACTCTCATCTAGTTGCCAATGTCGGCGAGGTTGTCCTCGTAGGGCTTGGCGATCTCGTCCAGCACCGCGGAGGGCGTCTTGCTTCCGTTGATGAGGTTCTGGACGCCGGCCACGAGGACGTCGTAATAGCCGGGCGCCGGCCAGTCGGGGTAGAAGGCCAGGCCGTCAGCGGTGGTCAGCTTGTTGAAGGACTCGATCAGCTCCTTGCTCTTGGCGTCGGTGATCGCGGCCGGGTCGGCGGCCACGGGTACGCCGCCGGAGTTGCCCAGGAGGTTCTGGATGTCCTTGCTCATCGTGATGTCGATGAAGTCGTAGGCCAGATCCTTGTTCTTGGAGTTCTCGGGGACGACCCAGAGGTTTCCGCTCGAACCGGGCGACATGGTGGTGCCGGGGAACAGGAAGTGACCCCACTGGAAGTCCTTGATCGTGGAGGCCACGCGGCCGTACCACCAGCTACCGCTGATCATGACGGGGAACTTGCCGTTCATGAACGCCACGCCCATGTCCTCGGCCTTGAGCCCGGCCGAGTTCTTGGCGATGTACCCCTTCTTCACCCACTCGGCGAACGTGTCCGCGCCGTAGGTGAACTCGGGGCCGTGGAAGTCGACCTTGCCCTTGTAGGACTGGAACGCATCCAGCCACGGCTTCTGCGCCTTGGTGAGCGCGAGCTGGTAGAGGATCTGCTGCGCCGGGTATTCGGCGCCGGCGTTCGCGATGGGCGTCACCCCGGCCTTGACGAACGTGTCCAGCCCGGCCGTGAACTCCTCGAACGTCGTCGGGACCTTGACCTTGTGCTTGTCGAACAGGTCCTTGTTGTAATAGACCATCACGAACTCGCCGTAGTTCGGGATGCCGTACCAGTTGCCGGCGCCCATGACGCCCCGGTCGTCATATTTGGCGGTCGTCTGGAGGCCGCCGGGTAGCAGCTTGTCCCAGCCGCGCTTGGTGGCCTCCTCGGTGAGGTTCGTCAGCAGACCCTGCTTGGACAGCAGACCGGCGGTGGCGTTGCCCTTGTTGTACTCCATGATGTCGGGCGCCTCGTCGGAGTTGAGCACCATGCTGGCCGTCTTCTGGATCTGTTCGAAGCCCTTCTCCTCGAACTTGACGGTCACATTCGGGTGCGACGCCTCGAACTTCTTGATCGCCTCGGCCCACGCCTTGGCCATGGCGCTGTCCTTGGACTCGTAGTGCCAGAGCTTCAGCGTGCGTGGCTGGTTGCTCTGCGCGGGCGACGGACTCTCCGAGCCGGAGCCGCAGGCTGCTAGGGCGAGCGCGGCGGCGGCCAGCACCGCGGCGCCTCTCAACTTGACCATGATCCCTCCAGGGGGTGTTACGAGATGACGGCCCGAGCGGGAGCTCCGGTCACCGGGGCGATCTCGACCGCGGTGACGCGCTTCGGGCCGGTGACGGCGACGTGCAGCTCGTCGCCGTCCCTGGTGGCGACGGCGACCGTCACGCCGTCTTCGTCGTGGATTTCGACAGTGCCGTCGCCGCCCCCGAAGGCGACGAGGGTGATCTCGGCCGGCACGTCGACCGTGTCACCGGGGGTGGTGACCGGGATGAGCGCGCCGTGCCGGGCGAAGAGGGGGATCTGGTCGAGCGGCTTGGCGACCCGGACGTAGCGGGAGCCCTCCAGCACCTCGCCCGTCCAGTAGTCGACCCACGTGCCGCGCGGCAGGTACACCTGCCGGACGCCCTCCGGCGCGATCATGGGGGCGACGAGCAGGTCACGGCCGAACAGGTACTCGAGGTCGGCCTGCCAGGCCACCGGGTCGTCCGGGTAGTCCACGCACAGCGCCCGCATCATGGGCGCGCCGGTGCGCGCGGCCTCGACGGCCGCCGAGTAGATGTACGGCATCAGCCGGTAGCGCAGCTTGAGCGCCTCCACGGCCTGCTTCTCGACGGCCGGGAACTCCCACGGTTCGCGGGTGGTCGTGCCGTGCAGCCGCACCAGCGGGGACACGGCGCCGAACTGGGTCCAGCGAACGTACAGGTCATCCGTCGGCCGGCCGGTGAAGCCGCCCGCGTCGTGGCTCCAGAACGGCACGCCGGACAGGCCGTGCGCGAGCCCGCCCCTGATCGTGCTGCCCATGGCGGCGTAGCTGGTGTAGGTGTCGCCGTTCCACTGGGCGCTGTGGCGCTGCCCGCCGAGGTACGACGAGCGCGCCCACACCAGCTCGTGCCCGTTGACCTCGCGGGTGACCTCGGCGACCGCGTCGTTGAACAGCAGCGTGTAGACGTTGTGCAGGTCGGTCCCGCTCATCCCGTTGTACGCGACGGCGTCCGCCGGCACGCCTTCGGCGAAGTCGGTCTTGAACGCGTCCACGCCCTGCCGCAGCAGGCTTTCCAGCAGCCCCTTGAACCAGGTGACGGCCGCCGGGTTGGTGAGGTCGACGATCCCGCAGGCGGGGAACGATCCGTGCCAGCAGTCGGCGACGTAGACCTCCCCATCCTCCCTCTTCATGAAATATCCGGCTTGCGCCGCCGTCTCGAAGGCAGGGCTGAGATGGGAAATGTAGGGATTCATCCAGAGACAGACCTTGAACCCCATCCCATGCAGCTCGTCCAGCATCCGCTCCGGCTCGGGGAAGTTGACGGGATCCCACTGCAGATCCGACCAGTGCCCGTCGGTCTGCCAGTACGTGTCCAGGTGCAGCACGTCGCACGGGATCCCGCGCTCCCTGATCGTCCGCGCCCTGGCCAGCACCCGCTCCTGGCTGTCCACGCAGAACCCCGACGAGATCCAGGTCCCGAACGCCCACTTCGGCGGCAGCGACGGGCGGCAGGTCAGCAGGTCGTAGCGGTCCAGGACCTCGGACGGGGTCGGGCCGGCGATCACGTAGTAGTCGATGACGTCGTCGGGCACCAGGATCTGCACGACGCTGTGCGTGGACTGGCACACGTCGAACTCCGTGGGCGCGCCGCTGTCGACGAGGATCCCGTAGCCCTTGCTGGAGACGTACAGGGGGACGTTCTTGTACGCCCGCTGCGACTCGGCGCCGAAGGCGTCGAAGTTCCACATGAGCGGGCGCTGGCCTCGCTTGTCCAGCCGCGTGAACGACTCCCCGAACCCGGCGAACGCCTCGTCGGGGGCGGCGGCGAAGCTCTCGTGGTAGGCGACGGAGGCGCCGTTCGCGGTCGAGCGGCCGAAGGGCAGCGTACGGAGCCTGCCGCTGATGTCGGTGTGCCCGCGGTCCTGCTCGACCAGCGTGTTCCCGGAGGCATCGGTGAAGCGCAGGTGCCACGGCGCGAGGCTGATCTCGGCCCGGATCGAGCCCGCGTCGATCACGATCGGCTCACCTGGGGTGACCCCGGCACGTGCCCCTGGATACGTGCCGGGGGCCACCATCGAGATGGCCCCCTCCGACCGCGGCCGCGTGGCCGCGTCTTCCGACAGCCGTACCCGGATCACGCCCTCACCGGCCACGCCCACCTGGACGACCAGCGTCTCCTCCGCCGTGGTGACCGCCTTCAGCATCACCTCGGCGCCGTCGGCCGCGACCAGCTCGGCCGCGGTCAGCGCCGACAGGCCACCCTCGCCTCGCGCGCGAACCGGAAGCTCGGGCGGGTCCGCGACGAAGTACTCGTGCGCGACCAATGGGGGGCGATAGGGCATGGAAGCTCCTTTTGAACGGCTGCGCCAACTCGTGAATTAGTTTGCTGTCCATACCAACAAACGTCAACGGTCAGCGCCCTGGTGTCTGCCCCGGAGCCCGTCGGAAGACCTAGGACCAGCGCCCGGTCCGCCACCCACCATGAACTGGGCACACTGATCCGCGTGATCTTTCCGGCCACGCGTCCCTTCCTCGTGGGCATGTTCGTCGACGCGCTCGGCAACGGCCTCTACCTGCCGTTGACGTTGCTGTTCATCCAGCAAGTGACAGGGTTGCCCGTCACCACGGTCGGCCTGGGCGTGACCGTGGCGGCCGCGCTCGGCCTGGCGGCGAACCCGCTCGCCGGGGTGATCATCGACCGGTTCGGCGCGCGTACCGTGCTGGTGGGCACGTACGTGATCCGCGCGCTCGGCTTCGCGCTCTACCCGCTGGTGGACGGCTTCGGCCCGCTCGTCGCGGTCGCGGCTGTGGACGGCCCCTCAGCCGGGCGCACCTTCCTGTCGCCTTCCGGACGCCTGCTCCGGTACGGCACGACAGCCGGCACCGCCGCGTTCGAGCAGCGCTTCCTGGACACCCTGAACGGCCGGGCCTAGCCGAGCTTCATCAGCCCGGACAGGTCCGCTTTCAGTGCGTCGAGGTCTTGGGCGGCGCGGGTGCGCGCCTGCGCCACCTCACCCGTCACCGGCACGACGACCTCCAGATAACACTTGAGCTTGGGCTCCGTGCCGGATGGGCGGACCACGACGCGGGCGTCTCCGGTCAGGCGGAAGCGCAGGCCGTCCGTCGGCGGGAGGCCGCCCTCGCCCTTCGCCAGGTCGTCCACGCCCAGCACCGTCCGGCCGGCCAGCTCGGCCGGCGGCGTGGTGCGCAGGCGGGTCATGGCGTCAGTGATCAACGAGAGATCGGCCACCCGGAACGACAGTTGCGACGTGGCGTGCAGGCCATAGCGTCTGGCCTGGTCGTCCAGGAGGTCGAGCAGGGTGCGGCCGTCGCGCTTGGCCGCAGCGGCGATGGCCGCCACCGTCAGCGCCGCGCCGATGCCGTCCTTGTCGTGGACCGGGAGTCCGGCGTCGGAGCCGACGCTGTAGCCGATGGCCTCCTCGTAGCCGAAGACCAGGCCGGGGCCGGCCTTGATGATCCACTTGAAGCCGGTCAGCGTCTCGCCGTAGCGGACGTCGTACGCTCGGGCGATCTTGCCCAGGAGGGTCGAGGAGACGATCGTGGTGGCCACCATGCGGTCGCCGGTGGTGTGGGTGATCACGTGTTCGGCCAGGAGGCCGCCCACCTCGTCGCCGGTCAGCATGCGGCAGCCGCCGTCGGGCAGCGGCACGCCCACCGCGCACCTGTCGGCGTCCGGGTCGTTCGCGAGGACCAGGTCGGCGCCCTTCTTGGCGGCAAGGGCGATCGCCAGATCCATCGCGCCCGGCTCCTCCGGGTTGGGGAAGGACACCGTCGGGAAGTCGGGGTCGGGCTCGCGCTGCTCCTCGACCGCCATGGGACTCTCGAAGCCGGCGTCCAGGAAGGCACCGGTCAGGGTGGCCGCGCCCACACCGTGCAGCGGCGTGTAGGCGACCTTGAGGTCCCGGGCCTCGCCCAGCGGCAGGGACGTCACGGCGTGGAGGTAGTCGTCGATGATGCCCTCGCCCAACTCCGTCAACGTGCCGGGGGCATGCAGCGGGAGCCGGTCGACGGGGCCGGCCGCGTCGATGGCGGCCGAGATCTCGCGGTCGATCGGCGGCACGATCTGGGAGCCATCGCCCCAGTAGACCTTGTAGCCGTTGTCCCGCGGCGGGTTGTGGCTGGCCGTGACCGTCACCCCGGCGTCGGCGCCCAGGTGGCGTACGGCGAAGGCCAGGACCGGCGTGGGCAGGGGGGCCGGCAGGAGGGAGGCGTGCAGGCCGGCGCCCGTCAGGACGGCCGCGGTGTCGCGGGCGAACACGTCGGACTTGCGCCGGGCGTCGTAGCCGATGACCACGTGCTTGCCGGGGCCGAGGACCTTGGCCAGGCCGGCGGCGGCGCGCATGACGGTGACACGGTTCATGCGGTTGGGGCCCGCGCCCAGCTCGCCGCGCAGGCCGGCGGTGCCGAACTCCAGCTTGGCCCCGAACCGGTCCCGCAGCCCGGCCAGGTCCTCGCCCTCGATCAGGGCCGACAACTCGGCGCGGGTGTCGGGGTCGGGGTCCTGCGCCAGCCACCGGCGAGCGGACTCCAGCAGGTCACCCGGGCCGCCGGCCACGACGGCGTCGCCGGTGGGACCGTGGTCAGAGCCGGTGGGGTCGCGCCGGTCGTTCGCGGGACTCACAGCCCGTCCACCACCTTGGCGAGCAGGACGCCCATGCGGGCCGCCGTCGAGCGGCCGACCTCCAGGACCTCCTCGTGGTTGAGCGGCTCGCCGGACAGCCCCGCGCCGGGGTTGGTGACCAGGGAGACGCCGAGCACCTCCAGGTTCGCCTCGCGCGCGGCGATGGCCTCCAGGACGGTGGACATGCCCACCATGTCGCCGCCCAGCGTGCGCAGCATGCGGATCTCGGCCGGGGTCTCGTACGTCGGCCCGCGGAAGGCCACGTACACGCCTTCGGCGAGGGTCGGGTCGATCTCCCGGACCAGGGCGCGCAGACGGCGCGAGTAGACCTCGGTGAGGTCGATGAACGTGGTCCCGGTGATCGGGTTGGCGCCGGTCAGGTTGATGTGGTCGCTGATCAGAACCGGGTCGCCGACGTTCTGCGTCTCGGGCCGCAGGCCACCGGCGGCGTTGGTGAGCACGATCGTGCGGACGCCGGCCGCTGCCGCGGTGCGCACGCCGTGCACGACCGCGTCCACGCCGAGCCCTTCGTACAGGTGTGTGCGCCCGAGGAAGACCAGCGCGTACCGCCCGGTCGAGGTGCGCATCACGCGGATCTTGCCGCCGTGCCCGGCCACGGCCGGCGCCTGGAAGCCGGGCAGGTCGGTGAACGGGATCTCGCTCACCGTCTCGCCGATCGCGTCGGCGGCGGGCACCCACCCCGAGCCCATGACGAGCGCCACGTCGAAGGTGTCGAGGCCGGCGGCGTTGTGCAGTGCCGCGGCGGCCTCACCGGCCAGGGTGTATGCGTCGTTGCTCACAGCTCAGTAGTTTAGGAGGAGCCTGTCCAGCACCCGCACCCCGAACTGCAGCGCGTCGACCGGCACCCGCTCGTCCACGCCGTGGAACATCGAGGCGAAGTCCATGTCCCCGGGCAGCCGCAGCGGCACGAACCCGAACCCGCGCACCCCCAGGTCGGCGAAGAACGTCTTGTTGTCGGTGCCGCCCGACATGCAGTACGGGATCGCCCGCGCCGTCGGGTCCTCGGCCTTCAGCGCCGCGATCATCGACTCGACCAGCGCCCCGTCGAACGTCGTCTCCAGCGCGATGTCGTGGTGCACGAACTCCCGCCGGACCCGCGACCCGATCAGCGAGTCGACGGTCTTGAAGAACTCCTCCTCGAACCCGGGCAGGAACCGCCCGTCGATCACGGCCGTGGCCTGGCCGGGGATCACGTTCGACTTGTAGCCGGCGCCGAGCTGGGTGGGGTTCGTGGTGTTCCGCAGCGTCGCGCCCACGAAACGCACGAGGGGCCCGATCTTGTCGAGGATCGGCTGCGGGTCCGACTCGTCGAAGGGGATGCCGAAGGCGTCGGCGACCTCGGTGAGGAACCGGCGCACGGTCGGCGTGTACGTCAGCGGCCACTCGTGATCACCGATCCTGGCCACGGCCTTGGCGATCTCGGTGACGGCGTTGTCGGAGTTGAGCATCGAGCCGTGTCCGGCGGTGCCGTCGGCGATGAGCTTCATCCAGGCCAGGCCCTTCTGGGCCGTCTCGATCAGGTAGAGCCGCAGCGACGCATCCACCTCCAGCGAGTAGCCGCCGACCTCGCTGATCGACTCGGTGACGCCCTCGAACAGCTCGGGGTGGTGCGCGGTGAGGTATTTGGCGCCGTACACGCCGCCGGCCTCCTCGTCGGCCACCCACGCGAACACGATGTCGCGGCGCGGCCGCCGGCCCTCGCGCTTCATCTGGCGCAGCACCGCCAGCATCATCGCGTCCATGTCCTTCATGTCCACGGCGCCGCGGCCCCAGATGTAGCCGTCGCGCACCTCGCCACCGAACGGGTCCACCGACCAGTCGGCGGCGTTGGCCGGCACCACGTCCAGGTGCCCGTGGACGAGCAGGGCCGGCAGGGACGGATCGGTCCCCTCGACGCGGGTGATCACGTTGCCGCGGCCCGGCTCGCTCTCGACGTACGTCGCCTCGATGCCGGCCTCGGCCAGCCTGGCCATGACGACCTCGGCCGCGGCCCGCTCGCCGGGGCCGGTGCCGTCCCCGTAGTTGCTGCTGTCGACGCGGATCAGCTCCACGCAGAGGTCGGCGACTTCCTTCTCGGCAGGTGTCATGGCGTTTTCTCCAGTGTGAGCAGTCCGGACTTGTGCAGGTGCCCCCGCTTGTAAGCGCGGGTGATGAGGGTCAGGTCGCTGTCGGTGATCTCGTCGAACGAACCGACGACGCCGGTCATGAAGCGGTAGAGGTCGGCCTCGTGAGCCGTGACCACCTGGACGATCAGGGAGTGCGTGCCCGAGGTGGCGGCACAATAACGTACGTTCGGGTGCCCGGCCAGTCGCTGCCCGACCTGGTCCAGCCCGTACGGGCGCACCTTCAGCCAGAGCATGGCCTCCACCTCCAGGCCGAGCAGCGCGGGCTCCACCTCCGCGCGCGGCAGCAGCAGCCGCCGCTCGATGAGCGAGGTCACCCGGCGGCGGGCGGTCGGGACGGACACGTCGAGGCGCTCGGCGACCGCGGTGAACGCGATCCTGCCGTCGGCGGCCAGCAACTCGGCGATCTCCTGCTCCAGAGGTGACAGGCCCTCCTCGTCGGGCAGCCTCTCAGGGGGCGGCACCGGCCGCAACTCGGCGACCTCCTGCTCGGTGAGGTACGGCGCGTGCCACTCCGCGACGGTCCTGAACGTGTGGAGAACAACTTGCGTCTGCGTCTGCAAGACCCCGTCTATCGCGCTGATTTCCGCGGACAGGATCCGGTGCAGCGCCTCGCGGGACGGCGAGACCAGCTCGCAGCCCAGGTCGGCGGCGCCGGTCAGCGCGTAGACCGAGCGCGTGTCGGGCCGGTCGGCCAGCGCCTTGGCGACCTGGCTCGCGGTGCCGGGGCGCACCTGGACGTGCAGGTGCGCGGGTCTCCCGTGCCCGGTGCGCAGGTCGTCGTAGATCGCCGTGACGCGTACCACGCCCTCCGCGATCAGCCGTTGCAGTCGGCGGGCGACCGTGCGCTCGTGCTCGCCCACGGCCCGGCCGATCTCGCCCCATGAGGCGCGCGGGCTGACTTGGAGCGCGGCGACGAGGCGCCGGTCGAGAACGTCCACCTGCAACCGTTTCTGTGTCGGGAATGTAAACATGCCGCCGGATATTTGACTGTTTCGGTCGTCTCTATGCAAAGTAAGCCATCACCGCACATGTAGCAAAGGAGCCCCCCGTGGCGACCTCCCCCGTCGCGCACTCACCCGTCGGCATCCCGAAGAGCCGTGTCCGCCAGCTCATGGCGGCCAGCATCGGCAACGTCGTCGAATGGTACGACTGGTATGCCTACAGCGCCCTCGCGACCATCTTCTCCGCCCAGGTCTTCCCGAAGAGCGCCGGTGGCCTGGTGCCGTTGCTGAGCGTGTACGGCATCTTCGCCGTCGGCTTCTTCATGCGCCCGCTGGGCGGCCTGCTGGTGGGCGCGTTCGCCGACAGGTTCGGGCGCAAGGCCGCGATGACGTTCACGATCGTGCTGATGGGCGCCGGGTCGCTGCTGCTGGGCGTGACGCCGACGTACGAGGCCGTGGGCCTGCTGTCACCGATCCTCCTCACCCTGGCCCGCCTCATCCAGGGACTGTCGGTGGGCGGCGAGTTCGCCGCCGCGACGACGTTCCTGGTGGAGTCGGCCCCGCCCGGCCGCCGTGGCCTGTTCTCGAGCTTCCAGTACGTCAGCACCACCATCGGCCAGCTGCTGGCCCTCGGGCTGGCCGCCCTGCTGACCTCCAGTCTGGCGAAGCCCGACATGGACTCCTACGGCTGGCGCATCCCGTTCATCGTGGGTGCCGTGCTCAGCCTCGTCGGCCTGTGGATCCGCAAGAGCGCGGACGAAACCTCGGCCGTCGCGGAGGAGATCCAGCGCGGCGAGGCCAAGCGGCCGAAGTTGTTCGAGTTCCTGGTGCAGTACCCCAGGGCCGCCGCCACGATCGTCGGCATCACGATCGCGGGCACCGTCGCCTACTACACCTGGACGACCTTCCTGCCGATCTACGCGCAGATCACCGTCAAGTTCGACGTGGCTGAGTCGCTCCAGGTCGGCACGATCTCGCTGTTCGTCTTCATGGTGTTGCAGCCGCTGCTCGGTATGTTGTCGGACCGGATCGGCCGCAGGCCCATGATGATCACCTTCGGGATCGCCTTCGTGATCCTGCCGGTGCCGCTGCTCAGCACGCTGTCCAACTCGTTCGGCAGCCTGCTGGCCGTGCAGCTGGTCGGCATGCTCTTCCTCGGGTGCTTCACCTCGATCTCGGCCGCGGTGAACTCCGAGCTGTTCCCGACCCGGGTGCGGGCGGCCGGTGCGGGCTTCCCGTACTCGGCGACCGTGGCGCTTTTCGGCGGCACCGCTCCGCTGATCGGCACCGCGCTCAAGGACGCGGGGAACGTTGGGATCTTCCCTTGGTACATGTCGGCGCTGGCGGTGATCTCCACGCTGGTCTACATCTTCGTGCTGAAGGAGACCAAGGACCAGCCGCTGCGCTAGCCGCCGAACGAGGTGCAGGGGCGCTCCCGCAGCTCCTTGACGTAGTCGTCGGGGGCGCCCGCCCGCTCGGCCGCCTCCGCCAGGCTGCCCAGGTAGCGGGCCGACGGCAGGCCGCCCTCGTAGCCGTCGAGCGCGTAGAACCAGGCCACGACGTCGCCGTCGAGGGTCTGCACCCGCAGCCGCACCTTGTGGTAGGCGCCGCGTACCGCACCCTCCCACTGGTCGAGCGAGGTCTCCTCCCACTCCGGCACGTCGTAGAGCACGACGAACACGTGCTCGTCCGGGTCCTCGACGATCGTGGCCAGCGCGCCGTCCCAGGCCGGGTCGTATCCGCCGAACGTCAGCCGCCAGCCGGTCAGCCAGCCGACGCCCCAGATCGGCGAGTGCGGGGCGCGCATGGCCATCTGCTCCGGGTCCATGTTCGAGCCGTACGCGGCATAAAGCCTGAGCTCATGCGGCTTTCCCGAATCTGCGAGCCACGCCACGATCCACCCCTCTCGCCGGGTGCTGCTCGTCGTCCAGCTACCGCGCCATCCTGCCATGCCGAGGGGCCGAGTCGATCCATCCGGACGTCCGTGCGCGGCGTCTGCCGCGAGGAATGAGCCCGGTTGCAGCTTGACCCCGCGCGTACGGGAGAATGGGACACGTGACGAGGATCGTGATCATCGGTGGCGGACCCGGCGGCTACGAGGCGGCGCTGGTGGCCGCCCAGCTAGGCGGGCAGGTCACGATGGTCGAGCAGGACGGCCCGGGCGGCGCGTGCGTGCTGACCGACTGCGTGCCGTCCAAGACGTTGATCGCGACCTCGGTCCGCAAGCAGGCGCTGCTCGACGCGCCCTCGCTGGGGCTGTCGTTCGACGGCGGGCCCGACGGCGACGCCGGGACGGTCGGCGTCGACCTGCCGATGGTCAACAAGCGGGTGAAGGAGCTGGCGCAGGCCCAGTCCGCGGACATCGCCGCCCGGGTCGAGGCCGAGGGCGTCGAGATCATCAAGGCACGCGGGCGGCTGGTGGACCCGCAGGTGGTGCGGGCGGGGGATCGGACGATCCGGGCCGACGTCTTGCTCGTGGCCACCGGCGCGACCCCGCGTGTGCTGCCCGGCGCCGAGCCCGACGGAGAGCGCATCCTCACCTGGCGGCAGCTGTACGACCTGGAGGAGCTGCCGGAGCACCTGATCGTGGTGGGGTCGGGCGTGACGGGGGCGGAGTTCGCCGGGGCCTACCGGTCGCTCGGCGCCGAGGTCACGCTGGTCTCCAGCCGGGACCGCATGATGCCCAACGAGGACGCCGACGGGGCCGAGGCGCTCGAGGAGGTCTATCGGCGGCGTGGCATGAACGTCATGGGGCGCTCGCGGGCCTCCTCCGTCAAGCGCACCGAAGACGGGGTCGTGGTGACGCTGGAGGACGGGCGTACGGCCGAGGGCTCGCATGCGCTGATGACGGTCGGCATGGTGCCCAACACCTCCGGGATGGGGCTGGAGGAGGCCGGGGTCCAGCTCGATCGGGGCGGTTTCGTCAAGGTCGACAAGGTCTCGCGCACGTCCGCGCCCGGCGTCTACGCGGCCGGTGACTGCACGGGCGTGCTCATGCTCGCCTCGGTCGCCGCCATGCAGGGGCGCATCGCCGTCTGGCACGCGCTCGGCGAGGCCGTCCAGCCGCTCCGCCTGGCCACGGTCGCCTCCAACATCTTCACGGATCCCGAGATCGCGGCGGTCGGGGTCGCCCAGCGGGCCATCGAGGAGGGGGAGATCGAGGCGAACGTCGTCAAGCTGCCGCTCGCCACGAACGCCCGGGCCAAGATGCAGGGCTTCAACGACGGGTTCGTCAAGCTGTTCTGCCGGCCGCACACCGGGATCGTGCTGGGCGGGGTCGTGGTGGCGCCGCGGGCGTCGGAGCTGATCCTGGCGGTGTCGGTGGCCGTCCAGCAGCGGCTGACGGTCGACCAGCTGGCGCACACGTTCGCGGTCTACCCGTCGCTGTCCGGCTCCATCACCGAGGCCGCCCGCCGCCTCATGCAGCCCCAGACGGCCAGCGGCATCTGACCGGCCGTCCCCCGTCAGGATCTCCGGCCAGGTCCCCGGCCATGGTCAAGGGACGGAACCCCCCTTCAACCCGCTGGAGCGCGACGCCCGGAATCCTCGCCGGGCGTCGCGCCATGGTTCAGTCCTTCAGGCGGAACTGCAGGTCGGTGTCCCAGTTGTTCATGTCGGGTTCCTCGGCCGGGTTCGTGTTGTAGAGCTCCAGCCGGCACCCCCAGTGCTCCGTCCCGTCCTTCTCCGTCATGTCCCAGGTCAGGCCCTGGTCCTTGGCCCACTTCAGCATCGAGTCGGTGACGCCGATGAGCTGGTCCGGGTGGCCGTGGTGGGAGACGGCGACGTAGCGGCCCGCGGGCAGGACGTCGGCGAAGATGTCGCCCTCGCCCTCCACCGGCGTGGCGAGCGGCACTCCCGCCTGCACCACCAGCCGATCGGCGGCCATGTCGATCTCGTCGTACCTGAAGAACGGCGCCCCGGCCGGATACTGACCGCGCTCGGCCAGCCAGCCGATGATCTCACCGATCCGGTCGCCGACGAGGCCGAACTGGGTCATGGTGATGGTCCTGCGCACGCCGACGTACGGACGCTCGGGAAGTTCGATGATCTCTGGCATGTCTCTGTTTCCTCCTTCACCTCTCAGTACGGAGCACGTGCCCGAAACTCATCGGCAGTCCGAAGTACGGGAACAGGCCAGGATCCAGGTACGTGGTGTCGCCGATGATCAGGCCGCCGGCGACGTCGAGGACCACCAGGGCGAACGGCTCGCCGTTCACGTACTGCCCGAAGGCCGGGGAGCCGTTGGCCCGCGTCGGGACGAGGCGGGAGCCGGCGCACGCGGCGTCGGCCTCGGCCGCGAGCAGGACGGTGCGGATGTTCTCGCGCCCGCGCAGCCACCACGTGAACGGCGGCATCGACGACGTGGCGTCCTCGTGGAGCAACGACACCAGCGCCGCCACGTCATAGCGCTCGAACGCCGACACGTAGCGGTCCAGCAGACTCTCGTCCACCTCCGCGTCGGCCTCCCCGGTCGCCGGGAGCCTGGCGCGGGCGCGTTGCAGGGCGCTGTTGACGGACGTGACCGTGGTGCCCAGCAGCCCCGCCGTCTCGGCGGCGGACCATTTCAGCACGTCGCGGAGGATGAGGACGGCACGCTGACGGGGCGGCAGATGTTGCAGGGCCGCCACGAACGCCAGCCGGATCGTCTCCTTCGCCACCGACACATCCGCCGGGTCGAGGGCGCGGGCGTCCGGAATGGGGTGGATCCACCGGTCCGGCGAGAGCGGGGCGCCGAGGCCGTCACCGGGGATCGCGTCGGGGACGAGGTCCATGGCGCGCGCCCGGCGCTGCGGGCCGCGCAGCATGTCGAGGCAGATGTTCGTGGCCAGATGGAACAGCCACGGGCGCAGCGGCCCCCTGGCCGGGTCGTACGTGCGCCAGACCCGGACGAACGTCTCCTGTACGGCGTCCTCGGCCTCGAACCCCGAGCCGAGCATGCGGTAGCAGTAACCGGTCAGCTCGATCCGGTGCCGCTCCAGGTCGATGGTGTCCACTACGCCGGAGTCACTTCCATCTGGAGCTCGGTCACCCACTCGTCCACGTTGTCCGGGCAATGCAGGGAGATCTCTCTGGCCAGGCCATGCGAGCGGAAGCCGTTCTCCTCGATCCAGTGCGCCAGCGCCTGGAACGTCGGCCCGACCTCCTCCATCGGCCCCTCATGGATGATCGTGGCCGCCGTCTCGATGGCGGGCAGGTCGAGCACCTCGAAGTCGTAGGAGTCGTCGGGCGGCACGGTGACCGGCAGGCATGCGTGCACCATGACCGATCCGTCCTCCTCCTCCATATAGCAGGCCAGACCGGGGCCCACGATCGGCACGCCGGCCGCCGCCGTCCGGCAGCAGATCTCGCGGAACAGCGGCTGGATGACGGGGCCCACGTCCTCGCCGTCGTAGCTGGCCGCGCGGGCACGGAGCTGGGCCACACGTAGCGGGGCCACCCTCTTCAACACGACCTCGGCCGTCTTCATATACCCCTCTGTCTCGATCGTGCGGAGCCTCGCCTCCACGCCCCGCAGCCTGGCGAGATCGGAGGCGATCTGGGCCTCGAGCTGGGCGCGGCGCAGGCGGACCATGCCGTGCAGTTCCTCCGCGCTCACCTTCTCGTCGAGGATCGCCCTGACCTGCTCCAGCGTGAAGCCGAGATCCTTGATCGCGACGATGCGGTTGAGCCTGGACAACTGCGCGGCCTGGTAGGACCGGTAGCCGGTGACCGGGTCCACGTGCGCGGGGCGCAGCAAACCGATCGCGTCGTAGTGGCGGAGCATGCGTACGGACACGAGCCCCAGCCTGGCGAAGTCTCCGATGCTGAACATGACCTCTCCAGGTGTAGGCCCTGACACGGTGTCAGGGTCAACCTATGGCGTTTAAAAGGGCGTTGGGATATTTCGCGATCTGGCCGGAGAGGTCGGCATGACCAACGCTGGCGGCGGGCCTCCTGGACGAGATCGTCCCGCAGGAGGCGCTGGTGGAGACGGCCATCGCCCGCGTCCGCCGCTGGACGGTCCCCGGCACTGCCACGGCCGTCCACCTGTCGCTGTTACGCCCTCCACGGGAGGAGGTCGAGCGGGCCTTCGAGCGCGAGACGGAGGCCGCCGGGCAGGTCGAGGAGACCGGGCTCGCACAGGCGGGCATGGCCAGGTTCGCCGAGTCGCGCAAGGTCAGGGAATGACGATCGCCACGACCACCAGCACGGCGCAGGGTCAGGGAGTAACGATCGCCACGATGACGAGCGCGACCGCGACGGCCAGCACCGCGATCGCGTCGTAGGACCAGACGGCCCGGACCGGCGCCGCCTCGCCGTCGCGGCGCCGGGCCGACTCGGCGCGCTCGCGGATCTGATCGCCCACCCAGTCGGCGTGCGTCTTGCCCGCGAACGCCTCCGCCGCCGCCTGCTCGCCCTTGCTCAGCACGGGCTCGGCGCTCAGCCGCCCGCGCCGCTGCCCGGACATGCCGCGCCGCTGCGCCTTGGCCCGCTCCCGGGCGCTGCTCATCGGCGTCCACAACCGCAGCACCTGCTCCTCGCCGTAGTGGAGGCCGATGGCGTGTGACACGGTGACGTCCTCGATGGACGTCCACGGCATGTACGTCGTACGGAACGGGTTGCGGGCGACCAGCTCCGCCTCTGTGAACACGGTCGCCGGCCGCAGCGCCACGACGTAGACCAGCGCGGTCAGCACGCCCAGCACGGCCAGCGCCACCAGGGACGGCTTGCCGTTGTACTTGCTGATCAGGTCCCAGACGTTGAAGGCGACGAAGGCCAGCCAGACCCACGCCAGCACGAACGCGGTCTTGCCCCGGTAAACCTGCTTCACGACTGCCACTTGAGCTGCGCGAACCCCGGCTTGATCCGGCCGTTGATGAGCGCCAGCCGCTCGTCGAACGGGATGAACGCCGACTTCATCGCATTGACCGTGAACCACTGCAGGTCGTCCCAGCCGTACCCGAACGCCTCGACCAGCTTGGCGAACTCCAGCGACAGGCTCGTCCGGCTCATCAACCGGTTGTCGGTGTTGACCGTGACCCGGAAGTAGAGCCGCCGCAGCAGCCCGATGGGATGCTCGGCGATCGACGCGGCGGCCCCGGTCTGCAGATTGGACGTGGGACACATCTCCAGCGGGATGCGCTTGTCCCGGACGTAGGCCGCCAGCCGCCCCAGCTTGGCGGGACCGTCGTCGGCCACGGCGATGTCGTCGATGATCCGCACGCCGTGCCCCAGCCGGTCGGCGCCGCACCACTGGATGGCCTGCCAGATCGAGGGCAGCCCGAACGCCTCGCCCGCGTGGATGGTGAAGTGCGCGTTCTCCCGCTGCAGGTATTCGAAGGCGTCGAGATGCCTGGTGGGCGGGTATCCGGCCTCCGCCCCGGCGATGTCGAAGCCCACCACGCCCACGTCGCGGTAGCGCACGGCGAGCTCGGCGATCTCCATGGAGCGGGCCTGGTGGCGCATGGCCGTGAGCAGCGTGCCGACGCGGATCCCGCGGCCCTCCGAGCCCTGCTTGAAGCCGTCGAGCACCGCCTCCACCACCTGGTCGAGGCTCAGCCCGGTGGTGGTGTGCTGCTCGGGGGCGAAGCGCACCTCGGCGTAGACCACACCGTCCGCCGCCAGGTCCTCGGCGCACTCGGCGGCCACCCGCACGAGCGACTCGCGGGTCTGCATGACCCCGACGGTGTGGTCGAACGTCTCCAGGTAACGTACGAGCGATCCCGAATCCGACGCCTCCTCGAACCACTGGCGCAGATTGTCGGCATCGGTGGTGGGCAGCCGACCGTAACCGGTCTCCCGGGCGAGCTCGACGATCGTCTCGGCGCGGAGCCCGCCGTCGAGGTGATCGTGCAGCAACACCTTGGGAGCCCGCCGGATCTCGTCAAACGTGGGGCTCATCCGGCCATGATATGCGGTCTCGGCCCGCGCTCTCCGGCGAGAAGGCGGGCAGGCAGATCGCGATGTATTCGGCACCCTCGGGACCGACGCTGTAGCGGACCTTCTCGCCCGGCGACGTCACCACCGACTGCCCGGCCGCGACCTCCGTCCGGCCGCCGTCGTGCTCCACGATCACGGTGCCGCGCAGGACCACGGTGTACTCGGTGAACGAGGGCGTCTGCGCCGGCTCCTCCCAGCCCGGCGGCGCGGTCATGCGGGCGATGGAGACGGCCTCTTCGCCGCTGCTGACACGGCCGACGTGCTCGTCGATGAGCTTGCCGCCGGGGACGGGGACGCGGGCCGGGCCCTCGATCTTTCTCACCACGAGGTCAGTGTGCCACGTCGAGCACCAGCCGGTTGGGCGCGGCCAGCTCCATGAGCTGGAACGCGGCCTGCCTGGCCAGCACCAGCCCGATGCCGACGCGGCCCTCGAAGTCGCCGGTCCGTACGACGTCGGTGAGGTTGCCCAGGTCGGCCGGGTAGATCGGGCCGCCCTCCCAGGTGGGCCGGCCGTCGTCGTCGTGGGCGTTGGCGGGGAAGAGCGTGAGTTGCAGGTACGCGCCCCCACGTACGTCGATGGGCTTGCCGGAGCCGTCCTGTACGAACTCGTCCACCCATCTCACGTTGTATCCAGGGATATCGCCTTTGAGGTCGATGACCAGGCGGTCGTACGTTTCGTGGGCGTCGTACCGCACGGCTGTCACGACGGCGGGCTCGATGCCGTCCCGTTCGACGTCGACCTCGGCCGTGCTGGTCGGGGCGCTCGGCGCGGGGGCCGCGGTCGATTCGGTCGCGGACGGGGTTTCGGGCAGGGCGGTCTGGATGGTCTGGCCGCAGGCGGTGAGGACGGCCAGGCAGGCGAGCGGGGCGACGACGCGGGCGCGCGACGACCTGCCTCCGGACGGGGATGACGGTCGCATGCCCGGTAGATGCCCAGGCCCACGCCTCCGCAAGCGGCGTTTCCCCAGATCCCAGGGCCTTTTCCGAGCGAGTACGGGATGACGGGAAGGGCCCCACCAGGACGGCGGGGCCCCTTTGTCCACAGCGTCAGACGGTCTCGTAGACCTTCGCGTCGTCCTGCTCCACGGCCGCGGCCTTGCGGCCGCGCAGCCCGGTCGCGGAGATCGCCAGCCCGACCAGGGCGAGCACCAGCGACACCACGATGGCCGCGCGCAGGGAGTCGATCGAGAGCGTCTCGCCGGCGCCGCCCGAGGTCAGCACGGCGGTGACCACGGCCAGCACGATGGCGCCGCCCACCTGCCCGGAGGTGTTGAGCAGCCCGGAGGCCAGCCCCTGCTCGTCGTCGTCCACGCCGCTGACGGCCTGGATGTTCAGGGCGGGGAACGACAGCGCGAACGCGACGCCGAGCAGCAGCATCCCCGGGATCACCATGCCGGCCAGGCTGGGCGAGGAGTCGATGCCCAGGAAGATCGCGTACCCGCCGGCCAGGGCGGCCGCGCCGATGACGATCATCTTGCCGGTGCCGAACCTGTCGGCGAAGTCGCCCATCTTGGTGGAGGTGATCGCGACCAGCAGACCGGCGGGCACGAAGGCCAGGGCGGTGCCCAGGGCCGACCAGCCCAGGAGGTTCTGGAAGTACTGCATGGCCACGAACTGGAAGGCCACGTACGAGCCGAACAGGATGACCAGGCCGAGGTTGGCCCGCACGATGTGACCGGAGCGCAGGATGCCGAGCCGCACCAGCGGGTGCTTCATCCGCAGCTCAGTGATGACGAAAAGCCCGAGCAGCGCGGCCACGGCCACCAGCGAGCCGATGGTGCGGAAGGAGGCCCAGCCGGCCTCGGGTGCCTGCACGACGGTGAAGACCAGCAGCAGCATCGAGGCGGTGATCAGCACGGCGCCGAGGACGTCATGGCCGCCCTCGGCCCGCTCCTCGGCGCCCTTCGGCAGCACCTTCAGCGCGGCGACCAGCGCGATGATCGCGACGGGCACCGGCATCAGCAGCGTCAACCGCCAGTCGAGCTGGGTCAGCAGACCGGAGATCACCAGGCCGAGCGAGTAGCCGCTCGCGCCGCAGGCGGTGAAGATGCTCAGTGCCTTGTTGCGCTCCGGGCCCTCGGGAAACGTCGTGGTGATGATCGAAAACGCCGCGGGCGCGGTGAACGCGGCGGCCACACCCTTGACGAACCTGGCCGCGATCAGCAAGGCGCCGTCGTCCACGATCCCGCCGAACAACGACGCCACGGCGAACACGCCCAAGGCGATCAGGAACACCCTGCGCCGCCCGAGCAGATCGGCGGTCCTGCCCCCGAGCAACAGAAGACCGCCGTAGCCGAGCACGTAACCGCTGACCACCCACTGCAGGGACGAGGTGCTCAAGCCCAGATCGTGCTGGATGGCCGGCAGGGCGACACCGACCATCGAGACGTCCAGGGCGTCAAGAAATATCACTGCGCAGAGAACGGCAAGCGCGGCCCAACGGGATGAAACAGGTACGGAAGGTGAGGGAGAGGAAGAGGACATGGATCAGAACAATACATGCATCCACATCTAATGCAAGCGCATTTAATTCCGTTGCATGAGTTTTAGCGGAGTGGTAACCTCCGCGACATGGACGAGCAGTTCGTGGTCGAGACCTGGCAATACGTCCTGGCCAAGCACGCCAAGGCCATGTGCGCTCTGGAGCGCGAGCTGGGCGATCGGCATGGGCTGGGGCCCAGCGAGTTCGAGGTGCTGGACCGGATCGTCCACCACGACAGGAAGCTGCGCCTGCAGGAGCTCTGCGACGAGGTCCACCTGAGCCAGAGCGCCCTGTCCCGGGTGGTGGCCCGGCTGGAGAGGGCGGCGCTCGTCTCCCGCGACGCCTGCAGCTCCGACCGCCGCGGCGTCTTCGTCTGCATCACCCCGGAGGGCCGCGCCCGCCACGCCGAAGCCCTCCCCACGCAACGCGCCGTCCTCAGGGATATCTTCGCCGACACTTCGGCCATGACGAGCTGACACCGCCCCGGGCGCCCTCATCGTGGCGCGCCGGGCAGCGGCGGGGCAGGGCCCGCCGCCTTCCGAGCCGTCAGGACGCGGTGATGCGGTCGATCACCAGCGGGAGCTGCTCCTCACTGGCCTCCCCCACCGCGTAGCCGCCCTCCAGCGCCTCCAAGGCCCGCTCGAAGCGAGCCGTCTCATCCGCGTGCAACGTCATCAACGGCTGCCCCGCCCGCACCAGATCACCGGGCTTGGCGTGCAACGTGACCCCGGCCCCGAACGACACCGGATCCTCCTTGCGCGCCCTCCCGGCCCCCAGCCGCCAGGCCGCCAGCCCCACCGCGTACGCGTCCAGCCGGGTCAGCACCCCGGACGCCGGCGCCTCGACGGTCATGGTCTCGGCCGCCCGGGGCAGCACGGCGTCCGGATCCCCGCCCTGAGCGGAGATCATCCGCCGCCACGCGTCCATGGCCGAGCCGTCCTGCAGCGCCTTGGCCGGGTCCTTGCCCGCGGACACCCCGGCCGCCTCCAGCATCTCCCGGGCCAGCCGCACGGTCAGCTCCACCACGTCCGCGGGCCCGCCACCCGCGAGCACCTCGACGGACTCCTCGACCTCCAGCGCGTTGCCCACGGCCCGGCCCAGCGGCCGGTCCATCGCGGTGAGCAGCGCGACGGTGCGCACGCCGGCGTCCGTCCCGAGCGCGACCATGGTCTCGGCCAGCTCCCGGGCCGCGGGAACGGTCTTCATGAACGCCCCGGACCCCACCTTGACGTCGAGGACGAGCGAGCCGGTGCCCTCGGCGATCTTCTTCGACATGATCGACGAGGCGATCAGCGGGATCGACTCGACGGTTCCTGTGACGTCGCGCAGCGCGTACAGCTTCTTGTCGGCGGGCGCCAGGCCTGAGCCGGCCGCGCAGACGACCGCGCCCGCCGAGCGCAGGACGTTCAGCATCTCGTCGTTGGAGAGCGAGGCCCGCCAGCCGGGGATCGACTCCAGCTTGTCGAGGGTGCCGCCGGTGTGACCGAGGCCGCGGCCGGACAGCTGCGGCACGTAAGCGCCGCACGCCGCCACCAGCGGCGCCAGCGGGAGCGTGATCTTGTCGCCGACGCCCCCCGTGGAGTGCTTGTCGGCGGTGGGCCGGTCCAGCGCCGACCAGTCCATGCGCTCGCCTGAGCTGATCATGGCCTGCGTCCAGCCGGCGATCTCGCGCCGGTTCATGCCGTTCAGCAGGATGGCCATGGCCAGAGCGGACATCTGCTCGTCGGCCACGTCGCCGCGGGTGTAGGCGGCGATCACCCAGTCGATCTGGGCCGTGGTCAGCTCGCCGCCGTCACGCTTGGCGCGGATGACCTCGATGGCGTCCATCACGTGCTCCGGCTCAGATCGTCCGGGCCGAACGCGTACGGCAGGATCTCGGACATCGGCTTCGGCCCGTCCACGGTCTCGACCAGCAGGTCCTCGCCGCCGAACTCGTACAGGAGCTGCCGGCAGCGGCCGCACGGCATCAGCAGCTCGCCGTGGCCGTCCACGCAGGTGAAGGCCACCAGCCGACCGCCGCCGGACGCCTGCAGCGCCGACACCAGCCCGCACTCGGCGCACAGGCCGAGCCCGTATGAGGCGTTCTCGACGTTGCAGCCGGTGACGATCCGCCCGTCGTCGACGAGCGCGGCCGCGCCCACCGGAAACTTCGAGTACGGCGCGTACGCGTGCCGCATGGCCTCCGCGGCCTCGTCACGCAGGCCGTCCCAGTCGATGCTCAATGTTGTTCCCCCCGGCGGTAGCGTACGCCGTCGGCCTTGGGCATCCGCAGGCGCTGCGAAGCCACCAGGAGCACGAGCAGCGTGAGCACGTGTGGCGTCATGTAGACGAACTCGTTCGGTAGTTGCTCGACGGTCAGCCAGAGCCAGAACAGCACGCCCGTGCCGACGACGGCGCCGCCTATCAGGATGTACTCCTTGGCGCCCATGGCCGCCAGCTCGGCGGGCCGGCCCGGCGCCAGCATCCGGCGGAGCTGGATCGCGAGGTAGACGAGCAGCAGCACCGCGCCGACGAGGAAGAACGAGGTGATCGCCCCGGTGCTGCGCAGCCGCAGGCCCTCGGCGTAGCCGAACAGCGAGGCGCCGGCGGCGAGCCCCCCGGGCCGCCAGTTGCCGAAGATCATGGCGGCGAGGCCGATGAAGCCACGCCCCTGCGTCTGGCCCTCGACGTACTTGGTGGAGAAGAAGACCAGGAACACGCCGCCGAGCCCGGCGAACGCGCCGGAGATGACGACCGCGGCGTACTTGATCCGGTAGACGTTGACGCCCAGCGACTCGGCCGCCCACGGGTTCTCGCCCGCCGAGCGCAGCCGCAGGCCGAAGGCCGTCCGCCAGAGCACGAAGAACGTCAGCGGCAGCAGCAGAACCGCCAGGATCGTCAGGAGGCTCACGTCGTGAGTGAGGCCGCGCAGGATGCCAGCGACGTCGGAGAGCAGGAACCAGTGGGTGTTCTCCAGCCAGCCGAACACGTCCGGCCCGTCGGACAGCACCGGCAGGCTGACCGAAGGCGCCGACCCGCTGATCGCGGGCGAGGTGGTGATGCCCGCGCCGGCGTCGGCCGCGGGCGTGCCCTCCTTGTAGAGCACCTCGGACAGGAAGCGGGTGACGCCGGGGCCGAGCAGGTTGATGGCGACGCCGCTGATGATGTGGTCCACGCCGAACGACACGGTGGCGATGGCATGGATGAGGCCGCCGAGCGCGCCGCCGAGCAGTCCGGCGATGAGCGCGGCCACGGGGCCCCACTGATATCCGGCCCAGCCGGCGAACCAGGTGCCGAGCACCATCATGCCTTCAAGGCCGATGTTGACCACGCCGGCCCGCTCGGCCCACAGGCCGCCGAGCCCGGCCAGGCCGATCGGCACCGCCAGGGCCAGCGCGACGGCCACGGTGCCGGACGAGGTGAGGACCGGGTAGTCCGTCACGACGCGGACGAGCGATATCAGCAGGATGAACCCGGCTACGGCGATGAGCGCCACATGGTACTTGCCGACCCTGGTCATGCTGCCACCTCAACCGGAGTGTTCCCGCCGAGCTGCTGGGCGGCCCGTCGTTCTTCTAGTCTGAGCGCGAGCCGGTTCGTCACCTCGTTGGCCACGACGACCAGCAGGACGGTCACACCCTGAATGATCGTGATGACGGACGGCGGCACGTCCGCGATCTGCAGGGCGCCCTGCGCCCGGTCGAGGAAGGCGAACAGCAACGCGGCGATCGCGATGCCGACCGGCGTGTTCCGGCCGAGCAGCGCCACCGCGATGCCCAGGAAGCCCAGGCCGGCGGTGAAGTTGGAGTTGAACGCGCCCCGGTCGCCGAGGATCTCGGGCAGGCCGATGAGGCCGGCGATCGCGCCGGACAGCACCATCGCCGCGATGATCATTTTTTTCGGGTTAACGCCCGAGGCGAGCGCGGCCGGCCCGTTGAGTCCGCTGGCCTTGACGTCAAAGCCGAAGCGGGTGCGCTCCAGCACGACCCAGATCACCACGCCGAGCACGATCGCCACGAGCAGGAAGCCCCACACGCCGCCGCCGCGGGTCGGCGCGAGCATCCCGAACCAGTTGAAGACGAAGTTCAGGTCAGGGATCATGGCCGACTCCGGCAGCTGCGGTGTCGACGTGGTGAGCTGCCCCTCGGCGCGCTGTCCCGCGAACGGGCCGCGTACGAGGTAGGACGTCAGGTTGATCGCGATGTAGTTGAGCATGATCGTGGAGATGACCTCGTTCACGCCCCTGGTCACCTTCATGACCGCCGGGATCAGCGCGTAGAGCCCGCCGACGGCCGCCGCCACGATGATGATCACCGCGATCTGGATCGGCGCGGGCGCCGTGAACGTCGAGCCCACGTACGCCGCGCAGATGGCGGCGAGCCGGTACTGCCCCTCGACGCCGATGTTGAAGAGGTTCATGCGGAAGCCGACGGCCACGGCCAGGCCGGCGATGAAGAGCGGCACCGCCCGGTTGAGGAAGGCCGCGATCGCGTTGGACTCCGCCCGTTCGTTGGCGCCGAAGTCGAAGAAGGCGGCGAAGGCGTCCAGCGGGCTGGCGCCCGCGGCGATGATCGCCACGCTGGAGATCGCGATGGCGAGCACGATCGCGACGACGGCGCCGGCCACGGTGAGCAGCGCCCGGTTGAGCCCCGCGGGCATCACGTCTCCTCGGTTCCGGCGATCGCGCCGGTCATGTAGCCGCCCAGCCGCTCGGGCGTGATGTCGGAAGGGTCGAGCGCGGCCACGAGCCGTCCCCTGTAGATCACCTGGATCGTGTCGGACAGGCCGATCAGCTCGTCGAGGTCGGCGGAGATCAGCAGCACGGCGAGACCCGCCGCGCGAGCGTTACGCAGGTGGTCCCAGATGGCGGCCTGCGCGCCGACGTCCACGCCGCGGGTGGGATGCGCGGCGATGAGGAACTTGGGCGTCCCGCTCATCTCGCGGCCCACGATCAGTTTCTGCTGGTTGCCGCCGGACAGCGCCAGGGCCAGGGTCTCGACGCTCGGCGTGCGCACGTCGTAGTCCTTGACGATGCGCTCGGTGTCGGCCTTGGCGGCGCGCCGGTCCACCCAGATGCCGTTGCGCGCGGGCTTCCTGGTCTGGTGGCCGAGCACGCGGTTCTCCCAGAGGGAGGCCTCCAGCAGCAGGCCCTGCCGGTGCCGGTCCTCGGGGATGTAGCCGATGCCCGACTCCCGGCGCTTGAGCGTGGACCAGGCGCTCATGTCCTGCTCGCCGAGGGTGATCGAGCCGTGCGCGGGGCGGATGCCCATGATGGCCTCGATCAGCTCGGACTGCCCGTTGCCCTCGACGCCCGCGATGCCGAGGATCTCGCCCTCGTGGATCTCGAACGACACGTCGTCGAGCAGCAGCCGCTTGCCGTCGGCGCGCAGCTTCTCGACGTACGTCGCGACCGGCGTGCCCTTCGGCGCCGGGTGATATCCCTCGGCCTCCATGGTGAGGTGGCCGGTCTTGAACGCCACGCGGTCGGTCACCGTGGACTCGCGGGTCTCGGGCGTGGGCAGCTCGCTGCCGACCATGAGCTCGGCGAGCTGGCGGGCGCTGGTGACCTCGCTTCTGGGCAGGCTCGCGACCGTGGTGCCGCGCCGGATCACGGTGATCGCGTCGGCGATGTCGAGCACCTCGTCGAGCTTGTGCGAGATGAAGATGACGGTCAGGCCCTCGGCCTTGAGCTCGCGCAGGTTCTGGAAGAGCTCCTCGACCTCCTGCGGGACCAGGACGGCCGTCGGCTCGTCGAGGATGAGGATGCGGGCGCCGCGGTAGAGGACCTTGAGGATCTCCACGCGCTGGCGGTCGCCGACGCCGAGGTCCTCCACGAGCTTGTCGGGGTCGACCCGCAGGCCGTGGCTCGCGGCCAGGTCGTCGATGCGCTTGCGTGCCCCGGCCGTGTCGAGCCTGCCGCCCTTCTTGGGCTCGGCGCCGAGGACGATGTTCTCCAGCACGGTGAGGTTGTCGGCCAGCATGAAGTGCTGGTGGACCATGCCGATGCCGACCGCGATGGCGTCGCTCGGCGTGCGGAAAGCGACTTCCGTGCCGTTGACCCTGATGGTGCCCTCGTCCGGCTTCTGCATGCCGTACAGGATCTTCATCAGGGTGGACTTGCCTGCGCCGTTCTCCCCGACGATGGCGTGCACCGTCCCGGGTTCGACGGTGATACGGATGTCGTGGTTCGCGACGACACCGGGGAAACGCTTGGTGATGCCCTCCAGCTCTACGGCGGGTTTCGCCGTGGCCAGGGTGTCAGCACTCATTTCGCCTCTCCTAGCAGCAGGGCGGGATAGACGAAAGGCCCGAAGCGGACGACTTCGGGCCCTCAGTCGTTGATCCTGCCCAGGTTACGGCTTGGCCGGAACCGTGATTTTGCCGTCGACGATGTCCTTCTTGGCAGCGTCGAGCTTGTCCTTGATGTCGTCGATCTCGCCGCCGGTGGTGGCCAGGCCCACGCCGTCGACCTTGAGGTCGTAGATGACGTTGCTGCCGCCCTTGGCGCCGCCCTGGAAGGCCTTGATGTACTCGAACACACCGACGTCCACGCGCTTGAGCATCGAGGTCATGATGACCGACTGCAGGTCGGTCTCCTTGACGGTCTGGCGCTGGTCGGAGTCGACACCGATGGCCTGCTTCTTGGCCGCGGCCGCCGCCTGGAACACGCCGAGGCCGGAGTCACCGGAGGCGTGGTAGACGATGTCCGCGCCGTCCTGGTACATCTTGTCGGCCGCCACCTTGCCCTTGTCGGGGGCCTTGAAGCCGGAGAAGTCCCCGTCGGGCGTGAGGTACTTGATGTCGATCTTGACGTCCGGCTTGACCGACTTCGCGCCGGCCACAAAGCCCGCCTCGAACTTCTTGATCAGGTCGTTCTCGACGCCGCCGACGAAGCCGAGGTGGCCGCTCTTCGACTTGGTCGCGGCCGCGACGCCCGCCAGGTAGGAGCCCTGCTCCTCAGCGAACAGCAGGCCGGTCACGTTGGACGCGTTGGACGCCGAGTCGACGACCGCGAACTGAATGTCCGGGTATTCCTCGGCCGCCTTCTTGATGTCCTCACCGTAGGCGAAGCCGACACCGATGATCGGGTTGTAGCCCGCGTCGGCGAGCTGGCGCAGCAGGTCGCCTCGGTTGGAGCCGTCGGCGGCCGGGCTCAGGTCCTTGATCTCGGCGCCGAGGTCCGTCTTGGCCTTCTCCAGGCCCGCGTACGCCGAGTCGTTGAAGGACTTGTCACCCCGTCCGCCGATGTCGAACGCGAGACCCACCTTGAGCGCGCTCTTGGGCGCCTCGCTGCTCGCGCCGCCGGTCGGCGCCTCGCTGGCCGTCGTGGCGCCCCCACCACCGCCGCCACAGGCGGCCGCTGCCATGAGCATGACGCCGGCGACCGTGCCGAGCGCCGTCCTGTTGAATCGCTTGCCGAGCAAGGCGACTCCCTTCCATTTCCCCGCCGTCGAACTTCATCGCAGGCGCGAAGAAACGTACGGCACCTGCACGGAAGATAGTTGCTTGACCAGGGCAGACCAAACCAGCACACAGGGTCGCAACCGCTCCGTTATCGACATCAGGCGCGTCCGTGACCTGAATCCCCATTTACGGGGCTACGCCGTGCGTTGGGCAACTTTTGCCCAACTTTGGTAGTTAATCACCTCTTGCCCGGGGCCGGATCATGGCGGAGATTCGAGCGACGGTGGAATCGTCCCGATCGGAGCCCCGTATGCACCCCAGGAAGGCACTGACCGTGCCGCTGGTCGCGATCCTCGTCGCGACCTTAGCCGGCACCACGCCCGCCACAGCAGACACTCCCGCCATCAAGATCGATAACAACGCCACCCAGCCGGTCTTCTCCCGGGCGGACGCCATCAAGCAGACGGTGTTCGTCGAGGTCGCCGGGACCGACAGCGACAACGACGGCCGGCCGGACCGGGTCGCGGTGGACATCCTGCGCCCCAAGGAGACCGACCAGGGCCTGAAGGTCCCGGTGATCATGGAGGCCAGCCCGTACTACGCGGGCGGCAACGACGTCTCCAACCATCCCGTGGACGTGGACGAGAACGGCAATCCGCTGCCCACGCTGAAGGCGCTGGCGAACAAGCTGGCCGCTGAGCCGTTCGACGGTTACTACGACAACTACTTCGTGCCCCGCGGCTACGCGATCGTGTTGGTGGAGAACCTCGGCAGCGGCCGCGCCACCGGCTGCCCGACCTCCGGCGACCGCAACGAGACGGAAGGCCCGAAGGCCGCGATCGACTGGCTGAACGGCCGCGCCAAGGGCTTCGACTCCGCCGGCAACCCGGTCGAGGCCACCTGGTCGACGGGCAAGGTCGGCATGATCGGCGTCTCCTACAACGGCACGCTGCCCAACGCGGTCGCCGCGACGGGCGTCGAGGGCCTGAAGACGATCGTGCCGATCGCGGCGATCTCCAGCTGGTACGACTACTACCGCGCCAACGGCGGCGTCCTGGCCCCCGGCGGCTTCCAGGGCGAGGACCTGGACGTGCTCGCCAAATACGTGCTGACCAGGGAGAACGGTCAGGAGGCCTGCGGCGCCCTGATCGACCGGATCACCGCCACGCAGGACCGGATCACCGGCGACTACAGCCCCGTCTGGGACGCCCGCAACTACCTGAACGACGTCGGCAAGGTCAAAGCCAGCGTCTTCGTGGTGCACGGGCTCAACGACTGGAACGTCAAGACCAAGCAGTTCGCCCAGTGGTGGTACGCCCTGGCCAAGCGGAACGTGCCCCGCAAGATCTGGCTGCACCAGGGCACCCACATGAACCCGTTCAGCCTGCGCACGGTGGAGTGGCTGCGCCAGCTGCACGGCTGGTTCGACCACTGGCTGTACGGCATCGACTCGGGCATCATGCGCGAGCCGCAGGCCGACGTGGAGATAGCGGCCGGCCAGTGGGCGCAGCACAGGTCGTGGCCGCTTCCCGGGTCGGCGACGGTGCCCCTGCGGCTGGGGCCGGGCTCGAAGCTGGGCCTGCTGCCCCGCCCGGCGGCCAGGGAGTCCTTCGTGGACCAGAAGGTCAGGACCGCCGAGCAGCTGGTGGAGGCCACGGGGACGGATCCGAACCGGCTGGCGTACGTGACCGGTGCGCTCCCCGCCGACGTGCGGATCTCCGGTACGCCCACGGTGTCGGTGCGGGCCTCGTTCAAGGACGGGGCGTCGCCGTACCTGACGGCGCTGCTGGTGGACTACGGCGAGGACGTCCGGCCGAACGGCACGCTGGTGTCGACCGGCCAGACCTACTGCTACGGCCAGGGTGTCCCGGGCGACACGGGCTGCACCACGCTGAGGGTGCTGGGCACGGAGACGACGCCGTACAAGATCGTCACCAGGGGCTGGCTGGACGTCCGCAACCGGCACCGGCCGGACAGGACCGAGCCGCTCCGGCCGGGCAAGGAATACACCTTCACCTGGGACTTCCAGCCGACGGACTACCAGTTCAAGAAGGGCCACCGGTTGGGGCTGGTGATCATCTCGACCGACTACGACTACACCCTGCGCTATCCGCCGGGCACGAAGATCACGGTCTCGCCAGGGCAGTCGTCCCTGCGACTGCCCGTGGTCTTCGGCAAGCTCCCCTAGGCGAGCGCGGTGGTGATCGAGTCGAGCGGGCCGACCTCCCAGAGGGCGGTCAGCGCGGTGGCGGCCATGAGCCGCACACCCATCGGGATCGCGCCCTCGTCCACGTCGAAGGTGCCCTGGTGGATGTCGTACGTCACGCCGTCCGGCGACCGCGTGCCCAGGCGGGCGAACGCGCCGGGGATCGACTCGAGGTACCACGCGAAGTCCTCGCCGCCGAGCGACTGCTGGGTCGGGATCACCGCGCCCGCGCCCAGCACGCGCTCGGCGGCCTCGGCCAGCATCTCGACGCTGACCTCGTCGTTGACCACGGGCGGCACGCCGCGCTTGTAGTCCATCGTGGCCTCGATGCCGTAGGCGCCGGCCACCGACTCCAGCAGGGACTTGATCAGGTCGGGGGCGGCGTGCCAGGCGTTCTCGTCCAGGCAGCGCACGGTGCCCTCGGCGATGCCGTCGTCGGGGATCGCGTTGGCCGCCGTGCCCGCCTCGACCCGGCCCCAGACGAGGCTGAGTGACGAACGGGGGTCGACGCGGCGCGACAGGGCCGCGGGCAGCTCGGTGAGGATCTTGGCCAGTGCGAAGACCAGGTCGGCGGTCAGGTGGGGGCGGGCGGTGTGGCCGCCGGGGCCGGAGACCCGGACGGTCAGCTTGTCGCAGGCGGAGGTGATCGGGCCGGGCCGGAGCCCGACCTGGCCGACGTCCACGCGGGGGTCGCAGTGCAGGCCGAAGATGCGGTCGACGCCGCTGATGCCGCCCTGCGCCATGACCTCCAGCGCACCGCCGGGCAACTCCTCGGCGGGCTGGAAGATCAGGCGGACGCGGCCGGGCAGCAGCCCCGCGGCGGCCTGCTGGGCGAGGAAGAGCGAGGTGCCGAGCAGGATCGTGGTGTGCACGTCGTGGCCGCAGGCGTGGCAGGCTCCCGCCACGGTGGAGCGGTAGGGCACGTCCTTCTCGTCCTGCAGCGGCAGCGCGTCGATGTCGGCGCGCAGCGCGACGGTCGGGCCGTCGCCGCTGCCCACGTCGCAGATGAGACCGGTGCCCCGGGGGAGCACCGAAGGGGTCAGCCCGGCGGCGGTGAGCCGCTCGGCGATCCGCTGTGTCGTGCGATATTCGGCGAAGGCCAGCTCAGGGTGCATGTGGAGATCGCGGCGGAATGCCACGAGATCCTGCTCGGTCTCCGCCAGGAACGCGTCGAGTTCCCCCCGAAGCTCACGTCCCCGCATATGTCACCGTCCTGTCCATGCCGCGCGCCCCAATATGTCCGACCACCGCGGCTCATCCGCTGTGAAAGCTCGTCCAGCCCGCCGTGGCCCCCGGTTGAGCGGCCACTCGGCGGATCAAAAAACACACCCTGTGGATAAGGGTGCGCAAGATCGTCAGCAATGGGCTTTGCGTGCGTCAGTCGCGCGTGCCGCTGCAGCCCGGGAGCACAGCGGTCGGCCGTGAGCCCGATGGCGATGCTTCGACTTTATCGCCCCCGCGTCGGTTCGCGCCGACAGATACACCAAAAGTTAGCCGACAGCACGTCCGAAACCGCAGGTGGTCACGTTGTGTACACGCCTGCCTGATCCGGAAATAGTCACAACGGATCATTAGATCGTGACCCGCGGACGCCACTTCCAAACGTGGTCAGCGATTCCGAATCCTGTCACCTTCTGTCATGGTCATGACACTCCGGCGCTGGCTGCATTAGAGAAGAATGCGTGTTTCACTCGCAATATGATCACTAATATCCCGTTCGGGGAGAAGCATGCTGGGTTGAGCATCTTCGAGCCGAGCGAGGGGACCCTGGTGGTCGTGCCCTCGCTCTCCCTTCCGCAGGACGAGCTCCGCCGCATCACGGCAGCCAGGTCCTACGAGGAGCGTCTTCTCTTCCTCCTGCTGACGCTCCGCGAACCCGGGGTAAAGGTGGTCTACCTCTCCTCCGCGCCCATAGATCCCGACATCATCGACTACTACTTCGCGTTCCTGCCCGATCCGGATGACGCCGCCAAGCGGCTCACGCTGATCACGCTCGACGATCCCTGGTCCCAGCCGTTGACCAGGACCCTGCTCGACCGTCCGGACATGATCGAGCAGTTGCGCTCGGAGATCGACGGTGACGCGTGGCTCGTGCCGTTCGTCCTGAGCGAGCTCGAGGAGGAGCTCGCATCGTTACTCAACGTTCCCCTCTACGGTCCGGCCACGTCTTTCGCCTATTACGGCTCCAAGAGCGGCGCCCGTGAGGTGGGCCACGAGGCCGGCGTGCCCATGGTACGCGGCTTCTGCGACGTGCGGACGGCACTCGAGATCGAGGAGGCGATCGAGGCGCTGCCCGGCGAGCGGGTGATCGTCAAGCTGAACGACGCCTACTCCGGGCTGGGCAACGCGATCGTCACCAAGGCGGACCGGTCGCTGACCAGCTTCTCGATGGCGGGCGAGACCTGGGACAACTTCACCGTGAAGGTCAGAGACCGGGGGGCGGTGGTGGAGGAGTACATCGAGCACCGGCCGCTCTACCACCCGAGCGCGCTGGCCCGCGTCACGCCGGGCGGGCACGCGCAGGTGGTGGCCACGCACGACCAGGTGCTCGGCGGCGCCAACGGCCACGTCTACCAGGGGTGCACGTTTCCCGCCGCGCCGGAGTACCGCGCCGAGGTGGGCGCAGCGGCGGACCGGATCGCGCAGGTGCTGGCCGAGCGGGGCGTGGTGGGGCTGTTCGGGATGGACTTCTTCGCGCTGAAGGCCGACGCCGGGTACGCGGCGCTGCTGTGCGAGATCAACCTGCGGATCGGCGGGACCACGCATCCGTTCGGCGCGGCGGTGCTGACGACCGGGGCGACGTACGATCCGGCCACCGGCCTGCTCATGGCCGGCGACCAGCCGAAGTACTACACCGCGACCGACAACTGCGCCTCCTCCTCCCTGCGCGGCCGCACTCCCGGTGAGGTCATGCGGACCGCGGACCGGCTCGGGATCGGTTTCGACCACGAGCGGCGTACTGGGAACGTGTTCCACCTGCTGGGGGCCATCCCCGAGCACGGGAAGCTGGGCTTCACCTCGATAGGCGACTCCCGGGAGGAGGCCGACGAACTCCACGCGCTCACCCGGCGCCTCCTTTGCGGCCCCTGAGCCCTCGCCAGCCGATGACGGCCAGCACGATGGCCAGGATGATGTTCACCGCGATCAGGATGCCGTGAACGACATAAAAGCTGGTCGGATGCCCATCGGCCAAGTTAAACCCGAGGTTCACCCACTCAAAGATCATGAATGCGCCGACGATGATGAGGAATGCGGCGATCTTTCGTGACATGGCTATCTCTCCGGTATTGAAGGCGGTTCTCGGGGGGATGTGTCGGTCCATGTGGCATTCACACGAAGCTACGCTGAGACCGCCATGTGGATGAAACTCGTGCCGGTCGCGGCACTCGTCGCCTCGGTCTCGCTCACCGGCGGGACCGCCTACGCCGAACCGGCGACACCCGTCGGAGGCGAGGCACTGGGCAGCCGCGGCCTGGTCACACCCGCAGGCGTCAAGAAGCCGCCCGCATCCAAGGCTACGTCGTACGTCATCGCGGACGTGGGCACGGGTCAGGTGCTCGCGGCCAAGGACGCCCACGGCCGCTACCTGCCGGCCAGCACGCTGAAGACGCTGACCGCGCTCACGCTCATTCCCAAGCTCGACAAGAACCGCAAGATCCGGCCCAGCCACAACGCCTGCAACCAGGAGGGCTCCGCGGTCGGGCTGTCGCCCAAGGCGACGTACAAGATAGATGACCTGTTCAAGGCGCTGATGATGTCGTCGGGCAACGACGCGGCCATGGCCCTGGCCGAGTCGAACGGCAGCCTCGCCAAGACCATGAGCGACATGAACGCCGAGGCCAAGCGGCTGCAGGCGTACGACACCGTGGCAAAGACGCCCAGCGGCCTGGACAAGCCCGGGCAGAGCAGTTCGGCCTACGACCTGGCGCTCATCGCCCGCGCCGGCCTGGCCAACCCGGACTTCAAGCGTTACATCAGCACGAAGGTCGCGAACTTTCCCGCGCCCAAGGGCAAGCACTACCAGATCAGCAACCACAACAAGCTGCTCTGGCGCTACCAGGGCATGGTCGGCGTCAAGAACGGCTGGACCACGAAGGCCCGCGCCAGCTTCGTCGGCGCGGCCACCCGCGGCGGCCACACGATCGTGGTGACCATCATGCGGCACGAGGGCTTCTTCTGGGACGAGGTGTCCAAGCTGCTCGACTGGGGCTTCTCGGTCCGGGGCAAGGCCGCGCCGGTCGGCCGGCTGGTCGACCCGCTGCCCGCGGGGCTGCCCGCCCCGCAGCAGCAGGCGTCCGCGCCCGCCTCGAAGGTCACTCCGGCCGCCCAGCCGCCGCTGCTGGACACGGCCGCCAAGAAGCAGAGCGACACCACCAAGACGGTCGGGTCCGTGGTGATCGGCGGCGGGCTGCTGTTCGGGCTGATCTACCTCTGGTACGGGATCCGCCGCAAGCGCGCCAGGTCACGCTTCTGACCGCGACGGCGGCACCGGCGACGGGGACGGCGGCGGGGAGAACCCCGCCGTGGCCGTCCACGCGGCGACGTACAACACGAGCCTGGCCGAGAAGTTCATCCAGAGCAGCAGGCCCACGATGACCGCGAACGCGCCGTAGACCGAGTTGCCGCCGAGCGTCTGCCCCAGCAGCAGCGTGGCCACCTGCTTGAGCAGCCCGAACCCGATCGCGCCGAGCAGCGCGCCCTTGGCGATCACCCGGAACGGCTGGTCGGACCTGGCCACCCAGCCGAGCAGGATCAGGAAGATCACCCAGTCGGCGCCCACGCTCGCCGCCACCCCGGCCACCCGCAGCGCGACGTTCGCCAGCGCGGGCTGGCTGCCGAACAGGAAGTTCAGCACGTTGTCCGTGGCCGTGGTGGCGAATCCGGCGACGAGCACGGAGGAGATCATCGTGCTCCCGAGCATGACGAGCGCGGCGAGGTCACGCAGCTTGCCGACGAAGAAGTTGAGCGGCGGCGCGGTGGTCATGGAAATTTCGCGCAGCGCCCCGCGCAGCGCGTCCAGCGCGCCGAGCCCGGCGTAGAGGAGGCCGAGCAGGCCGATGATCCCGGCCGTCGCCTTGGCATCGGCGATGGCTCCGATGTCGAGCTTGGGCGCGATGCCCGGCAGCCGCTCGACGATCGCCGCCTCCAGGGCCTTCGTGGTGGTGTCGCTCGTCGCCACCACGAACCCCAGCACCGCGTACGACAGCACCACCAGCGGGAAGAACGACAGGAAGGCGAAGTACGTGACCGCGCCCGCCAGCCGGTCGCCGAACTGCAGCTGGTAGCGACGCACCGCCCTGATGAGATGGTCGAACGACAGCCGGCGGACCCGCCAGTAGTCCACCCTGCCGCGGCTCCAGGTCTTGGCCTCCTCGAACCGCTCCACCAGGCTCGCCATCACGCCCTCCCTGCTCATGGCCTCACTCCGTGAGGCGGCTCGGTCGCCAGACGCCGCCGCCTTCCCCCGCTCTGGTCGCTTCGCTCCCGCCGCTCCTCCAGGCGACGGCACTCCCTCGCGGGTTCATGGCCTCACTTCGTGAGGCGGGCTCGGCCGCCCTGTGCCGCGGGTATCACCTCACAACCGCGGCGGCGGTCTCGCGCAACGAGGCGAGGACCGTCGCCAGGTCGTGGTGGAGCAACTGCCCATCTCTCTTGACCGCACGCCCCGCGACCAGCACTGTGTCCACGCAGCCGACTTCGGCGTTCAGCACGGCGGCGCCGATCGGGTCGTGGGCGGCGGCCATGCCGAGCGTGTCGGTCCGCAGCAGCACCAGGTCCGCCTGCTTGCCGGGCCGCAGCGACCCGATGACGTCGGCCAGGCCGAGCACTTCGGCGCCCTCGATGGTGGCCATGCGCAACGCGTCGCGGGTGGTGAAGCCGAGGCCGGCGCCGTCAGGGCGGCCGCGTTCGAGCAGATGAACAGTGCGCATCTGGCTGAACATGTCGCCCGACGAACACACGACGGTGTCGGCGCCGAGCCCGGTCGGGATCCCCGCCGCCCTGGCCCGCCCCGTGGCCGGGTAGCCCAGCCCCAGGTTCATCTCGTCCACCGGGGCGAGCGAGACGCTGCCGCCGCTGCCGGCGATGCGCTTGAACTCCTCGTCGGTGTAGTAGAGCGCGTGCACGAACGTGGTCGGGGTGTCGAGCAGCCCGTTCGACTCCAGGAACGCCAGCCCGCGCTCGGCGCCCTCCCGGCCGTGACCGCCGAGGTGCGCGGTGACCGGCAGGCCGAGCTCCGCGGCGAGCCGCCATTCCTCCAGCGCGCGCTCCTCCCCGGCGATCTCCGGCCCGAGGGCGGCCATGGCCATGGTGACCAGTCCGGGCGTGTCGAACAGCCGCTCGCGCACCTGCCGGACCTCGCTCGTCAGCCCGCCGGGCTCGCCCCCGTAGCAGTAGCCGAACACGGACCTGATGCCGGAGTCGCGCAGCGCCTGGACGGAGGAGTCGGTGTGGGCCGGGCTGAACTGGGCGTGTGACCAGTCGAGCAGTGTGGTGACGCCGGCGTCCAGGCATTCCAGCGCGCCGGCGAGGGTGCCGGCGTACATGTCGGCGGGGCGGAAGGCGGGGGCGATCTCGCGGAGGACGCGCTCAATGTAGACGTCGATGGTGGTGTCGGGCAGGGCGGCCCGGACGGGGGCCTGCCAGGTGTGCCGGTGGGTGTCGACGAAGCCCGGGAGCACGATCTTGCCGGTCGCGTCGATCACCTCCGCCCCGGGGACGTCCGGCAGGTCCGGGCCGACCTCGGCGATCACGCCGTCCTCGATCCGCACGTCGGCCCTGCCCAGCACGACCGGCTGCGGCTCGGTGTCGATGACGATGCCGTTCTTGATCAACGTGGTGGTTAACATAGCCGAAAGCTTAACAAGAAGCTTTTTAGAAAGCAATCCTGTGATGGGTATCCTCAATGACGTGAAGCCGGATGAGATCGACGTGCTGGTGGCCCGCTGGGAGCGACTGGGCATGTCGTCGTCCCTCATCGCCACGCTGGAGCTCAGCAAGCGCGTGGCCCGGCTCGACCAGCTGTTCGAGCAGGCGGTCAAGGCCGAGCTGGCGGAGCTGGGGCTCACCTACGCGGAGTTCGACGTGCTGATCACGCTGAGCCGGGCCGAGCCGCCGAACCGGATGAAGCCGAGCGAGCTGTCCAAGTCGCTGCACCTCACCTCCGGCGGCATCAGCAACGTGCTGCAGCGGCTGACGGCGGCCGGATACGTGGAGCGCGAGGCCAACACGGGCGACGCGCGCAGCCGCTGGGTCCAGCTCACGGACGAGGGGCGCCGCGTGGCGAAGGCGGCGCTGGAGGCGTCAAGCCGGGCACAGCAGGAGTTGACGGCCGGGATCCCGGAGGAAACGGTGCGGGAGGCGGCGGACGCGCTCCGCGAGGTCCTGGCCCCGCTGAGCCGCCGGCGCTTCCGCTAGCCCAGGTCGCGGCGGCCCGCCCAGGCGGCGACCGCCGCGGCGATCTCCTCCGGCCGGTCCTCCGCCGCATGGTGCCCGGCCGCGCCGCAGTGCTCGATCTCCAGGTCCGCGACGTTGTCCGCGCACCAGGCCGCCACCTTCTCCGTGATCAGCAGCGTCGGCGAGGAGTCGAAGGTGAGCAGCAGCTTGGGCACCTCGGCGCTGCCCGCCAGCCACTTGTCATAGTGCTCGATGCGCTCGACGACGTCGGCCGGGTCGCCGTCCAGCGGCGACGAGCGCGCCCAGGTCAGCAGCGGCCGCCGGCTCTCCCTGGTCTCGTACGGCGCCAGATACGGCTCCATCTCCTCCGCGGTCAGCGCCGTCAGCACCCCGCCCGTGAACGCGGTCTCCACGAGGAAGTTCCCGTCGAGCACCAGCGACTCGCCCTCGGGCCCGCGAATGGCCTCGGCGCGGGCGCGCGGCCTCTCCCCCAGTTCGGCCCAGCTCAGGGGGCGGACGATGGTCTCGAAGAACGCCACGCCGCGCACCCGGTCCGGATGCCGGGCCGCCCAGTCGAAGGCGAGCGCGCCGCCCCAGTCGTGGCCGACCAGCACCACGCCCTCCAGCCCGAGCGCGTCGAACCAGGCGTCCAGGTAGCGGGCGTGGTCGGCGAACCGGTAGGGGATGTCGGGCTTGTCCGAACGACCCATGCCGATGAGGTCGGGGGCGAGCAGGCGGCGCCCGGGACCGGCGACCCCGGGCAGGACCTTCCGCCAGGCGTGGGAGGAGGCGGGGTTGCCGTGCAGGAAGACGAAGGGGACACCGGCGCCGGTGTCCTCGTAGTGCAAGCCGGCCATGATGGGAGCCTTTCGTTCGTATAACTAACGTTAGTGACACCAACGAACCTACATCGTTAGTGCCACTAACGCAACGGGGTAGGATCACCGGCATGACGGACGCCATGGACGAGCAGGACACCCCCGCCCGGCTGCGCGGTCTGCCCAGCCGGATGTTGTCGATGGTCGCCATGCAGGCCGACCGGCTGGTGAGCGAAGGACTGGCCCGCGCGGACGCCCGCAAGTGGCACTACGCGGCGCTCGTGGCGCTTCGCGAGTCTGGCCCCGCCAGCCAGGCGGAGCTGAGCAAACGCACCGGCATCTACCGCAGCGACCTGGTCGCCGTCCTCAACGAACTGGCCGAACGCGGGTACGTCGAGCGCACCCCCGACCTCGCCGACCGCCGCCGCAACGTCATCACCGTCACCGAGCAGGGCCGCCGGCACCTGAGCCGCCTCGACAAGCTGATCACCTCGCTCCAGGACGACCTGCTGGCCCCGCTGACCCAACCGGAACGCGAGCAGCTGACCGCGCTCCTGGCCCGCGTTCTCGAGCATCTTTCACGTTCCTGACCTGGGCGGAAACCATGACGGAGCGAGTCCTGGAGCCCTAGCCTGTGGGTGTTGCGACCAAGCCAGGAGGCGCCACGCCCATGACCGAAATCAGCACCGGTCAGATGGTCAGACTCCAGCGCGAGCGAAGGGGCATGAGCACCACCGCGCTGGCGACCCAGTCGGGATGCACCCCCCGGCACATCGAGTTGATCGAGCACGGCAAGCGCACGCCCTCGCTGCCGCTCCTGCGGGAGATCGCCAAAGTGCTGGGTGTACGCACCGCAGTGCTGTTGGGAGAGACGCCCCGCGACTCGCACGAGCCCAGCCGGCCGCAGATCAGCGACATCGAACGCGCCCTGTTCACCTGCCGCTCCGTAGCTCCCGACATCGAGCCGCCCGACGCCGACCAGCTGGCCGAGCGGGTGGCCGCGGCCCGCAACGCCTGGTTCACCTCCACGCGCCGCTACTCGATCCTCATGGCGGCGCTGCCGTCCCTGGTCACCGACGCCGAGAGCCTGGCCGCCGAGCGCACCCCGCGGGCCTGCAGCGTCGCGACGGACGCGTACATGCTGGCCAGGGGCGTGCTCAAGCACCTGCGACGGGTGGACCTCGCGCATCTCGCGGCCGACCGGGCCATGCGTTTCGCCGAAGAGTCCGAGGACCCGCTGATGATCGCGTGGGCGTACTGGAGCCTCGGGCAGTCGATGTTGTCGGACGACATGCACCAGATCGCGTACGACGTCGCGCGGCGCGGCATCGAGCTCCTCGAGCCGCACGTCGCCGACGGCGACGAGCGGCACGTCAAGGCACTCGGCGCGCTGCACCTGCTCGCCGCCGTCGGCGAGGCCCGCTCGGGCGACGACGACCAGGCCAGGGAGCGGGTACGCGGGCCCGCGGCGCAGCTCGCCGAACACGTGCGGGACGCCTCGGACGTCTACGACCTGGCCTTCTTCGGTCCCACGAACGTCGCCATCCACCTGGCCAGCATCGAAAGCGACACCGGCCGCCCCGAAGACGTGCTGCGCATCGCCGACGACATCGACCTGCGCCACACCCCGTCCATCGAGCGGCGCACCACCCACCTCGGGCACGTGGCCCGCGCCTGCGAGGACCTGGGCGACGACGCGGCGAGCCTGCTCCACCTGCTGCGGATCGAGCGTGAGTGCCCCGAGGAGCTGGACCACAAGTTACTGCTGAGAGAGATGGTCCGGTCCCTGGCGCGGCGGGCGCGGCCGTCGTGGGCGCCGGAGGTCCGCTATCTCGCCGAGCGCCACGGCATTCTGATCTGATCGCGAACTGAGAGTTCGGACTTTCCGAACAGGGAGATCTGTCGCTCGAGTTCGTCACGGAACGGGGCTTGGATGCAACGCTGAGTTCATGACCACAGCGCCGAGTGCCGATTTCGTCATGGAACGACTACTACGGGAAGCCGTCAGGGAGTTCCCGGGGTGGGCGTTCGAGCGAGATCATTCCGGCTGGACCGCCATTCACGGCGACATCCGGTTCACCAGGCCGAGCCTGGCCGCCCTCCGTGCGATCCTGCGGGTCCATCGGGTGGCGCGGAGGGGTTGAGATCGAGGTGGCTTGGGGGGCCGCTCGCTAAGTCGCGATCCGGGCGCCGATCGAGTCGAGGACCAGGTCGAGACCGAAGGAGAAGCGGTCGAGCGCCCGCTGCACCGTGTACGGCAGCGTCGTGTCCGACACGGCGAACGCGCCCGCCTCCTCCAGCGCGGAGAACAGCGGAAAGCGCCCGTTCATGCGCTCCTCCAGGAACGGCACCTGCCGCTCCCACCACTCGTCGTCGCTGCTCCCGGTCTGCCCTGCCGCTATCTCGACGACGTCCTGCCCTTCTACACGGCGCTGGGTTCGATGTCACCTACCGCCAGGAACGCCCCAACCCGTACGCCGCCGTCCGTCGCGGCGGCATCGAGCTGCACTTCTTCGGCGTCCCCGAGTTCGACCCGGCCGAGTCCATGGGGAGCGTGGTCGTGCTGGTCGACGACACGCAGGCGCTGCACAAGTCGTTCGCCGCGGGGCTGCGGGCGGCGTTCGGCAAGATCCCGGTGTCCGGGATCCCGCGAATGACCCGGCCGCGGCGCATGCAGGGCGCCGCAGGCGGGTTCATGGTGGTCGACCCCGGAGGGAACTGGCTGCGGATCAGCCGGTACGAGGACGACGCCGACGAACCGGACCCGTCCGAGGGACGGCTGGCCCGGGTGGTGGCCGCGGCCGCCCGCCAGGCCGACTCCCATGGGGACGAGGCCGCCGGGATCCGAGTGCTGGAGAACGGGCTCACCCGGCACGCCGACGCACCGGCGGTTGCCCGCGCTGGTGTACCTGGCCGAGTTGCGGCTGCGTACGGGGGATCGGGACGGTGCGGCGGGGCTGCTGGCCGAGGTGAAGGGGATGGAGCTGACCCCGGCCGAGCGTGACGCGCCGGCCAAGGACCTGGCCACCGCCGCCGAGCTGACCGCCGACCTACGCCCCTGACCCCCCGCCCTGTCCCGGGCCGTGGAATGGCCGGGGACGGGTCAGAGCTTGGGGAGGAAGCCGACGCGGTCCCGGACCTGGGCCATGGTCTGCTTGGCGACCGCAGCCGCCCGCTCCGCCCCGATGGACAGCATCCGGTCCAGCTCCGCCTCGTTGGACAGCAGCTTCTCCGTACGCTCCCTGATCGGCGTGAACGTCTCCACGACGGCCTCCGCCACGTCCTTCTTGAACGTGCCGTACCCCTGCCCGGCATAGCGGGCGACCAGCTCGGGAATGGGCGTGCCGGTCAGCGCGGACTGGATGCGGAGCAGGTTGGAGATGCCGGGCTTGTTTTCCTCGTCGAAGAGGACCTCCGTGCCGGTGTCCGTGACCGCCCGCATGATCTTCTTGCGCAGCGGCCCCGGCTGCTCCAGGACGTCGAGGATCCCGGCCGGGCTGGACGACGACTTGGACATCTTCGCCGTCGGGTCCTGGAGGTCGGTGATCTTCTCGACCTCCTTGAGGATGTACGGCTCCGGCAGCGTGAACGTGTCGCCGAAGCGGTGGTTGAAGCGCTGGCCGAGGTCGCGGGTCAGCTCCAGGTGCTGCTTCTGGTCGGCGCCCACAGGGACCCGGTTGGCCTGGTAGATCAGGATGTCGGCGGCCTGCAGGATCGGGTAGGTGAACAGCCCGACGCTGGCCGCGCTCTCCCCGAACTTGGCGGACTTGTCCTTGAACTGGGTCATCCTGGCCGCCTCGCCCATGCCGGTGAGGCAGATCAGGATCCAGGCGAGCTCGGTGTGCTCGCGTACGTGCGACTGCACGAAGACGGTGGACCGCTCGGGGTCGAGGCCCGCGGCGAAGAGCTGCGCGGCGGCCACGCGGCTGCGGCGGCGCAGGGCGGCGGGCTCGGTCGGCACGGTGATCGCGTGGAGATCGACCACGCAGTAGAGGGCGTCGTGGGTCTCCTGCAGGGCAACCCACTGACGAACCGCACCCAGGTAATTGCCCAGGTGGAAGGAGTCCGCTGTGGGCTGGATGCCGGAGAGAACACGAGGTCTGGCCATAGCAGGCAATTGTGTCAGGAATCCTGCTCGGGCGGCGACTCGGCGACCGGTCGGCGTTTCACCCGCACCCGGGCGATCCTGCGTCCGTCGAGCTCGGTGACGGACAGCTCGAATCCCGGGATCTCCACGCGTTCGCCGATGACGGGCACGTGGCCCAGCATGGCCATGACGAACCCGCCCAGCGTCTCGTAGGGGCCGTCGGGGAGCTTGATGCCGGTCTCGGTGGCGAAGTCGTTGAGGTTCGTCAGGCCGTCGATCTCGATCTCACCGGCCGGCAGGACCACGATGTCCTCCTCGACGTCGTACTCGTCCCTGATGTCCCCGATCAGCTCCTCGACCAGGTCCTCCATGGTGACGATGCCGGCCGTGCCGCCGTACTCGTCCACCACGATGGCCAGGTGCTGGCCCTCGTCGCGCATCTCGTTCAGCGTGCTGAGCAGGCGTTTGGAGGCGGGCACGAACTTGGCGGGGCGGATCGGCACGACCGCGCTCATCGGCTCGGTACGGCCGGCGAGCTCGGGGTCGAGCAGGTCGCGTACGTGGACGAAGCCGACGACCTCGTCGTATGACTCGCGGTAGACGGGGAAGCGGGAGTGCGGGAGCGCGGCGGCCAGCCGGGCCGCCTCGGTGAGCGGCGTGTCGGCCTCCATGAACTCCACCTCGGTACGCGGCAGCATCACCTCCCTGAGCTGCCGCTTCCCGGCGGCGAACACCTCGGCGATCACCTTGCGCTCGTCGGCGGTCAGGTCGGTGTGCCCGACCACCATGTCACGCAGCTCCTCGGTGGTGACCTCCTCCCGGTCGGCCTTCGGGTTGCCGCCGAGCAGCCGGACGATGCCGTCGGTCGACTTCGACAACATCCAGATGATCGGACGCGACAGGGTGGCGATCCAGTCCAGGAACGGCGCCACGAACAGCGACAGCCCTTCGGCCCGCTGCAGGGCGAGGCGCTTGGGGGCGAGCTCGCCGAGCACGAGCGACACGTACGAGATGGCCAGCGTCACCAGCACCAGCGAGAGCACGGGAGCCACGGCCTCCGGCACTCCCCACCCTTTGAGCACGGGGTCGAGCTGCGCGGCCAGCCGGTCGGCGCCGAACGCGGCCGACAGCATGGTGGCCACGGTCACGCCGATCTGCACGGCGGACAGGAAGCGGTTGGGGTCGCGGGCGAGCTTGGCCACGCGCTCGCCCCGGCGGCCCAGGCCGGCGAGCTTGCGTACCTGGCTGTCCCTGAGGGAGACCAGCGCCATCTCGGCCGCGGCGAAGAAGCCCCCGGTCAGGACGAAGAGCAGGACCAGGGCGATGTTGGCCGCGACGGTGTCAAACATGGTGGTTGGCAGCGTACTCGGGGGCTTTCCCGCGTATGCTGAAGAGCAAGCCCTACAAAATCAAACATATTTGAACAGGAGTGCACATGAGGTTGCTGGTCACCGGAGGCGCCGGATACGTCGGCAGCGTCGTCGCGGCGCAGCTCATCGAGGCGGGACACGACGTGACCGTACTCGACGACCTGTCAACCGGACATCAGGACGCCGTGCCGGAGGGCGCCCGCTTTGTCCAATCCGACATCTCCGAAGCGGGCGACGCGCTCGGCGGCGTGGACGCCGTGCTGCACTTCGCGGCCAAGTCGCTGGTGGGCGAGTCGGTGGAGAAGCCGGGGCTCTACTGGGCGAACAACCTCGGCGGCACGCTGGCGCTGCTCGACGCCATGCGGGAGAAGGGCGTCGGCAAGATCGTGTTCTCCTCGACCGCGGCCACGTACGGAGAGCCGGAGCGCTCGCCGATCGAGGAGAGCGACCCGACGCGCCCGACCAACCCCTACGGCGCCTCCAAGCTGGCCGTGGACACCGCGTTGAGCGCATACGCGGGGATCCGCGGGCTGGGCGCGGTGAGCCTGCGCTACTTCAACGTGGCCGGCGCCTACGGCCGCTTCCGCGAGCGCCACACGGTCGAGACCCACCTCATCCCGAATGTGCTGAAGGTCGCGACCGGCGAGCGCGCGTCGGTGAGCGTGTTCGGGACCGACTACCCGACGCCTGACGGGACCTGCGTGCGTGACTACATCCACGTGACGGACCTGTCGCGAGCGCACCTGCTGGCGCTGGAGGCGATCACGCCGGGCGAGCACAAGATCTACAACCTGGGCAGCGGCACCGGGTTCAGCGTGCAGGAGGTCATCTCGGTGTGCCGCGAGGTCACCGGCCACGAGATCCCGGCCGTCGTCGGCGAGCGGCGTCCCGGCGACCCGGCCGTGCTGGTCGCCTCGTCCGCGAAGATCCAGCACGAGCTTGGCTGGAAGGCCGAGCGGCCGGCGCTGCGCGACATCGTCTCCGACGCTTGGGAGGCGCTTTCCGCCAAATGAGTCATACGCGGCAGAAATATATGCTGTGATACCCAAACGTGAGGAGCTTTTCACGAAGGGTCACGAAACCGGTCTTTGGCGTCCTCGTCGTGGTGGGCAGCATCCTCGCCGCCGCCGGCGTGATCTTCGCGACTCCGCACCCGGCCCCGGCCGGGCAGCCGACGCCGTGTGCCACACGCGGAGAACGCCCCCCGCGTGGCGCAGGGGGCGTCCGACCCGGTCAGATGAGGCCCAGCTCCCGCACCGCGGTGCGCTCCTCCTCCAGCTCGCGGACGCTGGCGTCGATCCGCTCGCGGGAGAAGGCGTCGATCTCGAGGCCCTGGATGATCTCGAACTTCCCGTTCGCCGCGCGTACGGGGAACGACGAGATGAGGCCCTCGGGCACGCCGTACGAGCCGTCGGAGACGACCGCGGCCGAGGTCCAGTCGGTGCCGTTGACCCAGTCGTAGACGTGGTCGATCGCGGCGTTGGCGGCCGAGGCGGCCGAGGAGGCGCCGCGGGCCTCGATGATGGCGGCGCCGCGCTTGGCCACCGTCGGGATGAAGGTCTCCTTCAGCCACTCCGAGTCCACCTGCTCGGCCGCGACCTTGCCGCCGACCTCGGCGTGGAACAGGTCAGGGTACTGCGTCGCGGAGTGGTTGCCCCAGATCGTCATCTTCTTGATCTCGGCGACCGGAATCTGCAGCTTGGCCGCGAGCTGCGACAGCGCGCGGTTGTGGTCGAGCCTGGTCATCGCGGTGAAGCGGTCGGCGGGCACGTCGGGCGCGTGCTGCTGGGCGATGAGCGCGTTGGTGTTGGCCGGGTTGCCCACGACCAGGACCTTGATGTCGTCGGCGGCGTGGTCGTTGATCGCCTTGCCCTGCGGGCCGAAGATGCCACCGTTGGCGCCGAGCAGGTCGCCGCGCTCCATGCCGGCCTTGCGCGGCATGGCGCCGACCAGCAGGGCGACGTTGGTGCCGGCGAAGGCGACGTTGGGGTCATCGGTGATCTCGATGCCGGACAACAACGGGAACGCACAGTCGTCCAGCTCCATCGCGGTGCCCTCGGCCGACTTCAGCGCCGGCGCGATCTCCAGCAGGCTGAGCTTGACCGGAACGTCGGCGCCGAGCAGCTGCCCCGACGCGATGCGGAACAGCAGTGCGTAGCCGATCTGGCCGGCGGCTCCGGTGACGGTCACCTTGACGGGCGCAGTGGCTGACGACGCCATGGCCTTCCCCTAACTCGCGGCAGGAATGATTGACAGTTGGGGATGTTACCCGCTCGTCATCCGCAGGTTCCCATCGCGGGTTGTTCTAGCTCAGGCTTGAAGTCGACCTTGTCGAAATATGCGGCCAGGAGTTGCTTGACGGCGCCGCTGCGGTAGAGGTCGGCGATGATGCCGTTGACCGCCTCGCAGGTCCTCTTGTCACCCTCCCTGATGCCGACCGCGTAGCGCTCGTTGCTCAGCTTGGCGCCGAGGACCTTGTAGCGGAGGTGCTCGCGGTTGGCGAACCCGGCCAGGATCAGGTCCTCACCGGCGATGGAGTCCACCTTGCCGGTCCTGAGCATGCTCATGCAGACGGCGAGGTCGCTGGCCGGCACCGGCTTGACCGCCACCCGGTCCTGCACCTCGCCGACGGCCGGGCTGTTGGGCGCACAGATCCTCTTGTCCTCGAGGTCCTTGATCGAGTCGATGCCGCTGCCCGCCCGCACCAGGACGTCGCGGTGCGCCAGGTAGTAGGGGCCGGCGAACTCGGTTTTGCTCCTGTCGACCGCGAAGGTCGCGACGACGAGGTCCAGCCAGCCCTCGGTCAGCCCGGCCACCCGGTCGTCCCGGCTGACCCTGACGAACTTCGTCTCCTTGGCCCCCAGCTCCTTGGCGATGCGTTTGGCGATCTCGATGTCGAAGCCCTGGAAGCCGCCGCCGTCTTCCAGCCCCACGCCGGGCAGGTCGCCCTTGACACCGATCACGATCTTCCCGGTCTGGGCGACCTTGTCCGCCACCGAGGTGAACGAGCGCGCCGGATCTTCCTCCTGAGTCTCCGTCCCCTGCCCCTGGAACGCCGGCGGCGGCCAGCCGTTCATCGCCAGCGCCATCGCCGCGGCGGCGACTAAAACGAGCACGGTGCCGAACGCGATCCACAGCTTCACCCGGCCGCGCCGCGCGGGCCGGGAGGGCTCGGTCCCCGGGTACGGCGCCCGCTCGCCCTCCGGCTGCGCCGTCTGGTCGGACATCACGCTCACGCCGCCCTGCCCGCTCGTCTGGTGTTTCTGCGACGCCGCGGTCCGGTGCTCATGGGAGCCCGTGATGGGGTGCTCATGGGCCCCGGTGGAAGCCTCCTGAGCCGACGATCCGTGCTGGGACGGCACCAGGGAGCCGCTGCCCTTGTCGGTGATCGACCCCGCCGACACCCTGGTGAACGGCGTGGTGTCGTCGCTGGCCACCTGCACGCCCCGGGTGAGCACGGCCGTGGACGCCCCCACCCCGGTGGACTGCCCGAGCAGCCGCAGCAGGATCTGGTCGGCGGAGGGCCGCTCGGCGGCCGCCTTGGCCAGCGCGGAGCCCACCACGCCGCGCAGCGGCTCCGGCATCATGCTGACGTCGACCTCGTGATTGAGTATGCGGTTGAGCACCATCGCGATGGACTTGCCCTCGAAGACGCTCTTCCCGGTGGCCGCGAACGCGATGGTCGCGCCCCAGGAGAACACGTCGGTGTAGGGCCCGATGTCGTCCCCGGCGATCTGCTCGGGCGCCATGTAGGCGGGCGTGCCGATGGCCCGGCTGGTGATCGTGCCGGTCGAGTCGATGATCCGGGCGATCCCGAAGTCCACCACGCGCGGGCCGTCGGCGGCGATCAGCACGTTGTCGGGCTTGAAGTCCCTGTGCACGATGTGCGCGTGGTGGATGGCGGTGAGCGCGGTGGCGGTGCCGATCGCCAGCCGGTCGAGCGCCGTGCCGCTGAGCGGCCCGTCGGACTCCACGATGTCCCTGAGCGACCGGCCGTCGATGTATTCGCTCGCGATGTACGGCGTGTCGCCGTCGAGATCGGCCTCCACCACCCTGGCGGTGCAGAACGACGCCACCCGCTTGGCCGCCTTCAGCTCCCTGGCGAAACGCGACCTGGCGATGGTGTCACCGCTGAACTTCACGTGCAGGAGCTTGATCGCCGCTTGCTCGCCCGCGTCATCGACACCCAGGTAAACGATGCCCTGCCCGCCCTCCCCGATCCTTCCTGACAGCCGGAATGACCCCAGGTGGGTGGGATCGCCGGCCATCAGCGGCGAGATATGCGGCATTCGTCATCCCCACGTCTACTTAACCCCAACGACGCAAACTTTACGACGCTCAGCAACTTCTCAGGGATGTGTTAACCGTTCGTGACGTCACGTTTCGCGTTATTGGTGGTAGAAGTCGGCAATCTCCGAGTCTCTGGAGCCTCTTGCACACATGGACGATCGCGGGGAGGCTCGGGATCATGGATCGCCCCTACGACATCGTACTTTTCGGCGCGAGCGGGTTCACCGGCGCGCTCACCGCCGCCTACCTCGCCGGGGCCGCCGCTCCCGACACCCGATGGGCGCTGGCCGGGCGCGACCGGGCCAAGCTGGAGCGACTCGGGCTCGACGTGCCGATCCTGATCGCCGACGCGACCGACCCGGCCTCGCTGTCCGAGCTCGCCCGGCGGACGCGCGTCCTCGTCACCACGGTGGGACCGTACGTCAGGTACGGCGAGCCACTCGTCGCCGCCTGCGCCGAGGCCGGCACCCACTACCTGGACCTGTGCGGCGAGCCCGAGTTCGTGGACCAGATGTACGTGCGTCACCACGACCAGGCCGCCGGGAACGGCGCCAAGATCCTGCACGCCTGCGGCTTCGACTCCATCCCGTACGACCTCGGCGTCCTCTACACCGTCACCCGGCTCCCCGCGGGCGTCCCGCTCTCGGTCAGCGGCTTCCTGCGGACGAGCATGCGCCCGTCGGGCGGCACGCTGGCCACCGCCCTGACGATCGCCGGCCGGGTCCGCGAGGGGGCGGAGGCGGCCTCCCGGCGCCGTGCCGCCGAGCCGCCTCCCAAGGGGCGCAGGGTGAGCTCGGCACCGGGCGGCGTGCGCTACGTGGGCGGGTGGGCGCTGCCGATGCCGACCGTGGACCCGTACATCGTCGGCTACTCGGCCCGCCTGCTCGACCGCTACGGCCCCGACTTCACCTACCGCCAGCACTACGCCGTCAGGACCCTCCCGCGGGCGCTGGCGACAGTGGCGGGCGCGGGCGCGTTCGCGACGCTCGCGATGATCCCACCGACCCGCGCCTGGCTCCAGGGCCGGCTGCGGCCCGGCGAGGGCCCGTCACCGGAGCGGCGCGCGAGGAGCTGGTTCAAGCTCACGTTCCTGGGCGAGGGCGGGGGCGAACGGGTGGTCACGGAGGTCGCGGGCGGCGACCCGGGGTACGACGAGACCGCCAAGATGCTCGGCGAGTCGGCCCTGTGCCTGGCCTTCGACGAGCTCCCGGACCGGGCGGGCCAGCTCACGCCGGCCTCGGCCATGGGGCAGCCGCTCATCGACCGGCTTCAGCGCGCGGGCATCACCTTCGCCACGAAGTCCTGAAGCCGTCGAGTCCTGAAGCCGTCGAGTCCTGAAGCCGTCGAGTCCTGAAGCGGCGAGTCCTGAGGCCCTGAGGACGTCACTCGCAGACTTCGGAGCTCCACGGCATCCAGGGTGGCTCGGCGTCCTCCACGGCCGCTTCGGCGGTCGTACGTCCCCACCAGTGCTCCACCTCAAGCACGACGGGGACGACCTCCATGCGTCAGTAGGGCAGACCCCACTGGGCGAAGGACTTACGCAAGTAAGGGGACTTGAACTTCGGGTAAGCCACCGTACGCGGGTCCCCGTCGGACGTGTAGCGCATGTCCGGGTTGGCCTTCAACCAGTCGAGCCAGGCGTGCGAGCAGAACTGGGCGCAGTCGCCCTTCTTCTCCATGACCTTGATCCTCGGGATGCCGGCCGGGTCGAACGCCTTGCTGAACGGCGCCGGAGCAGGCGTGTAGCCCGCCAGGAAGGCACCCTGGTGGCGGTAGTGCTTGCCCCGCATGGCCCAGTCCTTCTTGCTCGGCTGGTTGCCGTACGGCAGGGCGATCGTGGTGGGCTTGGTGTAGGACAGGGCGGTGATCTGCTGGGCGATCGTGCCGATCTGCTCCTCGACCTCCTTCTGCGGGCGTCCGCGCAGGTTGAGGTGGTCGCGGGTGTGGTTGCCGATCTCGAAGCCGTTGTCCTTCAGCCAGAGCAGCGCCTGAGCCTGCTCCTCGCGTACGGTCTTGCCGAACATGTCGCGGGTCACGTAGAAGGTGGCGGCCGGCCGGAAGCCCGGGTTCTTGGCGGCGACCTCCTTCAGGATCGCGACGGCGGTGTCCTTCTGGGGCTCGCCCATCTGGTTCAGCGTGAGCTGGGAGGGGGAGGAATCGTCGAAGGTCAGGACCACGGCATGTTTGCCGGCCGGGATGTCGATCTTGCCGGACACCATCTCGGCGGCCGTGATCGGCACGTAGTCCTCCTTGATCAGCCGCTCCAGGTCCGCGCGGAACTGCTGAGGAGACCGGTCGTCGGTGGTCGCCGGCTTGGGCACGATCCGGTGGAACATCAGCACCGGGATCTGGCCCAGTTCGTTCGCCTTGACCCGGGCGGCCGCCTTGACCTTGGCGGCTTTCATCGCCTGTGCCTGCGCGGCGGCGTTGGGCTTGGCGTCCGCCACCTTGGCGGTGTTGGGCTGCGAGTCGCACCCGGTCACGATCACCGTGGTGGCAAGCACCCCCAATCCACTGAGAACACGCAGTCGCATTCGAACCCCCCGAGACGCGTACGACTGTTACGAGGGGGCTCTTACCCAGCTGATCAATTACGCCACGCCGCGGCACTGTCAAGACATGGGAAAGGGCCGCACGCCGGCGGCCCTTCCAGCAGAGGAGGCAGTCAGGCCATCTTCTTCCTGAGGGACTGTCTGACCGCTCCGCCGACGTGGAAGGCAGGCGCCGGGGCACATACCGCCCATAAGCTCGCAGAAATCCCTCTCAATGAAGCGCCGCCGGACCGACTAATCCCAATCCTCCCACCGTAGCCAGCGATGCTTGTCGAAAAACCAGTCGTGGGTCAGGCGGACGCCCGTCATCCGCTCGGCCAGGGCCGGCACAAACGCCTGGAAGTCCGTGGCCCGCTTACCGGAGAAGTCTCCGATGAGATCGTCCAGCAGATGCGGCTGATCACCCTGCCGATAGAAAGGCTCCTCTCCCCACTCTATGAATTGCAGAATGGTCAGCAGCCGCGAATTCATGTAGTACTCAAGGGTGTGGCTGTTGACGCCTGAGTAGACGTTGAGGGCCTTACCCTTCGCGGACAGCCCGCGGAGGATTTCGTTATCGGAGCCGGTGTCGCCGTAATCGGGCTCCATCACGACCACCCAGGAGCCGAGCTGCCCGGCGATCGCGCTGCAGGCGACGCCGTCGAGGGTGAGCCCCTCGCACCAGGTGATGCACAACGTTTCGGAGAAGTAGCCGGCGATGTCCCGGTAGTGCTCTTCCATGTCGTTCAAGGGCATCCCTTGTTCGTGAGAGAGCGCCGACCAGCCGGTCCCGGCTGGTCGGCGCCTCATTGTCCGCCAGGTTGGCCTTGCCACCCGATGAACTTGAACGAGAAGTCCCGCCCGTTGTATCCAGCGCCCTCCACGGTCCGGGCGAACGGGAACTCGTCACATTGCACTTTTTCGCCGGTCGGCCGAGCGGCGCGCTCTGCATCAGTGAACACTGACTGGGATCCGTAGCAATAACGATCCTCGACATCCACGTTGTGGACTCTATTGTCGTCCGGGTCAGCCACCTGTTGCGCGAGTACCGTCTCATCCTCGCCCCCTCTGACTTCACGCCGGAGAGCGGCGACGTGGTGTGCCGCCCAAGCTTCGACAACGTCCACTGGAAGACCGCACTCGTCGAAACGGGAGCCATCCCCGAGCGCAAGCGCGGTGAGCCGTACGCGGGCCGCCCGTGCGCACGGCATGTACGCCCTGCGCCACTTCCACGCGTCGGTGCTCCTGGACGCCGGGCGATCCGAGGCCGTGACGGCCCGCAGCCGGCCCAGGCATGCGAAACGGCCCCTACCTCACGACATAGCCGCAGGTAGAGGCCGTATTCGACAGTCAGGCCATCTTCTTCTTGAGGTTCTCGTCCAGCGCCGCCAGGAAGTCCTGGGTGGTGAGCCACTTGGCGTCGCCGCCGACCAGGAGCGCGAGGTCCTTGGTCATCTGGCCGCTCTCGACGGTCTCGATGCAGACCTGCTCCAGCGTGTCGGCGAAGTCGGTCACAGCGGGGGTGTTGTCGAGCTTGCCGCGGTGGGCCAGGCCACGCGTCCAGGCGAAGATCGAGGCGATGGGGTTGGTGGAGGTGGGGTTGCCCTTCTGGTGCTCGCGGTAGTGGCGGGTCACCGTGCCGTGGGCGGCCTCGGCCTCGACGGTCCTGCCGTCGGGGGTCATGAGCACCGAGGTCATCAGGCCGAGGGAGCCGAAGCCCTGCGCGACCGTGTCCGACTGCACGTCGCCGTCGTAGTTCTTGCACGCCCAGACGTAGCCGCCCTCCCACTTGAGCGCCGCGGCGACCATGTCGTCGATGAGGCGGTGCTCGTAGGTGATCCCGGCCTTCTCGAAGTCGGCCTTGAACTCGGTCTCGAAGACCTCGGCGAAGATGTCCTTGAAGCGGCCGTCGTACGCCTTGAGGATCGTGTTCTTCGTGGAGAGGTAGACCGGGTAGTTGCGGGCCAGGCCGTAGCGCATCGACGCGCGGGCGAAGTCGCGGATCGACTCGTCCAGGTTGTACATCGCCATCGCGACGCCGCCACCGGGGAAGTCGTACACGTCCAGCTCGATCGGCTCGGAGCCGTCCTTGGGGGTGAACGTCAGCGTCAGCGTGCCCTCGCCGGGGATCTTCAGGTCGGTGGCGCGGTACTGGTCGCCGAAGGCGTGACGGCCGACGACGATCGGCTTGGTCCAGCCGGGCACGAGCCGCGGCACGTTGGACATGATGATCGGCTCGCGGAAGATGACACCGCCGAGGATGTTACGGATGGTCCCGTTGGGGGACTTCCACATCTTCTTGAGGCCGAACTCCTCGACCCGCGCCTCGTCCGGGGTGATGGTGGCGCATTTCACACCGACGCCGTACTTCTTGATGGCGTTCGCGGCGTCGATGGTGACTTGGTCGTCCGTGGCGTCACGGTGCTCGATGCCGAGGTCGTAGTACTTCAGGTCGACGTCGAGGTAGGGAAGGATCAGCTGGTCCTTGATGAACTGCCAGATGATCCGGGTCATCTCGTCGCCGTCAAGCTCGACGACCGGACCCTCCACCTTGATCTTGGGCATGCGAATGGTTCCCCTTCAATGAATTGATGCGTTGAGGCTATCGGACCGTCCGGTCAACGGGCGAAAAGGGACAGGATAAGCGCCTTGAGCTCATTGTTCTCCAGCAACAACGAGGTCAGGACCAGCACGAAGCCGAACCCGCCCAGCGTGATCACGTCGGTGCTCTTGCTGCGCACCGCCAGCTGACCGCCGTACCCGGCGAAGCGCAGTGCGGCGGCGATCATGACCATGGCGCCCAGCGCGAACCCGCCCCAGCGCGGCTCCACGAAGAAGATCACGAGCACACCGACGACCGCACCCGCCAGGATCAGCGGGTACGGTCCCCAGCTCTCGCGTTCGGTCCCTTGGTTGTCGCTCAACGGATATCGCTCAACGCTCTTCGATCGGCTTCCACTTCTGGTCGGTCTCGCCGATGTATTCGCTGTCCGGGCGGATCAGGCGGTTGTCGGCGTGCTGCTCGATGACGTGAGCCGTCCAGCCGGACATGCGGCTGATCGAGAAGACCGGTGTGAACAGGTCGGTCGGAATGCCGAGATAGTGATAGACCGAAGCGGCGAAGAAGTCGACGTTCGGGTAGAGGCCCTTCTCCTCGAGAACGACCTCCTCCATCTCCTTGGACATCCGGTAGTACGTGTCGTCGCCGGTGGACTCGGCCAGCTCTGCGGACATCCTGCGCAGGTGCGTGGCGCGCGGGTCCTCGGTCTTGTAGACGCGGTGGCCGAACCCCATGATCTTCTCGTGGGCCGCCAGCTTGGCGCGTACGGCGTCGGCCACGCCGCCCGCGGGGATCGATTCCAGCGTCTTCATGACCTGCTCGTTCGCGCCGCCGTGCAGGGGGCCCTTCAGGGTGCCGATGGCGGCGACGATGGCGGAGTGCATGTCCGACAGGGTCGCGGCGCACACGCGGGCGGCGAACGTGGAGGCGTTCATGGTGTGGTCGGCGTGCAGCACCAGGCACTCGTCGAAGATCTCGACCTCGCGCTGCCCGGGGGTGCGCCCGGTGACCTGGAGCAGGAAGTTCGCCGCGATGCTCAGCGACGGGTCCGGCTCGGGAAGGCTCCCGCCGGTGCGGGCGGCGTGATAGCGGGCGACCAGCAGAGGCTGCTGCGCGACCAGCCGGGCGGCCTTGCGCAGGTTGGCCTCGGGGGCGATGGAGTCCTTGTCCGGATCATCCGCGCCCGACAGCGAGACCAGCGAGCGCAGCGCCTCCATGGGTTTCTGCTTCTCGGCGATCTCGGCGATGTTCGCCGAGACGAGGGCGCCGAGCTCCCGGCCCCGCGCCAGCTCCTCGCCGAAGGCGTCCAGCTCGGAGCGGGTGGGCAGCTTGCCGCGTTGGAGCAGGTGTGCGGTCTCTTCGAACGTCGCGCGGCCGGCCAGGTCGTGGATGTCGTATCCGCGATAGAACAGCCGACCGGCCTTTCCGTCGATGTCGCTCAGCGCTGTGGACGCGGCGACGACATCGGCCAGACCTTTCGTGGGCTTGTCCGCCATGAGTGCTTCCTCCGCTTATCTTCCTCCGAAGTCTACCTGTGAGCAGGTAAAACCGTCCGCGAAGGTCCAGACCAATTTCACGTCGGATTCTCCTTTCGGCAAAGGAGATTCCGCATCCCCTCGGTTGGGTAAGCCGGAGCTGTAGTAATAGTTACGGCGGGCTACCTGGGGAGGAACTGCCGTGGAGGGGCCGTTCATACGCATCGAGGACACCGGCGAGGTGATCCCGTTGCGCCCCGAGATCACGACGGTCGGAAGAGGCCGGGGTGTGGACATCCGGCTCACCGATCCCAGTGTGTCTCGACTCCATGCCGAGTTCGTCAGACGAGGACCCTACCTGTACGTCGTGGACCTGGGACTGTCCAGGAACGGCACGCGGGTGAACGGGAGGCCGATCGCCCGGAGGGTCCTTGACGACGGCGACGTCGTTTCCTTCGGCGCGGCGCGGGGTCGGATCGGTGGAGTCCCCCGTGAGGACTTCACCCCCGAGGTCGAGCTGCGCAGGGCCGCGGCGCCCGAGCTGACCAGGCGCGAGGTCGACGTGCTGACCTCGCTCTGCCGGCCGGCGCTGTCGGACGAGGCATTCGTCGCACCGGCGACCGCACGCGAGATCGCCGACGACCTGGTCGTGACCGAGGCCGCGGTCAAGCAGCATCTGCTGCGGCTCTACCAGAAGTTCAGGATTCCCGAGGGCACCAACCGGCGCACGCGGCTCGCCAACGAGGTCGTCGCGCTCGGTCTGGTGCGCCCGACCCCTGTGGTGCCACCGCAGCGGGCATCGGGAGCCACGGCCGAGCAGCCATCGGCGGCCGGGCGCAGGGCTTCGTAGGAGCGCTTCTCAGGAATCGGATCGCGACCGGGGCTTCGGCGAGGGGTTCCGGCAGCGTCGGGGCCTAACCATCACCGTGTTCGAAAAGCACGGATCAGAGCTGTGGCGGGTAGCCGTGCGCCCATTTTCCGGCGCACGGCGACCCCGTCGGGCTGTCGCGCGTACCGCGACGTTCGTAAGCGAAGCTTGCTCACGAACGCGCGGCCGGCGGATCAGATGACCCGGAATCCGTTGCTGGGCCGGCTGGTCCTGTTGGCCCGGTCCACCGCGACGACGTAGTAGTGGTGACCGCGCCTGCCGTCCGGGTCCGTCCAGCGGACCTGCCGGTCGCCGGGCACGACCGCGACCAGGTTGCGGGCGTCGGCGAAGGCGCCGGACGAGGCATGCCGGTCGAAGCGGAAGATCGCGAACAGGAACGGCTCGTCCCTGCCCGTGGCCACGGCCCGCACCTCGACGCCACCCGGACGGCGCAGCGCGTACGCCAGCACCGGCCGCCGGGGTGGGTCCCCCTTCGCGAGCCTGGGCAGCACGGGTGCGAGCGAGGGCCGCTGGTAGTGCTCGTTGACCGCGGTCGTGATGGAGCCGATCCTGTCGACCTTGACGTCGTTGGCGTTGTACCAGATGTCGCCGCTGATCTCGGGATGGTTCCTGTTGAGCGTCAGGTGATCGGACAGCTCGGCCGGGTTCTTCCACTCGGGCGCGGGCTGGGCGGGGTCGCCGGCCTTGTACGCGGGCTGCCCGATCCACAGCAGGGTGCCGGTGCCCTTGGCCACGTCCGACCACCAGGGCACGAGCTTGGAGTAGTCGGCCGGCGGCTGCCCGATGTACCAGTAGAGCTGCGGCGCGATGTAGTCGAGCCAGCCCTTCTTGACCCAGCCGCGGGTGTCGGCGTGCAGGTTGTCGTACGACTGCCCGCCGCTGGTGTCGGAGCCGAGCGGGTCACTGGCCTTGTTCCGCCAGATGCCCGACGGGCTGATGCCCCACGCGATGCCCGGCTTGGCCTGCAGCACGCGCTGCTGCATCTCCTGGACCATGAGGTCGACGTTGTTGCGCCGCCAGGAGGCCAGGTCGGGGAAGCCGGAGCCGTGCTGGGCGAACGCGGCACTGTCGTCGAAGGCCGTGGAGTTGACCGGGTAGAAGTAGTCATCGAAGTGCAGGCCGTCGATGTCGTAGCGGGAGACCGCGTCCATCATCGCGTCCTGGCAGAACTTCCGCACTTCCGGCATGCCCGGGTTGTAGTAGAGCTTGCCGCCGAACGGCACGATCCAGTCCGGGTGCTTGCGGCCCGGGTGGTCGGGGTGCAGCTTGGCCGGGTCGGCCTGCATCGACACGCGGTACGGGTTGAACCAGGCGTGGAAGGCCAGCCCGCGCTTGTGCGTCTCTTCCACGGCGAATCCGAGCGGGTCGTAGCCGGGGTCCTGCCCCTGCGTACCGGTCAGGTATTGGGACCAAGGCTCGTACGGCGACGGCCAGAACGCGTCAGCCGTCGGTCTGATCTGCACGAACACCGAATTGAGCCGGCGCTGCACGGCCACGTCGAGCCAGGCCAGGTATTCGGCCTTCTGCTCCTCGGCCGATAACCCGGGCTTGGACGGCCAGTTGATGTTGACCACTGAAGCGATCCACATGCCGCGCATCTGGTGCAGCGGCGGGACGTACTCGGCCGCGGCCTGGGCGAAGGCCGGCAGCGGCACAGCCGAGGCTGCGGCCGCGAGGGCGAGACCCTTGAGGAGAGTCCTTCTGCTGGGCATGGGGGGTGTGCCTCTCGGAATGTGGTTGTATCGAGGGCGACGATGACAGAAAATTACCTTCAGATCAATAAGCATGAAGGAAAATGCCGATGAGCGGTGACCTGTACAGACTCGCGATGACGGTGCTGCATCCAGGGTTCGAGGGGACCTCGGCCCCTGACTGGCTGCGCCGCGCGCTGGGAGAGGGTCTCGGCGGGGTCGTGCTGTTCGCCCGCAACGCCGTCGACGCGCCGCTCGTCCGGCGTCTCCGGGCGGAGAATCCGGCCACCGTGGTCGCCATCGACGAGGAAGGCGGCACGGTCACCCGGCTCGAAGTCCAGTCCGGCAGTTCCTTTCCGGGCAACCGGGCGCTGGGCGTGGCCGACGACGTGGATCTCACCGAGCGGGTGGGCCGCCAGATCGGCAGAATGCTCGCCGAGCTGGACATCTCACTGAACTACGCGCCGTCGGCCGACGTCAACGCCAACCCGGACAATCCGGTGATCGGCGTCCGCTCGTTCGGCCCGTCCGCCGGTCTCGTGTCCCGCCACACCGTCGCGTACGTCAACGGGGTGCAGGGCGCGGGCGTGGCCGCCTGCGCCAAGCACTTTCCCGGCCACGGCGACACCGTCACCGACTCCCACCTGGCACTGCCCGCCGTGCACGCCTCGCGCGAGGTGCTCTCCGAGCGCGACCTCCCGCCGTTCGTGGCCGCGATCGGCGCAGGGGTACGTGCGATCATGACCGGCCACCTGCTGGTTCCCGCTCTCGATCCGGCGACGCCGGCGACGTTGAGCCGGGCCGTCCTCACCGAGCTCCTCAGGGACGAGCTCGGTTTCGACGGCATGGTCGTCACCGACGCGATCGAGATGCGGGCGGTGGCCGCCATGTTCTCCCCCGGCGAGATCGCGGCGCGGGCGCTGGCCGCCGGCGCCGACGCGATCTGCGTGGGGCTCGCCACCGAGGAGAGTCTGCACGCGATGCGCGACGCGATCGTGACCGCCGTCCGCGCGGGGATCCTGCCCGAGGAACGGCTGGCCGAGGCCGCCGGGCGGGTGCTCGCGCTCTCCGGCTGGTACGCCGCCAGGACCGCGCTCCGTGAGAAGGCCCGCGCCGATGTCGACACAGGCGTCGGACTGGAGGCCGCGAGAGCGGCGCTGACCACGACCGGGGCCGCCACGCTCGACCGCGGACCGCTCGTCGTCGAGGTCAACACCCGCCACAGCCAGGCCGTGGACCCGGCCACGCCGACCGGCATCACCACGGCGCTCACCGCGCTGCTGCCGAACACCACCATGATCCGCATGAGCCCCGAGGGCGACCTGCCGCCCTTCGGCGACCGCCCGGTCGTGCTGGTCGTGCACGACGCCGCCCGGCACGCGTGGGTCCGCGACCTCGTGGCCAAGGCCGTGGCGGCGCGGCCTGACGCGATCGTGGTCGACACCGGCATACCGGGCCCGCCCGCCGGCGCCGCCCACGTCGCCACCCACGGGATCTCACGCGTGTCCGCGCAGGCCGCGGCGGAATGGCTGACCCAGTGAGCACCAACCCCGTAGCGGCGGTGCGGGCGGTGCTGCCGTCCCTCACCCCGGCGGCGCAGTCCATCGCCCGCATCATCCTGGACGACCCCGGGCTCGTCGTCCGGAGCACGATCACCGAGTTCAGCGCCGTGTCCGGCACCAGCGAGGCCACGATCGTGCGGACGGCGCGGGCGCTCGGCTTCGGCGGGTACTCACAGATGCGCTTCGCGCTGGCGGCGGCCGTGGCCAAGCAGCCCGAGCGGCTGGTGCCCGGCGACCTCGCGCCCGACGACCCTTTGACGGACGTGATCGCCAAGGTGGCGCGGGCCGAGTCGGAGGCACTGGCCGACACGGCCGCCCAGCTCGACCCGGATCAGCTCGGCGACGTGGTGTCGGCGATCGCGGTGGCGCGGCGGGTGGACGTGTACGGCGTGGCGGCGTCGGGGCTGGTCGCGGCCGACATGTCGCAGAAGCTGCTGCGGATCGGGCTGTCCAGCCATCCGTTCAGCGACGCCCACCTGGCCCTGACCAGCGCGGCGCTGCTGCGGCAAGGGGACGTGGCGGTGGCCATCAGCTGCAGCGGGGAGACGCCCGACGTGCTGGTGCCCGCCCGGACCGCGGGCGAGGCGGGGGCGCTGGTCGTGGGGATCACCAACAATCCGCGGTCCTCACTGGCCTCACTGGCCGATCACACGCTGGTGTCGGCCGGGCGGGAGACGGCCTTCCGCCCCGGTGCGCTTGCCAGCCGGATCAGCCAGTTGCTGATCGTGGACTGCATCTTCGTGGGGCTGGCGCAGCGCACGTACGACATGGCGGACGCGGCCATCCGCGCCACCCGGGAAGCCACGGACCGCTACCGGAACCGGTGACGTGTTCGGCCCGCGGCGCCGCCGGCAGCACGATCGTGTCAGACGTCAGCCGCCGTAACTCGGTCCGCTCCAGGTAGGCGTATCCGAGCTCCAGCACGCGAGGCGTGAGTGAGAACAGCCGCCCGTCGCTGCGCACGTACCCGAGGTCGGCGAGCGTGAGGAGGAACCGCCTGGCCGCGGCCCGGCTGAGCCCCGTCGAGCGGGTCACCTGGCTGAGCGTGAGCTCGGGCTCGGCGGCGCCGAAGGCCCGCCTCGCTGGAGCAGGCGGCGGCGGCGGCCGGTGCGTCCGAGTACGGCCTGGCGCGTGGCGCCGTTCGGCGGGCGCGGGGCGTCGGGGACCGGGACGAGGTTCGGCGGAGGCGGGACGGGGGCGAACATCGACGCGTTCATCGAGACGCAGTGGGTGACCATGCAGGGGGACGTGGCGGCGTACCCGTTCCAGCGGCGGGGAGTGCGGGGCGCCGCGGTGCGCGGCGCCCCGCGGGCGTCCTCCTGAAGGTTCACCGACCGCTGATCCGGCGTTCGGCGGCTTCCACCACGTTCGAGAGCAGGAGCGCCCTCGTCATGGGGCCGACGCCGCCCGGGTTGGGCGTGAGGAACCCCGCGACCTCTTCGACGTCCAGCGCCACGTCACCGGCGATCTTGCCGTCCACCCGGGAGACCCCCACGTCGAGCACGGCCGCGCCGGGCTTGACCATGTCGCGTTTGATGAGCCCGGGCACCCCGGCCGCCGCCACCACGATGTCGGCCATGCGCACGTGCGCGGCCAGGTCCTGGGTGCCGGTGTGGCACAGGGTCACCGTCGCGTTCTCGCTGCGGCGGGTCAGCAGGAGGCCCAGCGAGCGGCCCACCGTGATGCCGCGGCCCACGACGGCCACCTCCGCGCCCTTGATCGGGACGCCGTACTCCTGCAGGAGCAGGACGATGCCGTGCGGGGTGCAGGGGAGCGGCGCGTCGACCATGTGGACGAGGCGGCCGAGGTTGACCGGGTGGAGCCCGTCGGCGTCCTTGTCCGGGTCCATGCGCTCCAGCAGGGCCATCGTGTCCAGGTGCTTGGGCAGGGGGAGCTGGACGATGTAGCCGGTGCACTCAGGGGAGGCGTTGAGCTCGTCGATGGCCGCCTCGACCTCGGCCTGCGTGGCGGTCGCCGGCAGGTCGACGCGGATGGAGGCGATGCCGACCTCGGCGCAGTCGCGGTGCTTTCCCGCCACATAGATCTGGCTGCCCGGATCGTCGCCCACGAGCACGGTGCCCAGGCCGGGGCTGATGCCGCGTTCCTTGAGCGCGGCCACTCGGGTGGTGAGGTCTGCCTTGATCTTGGCGGCGGTCGCCTTGCCGTCGAGTTTCACTGCGCTCATGCGGCAATCCTTCCATGCCTCCTCCTGCCCTCCGCACACCCGCTCCCCCGTACCCCCGCGGGCCGTCCTCGCCTCCCTCCTCCCAGAGGACGATCACCATCACACGGGTCGGCGAGGTCGTGGCAATGCGAGTGGCATGCGAGCCGAACTCAAGAGTTATCCACAGAGGCCAGGCAGCCAGGCGCGAGTTATCCACAGGCGATCTTTGACATCGTTGTCATTGATCTTGGAAGGGCTTAGTGTTACGGGCGCCGGCACCATGCTGCTCACGGAGGTCCCCCCTTGCCATTCCGCCTGTTGTCCGCCGAGTCGACCGACCTGTTCATAGGCTCGCAAGACGAGCCGCACCAGGTGCTCCGCGTCACCGTCGCCCAGGGCGAGCACGACACCGCCCTGGAGTTGCGCGGCGAGGGCGCGCGACTGGCCGAGCCGGTGACCGTGCCCGCGACCGCCTCCGGCGTCCTGGAGGTCCCCCTGAGCCTGTCGGCGCCGCCCGGCGCCACCGTCCCCTGCGTGCTGACCCTGGGCGAGGAGTCTCTGGAGGTCGCGGTCACGGCCGAGGAGCCGGGCTGGACGATGCACATGGTCTCCCACTTCCACTACGACCCCGTGTGGTGGAACACCCAGGCCGCCTACACCAGCCCCTGGGAGCTGCTCTCCGGCGACGCCAGCACCAGACCCCTGTGGGAGCGCAACGCGTTCGCGCTGGTCGAGGCGCACATCGAGCTGGCGCTGCGCGATCCCGACTACCGTTTCGTGCTGGCCGAGGTCGACTACCTCAAGCCGTTCTTCGACACCCACCCCGAGCGGCGGGCCGACCTGCGCGCGCTCATGGCCGAGGGCCGGGCGGAGCTGATCGGCGGCACGTACAACGAGCCCAACACCAACCTGACCGGCGCCGAGACCACCATCCGCAACCTCGTCTACGGCATCGGCTACCAGCGTGACATCCTGGGCGGCGATCCGCGCACGGCGTGGCAGCTCGACGTGTTCGGGCACGACCCGCAGTTCCCCGGCTATCTGGCGGCGGCCGGGCTGACCGGCAGCGCGTGGGCGCGCGGGCCGTTCCACCAGTGGGGCCCGATCCACAAGAACTTCGTGCAGGCCAAGAACGACGCGGCCCTGATGCAGTTCCCGAGCGAGTTCGAGTGGATCTCACCGTCCGGGCAGGGCGTGCTCACCCACTACATGCCCGCGCACTACTCGGCGGGCTGGCGGATGGATTCCGCGCCCACGCTGGAGGACGCCTGCCAGGCGGTCCACGACCTCTACCGCTCGCTCAAGCCCGTGGCCGCGACCAGAAACATCCTGCTGCCCGTCGGCACGGACTACACCCCGCCCAACAAGTGGGTCACCGACGTCCACCGCACGTGGGCGGCCCGCTACGTGTGGCCGCGGTTCGTCTGCGCCACGCCCAGGGACTTCCTCAACGCCGTCCGCGCCGACATGTCGCACTTCAGCCCCCAAACGCGCGACATGAACCCCATCTACACCGGCAAGGACGTCTCCTACATCGACACCAAGCAGGCCCAGCGCGCCGCCGAGGTGGCCGCGCTCGACGCCGAGCGCCTGTCGGCGTTCGCGGCCGTGCTCGGACTCGGCCGCTATCCGCACACGGCGCTCGACAAGGTGTGGCGGCAGCTGGCGTACGGCGCGCATCACGACGCGATCACCGGCTCGGAGTCCGACCAGGTCTACATCGACCTGCTGACCGGCTGGCGGGAGGCATACGACCTGGCCACGACCGCCAGGGACACCGCCCTGGACGCCCTGACCGGGCAGATCGCGGTGGACGATCCGAGCGTCGTGGTGACCAACACGCTGCCCTTCGCCCGTGACGGCCTGGTCCGCGTGCGCCTGCCCGAAGGCCGGACGCTGGCCGACCCGTCGGGCGCCGAACTGCCCGCCGTCGTGGACAACGGCACGCTGACGTTCCTGGCCCGCGACGTTCCGTCGCTGGGGTGGCGTACATACCGGGTGGTCCAGGGCTCGCCCGCGCCCTGGGACCCATCGCCGTCGCAGGCCGTCACCATCGAGAACGACCGCTGGCGGGTCACCGCCGACCCCGCCCACGGCGGCGCCCTGACCTCGATCCTCGACCGGGCCTCGGGCCGGGAGCTGCTCTCCGGGCTCGGTAACGAGCTGCGTCTTTACCACGAATACCCCACGCACCCGGACATGGGAGAGGGCCCCTGGCACCTCATCCCCACAGGCCACGCCGTGGGCTCCGCCGAGACCCAGGCGCTGAGCGCCCGCACGGAGACGAGCGCGATCGGTCAACGCCTGATCGTCACGGGACAGGTGGGCGAGATCTCGTACGAGCAGACCGTCACCCTGCTGACCGGCTCGGACCGGGTCGGCTTCACCACTCGCGTACTCGACCACACGGGCGCCGACCGTCTCCTCCGCGTGCGCTTCCCGGCTCACGTCGAGGGCGCGCTGCCGGTGTCGGACGTGTCGGGCGCCGTGGTGGGCCGCGGCTTCGCGCTCCCCGACGTGGACACGGCCGAGCACCCGTGGACGCTCGACAACCCCGCCAACACGTGGTTCGGCCTGTCCGCCACCGCCAGGGTCGACCTCGGCGAGGCGGGCGCGCGGGCGCTCGGCGTGGCCGAGGTCGTCGTGCCGGCGCTCGCCGACGCCCCTCAGGCCCGCGACCTGGTGGTGGCGCTGGCCCGCGCGGGCGTGACCGCCACCACGTCCTCCGCCGCCGGCACCAGGTACGGCTGGCTGGACGTCGACTCCAACCTTCCCGACGTCCGCATCGTCCTCGGCGGCCCCGACGCCAACCCGCTGGCCGCCGAGCTGCTCTCCCGGGCCGACCCGGCCTACCTGGACGCGCTCAAGTCGGGCGCCCCACGCGTGTGGATCCCGGCCGAGCGCCCGCTGTCCGAGGTCTGGCAGCCGAGCGCCGACCTGCGCGACCTCCGCGCCCTGCCCGCCCTGATCGTCGCCGGCCCGGTCGAGGACCTGGTGGCCGACCTGGCCGACGCCACGATCGAGGCCGTGTGCCCGCTGGGTGCCGAGCGCCTCGACCGCCGGACGGTCGCCCTGCTCGCGTACGGGCTGCCCGGTTTCGCCGTGGACCCGTCGGGGGCCCTGCACCTTTCGCTGATGCGTTCCTGCACGGGTTGGCCGTCGGGCATCTGGCTGGACCCGCCCCGCCGTACGACTCCTGACGGCTCGGGGTTCCAGCTCCAGCACTGGACGCACGAGTTCTCGTACTCACTGGTCGCCGGCGAGGGCGACTGGCGATCACTGCAGCTCCCCGCCGCGGCCCAGGAACACATCACCCCGCTCCTCCCCCGCGCGCTGGACCCTCAGAAGGGCCCCCTGCCCCCGGCCCACTCCCTCCTCACCCTGTCTCCCGCCCGCGACGTGCTCCTGAGCACCATCAAGGCCACCGGCAACCCCCACGCCCACGGCCTCGCGACCCAGGAGTCCGGCAACCAGGGCCTGACGATCCGCCTGATCGAATCCACCGGCCTGGGCTCCCTGGCCGAGATCAGCTCCCCGGTCCTCCCGCTGGACGACCTCACCCACTCAGACCTGCTCGAACACCCCGGAGCTCCGGCCTCCGACCTCAACCTGGCCGGCTTCGAGGTCGCCACCTACCTGGCGCCCGCCCCGCCCCCGCCGGCCGAACCCGAGCTCGGCCCCACGACCGAGCCGGCCCAGCCCGTCTACAGCCGCTACTGGCTGCACAACAAGGGCCCGGCGCCGCTCGGCTACCTGCCGATCTCCATCGCCGTCACCCCCGGCCTGGTCAGCTCGCCGGAGGGTCCCTTCGACGTGGACGTCGTGGTCTCCTCCCACCTGACCGACGACCCCCATGAGGGCGTGGTGGACCTGCGCGTCCCGGACGGCTGGACCGCCGCACCCGCCCAACGCCCCTTCCGCCTGCCTCCCGGCGGCCACGTACGCTTCCCCGTCACCGTGACGCCGCCCACCACACCGGCCGCGGGCCTGCACTTCGTCTCCGCCCGCACCATCGCCGGCGGCCAGCTCATCGAGGACGTCACGACCGTGGCGGTAGGCGACGACCTCCCCGAGCTCCCGGTCGCAGGCCCGCCCCCCGCCTCGGGCACCGCCGTCAAGGGCACCGCGTCGGCTGAGGCCCGCCCCACCGGCCTCTCGATCACCCCCGTCGCGGACGCCCTCTCCCTCCGCCCCGGCGACCGCACCGCTCTGGTCGTGCGCCTGGCCAACACCACCGCCGACGAGATCCGCGGCGAGGCCCAGCTCGCCTCCCCCTGGGGGACGTGGAATCTGCTCCCCCAGGTCATTCAGGGCTTCACGGTGGCGGCAGGCGAGACGGCGGAGGTGTCGTTCCCGGTGGAGGTGCCCGAGGACGCGGCGACCGGCCACGCCTGGGCCCTGGCCAAGGTCATGTGGTACGGCCGCTGCCAGTACGCTCCGGCCATCCGGCTGGAGGTGTCCCGATGAGCGGCCGCGTCCATCGCCACGCCGCGGAATCGGCGGCTCCCGGCGGCCTTCGCCCTCCCGCCACCGGAGCGGCCACCGCACCAGGGCTCGGCGAGGTGATCGGCTGGGTCGACGACCGCCCGGTTCCGCGTGCGCACCTCGACCGGCGCATCGCCGAGCTACGCGACGGCCCGCTCAGCGCGACGCTGCCCGTCCCGGGAACCTCCGAGGACCGTCAGCTGGCCAGATGGCTGACCCAGGTCATCCTCACCGAAGTCCTCTGCGAGACCATCGCCAGAGCCTTGGGCCTGACCCCGCTGGAAGGCCCACCGCTCGACCGCCTCGCCGCCGTCGAGCTCGGCTCCATCAACGCCGCCGCGTACAACGGCAGCCCATGGGTGCGCGCCGTGTTCCAGCACGTCACCGCCCGGACGGAGATTCCACCGCAGTGGCGCCCCCGCACATCCCCCGAACGCTCCCCCGGGCACCTCATCCGATACCGCCTGTTCGCCGACCGAAGGAGTGCGGACCAGGCCGGCCCCGGCGATCTGGAATCCCTCGGCCGCGTAGAGCTCGGCTCGCTGCCGACCGCCCTCGCGGAGGCGATCCAGGTCCAGCCCTACGGCACGCTCGTGGGGCCGGTGAGGGACGCCCTGGGCTGGCACCTGGCCATCGCCACCCCGGCCGAGCCCGCGCCGTCGAGCCGAGCGGCATCGTCCAATGCCCCGGTGGACGGACGGACCGCCACGTCGACAGACCGCCCGATCACCACCTCGTCCATAGGAGGAGCCGTCCCTTCGCCAGAGGAAGACCTCATTCGACCCTCCGAGCCCGCCGCCTGGACACCCTTGCTGGAGGCCGCGCGGCGAAGGGCCTTCGCGCGCCGGCTCGATGAGATGCGTGCCGAGAAGGTCGAACTAGTGCCCGGACTGGAACACCCTGGCGATCCCCGCCAGCCCGACAACAACCACAAACACTGATGACCTGCGTACTTGCCATTGACATCGGAGGGACCAAGCTCGCCGCCGCGCTGGTGGACGAGGAAGGTTCCGTGTTGCGCTCCGCTACCCGGCCCACGCCGCGTACGGACGTCATGTCCGCCCTGGCGGCCGTCGTCGCGGAGGTGACCGAGGGCGGCCCGCCACCGGTGGCCGCCGGGATCGGCTGCGCCGGCCCGCTGGACCTCGCCACCGGCACCGTGAGCCCGGTCAACATAGCCGACTGGCGCGGGTTCCCGCTGCGTGAGGAGGTTCAGAAGCTGACGGGACTGCCCACCGTGCTGGCCGGGGACGCGCAGTGCTTCGCGCTGGGCGAGCACTGGCTGGGCGCGGGGCGCGGCAGCACATCACTGCTCGGGATCGTCGTGTCCACGGGAATCGGCGGCGGCCTCGTGATCGACGGCGCGCCGCTCCTGGGGCCGACCGGCAACGCCGGACATGTCGGGCACATGAGCATCGACCCGTACGGCGAACGTTGCGAATGCGGCGGCCGGGGATGCGTGGAGCGCTACTCCAGCGGCCCCAATCTCGCCCGCTGGGCCCTGGAGAACGGCTGGTCACCTGGCTCCGTGGGCAAAGCCGGCGAAGCCGCTGCACTCGCCGGGCAGACGCCCGTCCTCTCAGAGCGAATCCCCGGCCACGCCGATCGGACGGCGGCTCGGATCGGTGAGAAGGCGGACGCGAGGGCGCTTGCGGAGGATGCGGCTGCGGGGCATCCGGTCGCGCTCGCCGCGTTCGAGCGTGGGGCCAGGGCGCTGGCCGGCATGATCGCATCCACGGCGGCCGCGGTCGAGGTCACCACCGTGGTCGTCGGAGGCGGCGTGTCAGCTGCGGGCAAGGTCTTGTTCGAGCCCTTGGAGCAGGCGTTGGACGACGTGGCGGGGCTGGCCTTTGTGCGGGCGGTCCAGGTCAAGCAGAGCACCCTCGGCGTACGCGCGTCCCTGGCCGGGGCGGCCAACCTGGCCTGGCAGACGCTCCGGCCGACGAGCTGAGCCGGCCGGGCCGGCGATTCGGCAGGCCGTCCGGCTGAGTCACAACATCGTCCGGACGGTGTCCAGAACGCCATGGCAGTCCTCAGCACCGTCCGGGAGTCCGCTTCGCGCCGATGTTCATGAGGCGCGCGGCCGACACGGTGCGCGGCGGACACGGTGCGCGGGCCGGTTTTGAGGTGATGTTCTCGAGTGCCCGAGTGTCAGTCGCGTTCGGCGGCCTGGGCTTCGCGGCGCTCGATGATCCGGCGGGTGAACGGGATGACCTCAACGACGCGGCTGCCCAGGTAGGCGCCGATGAAAGCGAGCACCAGCAGCACGATGGGGCTGGTGGCGAAGCCGTTCATGGTGAGGAAGGCCTGCAGGATCAACTCGAGCAAGGGGGACTCCGGGAAATCGGCTCAGCGGGGAGGCACATAGGCTAGCCGCACAGGACCGATGCTCGCCCCCAAAACGCCTAAAGGGCGACATGATCGGTCATGTCGCCCTCTAGCGGACGATCAGTGGAAGAAGTGGCGGGTGCCGGTGAAGTAGAGAGTGATGCCGGCCTTCTCGGCGGCCTCCACGACCAGGTCGTCCCGGATGGAGCCGCCGGGCTCGACGATCGCCTTCACTCCGCCCTCGACCAGGACCTCCAGCCCATCCGGGAACGGGAAGAAGGCATCCGAGGCGGCGACCGAGCCGGGCGCGCGCTCCCCGGCCCTGGCGACCGCCAGGCGGCACGAGTCGACCCGGTTGACCTGCCCCATGCCCACGCCCACGGTCGCTCCGTCGCTGGCGAGCAGGATGGCGTTGGACTTCACCGAGCGGCAGGCGCGCCAGGCGAACTCCAGGTCCGCCAGCACCTCGGGCGAGGCGGGCTCGCCGGTCTTGAGCTCCCATCGCGAGGCCGCGTCGCCGGGCGCGTCCACGCGGTCGACGGTCTGCACGAGGAGCCCGCCGTCGATCTTGCGGAACTCCGTCGGCTGCGAAGGCCCCTCCGGGCAGACCAGCAGGCGCAGGTTCTTCTTCTCCCGCAGCACCTCCAGCGCCTCGGCGTCGAAGGCGGGCGCGATGACGACCTCGGTGAACACGTCGAAGATCTGCCTGGCCAGCTCGACCGTGACCGCGCGGTTGACGGCGATCACCCCGCCGTACGCCGACACCGGGTCGCAGGCGTGTGCCTTGCGGTGCGCGTCGGCCACGTCGGAGCCGATCGCGATGCCGCACGGGTTCTGGTGCTTGATGATGGCCACGCACGGGTCGGAGAAATCCCAGGCGGCCCGCCAGGCGGCGTCGGCGTCGAGGTAGTTGTTGTAGGACATCTCCTTGCCGTGCAACTGCTCGGCGTTGGCCAGCCCGCCGGTGCCGGCCGTGTAGAGGGCGGCGCGCTGGTGCGGGTTCTCGCCGTACCGGAGCGTCGCCTTGCGGTCGTACGCGGACCCCGTGAACGCCGGGAACTCGTCCTCCTCGTACGTCGCCCCGAACCAGTTGGCCACCGCCACGTCGTACGAGGCCGTGTGGGCGTACGCGATGCCCGCCAGCCGCCGCCGCTCGGTCAGCGTGAAGCCGCCCTCGGCCAGCGCGGTGAGCACGTCGCCGTAGAAACCGGGGTCGACCACGACGGCGCAGGTGTTGTGGTTCTTGGCGGCGCCGCGGATCATGGCGGGCCCGCCGATGTCGATCTGCTCGACGCACTCCTCGTCGGACGCGCCGGAGGCCACCGTCTCCTGGAACGGATAGAGATTGACCACGACCAGCTGGAACGGGTCGATCTCCAGCTCCTCCAGCTGGGTCACATGGTGCGGCTTGGTGACGTCGGCCAGCAGCCCGGCATGCACACGCGGGTGCAGCGTCTTGACCCGCCCGTCGAGGCATTCAGGAAACCCGGTCAGCTGCTCGACCTTCGTCACCGGGATCCCGAACGACGAGATCGCGGCAGCCGTGCCCCCGGTCGAGACGATCTCCACACCGGCGCCGTCGAGGGCCCTGGCCAGCTCCTCGAGCCCGGACTTGTCGTAAACGGCGATCAGCGCGCGCCGGATGGCGATGCGAGTCACGTGGATTCCCCTCCTGATTGGTTGCCGATTCGGACGATACGTCCGCTGGCCGTCCAGCCCTCGCGGGCCATCCGGCCGACGATCTCGACGAGCAGGCGGCGCTCGACGGTCTTGATGCGCTCGTGCAGGGTCGCCTCGTCGTCGTCCGGGAGCACGGGCACGGCCTCCTGGGCGACGATGGGCCCGGTGTCGACCCCCTCGTCGGCGAGCATCACCGTACAGCCGGTGACCTTGACCCCGTGGGCCAGGGCGTCGCGCACGCCGTGCGCGCCGGGGAACGACGGCAGCAGCGCCGGGTGGGTGTTGAGCACGGGGAAGGCGTCGAGTGTCGGCTTCCCCAAAATCTTCATGAAGCCTGCCGACACGACGAGGTCGGGTTCGTACGATGCGATCTTGGCCGCGATTGCCGCGTCCCAATCCGCCCGTGTCGCATAATCGCCCAGTTTTTCGACAAAAGTCGGGATGCCTGCTCTGGTAGCCCTCGCCAGCCCCTCGATCCCTTCCCTGTCGGCGCCGACCGCGACCACGCGAGCGCCGTACGACGGGTCGGCAGAAGCGTCCAGAAGGGCCTGTAGGTTGGTTCCAGAGCCGGAGACGAGGACGACGAGCCGCCCAGCCTTAGACACGCACACTCTCCAAGAGGAAACAGGGTGGGGGTGCCAGGGTATCTGTTCCTTGCCCGGCGACGCAGAGGAGGTCAGGTGTCGACACCGGTGCAGGCACCGGCAGGCCAGCAGCCCGCCGAATCGGCGGGCCGCCGAGCGATCTGGTTGTCCATCGCAGCGCTGGCCATGACGTTCATGTTGCCGTTGGCCGGCCTGGTCATGGCGCTGTTCGCGCTAGTGGCCGGGATCCGGGCGCTCCCGCGGCTGAGGGCCGAGGGCAAGCCCACGGGCGTGGCCTTTGGCGGCATCACCGTCTCCTGGATCGCGCTGGTGCTGTCCGCCGTGGCCACGGCGATGCAGCTGTACCTGATGGACGAGTATTCGGCCTACCAGGAGTGCCTGAAGGGCGCGGGCACGGTGTCCTCGCAGGGTGAGTGCTTCACCCAGTTCAGGGACGCGGCCCAGCGCAAACTCCCACCCGACGTGCTCGAACTGCTGGGCGCGATGCAGCCCTGAGGACTCCCCGCTCGGCGCCGGCGCAGTCGACTCCTGACCAGGCGGCGGGCATGCGTGAGCGACCCCTCGAAACACCCTCGTGAGCCACCGGCCTAGTCGCGGTCCCACGCGTACGGGTCGAGGTAGATCACATGACCGCCGCGGTCGTCCGACTCGTCCACGATGTCCTTGCGCGGCGGTCGCGCCGGGTCAGGCTCCGACGGGCGCGGGCGGGCCTGGGCCCGTGTCTCGGCCTCCGCCGACGCGTGCTCGTCCTGCCAGTCGTCCCTGATGACCGGAATCTCCTGGGTGTCGGCCTCGGTGGCGTCCATCCAGTGGCCGGGCAGCGGACGCGGGTCCGACTCGGCCAGGCCGACCTTGCTCGCCGCCTTGGCGATCGCGGCCCCCGCCTTGCGTACCGGGGCGGCCGCCCTGTCGAGCGGCGTGCGGGCGCGCTTGTTGAGCAGCAGCAGGTTGGTCACGCCCGCGGAGATGCCCGCGGCCACGCCGACCTCGAGCGCGACCGACAGCGCCACCTCCCAGGGCGAGGGCCCGACCGTCGCCAGCCGGCCACCGCCGATGGGACCGCCGGACAACGCCGCCAGCGTCCCCGCGACGACGCCGGTGGAGACCCCGGTGAGGAACCCCCAGAGGGGCGCGGCCTCGTACGACGGCGACGGCGAGATCCTGGCCACCACCACCCCCGCCACTGCCCCCGCCGCGAACGGCAGCGCGATCACCGCCATCATCCACGCCGGCACCGGCCCGCTCTCTGGCAACGCTCCCAGCAGCGGCAGGCTCGGCACCGTACCGAGCTGCACCCCTGTCGGCGCGACCAGCGTGTCCGCGCCGACGGCGAACCCCGGTCCCGCGATGTACGAGAACGCCCAGACGACGGCGTTGAGCAGGTAGAGGAGCTGCAGCAGGATCAGCAGCACCCCGCCCACGAACCCCGGCGACAGGACGCTGGACAGATCCCTGACCTGGTCGAAGTTGAGCACGACGGCCACCAGCACCAGCGCCAGCCCGGCCACCACCAGCAGCGCGGTGGCCACCGCCGTGCCGACGGTGAGCGCGCGCACCCGCTCGGGCAGCAGCTTGAGCATCACCCGCCAGGGCCCGATCATCCGCGCGGTGGCCAGCGCCCCCGCCAGGAACGCCAGCACGAAGTGGCTGAACAGCGCCTCGCCGATGAACGGCTGCGTGATCTCGTTGCTCGCGACGAGCGCGATCAGGCCGGCCAGCAGCGCGTACGGGGCCGCCAGCGACACCCCCGCCTGGGCCACCAGGACGAGCTGCGCCCGGCGGCGGGCCTGGGCCTGCTCGCGCGGGCTGTTCTTGGGCAGCCGCGCGGGCAGCCGCAGCCGCAGGTCGGCGTCGCGCGCCATCCACCGCCCGGCCCGGTAGAGCAGCACAGCAGGCAGGAAGATCAGCCCGATCGGCAGCAGGCCGACCCGCCCGCCGGGGATCGCGAACCCGGCGTGGTGCGCGGCCAGCCAGATCTGCGCCGCCGTACGGAACACTCCCGGCAGCCCGGCGCCCAGCGTGCCGCGCGGGGCGGCAATCCACCCGACCAGCGTGAGCGTGGTGAGCGCGGCCAGGCCGACCCCCAGTGTGCAGGCCGCAGCCAGCATTCCCGACACGGGCAGGGGCCGCCTCGTCTCGTCGTCCGCCCCCGGGAGCTTGCTGAGCATTGACCCGGTGCGCAGTTGGTCGAGGATCGCCGTCACAGTGCGATTTTCTCAACCTTTCCCAACCAACCCTTGGTTGACGCGCCGGGAGATTTCATTTACATCTTTTAAGCTGCGACGGTTGGCTCCGTGGTCAATTCGGGGCGGGCCACCCCCCGCGACCGTCAGCCGGCCTCGTGACGCTCCCGCGCCGACCGCCTCACGGCCCCTCGGCCGGCTCCACACGTGGGAAGGCCCCGCACGACGCGTACCGTGCGGGGCCTTCGGTGAAGCGTCAGCGGGACTGCATGATCTCGCGCATCAGCCGCGCCGTCTCCGACGGAGTCTTGCCGACGCGGACGCCGACCTTCTCCAGGGCTTCCTTCTTGGCCTGGGCGGTGCCGGCCGAGCCGGACACGATGGCGCCCGCGTGGCCCATGGTCTTGCCCTCGGGCGCGGTGAAGCCGGCCACGTAGGCCACCACCGGCTTGGTGACGTGCTGCTCGATGTAGGCCGCGGCCCGCTCCTCGGCGTCGCCGCCGATCTCACCGATCATCACGATGGCGTCCGTGCCCGGGTCCTCCTGGAACGCCTGCAGCGCGTCGATGTGCGTGGTCCCGATGACCGGGTCGCCGCCGATGCCCACCGCGGTCGAGAAACCGAAGTCGCGCAGCTCGTACATGAGCTGATAGGTCAGCGTGCCGGACTTCGAGACCAGGCCGATGCGGCCGGCGGTGGTGATGTCGGCGGGGATGATGCCCGCGTTGGATGCACCGGGAGAGGCGATGCCGGGGCAGTTGGGACCGATGATGCGGGTCTTGCCGCCCTTGGCCACCGCGTACGCCCAGAACTCGGTCGAGTCGTGCACCGGCACGCCCTCGGTGATCACCACGACGAGCGGGATCTCGGCGTCGATGGCCTCCTTGACGGCGTCCTTGGTGAACGCCGGCGGCACGAACACGACCGACACGTCCGCGCGGGTCTTCTCCATGGCCTCCTTGACCGTGCCGAACACGGGCAGGCCCTCGTGCGTGGTGCCGGCCTTGCGGGCGTTGACACCACCGACGACGCGGGCGCCGGAGGCGAGCATGCGGCGGGTGTGCTTGGTGCCCTCACCGCCGGTCATGCCCTGAACAATGATCTTGCTGTTTTCCGTCAACCAGATGGCCATGAGTTACGCACCTACCGCAGCGAGCTCGGCGGCCCGCTTGGCCGCGTCATCCATCGTGTCCACCAGCTCGACCCGCGGGAGCGCGGCGTCGGCCAGGATCTGCCGCCCGAGGAGGGCGTTGTTGCCGTCGAGACGGACCACCAGCGGGTGGGTCACGGCCTCGCCACGGCTCTCCAGCAGCTTGAACGCCGAGACGATGCCGTTGGCGACGGCGTCGCAGGCGGTGATGCCGCCGAAGACGTTCACGAAAATCGACTTCACGTCGGGGTCGGAGAGGATGATCTCCAGGCCCGCGGCCATCACCTCGGCCGAGGCGCCGCCGCCGATGTCCAGGAAGTTGGCGGGGGACGGCTTGCCCGGGAACGCCTCGCCTGCGTAGGCGACGACGTCGAGGGTGGACATGACCAGGCCCGCGCCGTTGCCGATGATGCCGACGCTGCCGTCGAGCTTGACGTAGTTGAGGTCCTTCTCCTTGGCCTTGGCCTCGAGGGGGTCCTCGGCGGCCTTGTCGGCCAGGGCCTCGTGGTCCTGCTGGCGGAAGGAGGCGTTGTCGTCGAGCGTGACCTTGCCGTCGAGTGCCTTCACCTGGCCGTCGGCCGACAGGATCATGGGGTTGACCTCGACGAGCGTGGCGTCCTCGTCCACGAAGCAGCACCAGAGCTTCTCGATGAGCTCTGCGGCTCCGTCGAGGGCCTTCTCCGGCAGGCCGCCGGCGACCGCGATCTCGCGTGCCCTGGCGCGGTCGATGCCGGTCAGCGCCGAGACCGGCACCTTGGCGACCTTCTCGGGTGCGCTGTGGGCGACCTCTTCGATGTCCATGCCGCCGGCGGCGGAGCAGATCGCGAGGAAAGTGCGGTTCGCACGGTCGAGCAGGAAGGAGAAGTAGTATTCCTCCGCGATCGCGCTGGCCTCCTCCACCAGCACCTTGTGGACCGTGTGGCCCTTGATGTCCATGCCCAGGATGGCGGTGGCCTTATCGACGGCGTCGGCGGCGTCGTCGGCCACCTTCACGCCCCCGGCCTTGCCCCGGCCACCGGTCTTGACCTGGGCCTTGACGACGACGCGGCCGGTCAACTGCTCGGCGGCCGCTCGCGCCTCCTCCACGGTGTGGGCGACGATGCCGCGCGGCACCGGGATGCCGTAGTCAGCGAAGAGCTCCTTCGCCTGATGTTCGAACAGGTCCACGAGGGTCCGTCCTTGCTTGTCCGACTGATGTTCGACGGCCCGGGCAACTGCGCTGACGGTCGCGTCCGCTTCGCCGCTCGTTGCTTCGTTCTCTCACGGCGAGCTCCTACGCTCAGGGGTGCGTGCCGGGCGTTTCCGCCAGTGAAGCCTAGCCCGAAGCTTGACCTGACCTGGTCATCGGGTCACGGTTCTGCCGCTATGTGACGGTCATCTCACTTCTCGAAGGCCCCACTGCACGAAGAATGCACCAATTCCTCGCAGAACAGTACGCCACCCGATATGCGGCCGTGATCTCTCATTGGCAGGCTTCTGCCGCTCCTCGCAAAGCCATCGTCCTGGCGGAGAAATCGTACGCGGCGGATTCTCCCGTGATCGCTGTGGAACGTTACGTAGCTGCAGAGAAAGCGCTCGGCGTGGTGTCGGCCGGAGCGCTAAGATCACGATCGAGGCTCCGCCGGTCGGTGAGATGGCGGAGCTTTTACTCGCCTCGCTTCACCCCGGGGCAAAAAGCCTCGACGGGAAGCACCGGTAACCCCCCTCAACAAAGGAATCTTCATGAAGCGAATGCTCGCCGGCGTGGTGTTAGCAGCCACCACCGCCACCCTGGTCGCCGCGACACCCGCGATGGCCGCCGCGCCGAAGAACCCCGTCGTCGCGATCAAGAAGCAGCTTGCTCCCGGCAAGGGAGTGAAGTTCACCGAGCGGACCATCATCGACTCGGACGGGAAGCGCGAGGTGTTCGTCCGGCGCAGCGGCACCCTGCAGTTCAGCAGGTCCGGCATCGCGGCCTCGGACATCACGGGCAAGTTCAACATCTCGCTGAAGGACCTGGGCTCGGACACGGAGGAGGTCCCGGATCTGCTCAAGGGACTGGCCGCGCAGGAGCGCACGATCAGGGTCGGCACCACGTCCTACATGTCCGGAGGCATGTGGGGGACCATGCTGCCCGAGGACAAGACCTGGTTCAAGTACCCCAAGGGCCCGACCGGCGGCCTCACCGGCACCTACGGCCAGCCGCTGAACCTGGCCGAGTCCGCCACCCTCAAGACCCTGTTCAAGGGCGCCAAGCCCGCGAGCGGCGGCTACGCGGGCAAGATCACGGTGGGCGACCTGTGGAAGGTGTCCCCGTGGTACCGGGCCACTGTGCTCTCGAAGCCCGCCAAGAAGGCGCTGAAGGGCACCATCAGCTGGCGGGTCACCCTGAACTCGGCCGGCCTGCCGACCCGGCTCGTGTCGACCTTCCCGGTATCCGCCGTGACCGGCGCCGGGAAGGGCACCGTGAACGTGGACACCGGCTTCTCCGGCTGGGGCGCCGCAGTGGCGATCAAGGCGCCGCCGGCGGACGAGGTCGCCACCGAGTTCAAGAACGGCGAGGACGACGGGTCCATGGTCTGGGACTCGCTCGGCAGCTTCGGCGGCTGATGTAGCCGGCTCAACCCTCTCCCGCCGCCAGGCGGGAGAGGTGCGGTTGCTCGGCGTACCCACTCCGACGAGGATGTCGTCAACGGCACCGGCCTCGGGTGGCATGCGAAACGTACAGGGCCGGGGCGGCGGCACCCCAGACCCTCTAGCCCAGCCGGGAGTCCCGCAGGCGGGCCCATTCGAGCGAGTGCCTGATCCCGTCCTCGATCGAATAGCCGGCCCGCCAGTCCAGCAGACGGTGGGCCCGGTCGCTGCGGGTGTAGGCGCCGGCCACGTCGCCCGGGCGCGCCGGGGCTTCGACGACCTCGATCGGGCGGTCGACGACGCGGTTGAACGCCTCGGCCAGCTCCCGGACGGTGGTGCCCGCGCCGGTGCCCAGGTTGATCACATCCACCGCCAGCTCGTCGAACCTCCGCAGGGCCGCCACATGCGCGGTGGCCAGGTCCCAGACGTGGACGTAGTCGCGGATGCCGGTGCCGTCGCTGGTCGGGTAGTCGGTGCCGGTGATCTGGAAGGGCACGCGGTCCTCGTACGCCTCGATCATCTTGCCCAGGGCGTGGCTGGGGCGCCGCAACTGCAGACCGGTGCGCATCTGGGGGTCGGCGCCGATCGGGTTGAAGTAACGCAGGGAGAGGATCTTGATGGGCCGGGTGGCGGCGATGTCGGCGAACATGGCCTCGCACACCGCCTTGGTGCGCGCGTACGGGCTCATCGGGGCCAGCGGGGAGTCCTCGGTCACCGTGTGGTCCTCGGCCACGCCGTAGATCGACGCGGACGAACTGAAGATCATCCGGGTGCGGCCGTTGCGGATCAGGTGATCGGCGAACTCGAGGCTCTTGGCGACGTTCGCGCGGTAGTAACCGATGGGGTCGGCTACGGAGTCGGGCACGACGATGAGGGCCGCGCAGTGGATCACTGCCTCAATATCTGAATTTTCGGCAAATATCTTGTCAATCAGCGGGCCGTCGCTGATATCCCCCTCATAGAACACCCGCCCGTCGGCGAACTCCCTCCGCCCGGTCACGAGGCTGTCGAGAATGACGGGCGAGATCCCGGCATCCAGACACGCCGACGCGACCGTGCTGCCGATATAACCCGCCCCACCGGTAATCAAGACACGCATCCCAGCACCCTACTTCCGCGCGAGCGCCCGTCCCGCCGCGGCAAATGGCTGGAGCCCCGTCCTGTGTCCTCCCGCCGCCGGCAGCTCCCGCCCTACCGACCCCATCTCGTACGGCTCCGCCAAGTGGGCCGCCACCCGCCGCACTTCGGCTGAGGACCCTCCAGGAACACGGCCTCTGACCCCTTCAGTGGCGGGCCGCCGTTACGGAGCGCCCAGTGAGCCGGCGCCGTGGACACATGTGGGCCGACGCCGTGGACACACCCGGGCAGACGCCGTGGACACACCCGGGCCCGACGCCGCGGCACATCTGGGGCGGGCGAAGGCGGAAAGGGGGGACTGGCCTGGTGTTTGGCGCGTTGACGTGCGACATTTCCAGATATGGGCAGAGACGTACCGGTCGTGGTGTTCAGCCGCGAAGATCGCCGGAAATATCGCGAAAAGGTGCGACGATGTCTTGACGTCTTCGCCCAGATGTTGCGGGAGTCGCGCTTCGAGCTCGAACGCCCGCTCGCCGGTCTGGAGATCGAGCTCAACATCGTGGACGCGAACGGCGAGGCCTGCATGCGCAACGCCGAGGTGCTCGCCGCCATCGAGCAGCCGGACTGGGCCACGGAGCTGGGCCAGTTCAACATCGAGATCAACATCGAGCCCCAGGAGCTGAGCGGCGACGGCCCGCTCCGCCTGGAGAACGACGTACGGGCCAGGCTCAACCACGCCGACGAGCGCGCCCGCTCCCAGGACGGGCACCTGGTGCTGGTCGGCATCCTGCCCACGCTGCGCGAGCAGGACATCGGCGAGGGCACACTGTCGGCGAACCCCCGCTACCGCCTGCTCAACGAGCAGATCTTCGCCGCCCGCGGCGAAGATCTGCACCTGTGCATCGAGGGCGTCGAACGCCTCGACACGCACGCCGACAGCGTCGCGCCCGAAGCCGCCTGCACGAGCGTCCAGCTTCACCTGCAGGTCAGCCCCGAGGCGTTCGCCGCGAACTGGAACGCCGCCCAGGCCATCGCGGGAGCGCAGGTCGCGGTGGCGGCGAACTCCCCGTACCTGTTCGGCAAGGAGCTGCACCGCGAGACCAGGATCACGCTGTTCGAGCAGGCCACGGACACGCGGCCGGCGGAGCTGAAGGCCCAGGGCGTGCGGCCGCGCGTCTGGTTCGGCGAGCGGTGGATCACCAGCGTCTTCGACCTGTTCGAGGAGAACGTCAGCTATTACCCGGCCCTGCTGCCCCTCTGCGAGGACGAGGACCCGCGTGCCGAGCTGGAAGAGGGCCGCATCCCGGAGCTCCACGAGCTGACCCTGCACAACGGCACGATCTACCGCTGGAACCGGCCCGTCTACGCGGTCGTGAACGGCATGCCGCACCTGCGCGTGGAGAACCGCGTCCTGCCCGCCGGACCCTCCGTGGCCGACATCGCCGCGAACGCCGCCTTCTACTACGGCCTGATGCGCGTGCTGCCGTACGCCGAGCGGCCGATCTGGAGCCAGATGTCGTTCCAGGCGGCGGAGGACAACCTCGGCGCCGCGGCCCGGAACGGGCTGGAGTCGCGGCTGTACTGGCCGGGTATGGGCGAGGTGCCCGCGGCCGAGCTGATCCTGCGCCGCCTGCTGCCCATGGCGTACGAGGGGCTGGCCGAATGGGGCGTCGACCGGCCCGTCGCCGACCGGCTGCTCGGCATCATCGAGGGCCGCTGCCTGACGGGGCGGACGGGGGCGAGCTGGCAGGTGGACCGCGTACGCGCCCACGGCGGGGACCGGCACGAGGCGCTGCGGGCGATGACCCTCGACTACATCGAGCACATGCACACGAATGAGCCGGTGCACACCTGGGAAGTCTGAAGCCCATGACCCTCCGCCCGCTGGTCATCCTCCTCGCCCTGACGCTCGCCGCCTGCGGCATCGCCCGCCCGCCGTCCATGGATCCGGCGGAGGACGACACGTTCGAGGGAGACGTCCGTACGGCGCGGACGCTGACGGAGGAGTTCTGGAAGCAGCAGTTCGACCGGCTGGGCGAGACCTACCGGCCCATCGCCGACTTCGTCCCCTACTCCGGGACCTCCGGGCCGAGCTGCGGCGGCGAGCCGCCCGTGCCGAACAACGCCTTCTACTGCCCCGCCGGCCACTTCATCGCCTACGACCAGGACTGGATGGAGGCGTTGTGGAACGAGATGGGCGACGGGTCGGTCTATTTGATCATTCCGCATGAGTTCGGGCACTCCATCCAGAACCAGCTCGGCACCGGCTTCGGGCTGAACGTGCAGATGGAGCTGCAGGCCGACTGCTACGCGGGCGGCACCCTGTCGGCCCTGGTCAACTCGGGCGCGCTGACGACGGAGGCGGGTGACGAGGACGAGCTGTTGCTGAGTCTGGCGGCCGCCGGCGACCCGACGGACGACTGGCTGAACCCGGCCGCCCACGGCACGGCCGAGCAACGGCAGTCGGCGTTCGCCAAGGGGTACAGGGGCGGCGTGGGTGCCTGCTGACGTCGGGCATTAGCTCGCGGATGTACGCCTCGATCAACCTAGAGGATGATGTGGTCGATCATGACCACGCCGTACCGTGGACGCATGCCACTGGAGGAGATCGGCTGGCTGCGCAGGGGGGCGTGCAGATCCAGCGACCCGGACCTCTTCTTTCCCCTCGCCCCCTCACCCCTGCAGGAAGCACGGGCCAAGGCGGTCTGCGCCGGGTGCCAGGTGCTGGAGGAGTGCCGGGCGTACGCATTACGAGCGGGCGAGTCGGAGGGCATCTGGGGCGGCCTCACCCCGGAGGAACGCCGCCGCACCCGCTTCCCGGCGGGCTGGCGCAACTCGGCCGCCGCCTCCTGACGGACCCTCCGCCCGGCGGTACGGACGTCCTGCCCGAAGCGGCGGCCCAGCCGCTACGGCAGCCGCCTTAGGCCGGTTCGATGTGGGCGAGATCGCGACGTAGCGTCTTCGGTTCTCTGTGTTCACCTATGGAGAACGGACATCGGCGTAGTCTCGTCGCACGCCGGCCGAGGCTGGGGCGCGATCCGACGGAAGCCGAAGCCGCGTCCGTCCGGCAGGGCCGGGCGGACCGTGGCTGAGAACCGCGTTGCCGGGGCCTGACTCCGCACTCCTGGGGGGAGTGCGGCTGGTAATCACCGGCTCGCATGGCGGGTGCCGGCAACTACTCATACCCTGCAAGGGTGCTCCTCCGCTCGATCGCCATCCTCGCCGCCGCCAACATCATGAACAACAAGGTCGCCCCCCGCCTGGGACCTCTGACCTCCGCTGCCGCGACGGCCGCCCTGGTGGCGATGGCCCGCAGGTCGGGCCTGTCGTGGGAGGAGCTCGGCTTCGAGCACGGCCGCCGCGGCGCGCTCGCCGGCGGCGCCCTGGCGGCGGCGGTGGCCACCGCCTACACGATCGGCATCTCGCACCCGCGCACCAGGCCGCTGTTCCGCGACGAGCGCGCCCTGTCGCTGTCGCGTGCCCGCGTCCTGGAGGAGGCCCTCATTCAGGTCCCGCTGGGCACGGTCCTGCTCGAGGAGGTGGGATTCAGGGGCGCCCTGTACGCCATGCTCCGCCAGCGGCACGGCACGGTCGCCGCCACGGCGGTCTCCTCGGCCCTGTTCGGCCTCTGGCACATCCTCCCGGCCATCGACATGGCCCGCGCCAACCCGGCACTCGGCGCGCTGACGGCCGGCGAGTCGCCCAAACATTTGGACACCGCCCGGGTGGTGGCAGGGAGCGTGGTGTCGACGGCGGCGGCCGGGGTGTTGTTCTGCGAGCTACGCCGCCACCGCGGCCTGCTGACGCCGGTCATGCTGCATCTGGCGACCAACTCCTTGGGCTACCTTTTCGCCAGGATCGCCGCAAAGCAGAAGTAAGCCGCCGTGCGGCGGGCTGCGATCACCCCCGCGAATGAGGATTCTTCACCTTGGAATGAAGATCCTGCACCGCCTCTTGGAGCGTTCCATACGCGTCTGACCTTGATGCTTTACGGTCTTCGGGACGCTCTTCCCGGGGCCGGTGCCGCCTTGGGGAGTGCGTATATCAAGATCACAAGTTCTGATATACGCTGGAGGTACGGAGGTGGTGTTGCATGCGTACGGTGATCGACATCGACAAGGAGCTCCTGGAAGTCGCTCAGCACGAGCTGGGGACGTCGACCATGAAGGAGACCGTCAACATGGCCCTGCAGGAAGTCGCCGAAAGGGCAAAGCGTCGCGAGGCCTTCGAGTACTGGCGTACCCGGGACAATACCGATCTTCTGGATCAGGAGATCATGAAGCATGCGTGGTAGCCACGGGCGTGGTCTACCTCATCGACAAAAGCGCGTTGGCACGCATGCCGCACCCGGCCGTCCACCGAGCACTCGAGCCGCTCATGCTCGACAAGATGCTGGCCGTCTGCGAGGTCACGCAGATGGAGGTCCTCTACAGCGCGCGTGACCCGGAGGGCTACGAGCAGGACGCCTATCACCTGCGTGAGGACTTCCTGCTCCTCTCGATCACCGAGAAGGAGGTGCCGGCGCGCGCGCTGGACGTCCAGGCCATGCTCGCGCGGAAATCGCACCACAGGGCTGTCGGGACGAACGATCTGCTGATCGCCGCCTGCGCCGAGGTGCACGGCGCGACGGTCCTGCACTACGACCGAGACTTCGACGTCATCTCCGAGGTCACCGGGCAGCCCGCGCTCTGGGTCGTGCCGCCCGGTTCGATCCCCTGAGGCCGACCCCCCGTAAGACCTACGCGGTGGACACCACCTGGAAGCCCTCCGCGTAGCGGCCTTCACCGAAGCCGGCCTGCTCGGCCCAGGCGGCGAAGCGGCTCTTGACGAACTCGGCGAACCCTTCCACATGCGACACCTGGCTCACATGCGACTGCAAGGCCGCGAGCTTGCGGTCCATGACGTCGGTGATGTCCACCCAGTGGTTCGGCGTCGAGCCGCCGTTCAGCCAGACCTCTCGGACCGTCCACGCCTCCAGGCCCTCGTCCTTGACCAGCTCGGGGAAGGCATAAGGATTGCGCGCGTCCGGGTAGACGGCGTCCAAGGCGGCGCCGCCGACCGCGCGGTGGTCGGGGTGGCTGGGAGCGACGAACAGGTAGTTGCGATCGGGGTGATGGGTGATGACGAGGTCCGGTCTGACCTGGCGGATCACGCGGGCGATGTCGCGGCGGAGCTCCAGGGACGGCACCACCTGCCCGTCCGGATACCCGAGGAATCGCAGGTCCGTCACGCCGACGGCCTTGGCCGCGGCGCGCTGCTCGCCTCTGCGGAGCTCGGCCATGCCCGAGTTGTCCAATGTACGCTCGTTGCCGCCCGCGTCACCGTCCGTGACCAGCAGGTAGCTGACCTCCACACCCCTGTCGGCGAAGAGCGCCACGCTCCCCGCGGAAGCGAAATCGGCGTCGTCGGGATGCGCGGTCACGACGAGGACCCGGTTGATCTCGGCTTCCGGCAGCATGATTCCCCTTTCTTGGTCTTCCCTTGAAGGACAACCGGAGCCCGGCCGATCGCATTCCGGGCGCCGTTTGTCGGTGGAGCGGCTTAACCTAGGTGCGTGCCGACCCAAGTCTCTGTTGACCACCCCTTGCTCGACGGTCTCAACCCGCAGCAGCGCGAGGCCGTGATCCATCACGGCAGTCCGCTGCTCATCGTGGCGGGGGCGGGGTCGGGGAAGACGCGGGTGCTCACCCATCGCATCGCCTATCTGCTGGCCGAGCGCAAGGTGCATCCGGGCGAGATCCTGGCGATCACGTTCACCAACAAGGCCGCCAAGGAGATGAAGGAGCGCATCGACAAGCTGGTCGGGGCGCGGTCCAAGGCCATGTGGGTGATGACGTTCCACAGCGCCTGCATGCGGATCCTGCGGCGGGAGGCCAAGCGGCTCGGGTTCCCGTCCAGCTTCTCGATCTACGACCAGGCCGACTCGCAGCGGCTCATGGCGATGGTCTGCAGGGAGATGGAGCTCGATCCGAAGCGCTACCCGCCGCGCTCGTTCTCGGCGCAGGTCAGCAACTTCAAGAACGAGCTGATCGACTACGAGACGGCGCTCGACAAGGCGGGCTCGCACCTGGAGAAGACACTCGCGCAGGCGTACAAGTCCTATCAGCTCAAGCTCACCGAGGCCGGGGCGATGGACTTCGACGACATCATCATGAACACGGTGACGTTGTTCCAGCTCTTCCCCGAGGTGGCCGAGCACTACCGGATGCGGTTCAGGCACGTGCTGGTGGACGAATACCAGGACACCAACCACGCCCAATACATCCTGATCAGGGAGCTGGTCGGGCATCCCGAGCTGCGGACGGCAGACGGCGATCTCGTCCGGGCCGGGGCCGACCAGTCCGAGCTGTGCGTGGTGGGCGACGCCGACCAGTCCATTTACGCCTTCCGCGGCGCGACGATCCGCAACATCCTGGAGTTCGAGCGGGACTATCCGGACGCGCGGACCATCCTGCTGGAGCAGAACTACCGGTCGACACAGAACATCCTGGCCGCGGCCAACGCCGTCATCGCGCGCAACGAGTCGCGCAAGCCCAAGAACCTCTGGTCCGACCAGGGCGACGGCCCCAAGATCGTCGGTTACGTCGCCGACAACGAGCACGACGAGGCCATGTTCGTGGCCCAGGAGGTCGACCGGCTCTCCGACGAGGAAGGCGTGAAGCCGAGCGAGGTCGCCGTCTTCTACCGGACCAATGCCGCGTCCCGGGTGTTCGAGGAGATCTTCATCCGCACCGGGCTGCCGTACAAGGTGGTCGGGGGCGTGCGCTTCTACGAGCGCAAAGAGGTCAAGGACCTGCTGGCCTACCTGCGCGTGCTGGCCAACCCGGCCGACGTGGTGTCGATGCGGCGCATTCTCAACGTGCCCAAGCGGGGCATCGGCGAGCGGGCCGAGGCGATGATCGAGGCGCTGTCGTCCCGCGAGCGCATCTCGTTCTGGGACGCGCTGCGCCGGGCCGACGAGGCGTACGGCATGGCGACGCGCTCGCTCAACGCCGTGCGGGAGTTCGTCGCCATGCTCGACGAGCTCATCGCCAAGGCGGAGGGCGTGCCGCCGTCGGCCCTGGCCGAGGAGGTGCTGGTGGCCACCGGCTACCGCGCCGAGCTGGAGGCGTCCGAGGATCCTCAGGACGAGTCGCGGCTGGAGAACCTCAACGAGCTCATCTCCGTGGCCTCGGAGTTCGAGGAGGCCAATCCGGAGGGGTCGCTGGTGGAGTTCCTGGAGCAGGTGTCGCTGGTGGCCGACGCCGACCAGATCCCCGACGCGGACGGCGGGCAGGGGGTCGTCACGCTGATGACCCTGCACACCGCCAAGGGGCTGGAGTTCCCCGTGGTCTTCCTGACGGCCATGGAGGACGGGGTCTTCCCGCACATCCGGTCGCTGGGCGAGCCGAAGGAGCTGGAGGAGGAGCGGCGGCTGGCGTACGTCGGGATCACCCGGGCGCAGAAGCGGCTCTACCTCACGCGGGCGGCCGTACGCAGCTCGTGGGGGGCGCCGTCGTTCAATCCCGCCTCGCGCTTCGTCAGCGAGGTGCCGGGCAAGCTCATCGAGTGGCGTACGGATCCGGAGAAGTCGGCCTGGAGCGCGGCCACCCGGCGGGAGCCTGCCGCGCGGCCGGCCCCCGCGAAGAGTGGGGGCGGGCGTAAGGTGCCGTCGCTGACGCCCGGGGACCGGGTGTCGCACGACGCGTTCGGGCTGGGCACGGTGGTGTCCGTGGACGGGGTCGCCGAGAAGACCAAGGTGAAGATCGACTTTGGTAGCGGCGGCGAGAAGACGTTGCTGCTGGCGTACGCGCCGCTGGAGAAGTTGTGACCTGAAGCGCCGGCTGACGCCCCCGGAAGGTGGCGTCAGCCCTGCAGCCCCTGAAGGTGGCGTCAGCCCTTCAGCGCGCTGCCCTTCTGCCACTGCGTCCAGTTGAGCTGCCAGTAGCTCCAGCCGTTGTTCCACTGCAGCTTGCGCTTCGTGCCGGTGATCTTCACGACGTCACCGCGCTGGGCGATCGTGTAGAACCACTTGGCCCCGGCCGGGGTGGCGCGGACGCAGCCGTGGCTCTGGTTGGAGCGGCCGAGGAAGTGGTAGTAGCCGGCGCTCTGGTGGACGTACTCGCCGCTGTCGGAGATGCGCACCGCCCACGGGATCTCCTCCTTGTAGTAGCGCGGGTCCTTCGGATCCGTCACACCCATCCAGGAGGAGGTCATGGTCTCGACGGCCTTCTTGCCCATCGTGAGGTGGACGCCGCTGGTGGTCAGGTAGACGTCCACGCCGTTCCTGATCAGACCGCCCCTGCCGGCGCTGATCGGGATCTTCTTGGCGAGCTTGCCGTTGCGGTAGACCTTCATCGTGTGCTTGCGGGTGTCGACCACGGAGATGTGCTTCGCGCCGACGGCGAAGCGGCGGGAGACGTCCTTGGCCCCGGTGTTGCCGGGCAGCCCGGACAGCTGCGCCGTGAAGAGCACCTTCTGGTACGGCTTCCAGTACGTCTTGGTCCGGTAGATGATCTTACGTGCCGACACCCAGCGCCAGGCACCCTCGACCGGCTTCTCCGCCTCCACCAGGAGCAGCGCCTCGACGGCCGCCCTGTCCTTGGGCTTCACGTCGCGGTCGAACGTGACGATGATCGGGAAGCCGACGCCTACCTTCTCGGTCTTCTCCCCCATGGGGGTGATGTCGGCGATGCCGAGCTTGACCTTCTTCGCCGGGGCGGCGACGGCGGCGGCCGCGGGAACCTGAACAGCGGGGGCGGTCTGGGCACGGGAGGCGGGGATGGTATCCGCCGCGCAGGCCGTCGCGGCGACCAGTGCCACCAAGGCCGGAAGCATCCGGATGACGCGCTTCAAAGGGGTACTCCTGGGCTAAGTGCTTAGATCTACCTCCTTGTGTGACAACTGAGACGGGTGTTTCGTATGCAGACTGGCAATAACTTTCCTGTAACGGTCCAAAAACGGCCATAACGGCCGCTCAGACCAGGCGGCGGGCGGTGGCCCAGCGGGACAGCTCGTGGCGGTTGGAGAGCTGGAGTTTGCGCAGCACGGACGAGACGTGGGTCTCCACGGTCTTGACCGAGATGAACAGCTCCTTGGCGATCTCCTTGTACGCGTACCCACGCGCGATCAGCCGCAGCACCTCGCGCTCGCGCTGCGTCAGCGAGTCGAGCTCCGGGTCGATCGACGGCGCCTCCGAGTTGGCGAACGCGTCCAGCACGAACCCGGCCAGCCGCGGCGAGAACACCGCGTCGCCCTCGGCCACCCTGCGGATGGCGTCGGTGAGCTCCTTGCCGCTGATGTTCTTGGTGACGTAGCCACGCGCGCCACCCCTGATCACGCCGATGACGTCCTCGGCGGCGTCGGACACCGACAGCGCGAGGAAGCGGACCTGGGAGCCGGAGCCCAGGACCCGGCGCAGGACCTCCTGGCCGCCGCCTCCGGGCATGTGCACGTCCAGGAGGACCACGTCGGGCTGGAGCTCGGCGATCGCCTTGACGGCGGTCTCGACGTCCTCGGCCTCGCCCACGACCTCGATCGAGTCGCCGAGCTCCGCACGTACGCCGGAGCGGAACAGCCGGTGATCGTCGACGATCAACACGCGCGTCATGCTTTCTCCACCTTCATCGTCAACATCACTTCCGTGCCCTCGCCGAGCTCGGTGCGTACCCTGGCCGCGCCCCCGTGACGTTCCATTCGCCCGATGATGGATTCCCTGATCCCCATCCGGTCGAGCGGCACCGCCTCGAGGTCGAACCCCTTGCCCCGATCCTTCACGAAAATCGTGACCTCTTCACCCTCTACTTCCGCATAGACGGAAATAGAGGCACTTTCAGAGTATTTCGCCGCGTTGACCATCGCCTGCCTGGCCGCCTTCAGCATGGCCGCCAGCCGGCCTCCCGAGTCCAGCTCGATGTCGCCGACGCAGACCACCTCGATGGGCAGGCCGTGGGCGTCCTCCTCCTCGGCCGCGATCCGGCGTACGGCCGCCGCCACCGTGGCGTCGGCGTCCTGGGCGGGCTGGTAGAGCCAGTTGCGCAGCTCGCGTTCCTGGGAGCGGGCCAGCCGGGTCACCTCGCGCGGATCGTGGGCGACGCGCTGGATCAGCGTGAGCGTGTGCAGCACCGAGTCGTGCACCATGGCGGCCACCTCGGCCCGCTCTTCCTGCCTGATGCGCTCCCGCCGTTCCAGCTGCAGCTCTTTCCACAGGCCCGCGAGCCAGGGCGTGGCCAGGACCGCCAGGCCGCCGACCACCACCACGGTGAACAGCAGGCTGTCTCTGATCTGGGGCAGCTCGCCCTCGGCGGCCAGGAAGCCGGCCGCGCCCATGACGACGAGCACCACGCCGACCACCGTGCGCACGCGGTTCTTCCTGATGCTGAGCGACGCCCCGCTCACCCAGCTCCGGCGGCGTTCGGGGTCGGCCTGCTGCCACAGGATCAGCGCGCCGATGCCGCCCACGGCGAACGGCAGCATGCCGATCCCGCCCTGGGAGGCTCCCGTGAGCCAGCCGAACGCGAACAGCGCCGTCCCGATCGCGCTGAAGGCCGCGAGCTGGCTCCAGTCCCGCTGCGGCGGCGGCCCCTCGTGCGGCTGCCGCGGCGTGACCATCCACAACACCGCGTACGCGATCGTGCCGATCCCGCCCACGATGCTGAGCAGCACGAACATCAGCCTGATGACCACGGGATCGAGCGACAGCTGCTTCGCCAGCCCCTGGGCGACGCCGCCGAGCAGGCGGCCTTCCATGGGGCGCATCATGCGCCGGTAGGGCGCGTCGCCGGCAGGCTCGGCGAGAGTCTTCTGGTCAGCCATAACATGGCCATCGTCACATGTCGGGGACGTCCTGGGCATCAGGGAACAACCCCCGGGTGGGGTCAGGGGTGTCCCGGATGCGGGCACACCGCACATAGGTCCACCATGGTTCCATGACAGAAGGTCCGCCCAGGGAACCGGCCGCTCCCCCCAAGGTACTGCGACGCAGTAGCGAGGGACGCATCTTCATGGGAGTGTGCGCGGGCCTCGGGCGGCACACCGGCATCGACCCCGTGGTCTTCCGCGTGACCTTCGCCGTCCTGCTGCTGGGTTCGGGCGTGGGGCTGTTCATGTACCTGGCGGCGTTCCTGCTGATGAAGGAGCCGAACGGCGGGCCGGGGATCATCGAGCAGTGGACGCGCAGGGACTTCGACGCCGAGGCCGTGATGGCACTGCTGACGGCGGTGCTCGCGTGCGGGCTCGGGATCAACCTGGCCACGATCTGGCTGGACACGGGCACGCTGGTGGTCGGCGTACTCCTGGCGGTGTCACTGCTGGCGGCGCACTCCAACGGGGTGGATCTGCTGGGGCTGGCCCGGTCGATGCCGGAGCGGCTCAGCCGCAGGCGGGCGCAGGAGCAGGGCGCGCCGTCCTACACCAGCCCGGCGCCCACTGCCCCGGTGCGTCCGGCGCCCGCCACTCGCCCTGAGCCCTCTTCCCGGGCGGAGGAGGGCGTGCCTGTCCCGGAGGCGACGGCCGCCGCGAGCCCCGCCGAGGGGACGCCGGCCCCCGCCGAGGAGACCGCGGCCCGCGGCGACGCGACGACGGCCTACGGCAGCGTCGGGGACGAGGAGCAGGCGGAGCGGTCCGCGGGTGACGCGGCGACCGCGCAGCGCCCCCTCCCGCCGTACCCATCGCCCGCTTACCGCCCCCAGCCCAAGACCGCCGTGGACTTCAGCGGCTACGGCGAGCCCTTCGCCCCCAAGGGCCCCTACCGCCCTCTGGATCCGGCCAAGCGGGCAGGCGGCCACTCGCCGTACGACCCCACCCTGTACGGCCGCCCCGTCCCCAGACCGGAGCGCAGGCCCCGGCCGAAGTCGTTCATCGGCGTCATCACCATCCTGCTGGCAATCATCATTGGAGGGATCGTCGTGGCGGTCCAAGCCCGGTCGGCCGCCGGAGTGAGCCCGACCATCGTCGGCGGCGCGATGCTCATCACGATCGGCGCCGGCCTGCTGATCGCGGCCTGGTGGGGCCGCGGCGCCGGGCTGGTGGCCGCGGGAACCATGGTGGCGTTGATCGTGAGCGTGGGCCTGACCCTGGGAGGCCTGCCGAGGAACATCGGCCCGTCCGAGTGGTCCCCGACCACGGTCGCCGAACTGGACGCCCTGTACGACGTCGGCGTCGGCGACGGCCGCCTGGACCTGTCCGAGCTGGAGTTGGCGCCGGGGACGACGGCGATGGTCAACGCCGCGGTCTCGATGGGTGAGCTGGAAGTGATCGTGCCGTCGACGGTCAGGCTGGAGGTGCACGCCACCAACAAGGTCGGCGACATCACGGTCGACCAGTCGATCAGGGGCGGCGTGGACATACGGCTGGACAAGGTGCTGGAGCCGGAGACGAAGCCCGGCGGCAAGGTCTCGACGATCGTGCTCAACCTGAAGGGCGGGCTCGGCGACATGGAGGTGCGGCGTGCCGCGTGAGGTCGAGCGGCCCCGGCACCGGCGAGGGAGTGCCGTCGTCTGGAGGAGCGGCGGGAGCGTAGCGACCAGAGCGGGGGCCGCGAGGGAGTGCCGTCGCCTGGAGGAGCGTCGGGAGCGCAGCGACCAGAGCGGGGGAAGGCGGCGGCGTATGGCGACCGAGCCGCCTCACGGAGTGAGGCCATGGGAAGGCGGCGGCATATGGCGACCGAGCCCGCCTCACGGAGTGAGGCCATGAAAACGCATAGGACCGATTGGATGGCCCTGCTCAGCGGCGTGCTCTTCGTCGTTCTGGGAATTTTGATCGTGACACGCGCGGTGACGGATCCGCTGGTCCTGATCGGGGTCACGATGCTGGGACTGGCGTTCGCGGGGCTCGTGGCGATCATCGCGAGGGTAGTGCGCGGTAAGTAACCCTTGACCGGGATAAACACCGGCGTAGGTTCGGGTGTGTCCGCCTTTCCCCTGCTCCTGAGGGAGGACGTATGCCCCGAATCGCCGTCACTGTCGACGGGATCAAGTACGAAGAGGACGTCGAGCCGCGACTCCTGCTCGTTCACCTGCTAAGAGAACGGCTGGGCAAGACCGGCACCCCTGTCGGCTGCGACACCAGCAACTGCGGCGCCTGCACGGTCATGCTGGACGGCAAGAGCGTCAAGAGCTGCTCGGTGCTCGCAGTCCAGGCCGACGGCTGCGACGTCGTCACGATCGAGGGCCTGGGCGTCAACGGGTCCATGCACCCGATGCAGCAGGCCTTCCACGAAGAGCACGCGCTGCAGTGCGGCTACTGCACGCCCGGCATGGTCATGGCCGCGATAGACCTCCTCAGGGAGGATCCCGACCCCTCGGAGGAGACGATCAGGCAGGGCCTGGAGGGCAACCTCTGCCGCTGCACGGGTTACTGCAACATCGTCCGCGCCGTACGCAGGGGCGCTCAGGAGATGGGGCAGGCGGTGAACACGCCATGACGATCCAGGAGACCGGCCAGGAAGCCGGCCAGGAAGTCGGCAGGCCCAGGAAGCGCAAGGAGGACGCCAGGCTGCTGACGGGGCGCACGCGGTGGACGGACAACCTCTCGCGTCCGGGCGTGCTCCACGTGATGTTCCTGCGCAGCCCGATGGCGCACGCCAGGATCACCAGGGTCGACGTGTCGGGGGCGCGCGAGTTCCCCGGGGTCGTGGCGGCGTTCAGCGGCGAGGACTTCGCCGCCGAGCAGGGCAGCCTGCCGTGCGCGTGGCCGGTGACCGAGGACGTGGTCATCCCCGACCACCCGCCGATGGCGGTGTCGGAGGTGCGGTACGTCGGCGAGGCCGTGGCCTGCGTGATCGCGACCGACCGCTACCGCGCGGCCGACGCGCTTGAGGCCATTGAGATCGACTACGAGCCGCTGCCCGCGGTGCTCGACATGAACGAGGCGCTGACCGCCGACAGCCCGAAGGTGCACGAGGCGGGCAACCAGGCGTTCACGTTCACGATGACCTCGGGTGACATCGAGGCCGCGTTCACGGACGCTCCCGTCCTCATCGACCGGACCTACCGGCAGCAGCGGCTCATCCCGTGCGCGATGGAGCCGCGGGCGGTGCTGGCCGACACCGACGGCGACACCTTCACGATGTGGACGTCCACCCAGATCCCGCACGTCCTGCGGGTGATGCTGGCCGTGGTCACCGGCATCCCCGAGCACCAGATCCGTGTGGTCGCGCCCGACGTGGGCGGCGGGTTCGGCTCGAAGTTGCAGGTCACCGCCGAGGAGGTGCTCTGCCTGCTGCTGGCTCGCAAGCTCGGCAAGCCGGTCAAGTGGGCCGAGTCCCGTTCCGAGGGCAACCTGACCGTGCACCACGGCCGCGACCAGATCCAGCACATCCGGCTGGCGGCCGACGCCGACGGGCGCATCCGGGGCCTGCAGGTGAACCTGCTGGCCGACATGGGCGCGTACCTGATGCTGGTCACGCCGGGCATCCCTCTGCTGGGCGCGCAGATGTTCAACGCCATCTACAAGATGGACGCCTACGAGTTCGGCTGCACCGGCGTGTTCACCACCAAGATGCCCACCGACGCCTACCGCGGCGCGGGCCGCCCGGAGGCGACGTTCGCCATTGAGCGGGTGATGGACGAGCTGGCCGCCGAGCTGCGCATGGACCCGGTGGAGGTACGCAGGCGCAACTGGATCAAGCATGAGGAGTTCCCGTACACCACGATCTCGGGGCTGACCTACGACTCGGGCAACTACGAGGCGGCGACGGACAAGGCGACCGCGATGTTCGGCTACGACAAGTTGCGGGCCGAACAGGCCGACCGGCGGGACAGGGGCGACCCCGTGCAGCTGGGGATCGGCGTCAGCACGTACACCGAGATGTGCGGCCTGGCGCCGTCCAGGATGCTCGGCGAGGCCAACTACGCCGCCGGCGGCTGGGAGCACGCCTCGGTGCGCATGCTGCCCACCGGCAAGGTCGAGGTCATCACCGGCACCTCCCCGCACGGGCAGGGGCACGTGACGTCGTGGAGCCAGATCGCGGCCGACGCGCTCGGCGTGCCGTTCGAGGACGTCGCCGTGATCCACGGCGACACGGCGATCGCGCACAAGGGCATGGACACCTACGGCTCGCGCTCGCTGGTCATCGGCGGCGTCGCGGTGCTGAAGGCGTGCGAGAAGGTCAGGGACAAGGCCCGCAAGCTGGCCGCGCACGTGCTCGAATGCTCGCCCGACGACCTGGAGTTCGAGGCCGGGGCCTTCAAGGTGCGGGGCACGGACACACAGAAGACGATCCAGGAGCTGGCGTTCGCCGCGTTCACCGCGCATTCCCTGCCCGAAGGGGGCGAGGCGCGGCTGGACTCCGACGCCACGTTCGACCCGGACAACTACTCCTTCCCGCACGGCACCCACCTGTGCGCGGTGGAGGTGGACACCGAGACGGGCATGGTGAAGATCCGCTCGTACGTGGCGGTGGACGACATCGGCAAGGTCGTGAACCCGCTGATCGTCGAGGGCCAGGTGCACGGCGGCATCGCGCAGGGCATCGGGCAGGCGCTGTTCGAGGAGGCCGTGTACGACGCCGACGGCAACCTGCTGACCACGACGCTGGCCGACTACCTGCTGCCGTCGGCGGCGGACCTGCCGATGTTCGGCCTCGACCGGACCGAGTCGCCGGCGACCAGCAACCCCCTCGGGGTCAAGGGCGTGGGCGAGGCCGGGACGATCGCCTCCACCCCGGCCGTCGTGAACGCCGTCGTGGATGCCCTGCGCCGGTTCGGCATCCACGACATCGAGATGCCGTGCACGCCCGAGCGTGTCTGGCGGGCACTGGAAGGAGTGCGGCAATGATCCCCGCGCAGTTCGACTACGTGCGCCCGGACTCGCTCTCCGAGGCGTCGCAGGCCCTCGCGTCCGACGAGGACGCGAAGGTACTGGCCGGCGGGCAGTCGCTGCTGCCGCTGCTGCGGCTGCGGCTGGCGTACCCGTCGAAGCTGGTGGACGTCGGCCGGCTGTCCGAGCTGAAGGGCGTGCACGACCGCGGCGACCACGTGTTCATCGGCGCGATGGCCACGCACGACGAGGTCATGCGCTCCGGCGTGGTGCGGGACGGCTGCCCCCTGGTGGCCATGGCCGCCGCGCAGGTGGCGGACCCGGCGATCAGGCACCGGGGCACGTTCGGCGGCTCGCTGGCCCACGCGGACCCGGCGGGCGACATGCCGGCCGTGGTGCTGGCGCTCGACGGCGTGTTCGTGGCCAGGTCAGGACAGGGCGAGCGGGAGATCCCGGCCGGCGAGTTCTTCGTCGACTACCTGGAGTCGTCGCTCGGACCCGGCGAGATCCTGGCCGGGGTCAAGATCCCGAAGCTGGGTGCGGGCTGGGGCTTCCAGTACGAGAAGTTCCACCGGACCGCGCAGGCGTGGGCCATCGTCGGCGTGGCGGCGGCCGTCAAGCGCTCCAACGGCGCGATCACGGAGGCCAGGATCGGGCTGACGAACATGGGCCCGACGCCGGTGCGCGCCCGCGCGACCGAGACCGCTCTGCAGGGCATGGAGCTCGGCGACCAGTTGCGGCAGGCGTGCGAGGAGGCGGCGGCGGAGACCGCGCCGCCGGCGGATCTGCACGCCCAGCCGGACTACCGCCGGCACCTGGCCAGGGTCCTGACCCACCGAGCGGTACGCACCGCCGCGGGCGCGCCCTGACCACCAACGAGGCGCCTCCTCGGAGCGCGCCCAGCCACCCTTGGGGGCGCCTCTTCCAGGGGCGCCCCCGCCGCGCGTAGTGTCGCAACCATCGGCAGAAGGAGCGGATCGATGGCGATGCGGTTCGAGCACGAGTTCACTGTTCCAGTTCCGATCGAGCAGGCCTGGGCCGTCCTGCTCGACGTAGAGCGGGTCGCGCCCTGCCTGCCCGGGGCGACACTCGACATATACGAGGGCGACGAGTTCACCGGCAGGATGAAGGTCAAGGTCGGCCCGATCACGGTGACCTATCGCGGCTCGGCCATGTTCGAGGACGTGGACAAGGACTCCCACACGCTCTCCATCAAGGCGTCGGGCAAGGAGGCCCGAGGATCCGGCACGGCCTCGGCGACGGTCAAGGCGCGCATGGCGCCGCGCGAGGGGGCCACGGCGGTGACCGTGGAGACGACGTTCAACGTGACCGGGCGGCCCGCGCAGTTCGGGCGGGGCGTCATGGCCGAGGTGGGCGCGAAGATCATCGACAAGTTCGCGGAGAACCTGGCCGAGCTGCTCTCCGAGCCGACCGTGGAGCCCGCCGCCGCGCAGCCGCCCCAGGAGCCTCAGGAGGAGGAGCGGCATCTGAGCGCGGTGCCCGCGCCGGAGCAGGACGCCCATCCGGCGGGCACGCTGCGCACGTCGCGGACGCCCGACGAGGAGGCGCTCGACCTGCTGGAGATCGCCGGGCAGCCGCTGCTGAAGCGGCTGGCGCCCATCGCGGGCGCGATCGCGGGACTGCTGCTCATCATCTGGGTGATTCGTCGCCTTAGGCGATAATTTTCGGCAAATACTGCGATTCTGGGCAAACACTCCATCAAGTCCGGACACTTCCCCCGGCCCGGGGGAAGTGCCATCCCCGCAGGCAGTTGGACCAGCGGGGGGACTTGGGGATGCCGGACTGCACTGTTGTCGTGATCACCTATAACGACGCGGCCCGCCTGCCCAGGGCCGTACGCTCCGTGCTCCGCCAGTCGTTGCGCGATCTCGAAGTGATCATCGCTGACGACGCCAGCACGGACGGCACGCCGGAGGTGGCGGCCCGGCTGGCGGACGGCGATCCCCGGGTGCGCTACCTGCGCAGAGAGGCCAACAGCGGGGGCTGCGGGGCGCCGCGCAACGACGGCATCGACGCCGCGGCGGCGCCGTACATCATGTTCCTCGACAGCGACGACGAGCTGCCCAGGCACGCGTGCAAGAGCCTGCTCACCGAGATCGAGCGGACCGGGGCCGACTTCGTGTCGGGGCAGATCTCGCGGCTGTTCGAGTCGAGCGGGCGGCTGCACCCGTACTATCCGTCGCTGTTCGCCAGGCGGCGGGTGGTCGGGGGGATCCGCGAGGATCCCCAGCTGTTCCTGGACTCCTTCACCACCAACAAGCTCTACGACGTGGGCCGGCTGCGGCACCGGGGGCTGCGCTTCCCCGAGGACATCCACTACGAGGACCACGTCTTCGCCGCCGGGTTGTACGCGGTGTCGCACAGGTTCGCGGTCGTGCCGTGGGTGGTCTACCACTGGCACCGGGCGCCGGTGAACACCTCGATCTCCTTGAGCATCGACGACATGGAGAACGTGCGCCAGCGGGTCATCGCCGCCCGGATGAGCGACGACGTCCTGCGCGCGCACGGGGCCGGCGACCTGGTGCCGCACCGGCAGCGCCGGTTCGTGCGGCAGGACCTGCGGGTCTATCTCCATCCGCTGCCGGCGCGGGACCTGGTGTGGGTCAAGGAGTTCGCCTCGATCGTCCGGCCGTACCTGGAGGAGATCCCCGCCGAGGTGCTGGACTCGGCCGAGCCGCTGGAGCGGGTCTGCTGCCGGCTCATCCTCGACGACCGGATCGAGGACCTGCGGATCGCGGCGGGCTCGCTCACCGGGCCGCGGGCCGCGCCCCGGGCGGCCGTGCAGCTCGACGGGCGCACGTACTGGGGCACCACGGTCTCGCCGGGGCTGGACATCACCCGGCTGCGGCTGGCCGAGTTGCCGTTCTCGGACTCCCGGCTGCGGCACGAGGCGACGGAGATCGCGGGCGACGGCGAGCGGGTGCGGATGACCGTGCGGACGTACGACCCGTTCGGCGTGTTGCCGGTGGACTGGACGGCCTTTCTCCAGCTTGGCAGGCAAAAAATCCCGATAAATCCGCAGCCGTCCGGGGGCGGGAGCTACGTCAGCGAGGTCGTGTTCGCCCCCACCGGCAAGTGCACCCCGCGCATCGGCTTCACCAGGGACTCCGACGGGCACACCACGACGGACCGGATCATCGCCGACCCGCACACCGGGCCGATCGAGCTGCCGGGGTGCCGGGTGCAGGTCGAGGGCTACGCCGCGTACCTGTGCGTACGACCGGAGCCCGCCGCGCGGTCGGCCTTGCGGCGGGCCAGGCGGGCGCTGCTGAAGAGGGTCGGCACTCCGCGGAACAAGCTGCGCGCCTACAAGATCATGATCAAGGTGCTGCCGCGGCGCAAGAACCTCGCGCTGTTCGAGTCCGACGTCGGCAAGAGCTGCGGCGGCAGCCCGCGGGCGATCTACGAGGAGCTGCGGCGGCGCCGGCTGCCGATCGAGGTCGTCTGGTCGGTGGCCGGGAGCCGCTCGAACTTCCCCTCCGGCGTGCGGCTCGTGCGACGCGGGAGCTGGCGCTACGTCTGGACGATGGCGCGGGCGGGGATCTGGGTGGACAGCCACGGGTTCCCGCTGGATTACCCGAAGCCGCGCGGCACCCGTTACCTGCAGACGTGGCACGGGCAGGGCATCAAGTCGATCGGCTTCGACGCGCCCGACCTGCGGTCCGACTTCGACGGGCCGCGGGCCCAGTGGCGGGCGGCGGTGGCGCGGTGGGACGCGCTGGTGTCGCCGAGCGCGGAGTTCTCGCGGATCTTCGTGCCGTCCAACGGCTACACCGGCACGGTCTACCGGTACGGGACGCCGCGCTGCGACGCGCTGGTCAGGGGCGAGGTGACCGGCGACGTGCGGGCGCGGCTGGAGATCCCGCGCGGGCGGAAGATCCTGCTTTATGCGCCTACGTACAGGGATCGGGCGAAGGGCAGCGGCAAGTCCGTACGCGTCGATCTGGAGCTGATGGCCGACGAGCTGGCCGGCGACTGGGTGGTGGTCCTGCGTACGCATCCTGTCGAGCGCTACAGCCCACCCGAGCACCTGAAGCACTTCGTCCGGTCCGCCGGCTCCTATCCCGAGATCAACGACCTCATGCTGGCCTCGGACGCGCTGCTGACGGACTACTCCTCGGTCATGTGCGACTACGCGATCACCGGCAAGCCCATGGTGTTCTTCGTCGACGACTGGGACGACTACCGGCTGTCGGAGCGTGGCGTGTACCACGACCTGCCCGCCATCGCGCCCGGCCCGTGCGTCACCACGACCGAGGAGCTGGTGGACGTGATCAGGCGGCTGCCCGGCGTCCACGCGGCCTTCGCCGAACGGTACGCCGCCTTCCGCGACCTGTGGTGCGCCGACGAGCGCGGCGACGCGGCCGCCCGCGTGGTAGAGGACTTCTTCAAGTGAACGAGCGCAGCGAGGGAACCGATGAACACGGCAGCGTCGTCTTCGCCTGCCTGGACGCCGACACCCTCGGCGGCGTCCAGCAGGTGACCCACACCCTGGCCCAGGGCCTGGCCGGGCGCGGCCACGAGGTGCACGTGATCGGGCTGCGGCGGTCCCCTTCGCCGTTCCGCTACGTGGACCGGCCGCTCTACCACCGCCATGTGATCACGGCTGATCGGCGGCTGAGGCGGCTGCTCCGCGCCATCAGGCCGGGATACGCCGTCATGACCTCGCCGTCCGTGGTGATCAGGATGGCCGGGTTGCTGCCCGAGGGGTTCCGGCCGATCGGGCAGTACCACGGCTCGTACGACCACGCCCGCGGCTGCTGGCACCTCGGCTCGATCAGGAAGCATTACCCCGAGCTCGACCAGGCGGTGTTCCTCAGCGAGGACGACGCCTGGCGCTTCTCCGAGCACGCCCTGCTGCCCAATGCCTGGACACTGCCGAACCCACTGGCCGCCTGGCCCGCGCAGACGTCCTCGCTCGGCTCCCCCCGCGTGCTGGGCGCGGGCCGGCTGGAGGGGGTCAAGCGGTTCGACCGGCTGATCAGCGCGTTCGCCCGCTCGGGCGCACCACCGCCGTGGGAGCTGCACCTGATCGGCGACGGCGCCGAACGGGAGCGGCTGCGCGCGCACGCCGGCAGGGAGGGCGTCGGCGACCGGGTGGTCTTCAGAGGCCTGGTGCCGGCCGCCCGCATGCCGGACGAATACCTGAACGCCGCCGTCCTCGGGCTGACCAGCGAGCACGAGGGCCTGCCGATCGTGCTGCTGGAGTCAGGCGCGCACGGGGTGCCTTCGGTGGTGTTCGACGTGTCGGGCGGCGTGCGGTCCGCAGGTTCGGTCCTGGTGCCGCCGGGGGACGTGGACGCGTTCGCGGCCGAGCTGCGGCGGCTGGTGAACTCGGTGGAGGAGAGGCGGCGCCTGGGGGCCGAGGCCCGGGCACGGGCCGAGGCCTTCCGCCTCGGCCACGTGCTGGACCGCTGGGAGCTGCTCTTCGCACACCTCGAGCGCTAGACCGCGGGCTCGCTGACCTCCGAGCGCCGGGGCGGGACGCCGGCCAGCGAGCGCTGGCGCGAGGTGAGCATCGCGGCCACCGGGCTCGGCTCGCGCAGCCGGTTGAAGCGGTCGCGCATGTGCTTGCGCATGCGGCTGGCCCGGCGCTTGGCCATCGTCTTCTGGCAGGCCGTGATGTGCTCCTTGGCCGGCTTGGGCGCGCCGGTCAGCTCGTATCCCATGGACTCCAGGCGGTCGCCGAGCATGTGCTCGCACAGGGCGATCTCCCAGTCGTCGAGGCGCTTGGCCCAGCTGCCCACGCGGGTGCGGATGACCTCGCCGTGCGTGTTGCTGTGCCAGACCTTGTGCTGCGGAACCGCCACGCTGGCCGCCTCGCGCGGGGAGATCATCGACGGGGCGAAGTCCTCCTCGAGGAAGTGGCAGAGCTTCTTCAACTCGGTCGCGGGGTCGTCGGTGAGGTCCTCGTAACGCAGCTCGTAGTACGTGTCCTCGGGCAGCGTCCGCTTCAGCTTGCCGCCCGCGTCGATGGCCTCCGCCCAGGTGGAGACGGCGTGGAAGGAGTCCAGCGTGTACCAGGGCATCTCCTTCAGCGAGGACACGCAGTCGCGGCCGTCCCTGATGAGGTGGATGAACTGGGCGTCGGGGAACAGCCGCAGGAGCATGTCCACCTGCTTGACGTAGCTGGGCCGCTTGTCGCCCCAGCGGGCCTTGTCGAAGCGGTCGGCGTACATGCGGAAGGCCGTGCCGATCACCGAGCCGAGCGAGCCGGGACCGGCCACGGCCTGCCTGACGAACTCCTCCTTGTCGATCTTGAGCTCGCGGAACTTCGTGCTGCGGTCGGTCGCGATCCACTGCGCCAGGGCGCGGCGGCGGCTGGTGATCCGCAGGTCGCCCCACGTGCGGCGGCGGTAATAAGCGGGAACGAGGAAGCGCGTCTCCGGCGGCACCGCCATGCGCGGGTGCGAATGCAGCATGAGCTGGAGCATCGTGGTGCCGGAACGCGGACATCCGATGACGAATACTGGCCTGTCGGACATTTCGTACTAACCCCCGAAAAATTAGACGAGAACGTGCTCTCGGCTCTCCCGAGAGGAGGCGACGGCGTGCCTGCGCGTGAAGCGCCACATCCGGTAGACAAGGAAGACCTCGTTGGCCAGCAGCAGGGCCCCGGCCAGCGCGGCGAGCGGGATCAGCGCCCATGCCCCCGCGAGGGGCGCGACCACGAACACCGCCGCGTGGAACTCGATGCCGCTGATCAGGTGCGAGCGGACCCGGTGACGGGCCAGGAACCTGTTGAGCCGCCGGGGGAAGCTGCGTCCCCGCGGCGCCCGATCCAGCGGGATGCGCTCCAGTGGGGTGCGCTCCAGCTGCTCGGTGTCGTCCTCCGGCTCCGGCTCCGGCTCGGCCCGCTCCTCCCTGACGGCCTCGCGCACGCGCTTCATCTGCGGCGCGTTGACGTACCTGAACAGATCCAGGACGGCCACCGCCGCGCCGAGGACCACATAGCGCACATCCCCGGTCAGCGTGTATTGCCCGAATGCCAGCCCCCCGGCACACAGGACCACTCTGACCCGGTCCCCCACGTAGTCCAGCCAGAGGCCGAAAGGCGTCCCCGTGCCCTTGAGCCTGGCTATTTTGCCGTCCACGCAGTCGATCATGAAGCTGAGATAGAAGACCACGGCGCCCGGTACGAGCTGGTTCATCGCGAAACAGGCGGCCGACACCATGCCGAGGACCAGCGAGAGCACAGTGAGGCCGTTGGGCGTCAGCTGGGTGCGGTTGGCGACGGGAAGGGCGACCCGGCAGGCGACCGGGTCCACGAGATACACGGTCCACCAGGAGTCTCTCCGCTTGCGTGTCTCATAGACGTCATCGAGCGAATAGGTCCTCATGGAGACCAGCATGAACACGACACGCGCTCGCGCGATTACTGTCTGGAACTACTGGGTGATGTCCATGCCGGTTCTTGACCAACCCGGCACCGAAAACCGCCACGCGGAGTTGGCCGCTCCGTCCCTGAACCAGCCCTTGAGCACCAGTCCGCGGGTCTCCGTACGCGCCTGCAGCCGCCAGCTCGGGCCGCCGCCCTCCAGCCGCGCCGGGTCGATGGCGGTGACGATCCCGTGGCGGCCTTTACGCCGCACGTCCAGCGGGATCTTGCGGTGGCCGTCGCTGAGCCACAGGTTGAGCCGGCCGACACGGCGATCGACGCGGTGGATGGCGACCTGCCCGCGCACCTGGTACTCGGTGCCCGTCCACTGGCACTCCTCGACCCTGGCGACGAGTTTGAGCTCGTCGCGGGCGTCGTACACGTCGTCAGGGATCTTGAGGCGGCGGTCACGGAAGAACGGGTAGTCGCCGTACCAGCGGGTGTGGCGCCAGCCGCGCGGCACAACGCGGCTGACGTCCTCCCGGGAGCGCCGGAACTCGCGGATGGCCCGCAGCTCCGCCACCAAGCCGCGGGCGAGCAGGTGCAGCTCCAGGCGGCGCAGCGACGGTGCGGTGGCCAGCGCCTGCCGGCCCAGCTCGGCCACCCAGGACTGGGCCAGGCCGAGGAGTTGCTCCGGTTCCTCGCTCGCCTCCAGAGCCTGGAACAGGAAGATGATGTCCTTCTCCAGCACCAGCGCGTCGAAGCCGTCGAGCAGCTCGGGCGCCCGCTCGTCGAAGAAGGCGCGCACCGCGCGGATGGCGGCCAGCCGCTCCTGGAGGTTGGACAGCTCGTTCCGGCACTGCGTGATGGACGACTCGCGCCTGCGCCAGTGATAGACCACATCACCCAGCATGTCCACGCTGGTGGCCAGCACGTGCGCCTGCATGGCGACCGGGACGTCCTCGTAGATGCCCGCGGGGAACTCCAGCCCGGCGCGCTCCCAGAAGTCGCGCCGGTAGACCTTGTTCCAGACGGTGCGGTCCCTGACCAGCACCTGCTTGTCGGTGATGTGGGTGCACAGCTCGGGCCGCCTGAACACCTTCTCGTGCAGGACGGACTCCTCCAGCACGCCGTCCACGAGCCGCCCCACCGCGCCGCACGCGAGGTCGGAGCCGGTCTCGGCCAGCTTGGCGATCAGCCGCTCGTACGCCTCCGGCGGCACGACGTCGTCGGCGTCGGCGAAGGCGAGGTACATGCCCCGGGCATGCTCGACCCCCTTGTTGCGGGCAGGCCCCGGCCCCAGGTTGCGCTGCTCGACGAGGGCGAAGCGGGCATCCCCGGCGACGAAGTCCTCGGCGATCCGCCTGCTGCCGTCGCAGGAGCCGTCGTCGACCATGATGACCTCGAGGTCGTCCAGCGTCTGGACGGCCAGCGACTTCAGGCACTCGGTGAGGTACGGCTCCACGTTGTAGAAGGGGACGACGACGCTCAGCAGGGGGATCATGCCGATCTGCTCCTTGGCTGTCGGGATGGGATCGAGGGCAGCATGCCTCGGAGTCGGCGCCCGAGACCTGAGCCTGATGAGCTCTTTGCCGGACGCATAATCCGCTACGTTGTGCAAGTGGATGAACACGAATAGTAGGGGGCCACGATGCTGAGAGGCGTCAGTGACGACGATCTGCCTGCCATGCGGCGCTGGCGCAACCACCCGCGCGTACGCGCCGCCAGCTTCACCACGCACGAGATCGGCGCGGCCGAGCACGCCCGCTGGTGGGCGGCCACGCGCGCCGACGCGACCAGGCGCGTGCTGATCTACGACCACGAGGGGACCGCCGCAGGCGTGGTCGCCTACTCGAACCTGTCGCCGGAGAGCGCCTCCTGGGGCTTCTACCTGGATCTCGATGGGCTGGAGCGGGCGGGGACGCTGCTGCGGGCATGGGTCGGCCTGGAGCGGGCGGCCATCGACCACGCCTTCGGGCCGCTCGGGGTGACGGCGCTGCGCGGCGAGGTGCTGGCCCGCAACGAGCAGGTCAGGTTCCTGCACCGGCGGTTCGGGTTCGCCGAGGTCGGGACCTACCAGCGGGACGTGGACGGGGTGCCGCACGACGTCGTGGCCGTCGAGCTGAGGAAGGAACACACATGATCTCCATCGCGGGGCGGGCGATCGGGCCCGGCCATCCGCCGTTCGTCGTGGCCGAGCTGTCCGGCAACCACAACGGGAGCCTGGAGCGGGCGCTGGCCATCGTGGACGCGGTGGCCGAGGCCGGGGCGCACGCGCTGAAGCTGCAGACGTACCGGCCCGACACGCTCACCATCGACGCCGGCGGCCCCGCGTTCCGCTTGGGCGACGGGCACTCGTTGTGGGGCGGGGAGAGCCTCTACCGGCTCTTCGAGCGCGCCCACACGCCGTGGGAGTGGCACGAGCCGCTGTTCGAGCGGGCGCGGGAGCGCGGGCTCGTCGCCTTCTCCTCGCCGTTCGACCCGACGGCCGTCGAGCTGCTGGAGAAGCTGGACGTGCCGGCGTACAAGATCGCTTCCTCGGAGATCGTGGACCTGCCGCTGATCAGGCTCGCCGCCGCCACCGGCAAGCCGCTGATCATCTCCACGGGAATGGCGTCCATCGGGGAGGTCCACGCGGCCGTGGCCGCCGCGCGGGAGGCCGGATGCGCCCAGCTCGCCGTGCTGGCGTGCACGGCCTCCTACCCCGCCCCGCCGTCCGAGAGCAACCTGCGGGCGCTGCCGCTGCTGGCCGCGCTCACCGGCGAGGTGGTCGGGGTCTCAGACCACACGCCCGGAATCGGGGTCCCGCTGGCCGCCGTGGCGCTGGGGGCCTGCCTGATCGAGAAGCACGTGACCGCGTCGCGGGCCGACGGCGGGGTGGACGCCGCGTTCTCGCTGGAGCCGGACGAGCTGGCGGCGCTGGTGGAGGAGAGCCGTCGGGCCTGGGAGGCACTGGGGACCGCGGTGATCGGGCCGCGGGCGTCGGAGCAGGAGGGGCTGCGGTTCCGGCGGTCGCTCTACGTCGTGCGGGACGTGCGCGGCGGCGACGTGGTGAGCGAGGAGAACGTGCGGTCGATCCGTCCCGCCGGAGGGCTTCCTCCGGACGCGGCGCGGGACGTGATGGGACGGCGCTTCGTCCGGGACGTCCCGATGGGCACGCCGTTGAGCTGGGACCTCATCTAGAGAAGGGCGAGGAGGGCGTCGGCCACGCGTTCCCTGCCCTTGCCGTCCACCAGGCCGCGGCCCTTCCGCCCGTGCTCCTCGCGGGCGGAAGGGTCGGCGAGCAGGCGGGCCAGCGCGGCGACGGCCGCCGCGTCGGGGGCTCGGCCCAGGCCGGCCGCGACGCCCCTGCCCACGAGCTCCCGGTAGCCGATGAGCTGGTTGCCGGCCACCCAGCTCAGCGCCGTGGGCACGCCGAGGTGGAGCAGCTCCCAGATGGCCGAGCCGGCCGCGGTGACCACGAGGTCGGCCTCGGCCATGAGCTCGGGCAGCCGGTCCGTCGGCGGGATGACGGTGATCGGACCGCCTGCCGCGAACGGCGCCGGGCTGATCGCGGTTCCCTCGAACGGCACGCCGGTGGCCCGTAGCGCGTCCGCCCACGCCGGGACGACGCCGGCGCTGTCGGTGCCGCCGAAGAAGCACAGCACGCGCGGCAGCGCCCCGTCGCGCCGCGGCGCCCGGCTGCGCCGCCGGACGCTGTCGCGCAGCAGCACGTAACGCGCCCCGGCCAGCCGCTCGCCCGCTATGGGCGGGGGGAAGGGGCGGCTCTCCGCGCCGAGGTTCTGGTCGAGGTACAGGTCGGCCTCCTGGCCCAGCGGGTCGCCGTCGACGATCGCCAGCACCGCCAGGCCCGCGTCCCGGAGCGCGGCGCCCGTCTCCTCGGGCAGGTCGTAGGAGTCGAGGACCACCGCGTCCAGCCGCAGCTCCCTGGCCAGGGCCGCAAGCCGCGCCGGCGTCCGGGGGGCGGCGACCAACGGCAGGTCGCGCTCGCGGAGCTGTGCCCGCGCCCACTCCGACCCGCGTACCGCACCGAGGAAGACCACGCCCACCCCGCGCGATCGCAGCTCCTCGGCCAGCGCTGCACAGCGCACCAGATGCCCGACGCCGCTCATGATCCCGGCGTCGCAGCGGAAGCCGACCCTGGTCATGCGTCCTGGAGCGCCTTCTGCCGGACGTGGGCGTTGAGCCCGCACACCTCCGGCCGGTCGCGCAGCCAGCCCACCAGCGTCCTGACCGGCACGCACCCGTCGCCCAACTCGCCCACCACGCGGGAGATGAGCCGCCAGTCGTCCTCGGTGTCGAGCGTGACCCGCAGGTCGTCGGCGACCGGCTGGTAGGCGAGCCCGAGCAGCCGCGCGTCGCCGGGGTGCTCATAGACGTAGGAGGTCACGTGGGTGCGGTGGTAGGCGACGGCCTCCCGGTCTGCCCGCTCCAGCGCGGCCAGGCTCGAGATCTCCACGTCGAGCCCGCGCGGCAGCGTACGGGCCAGGCTCGTGCTGAGGTAGTCGAGCCCGGGCACGGCACGGTAGACGAGCGCCGCCTCCCTGATCACGGTGGGGTCGAGCAGCGGGCAGTCCGCCGTGAACCGCATCACGGCCTCCGCCTCGCGCCCCTCCAACGCCTGCACGAACCGGGTCAGCACGTCGTCCACCGGCCCTCGGTGGCATTCCACGCCGAGCCGCCGGCACTCGGCGACCACCACGTCGTCCTCCGCCAGCGTCGTGGTGGCGACCACGAGATCGTCGAGCGCGTGCGACTCGCGGGCGGCGCGGACCACCCACCCCAGGACAGAACGCCCGCCCAGCTCCCGCAGCACCTTCCCCGGCAGCCGCGTGGACCCCATACGAGCCTGAATGATTCCGACAATACGCACAGCAGCCCCATTCCCCCGTGTGACAGTGCGTCATTGGTCGATCGCGCTATGCTACCGCCCGGCACGCGACTTCAGGGGGGCCACGTGAGCATTCTCAGTGGATCGTCGATTTTGATAACCGGGGGGACGGGGTCGTTCGGCAAGGCGTTCATCCGCCACGCGCTCGACTCCCTCGGGGTCCGGCGCCTGGTGGTCTTCTCCCGCGACGAGCTCAAGCAGTACGAAACCCGGCAGCTCTTCGGCGACGACGAGCGGCTGCGCTGGTTCATCGGCGACGTCAGGGACCGTGACCGCCTGACCCGCGCCATGCACGGCGTCGACCACGTCGTCCACGCGGCCGCGCTCAAGCAGGTGGACACGGCCGAGTACAACCCGTTCGAGTACGTCCGCACCAACGTCGGCGGATCGCAGAACGTCGTGGAGGCCGCCATCGACTGCGGCGTGCGCAAGGTGGTCGCGCTCTCCACCGACAAGGCGTCCAGCCCGATCAACCTGTACGGCGCCACGAAGCTGGTGGCGGACAAGCTGTTCGTCTCGGCCAACCACTACGCCGCCGCGCACGAGACCCGCTTCGCCGTGGTCCGCTACGGCAACGTCGTCGGCAGCAGGGGCTCGGTGGTGCCGCTGTTCCTGCGCCTGGCCGCGCAGGGCGACAGCCTGCCGATCACCGACAAGCGCATGACCAGGTTCTGGATCACGCTCGACCAGGCGGTGCGGTTCGTGGTCGACTCGTTCGACCTGATGCGGGGCGGCGAGCTGTACGTGCCGCGCATCCCCAGCATGCGCATCACCGACCTGGCCGAGGCCCTGGCGCCACGGAGCTCGATCTACGAGATCGGCGTCCGGCCGGGAGAGAAGCTGCACGAGGAGATGATCGGCCCCGACGACGGCCGCAGGACACTGCGGCTGGCCGACCGCTTCGTGGTCCAGCCCACGATCGCGACCTGGGGCTATGCGCCGCCGCAGACCGGCGAGTTGCTGCCGGAGGGCTTCTCCTACCGCTCCGACACCAACGACCAGTGGTTGTCGGTGGACGACCTGCGTGGCATGGTGGCCGGCTGATGCTCCCCTACGGGCGGCAGTCGATCGCCGAGTCCGACGTCGAGGCGGTGGCCGAGGTGCTGCGCGGCGACTGGCTGACCACCGGACCGGCGGTGGCCGCGTTCGAGGCGGAGCTGGCCCGCTGGACGGGCGGCGTCCCGTGCGTGTCGGTCACGTCGGGCACGGCGGCGCTGCACGTCGCCTACGTCGCGGCCGGGGTGGGCGCGGGCGACGAGGTGATCACGTCGCCGCTGACGTTCGTGGCGACGGCGGCCACGGCCGCGCTGCTCGGGGCGCGGGTGGTCTTCGCCGACGTGCAGCCCGACACCGGCAACCTCGACCCCGACGCCGTGGCCTCGCTGGCCGGCTGCCGCACCAGGGCGATCACGGCGGTGGACTACGCGGGCCATCCCGCCGACTACGACGAGCTGCGGGCGGCCGCCGGCCGGGCCGGCGCCGTGCTGATAGGGGACGCGGCGCATTCGATCGGGGCCGCGTACAAGGACCGGCCCGTGGGGGCGCTCGCGGACCTGACGACGTTCTCGTTCTTCCCGACCAAGACCGTGACCACCGCCGAGGGCGGCGCGGTGGCCGCGGCCGGCCCGGAGCTGCATCTGCGGGCGGCCCGTTTCAGGAACCACGGCCTGGTCAGGGACCCCGCCGAGCAGCGCGAGCCGGACGTGGGCGGCTGGCACCAGGAGGTGCACGAGTTCGGGCTCAACTACCGCCTGCCCGACGTGCTGTGCGCGCTCGGCCTCAGCCAGCTGCGCCGGCTGGCCTGCTTCCGGGCGCGCAGGTGGGAGTTGGTGGCCCGCTACAACGCGCTGCTGGGCGGCGTGCCCGGGCTGACGCTTCCGGCGCAGCGGGCGTACGTGTCCCCGAGCTGGCACCTCTATCCGGTGCGGATACGCGACGGGCGGCGGCGCGAGGTCTACGAGCGCATGCGCGCGGCGGGCATCGGCGTGCAGGTCAACTACCTTCCGGCGTACCGGCATCCGGTGTTCGAGGACCTCGGCTACCGGCGCGGGCTCTGCCCGCTGGCGGAGGCGTACTACGCCGAGGAGCTGTCGCTGCCGCTGTTCCCCGACCTCACCGACGCCCAGCAGGACCGGGTCGTCGAGACGCTGGCGGGGATCCTGGCCTAGCGTTCGGCCAGGAGCAGGCAGCCGTCCTCGCCCCGGTCCACCAGGAAACGCCGGTCGGCGACCGTCGCGACGGCGCACTGGCGGGCGCGCACCAGCGGCCGCAGCGCCCTGCCCTGATCGATGACGACCTCCCACAACGACTCGTCGCCGACGCTCTCGTCGATGCCGGCCAGCGGCACCCGGGCGTGGAACTCCCGGCCCGCCAGCGTCACGGGGAAGTACATCTCCTCGCCGTCGCTCCTGCGTCGCAGCCGCAGCACCGGCTCGCCGTCGCCGACGTCGGACATCTCTCCGGAGAACACCAGGTCACCGCCGTCCATCCGGCACGCCCCGATGATCGCCTCCGCCGTACGCAGCCGCAGGCCCCAGGCGCCCTTGGGCCTGCGTACCGGAACCAGCCACACGCCCGACCTGCGGCGCGGCGCCGGGATCGGCGGCGGCAGCCACCGCGGCCCGCCCACCTTGCCGTCCAGCCGCAGCCCCTGGCCCCGAAGCTGGAGCCGCAGGTCCCAGTGGCCGCGCCTGGCGAGCTGGGCGGGCGACAACATCGCCGGGTCGAACGCGAACGCGAACGGGAACACGTGCTGGGGCAGCCGGGTGCCGTCCTCCTCCTCCACGCTCTCCCAGGCGGGCGCGGACTCCTCGTCGGACAGCTGCACGGTCTCGCCGGTCCCGCGTTCCGCCAGCCAGACGCGTACGCGGGCGCGGCGCAGCGCGCTGACGTCGAAGCCGCCGACGCCCACCCGACCGGCGCCGGCGAGCACGCCGTCACGCCAGCCGAGATCCACCAGCCGGGCCGACAGCTCCAGCTCGGCCGAGACGTCGGACAGGTGCCCCGGCAGCCCCGGATGCCTGCCGTACCAGCGCCTGCGCAGGAACCCGGCCGGGCTCACGCGGGGCCGCAGCCGGCCGTCGCGGGCCCGGGCGTGGACGTCGGCCAACTCGGCCAGGCGGCGCCCGTGCAGCAGGTGCACCTGGAGCCGATGCGCGAACGGGACACTCAGCCACGCCTCGCGCGACACGCCGTCGAGATAGCGGACGATCAGATCGATCAGCCCCGGATCCGCCGACTCGCCCAGCGCCGCAACGGCCTCCACCGCGACGCTCATGTCGATGTCCATCGTTTCGCGGTCGAAGTCCGGTTTGAGACGCGGCGCGCGGCAGGCGAACAGGTCCGCCGTCTCCAGGACCGACAGGAGGCGGTCGCGCAGGTTGCCCGGCTCCAGTCTGCGCTGGGTGATCGAGGCGCCCGGCTCGTCGCGCTGGCGCCAGTGGTAGACGATCCTGGCCAGCACGTCCACCGAGCGCGCCCCGACGTGGGCGGCCATGGCGACGGGCTGGTCCTCGTACATGCGCTCGGGGAAGCTCAGGCCGAGGCCGTCCCAGAAGGAGCGGCGGTAGACCTTGTTCCACAACATGCGGTCGCGGATCAGCAACGGATGGCGGGTGATGTGGGTGCCCTTGATCGGCTTGGCGAACGCCTCCCGGTGCGCCCACGACCGGATCAGCAGGTTCCGATGCAGGCGCATGACGTTTCCGCAGGCCAGGTCGGAGCCCGAGGCTTCGAGTGAGGACACCAGCCGGGCGAACGCGTCCGGCGGCACCGTGTCGTCTCCGTCCACGAAGGCCAGGTAGCGTCCGCGGGCGCGGCGTACGCCGACGTTGCGGGCGCATCCCACGCCCTGGTTGTCCTGTCTGATGAGGACGATCCGGCTGTCGTCCTCCTGCCTGGAGCGGACGACGGCCGGGCCGCCGTCGTCGCTTCCGTCGTCCACGCAGATCACCTCCAGATCCTTCAGGGTCTGGGCGGAGACGGAGTCCAGGCAGGGTCCGATGTACTTCTCGACGTTGTGGAACGGGACGATCACCGAAAGAACCGGCACAGGTGCTCCTCTTCATCGGCCGGGCAGCGAGCGGATTCGTCAGCCGGACAGCAGGCGGAAGACCTTGCGGGCGACCTTGCCCGGGCGGACCAGGCGGCGCGAGAGCCGGTACCCGAGCGTCCTGCGGAAGGCGGTGGCCTTGCGCTGCGTCCTGCGCAGCTTCGCCGTCGCCCGGACCAGCTCGCGCTCCCGGTAGGTGAGCTTCGTCTCCAGGCGCGCGATGCGTGCCAGGGCCGCGGTGAGCTGGTCGGCGAGGCGGTCGCGGGCGCCCAGCAGGTCGCGGTACGTCGGCGCCTGCTCGCCCGGCTCGGCCGGTCGGCCCAGCTCGGCGTCCAGCTTGCGGGCCAGGTCGAGGTCGCCGGGGTCACAGGGGCGGCCGGCCATGCCGCACAGAGTCAGCGTGAGCTGGTCCGCCTCCAGCGGCCACGGCCACGGGTGGTGGTGACCTGCCGCCTGCAGCCGTACCGCGAACCGCCACAGGATCCTGCACAGGACGATCCGGGGGCCGGGGGACGTGAACGTCGCCGCGGCCGGCGGGGTGACGGCGGTGAACCGCTCGCCGTCGTACACCAGGCCGTCGGTGGCGGCCGTGGGGTCGCCGCCCTCCTCCAGCCAGGCGGCCAGGTCGGAGAGCAGGTCGCGGACGGTCTTCACGTCCTCGCGGGCACACGCCTCGACGAGGATCTCCTCGACGACCCGGCCGGTGGGGACCGGGCGTTCCGCGCCGTCGGGGAGCTGTTTGAGCCCGGCGCGGGTGAGCTCGTACACGGTGGGGCCCTCCTCGATGAGGCCCAACGGCAGTTCCCCTCCGTTGGCCGGGCACGTCGCCTCCGCCGGCTCATCCGCCCCCGCCCCGGTCGTCTCGCCTGGCACCCGCTCCGCCGCCGGCGTGACCCCGTCCGCGTCCTCGTCGTGCGGCGGGATCGCGGCGGTGGGCTGGTCGTGGGCCGTGGCGGCGTCCGCGTGCTCGTCCGTCGGCGCCGGGTTCGGGGTCTTCGTGAGCAGCGGCGGGCGGGTGGCCACGGCGAGCCACAAGGGGGCGAGTTCCTCGCCCAGGCGGTGCCGGAACACCGAGCGCGTCAGGTGGAGCGGGTCGGCCACCAGCATGCGGTCGCCGTCCCCGGCGCTCAGCGGGAACGTGAGCGCGTCCGGCAGGTCGAAGGCCAGGGCCTCGCGGGCGAGCAACGCCCGGGGCGCCTGCCGGCCAGGATAGGCCGCGTAGCACCGCTGCACCATCAGCCCGGCCGACTCCAGCCCGGCGTCCAGCGCCCCGGGTCCGCCGGGGTAACTGGGGTCGAAGCCGTGCGGCGCCCACTGGTCGTCGCCGCCGTCCCGGTCGGCGGGCCGGGCCTCGAGGAAGCGGTCCACACCCAGGTCGTTGTGTACGCCGAGGACGAGCCGCCCGCCGGGCGCGACGAGGGCGGCCAGGGCGTCGAGCGACTCGATCCAGGCAGCGGCGGGCGCCTCGGCGGAGTGCGTGCGCCGCAACCCGTCCAGCGCCAGCACCAGGTCGTACGGCTCATCGGCCGCGAACACCTCCAGCCGCCCGCAGTGGACGTCCAGCCCCGGGTGGCGTTCGCCGAGGGCGCAGGCATCCGGGTAGGAGCGCAGCAGCACGGCCGCCGAAGGGGCGTGGGCGGCCACCTCGTCCACCACCGCCTGCGGATGCGGCCCGGCCAGCAGCACCCTGCCGCTCGCCGGCAGCATCCGCCTGATCAGCTCCAGCGCCGCGCCCCGCCAGTCCGTGATGCCCCCCATGTTGGACATGTCCGACCACAGCAGCATTTCGCCGCCAATCAACCGGACATTCCCGGGTGCCTCATTCACAGGTCCCGCACCCTCTTCCATCCGAACATTCGCCGTAGCTCCTCCGGTGTCGCCTGATACTCGAATCCCAGCTCGCGCCGCGCCACCTCGGCCGCCACCTCGGGATCGACGCGCGTGCCGTGCAGCTCGGGCCAGAGCCGCATCCGGCGCGCCGTGCCGCCGTACTCGGGGCGCTCGTCCTCGAACTGCATCGGGTCCCCGTACACGGCGACCTCGCACCCCACCGAGGCGCCGTAGAACACCGCGCTGCCGAGCCGGTTGGAGGCCACCCTGCGGTGACGCCGTAGCTGGATCAGCTGCTTGCGCAGGAAGTCGCGCCCCTTGCCGTCCCAGCGGGATCCGCGATCGCCATGGCAGATGACCCGGAATCCCCTCGATTCGTACGCCCGCCGAATGTCCGGATTCGCGAATTCCAGCCAATAGAGGCAGACGGTGACCGGACCAGTCTCGACATTTCGGATTTCGTCGGCCAGCCGCGCGTGGTCCCCGTTGACGGAATGCTTCTCCCACCCATGAAAGGGATACCAGATCGTACCTTCGCGTTTCGCCGTCACACCCAGTTCCGGCTCCAGGGAAAGGAGATAAATCCAGGGCGCGCCGATGAGATAGTGTCCTCTGCGGCTCATCGACCAGCCCCGGCGGCGCAGCACGTCAGACCAGACAAAACGGGGATAACCGGGACTGCACCAGTGGTCGTTCGGGGGAAATCCGTGGAGATAGTTCCATCCATGCTGGAGGAAGCCCTGGATTCGCTTCGGCACCTCCTCCGGCATCCCGCAGTATGCGCCGAGAATGCGGGAGTGCCCGTACCAGTGATTGGATTCGTCCATCATTCCCCCTGTAGCGGTTGCCGCGCCCCATCCGACATTCCCAGCCCCGAACATGCCTCACTCGCCGTTATACGGTTCCATTACTCACGGCGGGGGCTGGGTTTCTCCTGGCTCGCCAAATGCCGCTACAATCGGTTCCTGATTGAGGACAGAGAGTGAGTGATCGCCATGAGTCATCTCGATCGACTGCGGGCCGTCTTCCGCAGGACGCTCAACCTTCCCGCCGACACCGACGTCGACGGCCTCGAATACCGCGCCGTCCCGCAGTGGGACTCGCTGGCGCACATGGCGTTGATCGCCGCGATGGAGGACGAGTTCTCCATCATGATCGACACTGACGAGATGATCGACATGAGCTCGTTCGCGAAGGCGGCCGAGCTGCTGGAGAAGCATGGCATCGGCGCCGCCGCCGTCTGAGTCCCGCGTCGTCCTCGTCACCGGGTCGACGGCGGGCATCGGGAGGGCGGTCGCGGTGCGGCTGGCCGCGGCCGGGCATGTCGTCGTGGTCCACGGCCGCGACGAGGAGCGTGCCGCGAAGGCCGCCGCCGAGGTGACGGCGCAGACCGGCGGGCCGGCCGACTCCGTCCACGGCGACGTGGCGGATCCCGCTCTCGTCTCGGCCATGATGCGGCAGATCTACCAGCGGCACGGCCGGCTCGACGCGCTCGTGATCAATGCGGGCATCCACGCCGCGGGCCTGCTCGGCATGGTCCGTCACGAGACGATCAGCCGGCTGTTCGAGGTCAACGCGGTGGGCGCGACGCACACCCTGCAGGCCGCGCTCAGGCTGCTGCGCCGGGGCACGCATCCGGCCGTGGTGCTCGTCTCCTCGATCATGGGCCGCGCCGGCGGGCCAGGCCAGACGGTCTACTCCGCGACCAAGGCGTCGGTCATCGGACTCACCCTGGCCGCCGCCAAGGAGCTGGGCCCCGCCGGGATCAGGGTCAACGCCGTGGCCCCCGGCTACATCGAGACGGACCTGCTCGCCACGCTCGACGACGAGGCCCGCGCCGCCACGATCGCGGGAACCCCGCTCGGCCGCCTCGGCAGGCCCGATGACGTGGCGGCCGCCATCGGGTTCCTGCTCTCGCCTGACGCGGGCTTCATCACCGGCCAGGTCCTCGGTGTGGACGGCGGGCTGGTCCCATGATCTTCCCGCACCCACAGGCCCGGCTCGTCGTCGCCGGAGAATCGACGGGCCTCGGCGGCGACGAGCTGGCCGGCCGCGTCGCGCGCACGGCGGAGGCCATGGCCCGGCTGCGGCCTGGGCCGCTGTTCTGCGGCATGCGCAGCAATCTGGCGTCCGTGCTGCGCTACCTCGCCGCCTGGCAGTCCGGCCGGCCGATCGCGCTGCTCGACCCCGACCTGCCGGCCGGGACGCTGGCGAACCTGACGGGCAGGTTCCGGCCGGCCGCGCTGCTCGGATTCACGCACGCCACCGACGGCTCGCCGCCGCCGCGTCGCGACACGCCCGACCCGCATCCCGACCTGGCCGTCCTGCTCGCCACGTCCGGCTCGACCGGCAACCCCAAGCTCGTCCGCCTGTCGCGCCGGGCCGTCCTGGCCAACGCCGCGGCCATCGCCTCGGCGCTGTCGATCACTCCCGGCGAGATCGCGCCCACCAGCCTGCCGCTGCACTACAGCTACGGCCTGTCGGTGCTCAACAGCCACCTGGCGGCGGGCGCGACCGTGGTGCTGACGGAGGCGGGGCTGCTGGAGCGGTCGTTCTGGACGCATCTGGACGCGCACCGGTGCACGTCGCTGGCCGCCGTCCCCTACCAGTACGCAATGCTGCGCCGCCTGCGTTACGACCGGGCCGAGCATCCCACGATCGCCACGCTCACCCAGGCCGGCGGGCGGCTCAGCCCGGAGCTCGTCACGGAGTTCTCGGCGAAGGCGGACCGGTTCTTCGTCATGTACGGCCAGACGGAGGCCACCGCGCGCATCGCCGTCCTGCCCCCGGACCGGCTCGCCGACAAGCCGGGCTCGGCGGGGGTGGCCGTTCCCGGGGGGCGGCTGGACGTCGAGGACGGCGAGGTCGTCTACCACGGGCCCAACGTCATGCTGGGATACGCGGAGACGGCCGCGGACCTGGCCCGGGGGGACGATCTGGGCGGGGTGCTGCGTACCGGGGATCTCGGGCGGCTGGATTCCGAGGGATTCCTGTACATCACGGGACGCCTCAAACGGATCGCCAAGATCTTCGGCGTTCGGGTGAACCTGGACGACGTGGAGCGCCTGCTGCGCGGCTCCGGACCTGTGGCGGCCACCAGCGGGGACGACCGGGTGACGGTGTGGGCCGAGGGGCTGGACGCGGCCGGGTGCGCGGGGCTGGCGCGGCGGCTGGGGGCCGAGCTGCGGGTGCACTGGAGCGGTTTCGACGTCCGCGGCATCGACCGGCTGCCGCTGCTGGCCACCGGCAAGGTCGACTACCGGGCTCTGGAAGCACGCGGAGGCGTCGGGTGAGCGTGTTCACGCTGGGTGCGGCCGAGCGGGAGGCGGAGCTGGTTCCCGAGCTGGCCGCGTTGACCGAGCGGCATCGGGCGGCGTGCCTCCCGTACCAGCGCATTCTCGACGCGACCGGGGCGGCGCCGCCCTACCGGCGGCTGACGGATCTGCCATGGCTGCCGGTGCGGCTGTTCAAGACGCACGAGCTGCGCAGCGTGCCGCAGGAACAGGTGTTCCGGGTGCTGACCTCCAGCGGGACCACCGGGCAGCGGCCCAGCAGGATCTACCTCGATCGGGAGGCGGCCGCGGCGCAGACCCGCATGCTGGCGGCGACGCTCAGGGTGGTGCTGGGCGAACGGCGGCTGCCGATGCTGGTCGTGGACAGCCGCTCCGTGGTACGCGACCCGGCCTTGAGCGCTCGTGGAGCGGGCGTGCTCGGGATGATGAACTTCGGCAGGGATCACACGTTCGTGCTGGACGAGCAGGGGCGGGTGGACGCGGAGGCGGTCAAGGGTTTCCTGGCGCGGCACGGAGGCGAGCGGTTCCTGATCTTCGGGTTCACGTTCATGGTCTGGCTCTGCCTGCGGGAGCTGGGCGCGGATCTGTCGCAGGGGGTGCTGATCCACTCCGGCGGCTGGAAGCGGCTGGCCGAGCAGGCGGTGGACAACGCCGAGTTCCGGCGGCGGCTGGCGGACGAGTGCGGGCTGGCCGAGATCCACAACTTCTACGGGATGGTCGAGCAGATCGGGACGGTCTTTCTGGAGGGCCCCGACGGGGATGGGCTCTACTGCCCGGATTTCGCCGACGTCGTGATCCGGGATCCGGAGACCTGGCAGGAGGCGCCGCACGGCGTGCCGGGGCTGATCGAGGTGGTCAGCACGCTGCCCACGTCATATCCCGGCCATGTGCTGCTGACCGAGGATCTGGGCGTGGTGCGCGGCGTCGACGACGGGGCCTGGCCGGGGAAGCGGTTCGAGGTCCTCGGCAGGCTGCCGCGGGCGGAGGCACGGGGCTGTAGCGACACCATGGGGCAGGGCTGATGCCGGACGAGGCGATCTCTTCGGCCGCCGCGGTGCGGGTGCGGTTTCCCGCCGCGGGCGCCACGTCTGCCGAAGCGCTGCTGGCGCAGGTGCGGGGCGACTCACTGGAGGTCGGGGACGAGCGGGTGCGCGCGTTCCTCGCGGCGTTCGGGAAGCGGCTGCTGCGGCCGGCACTGGCGCGGCGGCATCCCGAGCTCGGATCGCTCGGTTTCTTCCTGCGTCCCAGCGAGCTGGCCCGCACGGTGGACGGGCTGGCCGGCGAGCACGTACGCGTCCCGCGCGGCCTGGTCTTCCACCTCCCGCCCGCGAACGTGGACACGGTCTTCGTCTACTCCTGGGCGTTGTCGGCCCTGGTGGGCAACCGCAACGTCGTACGCCTCTCGGCGCGTTCCGGCCCGGTCGCCGAGGTGATCGTGGAGACGCTGCACGAGGCGCTCGCCGACGCCGATCCCGTCGTCGGTGAGACTCAGCGGATCGTCTCCTACGACCGCTCCGACGACGCCGTCACCGCCGCGCTCTCCGCGGCCTGCGATCTGCGGGTGATCTGGGGTGGGGACGGCACGGTGCGGGACATCCGGCGGCACCCGCTCTCACCGCACGCCCGTGACCTGGTCTTCCCCGATCGTTCCTCGTTCGCCGTCGTGTGCGCGGCGGCCTGGCTGTGCGCGCCGCGGGCGGCGCGGGCGACCGTGGCGGAGGGGTTCGTCAACGACACCTACTGGTTCGACCAGGCGGCGTGCTCATCGCCGCGGACCGTGTTCTGGGTGGGCGCGGCGGGTGACTGCGACGCGGCGCGGGCCGACTTCACCGATCACGTGTCCCGGGTGGTGACCGTGCGCGGGTGGGGCGTCGACGCGGCGATGGCCGTGGAGAAGCGGGTCTCCACGTACGGGCTGGCCGCTGACGGGGTGGCGCAGCGCGTGGAGTTCCGGGGGAACGCGCTGGCCGACGTGACGCTGGCGGCCGCGGCCGCCGCACCGAGGCGCTGGCTGGGCGCCGGGACGTTCGCGCACGCCAGGCTCGGGTCGCTCGCGGAGCTGGCGCCGCTGATCGAGCGGCGGGATCAGACGATGACGCATTTCGGGTTCGGGCGCTCCGAGCTGGAAGAGCTGGCCAGGGAGCTGGCGGGGCGGGGGGTGGATCGGATGGTCCCGGTGGGCAGCGCGTTGAGCTTCCATCGGGTGTGGGACGGGGTCGATCTTCCGGCCGAGTTCACGCGCCTGGTGACCGTGATCCGATGACATCGCTCTCCCTGACCCCCGCCCGATGACGATCGCCTCCGCGGAGCACACATGCGTCCATCCGGAGCGGTCTCCTGGCCGGCGGATCGGCCTGGGGTGGCTGCCCGCCGCGACGGTGGGCGTGGCCGCGGTGGTCGTGTTCCTGTGGTGCGGGGTCTCGCCGCGTGATCTGGCCGCCTTCGCGGCGTACGCCGGGGTCGGGGTGGCGCTGCCCGGGACACTGCTGTGGCGGGCGCTGACCGGGGGTGGCAGGTCGGTGGCCGAGGACGTCGCGGCGGGGCTGGCGCTCGGGTACGCGGTCGAGGTCCTGGCCTACATCCCCGCCAGGGCGGCAGGGCTGCCGCTGCTGGTGCTCGTCCCGCCCCTCGTCGTGATCGGCGCGTTCGCGGGCGTGCCGGGGCTGCGGCGGCACTGGCGGGGCGCGGCCGTCAAGGAGCGGATGCCCGGGTGGTGTGCCTGGGTGCTCGCCGGAGTGGTCGGATACCTGATCACGTGGAGCGCGCTCTTCCTGTACCGGGTGCCGATCGCGAGCGCGTACGTGGACATGCCGTACCACCTGGCGCTGGTCGGCGAGGTCAAGCACCACATGCCGCCGACGCTGCCGTCCGTGCTGGGCGAGCCGCTCTCCTACCACTGGTTCGTCTACGCCGACATGGCCGCCACGAGCTGGGTCACCGGGATCGAGCCGGTGACGCTGGTCTACCGGCTGTCCACGCTGCCGATGACGGCCGCCCTGGTCGTGCTGGTGGCGGTGCTGGGGCGGCGGATCGGCGGGCGCTGGGGGACGGGGGCGGCGGCGGTCGGGGTGACGTACTTCCTGTTCAGCCCGGTTCTGCAGGAGGGCGTGATCTTCACGTCGCGGTCGATGTTCACCGCGTGGGCGAGTCCCACGCAGACGTTCGGGGCGGTGCTGTTCGCGCCCGTGGTGCTGCTGCTCGTCGGCCGGTCTCGGGGATGGGTGGCGCTGGTCGTGCTGCTGCTGGCGCTCACCGGGGGGAAGGCCACGTTCCTGCCGTTGCTGCTGGCGGGGCTGCTGGTCGTGGTGGCCGTGCGGTGGGTCGTGGAGCGGCGGCCTCCGGACAGGTGGCCGGCCGCCGCCGGGGTCACGCTGGCGTGCTTGCTGATCGCGCAGTTCGTGGTGTTCGGTCGGGGCGCCCAGGGGACGGCCGTCGCGCCGTTCGCGACGATGCGGGCTGTTTGGGGCCAGGTGGCCGGCATCCGGATGCCGGAGCTGGCCACCGCGTCCCTTGCCCCGGTGATCGTCCTGGCCCTCGTGCACCTGTTCTGCCTGCTCTGCGTGTGGGGTGGAGTGGCCGGGCTCGGGTGGCGGCGGATACTGGAGCCGCCGATGCTCCTGCTGCTCGGCATAGGGGTCGCGGGGGTCGGCGCGGCCGTGGTGCTTGGGCATCCGTCCGAATCGCAGCTCTACTTCCTGGAGGGTGCCCGGCCCTACCTGTCGATCGCGGCCGTGTGCGGGGTCATGGGGCGGCGGGTGCCGTGGGCCTGGACGGCGGTGGGGGCGGGGGCGGCCGTGGTGGCCGCCCAGGCCGAGGTGTCCGGGGGCGCCCTGGAGCGGGTCGTGCTGCCGTACCTGGTGCTCGGGGTCGTGGCGGCGGTGCTGTGGTGGCGCGGGACCGTGCTGGCGGTGGTGGCGCTGCTGGCCGGGTACGCGGTCCCGGCTTCCGTCCGCGACGTGGTCGCGCACGCCACGCCGGAGCAGCCCGAGCAGCAGGGAGGCGAAAGGCTGATCCCCGACGGCGCGCTGGAGGCCGGAAGGTGGCTGCGCGACCATTCGTCGCCCGGCGACGTGGTGGCCACCGATCTCCACTGCCGCCTCCGCACGCCGCGCAAGTGCGACAGCAGGCACTACTGGGTGTCCGGGTTCACCGAGCGGCGGGTGCTGGTCGAGGGATGGGCGTACGCCGAGAGCACGCTGTCGCGGGCGGAGCTGTTCACGATGTCGTACCTCGAGGTGCCGTTCGCGGATCCCGCGCGGCTGGCGGCGAACGACGCGGTGTTCGCGGCGCCGACGGCGGAGAACGTCCAGAGCCTCGCCCGGAAATACCGCGTCAAATGGCTCTTCACCGGGCCGAACCAGGAGCTGGAGAAATTCGCCACGCTCCGGTTCCGTAACACCACCTCTTCCGTTTACGAGCTCGCCCCGAAGTAAAAGTATCGCCCGCTCATGGAATGGCGAGGAAAAACAGCACGCGCCCTGCTGGACGGCCCCAGCAACATTTCCCTGGACGTACGGCCACAGGCAAAGGATCAGGGAATCTATGGACACGCGTGCCGCCATGGAGCCGGCCCCCCGCGTCCTCGGCACGGCGAGTGTCGACATCGTCATCCCGGTGCTCAACGAGGAGCGCGCGCTGCCCGGCTGTGTGCGTACGCTGGCCGACTTCCTCGACGGCGGCTTCCCGCTGCCGTGGCGCATCACGATCGTGGACAACGGCAGCACCGACGCCACCTGGCCGGTCGCCACCGCGCTGGCCGGGGAGTTCGACCGTGTGCACGCCCGCAGGATCGACGTGCGCGGGCGGGGCGCGGCGCTGCGCGCGGCCTGGCGGGACAGCCCCGCCGAGATCGTCGCGTACATGGACGTCGACCTGTCGACCGACCTCGACGCCCTGTTCCCGCTGGTCGCGGCGGTGGCCAGCGGCCACTCGGAGATCGCCATCGGCACCCGGCTGGCGCACAGCGCGCGCACCCGTCGTTCACTGCGCCGCGAAGTGGTGTCGCGGGCCTACAACGTCCTGCTCAGGTACGGCTTCGGCGCCGGGTTCAGCGACGCCCAGTGCGGCTTCAAGGCGGCCAGGACCGACGTGGTGCGGCCGCTCATGGACAAGATCGAGGACGACGGCTGGTTCTTCGACACCGAGCTGCTCCTGCTGGCCGAGCACAACGGGCTGCGGGTGCACGAGGTGCCGGTCGACTGGATCGAGGACGTTGACTCGCGCGTACGCGTGGTCAGGACCGCGATCGACGACCTGAAGGGCCTGGCCAGGGTCGCCTGGTCGATGTCGACGTGCCGGGCCGGGGTCGCGGTGACGCGGTCGGAGCCCACCCCGCGGCACCCGGACGCGGTCGTGGCCAGGCCGCGGGCGGTGACGCTGGCGAAATTCGCCTCGTTCGCCGCGATAGGCGTTCTCCCCGTCGTCCTGTACACAGTCGTCTATTTCCCGCTGCGTGAATTCTGGGCGCCGGCGACGGCGAATCTGGGCGCGCTCGTCATCGCCGGAATCATCAATACCGAAGCGAATCACCGGTGGACGTTCGGCCGGGTCCGGCGGACCACCGTGCATTTCCGCGCGGCGGTGCTCTTCGTCGCGAACTATGTGCTGACCACCATGGCCGTCCTCACGGTGCCGCCGGGCGGCGGGCGCCTGGCCGAGGTGGGCGCCGTCGTGACCACGTACTGCCTGCTCACGGTGATCCGCTTCACCGCACTGGACCGCTGGGTCTTCTCCCGCACAAGGAACTGATACACGCCATGGAAACCACAGAGATCCGCCGCCTCGTCACGCTTGAGGACACCCACTGGTGGTACCGCGAGCGCCGGGCCATCCTGCGCAGGGAGCTGCGCGCGCTCGGCCGTCCCGGCCGGGCTCTGGACATCGGCGCCGCCGGCGGCGGGAACACCCGGGTGCTGACCGAGGCGGGCTGGGACGCGACGGCGACGGACACCAGCGAGACGGCCGTCGAGCTGGCCAGGCAGCGCGGCGTCAACGCCGTCCAGGCGGACGCGCGGGCGCTGCCGTTCGAGTCCGGCAGCGTCGACCTGGTGACCGCGTTCGACGTGCTGGAGCACATCCGCGAGGACTACCTGGTCGCCGAGGAGATCGCCAGGGTGCTGGCGCCGGGCGGGCACACGTTGATCGCGGTGCCGTGCGACATGTCACTCTGGTCGCCCCATGACGACGCCGTCGGCCACGTCCGCCGCTACTACCGTGATTCCCTCACCGAGGTCGTCGAGAAGGCCGGGCTGCGGGTCGACCGGATCTGGAGCTGGAACGTCCTCCTTCGGCCTCTCGTGGTGTGGCACCGGCGCCGCTCCAAGGGGAGCGACCTGCGCAAGCTGCCCGCCCTGATCAACGTGGGACTGTCGGCGGTCGTCCTGGCCGAGCGGTATCTGCCGGTCACATCGCTCAAAGGCGTCACCTTGTTCCTTCACGCGCGGTTGGGGAAGTGAGCCCGGCCCGCGACATCGGCCGCCCGCTCTTGGCCCTAGGCTGTCGTTTGTGGTGATTCAAGCCTTACTCGCGGCCTCGCTGGCCCTGACCCCCATACCCGCGACCACCGTACAAGCGAAGATCGACTGCTCCCGGGTGAAATGCCTGGCGCTGACGTTCGACGACGGCCCGGGGGCCACCACGCCCGCCCTGCTCAAGACGCTGAAGCGGGCCGGGGCGAAGGCGACCTTCTTCCTGGTGGGCAAACGGGTGGAGCAGCGTCCCGAAATCGCCGCGCAGGCGGTGGCGGAGGGGCATGCGATCGGAAACCACACGTACTCGCACGCCTCGCTGCCGACTCTCCTCGAGGACGAGATCGTCGAAGAGATCAGGACCACCCAGGAGATCATCCAGCAGGCCACAGGGCAGCAGCCGACCATGTTCCGGCCGCCCTACGGCCACACCAGCGACCGGGTGCTGGCGGTGGCCGACCAGAACGAGCTCGCGCAGGTGCTGTGGACGGGCACCACGCTCGACTGGCAGTTGCGTGACGCCAAGAAGATCAAGGCGGCCGTTCTCAGGCTCGCCAAGCGCGACGGCGTGATCCTCATGCACGACACGGTCCCGGCGACCGTGAAGGCCATGCCCGCTATCGTCAAAGAGCTCAAGAAGCGCGGCTATCACCTCGTCACAGTGCCGACACTGCTCGGCGGCAAAGGGCCGAAGCCCGGGGTGAGCTACTTCTAGACGGTCTGATTGGAGATATGGGGAGCGACAGGAAGCCCAGGCCGTGGGTCGCGCTGGCGACTTTCCTGATCATCCAGGCGGTGCTCGGGTGCTGGTGGGCGGCCTTCTACCCTGGGCTGTTCAGCCGCGACTCGGTCCTCTACCTGAGCCACACCGTCGTCGGCCCCTGGGTGAGCGATCACTCGGTGCTCTACGACGCGCTGTTGTGGCTGAGCTTCACCAAGACCGGTGATCTGGGCGCCGTCACGTTCGCGCAGACCACGGCCATGGCGGGAGCGCTGACATTTCTGGCGCAGTCGCTCAAAGCGCTCGGCGCCCCGCGCAAGCTCACCACGGCGGTGGCGGTGCTGCTGCCGCTGGCCCCTCCCGTGGGGGCGTTCTCGGTCACGTTGTGGAAGGACGTGCCGTTCACGATCTGCGTGGTGGCGGTCGCCGGGGTGTGCGCGCGGTTCGCGGCCAGACGCCGGGTGACGGGGCCCGGGCTGGCCGGGTTCGGGACACTGCTGCTGGCGCTCGGGCTGTTCCGCGCGAACGGCTTCCTCGTCGCGGGCGTGGCCGTGGTCGCGCTGGTACTGATCGTCAAGACCATGCGGGTACGCCTGCTGCTCGTCGGCACGTTCGTGGCGGCCCTGCCGCTCGCGCTCACGAACCTGGTGCTCCCCCAGGCCGGCATCGCCGCCCCGTCGAAGACGTACGTCTACCACACGGCGTTCGGGGACATCGCGGTGGCGTTCCGGGACCGTCCCGACCTGTTCAGCGACCGGGACAAGGCGCTCATGGCGTCGGTGGCGCCGCTGACCCGGTGGTGGTGGGGCGGGACCTGCTACACGATCAACCCGCTGATCTGGCGCAGCGACTTCAGCTGGCAGCAGGCCGACGCGCACGCCGGCGAGCTGCTCGACCTGTGGAAACGGCTGCTGGTCGAGCAGCCGCGGCTGATCGTCGACGCCCGGCTCTGCCGGGGGGCGATCGCCTGGAAGCCCGTGCAGGACCCGCTGATGACGGGCGGGGCGACGTACCGCTTCTCGCGCCGGCCGACCGCGGACAGCTATGTCGGCCCGGACGCGGTGCCCGACTTCCCCGGGCGGTGGGTGTACTCCCTGCGACCGCTGTCGCTGGAGCTGAACCAGGTGGCCGATCCGTGGCTGACGGCGGCGCTGGCTCCCGAGTACGACTGGGTGTTGTGGCGGGGGGCGTCGTGGGCGTACCTGTCGTACCTGGCCGTGGCGCTGGGGGCGCTGGCGCGGCGGAACCGGTACGTGATCGGGGTGGCGGCCGTGGTCGCCGGGCAGCAACTGGCGATCATGGCCAACATCTCGGCGCAGGACTTCCGGTACATGGCCTCGCCGATCTTCATCGGGGCGTTGCTGGTGCCGTTGCTCCTGGCGAGTGCGGGGGTTCTCGTGGTGCGGCTCGTACGGCGGGGCTGGCACCTGGTACGACCGCCGCGGCCGGAACCCGCACCCGAGCCCACGCCCCCGCCCGAATCCGCACCAGAACCCGAGCCCGCGACTGAGCCGGCCGAACCCGAGCCCGTCCATGAGCCTGCCGAGCCCGAACCAGAGCCCGTCCCTGAGCCGGCCGAGCCAGAGCCAGAGCCCGTGACTGAGCCGGTCGAGCGCAAGGAGCAGTAGGGCCCTCGGCCTGCCCGACGTCTTTCACCTGCGGCGACTGCGCACGGGCAGGTGGCGGCGCGAACCGTCTCTCCCGGCGCCGCGCCGGGAATCGGGCTCCGCGTGAAAGCATCGCGGGGCTGCGGGCAAGAAGGGGCGTCCACCGTTCATCCACCCAGCGGAGTTGCCCGCATGGCCGCACCATCCGACCTGGTCGACCCGCCCGATCTTCGGGCCGGCTTCGAGCAGATCTTCAACGCGTACTTCGCCGAGATCCACCGCTACATCGCCAGGCGGTTGTCCGACGACGTCGCCGACGACCTGGCCGCCGAGGTGTTCCTGGCCGCGTACCGGGGCGGCTATGACGCCTCGCGTGGCCAGGTGCGGCCGTGGCTCTACGGCATCGCCACGCATCTCGTCGCCCGCCACCGCCGTACCGAGATCCGCAGATGGAAAGCGCTCAGCCGGACGGCTGAGCGCCCTGAGCACAGTCACGAGGACGCCGCGCTGACCAGGGTGACCGCGGGCGAGCTGACCGGCAGGCTGGCGGGGGCGCTGGCCGTGCTCAGCCGCGGGGACCGGGACGTCGTCCTGCTGAGCGCGCTGGGCGGCCTCAGCCACGCCGAGGTCGCCGCCGCGCTGAAGATCCCAGCAGGCACGGTCGCCTCCCGCCTCAACCGCGCCCGCAAGCAGCTCCGCAAGGCACTCGGCGACGTCAACCCCCTGGAGGAGAACCATGGATGAGCTGAAGCTCCTGGCGAGCTCCCTGCCCGACGCGCCGCCGCCCTCGGAAAAGGTGGTCGAGCGGGCCCGCGCCCGGCTTTCCACGGCCATGGACCGGCCCGTACGGCGCCGCGCCCGCCCCGGCAGGAGACTCCGGGGCTGGACGGTGGGCGCCGCCGTGGCCACGATCGCCGTCGTCACCGCCGTCATCACCCTGGTGTCGAACCTGGCCGCCGTGCCGCCGACCGTGCTCGTCCCTCCCCACGGCAAGGACACCCTGCTCCGGCTCGCCGACGACGTCGCGCGACTGCCGGACGAAAGCGGCGCGTACTGGCACAGGCCGCTGCTCAACGCCGGCCTCGTACGGGTCCGTGCCGGGGACGAGACCTTCAACCTGCTGTCCGCCTCGCGGGTCGACCTCTGGCAACCGCGCGATCCGCAGGACCCCGTCCAGGTGCGGAGCCGGAAGGAGTATGCCCGTCCCGCGACGCCCGCCGACGAACGAGCCTGGCGCGCGGCCGGTTCCCCATCCGTGGTCCAGCGGGTGTGCACCCCCGGCACGCCGGCGAAGAGCTGCGAGAAGGTACGGGTGCGTACCGAGCCGTCGGAGTGCGTGTACACGCGTGCTGTCGAGCCGCGCGGCGTGTTCGGCGACCGCCGGCTGGCTGAGCTTACCCTCGCCGAGTTGGCGGCGCTGCCTGCCGACGCCGGCCAGTTGCGCGAGCGGCTGCGGGCGTACTGGAAGGCGGACCCGGGCCGCGAGAGCTTCGAGGAGTTCCTGTCCGGCGCATCGTCCCTGCTGGAGATGCCGGTCAGGCCCGCGGCCCGGGCGGCCGCGCTCCGGGTCCTGGCCGAGTTGCCGACGACCGACGTGGGCGGCCCGATCATCGACCCGCTGGGGCGGCCGGGCCTCGCGGTCGCGTTCGTGAAGAGCGAAGGGTTCTCCGCCCAATTCGGCGCCGACGACGAAGTGGCCGAGCGGTACACCACGATTCTCGACTCACGGACCGGCACCGTCCTGGTCGCCGATGCGTCGACCGCGGCGGAGAGCACGGAAGGGCTCGCCGAGGGGACGTTCCTGCACTACACGGCCTGGGCGCGGGAGGCCGGCTGGACCGATGACCGGCCTGCTCGCCCGCGCGGCTGCCGGGTCAGCGACCGCCCGATCCCGTAAATCGGTCGGCGTCATTTGCGATAGCGGTCTGAACCGTTCCATGAACACTCCCGTACCTCTCGAAGATCGGACTTTCCCACCCAGGGTCATAAGACCGGAAGGAGAAGCGGATGCGGAACCTGTTCGGGGGAAAGCGATTGAGACCATGGAAAGGAGCGGTTTCCCTAGGGGGGAGCATCGCCATCGCGCTCGCGGTCGCGCCGATGTCCGCCGAGGCGAGCACAGCGGCGGCGGAGACCATCGTCTGCCCCAGCGTGAAAGACCAGCTTCCCGAGATCCCGGCCGACGCACAGGCCGAAGTCGACCGCAACATCGCTCAGATGGAGACACAGCTCCAGGAGGCGAACGACAAGCTGCTCCGATCATCCGATCAAGGAGGTACTGATTTCGTCCAGAACGCCATCCTCGGGCCTCTCGCCTCCAAACGAGGCGCCGCCATCGACCGCATCGCGATAGCCATCGGCCGAGTCGCCGAACGCCCCACCGGGCTGGACTCCTTGGCTACGTGTTCCCTCAGCGGCTCGGCCGACCCAGCTGCCACAGCCGGCACCGGTTCGCCATCACCATCCAGCACGGGAACCGGCACCGCCTCCCCATCTCCATCCGCCACCGGAACCGGCACGGCCTCAGCCTCACCATCCGGCACCGCCACCCCGGCAGCCTCGGGAGGCGCGCAAACCATCGAGTGCCCGAGCGTGAAGGACAAACTCTCTGAGGTCCCAGCCGACGCACAGGCCGAAGTCGACCGCAACATCGCTCAGATGGAGACACAACTCAAGGAAGCGAACGACAAGCTGCTCCGATCATCGGACCAAGGAGGCGATTTCGTCCAGAACTCCATCCTCAAGCCACTGGCCGACAAACGAACCGCCGCCATCGACCGCATCGCGATAGCCATCGAGCGGGTCGCCGAACGCCCGACCGGCCTGGACAACCTGGCCGCGTGCACCCTCGGCAACGGGGGCAACGGAAATAACGGCAACAACAAGGACAACGGGAACAAGGGTGAGCTGTCAGCCGCCGACTTCCTCAAGATCGTGGACGTTCCGGTCGCGAAGAAGCCGAAGGCAACTGCGAACGGCTCGACAGGCACGTATGTCTCCAGGTGCGGGACGAGCAGTGACGAGCACAGCAACGCCGACAACATCCTCACGGCGCCGGGCGTGTCCAACGGTGCCCAGTCCCAGTACGACTACGTCGGCAACATGTCCACCAACGCCCTGTCCACCAACGAGAGCCTGGTCGAGGCGGACACCACCTGCCAGCTCCAGGCGGACCGGTCCGCCTACTTCTGGCCGACCATGCGCGTGCTCGGGGACGACTCCGCCATCGGCGCGCCGGGCGACAATGCCGGACTGCCTGTAGAGCCGTCGTCGGTGCGGCTGGAGTACCGCGGCAACGCCACCTCCGAGGTCACGACGCCGCCGCAGTTCCTCAGGATGCTGTCCGGCGACCCCAGAGCGGCGACCAAGGGGAGTGCGAAGGCCCGCGCGTCGTTCTCCTGCACCGGCTCCACCGACCGCGTGACCAGCAAGTATCCGATCTGCCCAGCCGGCAGCGACCTGGTCCGCATCTTCGACATGCCGAGCTGCTGGGACGGCGAGAACATCGACAGCGCCGACCGCTCGCACCTCGTCTTCCCCGACGAGAGCGGCGCCTGCCCGAGCGGCACTGAGGCCGTGCCGCAGCTGCGGATCACGCTGGCCTATGACGACGTGCCCAACACGGCACCTGAGGGCACGAAGGTGCCCTTCGCGATCGACAGTCTCGCCAGCGAGCGGAACAAGCCGAGCACCGACCACGCCGGCTCCATCCTCGTGATGTCGAAGCAGCTCATGAACCAGGTAGTTCAGTGCATCAACAGCGACAGGAGGTGCTGATGACGTAGCCACACACCCGCCGACGGCCGAACACCGCCCTGCCCTCGTGGTGTCCGGCCGTTGTGGCGTTTCCGGGCCTCCCCGAGCACCCCGTCCACCCTGGGACGGGGTACTCGGGCGCGCACGTCGCCGCCAACCCGGAACCCTGGGTCGGAAGCCCACAAAGCCGGCCTGACACCCATCGCGGGCCTATATCAGCACGCCATCAGCCAGGGATCAGCGGTCGCGGACATCGTCTTGCTCATCGAGAACCAGCCAAGAGCACCGATGAGGAGAGACCCCTCCATGATGACGTTCGCCGCCGCACTGCAGTTGCTCATCGCCCTGGCCTTCGTGAGCATCCCCCTGGTACGCCACCGCTACGGCCGCGGCGCACAGGCGGCCGCCGAGGCGGAGCTGGAGCGTCAGGGCGTACCCGCCACCGTGCTACGCGACAACAAGATCAACTTTGACGCCAGTGGCCATGAGACCTACGCCCCCGTCTCGATCGCACTCGTCCTGACCGCGCTGGCCGTTCTCAACGTGTCCGGCAACGACTGGGGACAGACGCTGTCATGGGTCTTCCAGCCGCTCGTCCTCGCCGGGAACCTGCTGATCCTGTACAGCCAGCTGACCGCCGTCAAGTCCGTACAGGCCGCCTTTGCCCGCAAGGGTGACCCGATGCTTCAGCGCATCGACGTACCGGCGATGATCCGCGCGGCCGGAACCGGCTTTCCCCACTGGGTGATGCCCGGGCTCCAGAACGTCAGGCACGCCGTGGTGATGGGCGGCTCGATCCTGGTCCTCGCGGCACTCGTCCTGGCCTGATGACGTCACTCCCACTCGATGGTGCCCGGGGGCTTGCTCGTCACGTCGACCACCACGCGGTTGATCTCCCGGACCTCGTTCGTGATCCGGGTCGAGATGCGCGACAGCACGTCGTACGGCACCCGCGCCCAGTCCGCCGTCATCGCGTCCTCCGACGTGACCGGCCGCAGGACCACCGGGTGGCCGTACGTACGTCCGTCCCCCTGCACCCCCACCGACCGCACGTCGGCCAGCAGCACCACCGGGCACTGCCAGATCTGCCGGTCGAGGCCGGCGCGCGAGAGCTCCTCGCGGGCGATCGCGTCGGCCTCCCGCAGCAGCTCCAGGCGCTCGCGGGTCACCTCGCCGACGATGCGGATGCCGAGGCCGGGACCGGGGAACGGCTGCCGCCAGACCATGGCGGCGGGCAGGCCGAGCTCCTCGCCCGCGCGCCGCACCTCGTCCTTGAACAGCGCGCGCAGCGGCTCCACCAGCTTGAACTGCAGATCCTCCGGCAGGCCGCCGACGTTGTGGTGGGACTTGATGTTGGCGGTGCCGGTGCCGCCACCCGACTCGACCACGTCGGGGTAGAGCGTGCCCTGGACCAGGAACTCCACGGGGCCGTCGGCCATGATGGCGCGCTGCTCGTCCTCGAAGACGCGGATGAACTCGCGGCCGATGATCTTGCGCTTCTCCTCCGGGTCGGTGACGCCGTCCAGCGCCTTCAGGAAGCGGTCGGAGGCGTCGACCACGCGCAGCTTCACGCCCGTGGCGGCCACGAAGTCACGCTCGACCTGCTCGGCCTCGCCCTTGCGCAGCAGGCCGTGGTCGACGAAGACGCAGGTCAGGCGGTCGCCGATGGCACGCTGGACGATCGCGGCGGCCACCGCGGAGTCGACGCCGCCGGACAGGGCGCAGATGGCCCTGCCGTCGCCGACCTGGCGGCGTACGGTCTCGACGGACTCCTCCACGATGTTGAGCATGGTCCAGGTCGGGCGGCAGCCGGCCGCGTCGAGGAAGTGCTTGAGCACCGTCTGGCCGTGCTCGGAGTGCAGGACCTCCGGGTGGAACTGCACACCGTAGAGCCCGCGCTCGACGTGCTCGAAGGCGGCGACCGGCGTCTCGCGGGTCGAGGCGGTCACCGTGAAGCCCTCGGGCGCGGCGGCGACGCTGTCGCCGTGCGACATCCAGACCTTCTGGGCGGTGGGCAGGCCGGCGAAGATGACGCCCTCGTCGAGCACTTCGAGCGCGGTGCCGCCGTATTCGGCGACGCCCGTGCGGGCCACCTTGCCGCCCAGCGCCTGGGCCATGGCCTGGAAGCCGTAGCAGATGCCGAACGTGGGCACGCCCGTCGAGAACAGCCCCTGCGGCACAGGCGGCGCGCCCTCGGCGTAGACCGAGGAGGGGCCGCCGGACAGGATGATCGCCTTGGGATTCTTGGCCATCATCTCGTCGACCGGCATCGTCGACGGCACGATCTCGGAGTAGACGTGGCACTCGCGCACCCGCCTGGCGATGAGCTGCGCATACTGCGCGCCGAAGTCGACCACCAGAACTGTGTCGAATTCAGACACCGTGAGAACCCCCCAAAGGCGAAATGCGGTGCCCTCAGTCTATCGGTCCCGGATATTACGCCTGGCCTGGCACGGGGACTCGTGCTAACACAGAACAATGGATCTTGTCTGGCCGGTGGCCGTGTGGGCTCTGTGGATCGCCACGCTGGCCGCAGCCTTCGAGGTGTCCAGCCGCGAGCGGCCACCGAAGACGGCTCCCGCGCAGGACGCGCCCCAGCCTGTGGTCGACCTCCTGCGTGGCATGCGGGCGCAGGAGGTGTTCCATTCGGCGCTGTTAGAGCTGGCCGGGCGCGGGTGGGCGAAGGTCGAGGGCGACCGCCTGTCCCTCCGGAGCGCAGGAGCTCGCGACGAGAGAGCGAGGGACGCGCCGGCGAGGAGCGACGCGGGCGCGACCATGAGCACGCCGCCACGCGCGGATCCGCTGCTGCCGTACGAGCGGTGGGTGCTGGAACGGGTGGCCGCCCGGATGGCGGGGGCATCGTACGCGCCGGTCATCGCCCTCATGCCGGAGGGCGCCGACCTCGAGAGCGAGTTCATGCCACTGGTCCGGCAGTGCGCCATCGATCTCGGCCTGGCGCGGCGGCGCTGGTCCACCATGATCGTGCCGGTGCTCCTGGCGGCCGCGCTCGTCATCCCCTGGTACGCCACCGTCTCCCGGGCCGGCGCGTCGTGGGCCGGGGGGATCGCGTCGCTGGTCGCGTTCGTGGCGGGGGTGAGCCTGCTCATGGGCGGCCGGGGGTTCCTGCTGACCGCCCGCGGCCGGGAACTCGCCGGGCCGGAGGCCGCGCCGATGAACCCGCGCCAGGAGTGGATCTTCACGGGCAGCGGCTGGCGCGGCGTGGAGGTCGAGCCCGCCGGGGCCGGGCCTGGCGGTCCCAAACGGCAGGAGGTCACCGGGCACGTGGTGAAACGGTGGTACGACATCGAGTCGAGCGGCGAGACCGGGTCACGGCGCCTCTACTACATCGCGCTGCACGACGGCAGCTCGGAGAAGGCCACGGCGTTCCGCGTGGAGCAGGGGCTCTACACGGACGTGCTGCCGGGCGACGCGGTACGGCTGCTGGTCAAACCGCGCAGCGGCGCCGTGGTCAGGGTCCTGGCCCACGAGCGTCACTGGTAGGACGGCAGGTCCCCGGTCAGCAGGGTCTCGGTCTGCAGGCGCAGGCGGGTGGCGTACTTGGGGTCGGTCAGCACCAGGAACCGCTCCTCGCGGATGGCGTCCACGACCAGGTCGGCCACCTCGGACGGCTCGATCCCGGACTCGGCCAGCCTGCTGACCTGGTCGAGCGAGTCCACCTCGTCCTGGCTGGGGGTGGTGAGCAGGCCGGGAGGGCGTACGCGGGCCGAGTCGGCGATCCGCGTCCTGACCGCGCCCGGGCAGAGCGCGGTCACGCGGAGCTTGGCGCCCGCGGCGGCCAGGTCCTGGGCGAGCGCCAGGGAGGTGGCCAGCGCGGCGTGCTTGCTGACCGTGTACGCGCCCGACCCCGGCGCGGCGAACAGCCCCGCCACCGACACCGTGTTGACGACGTGCCCTTCGGTGTCCTGCTCGATCATGCGCGGCACGAACGTGTGGATCCCGTGCAGCACGCCCCACAGGTTGACCCCCAGCACCCAGGCGAAGTCCGCCTCGCTGCGGGTCCACATGTGGCCGCCCTGGTAGACGCCGGCGTTGTTGCACAGCACGTGCACGGCGCCGAGCTCGCCGAAGCAGCGGTTGGCCAGGTGGGCGACGGCCGACGCGTCGGACACGTCGGTGATCTGCGTGAGCACCTTGCCGTCGCCGGCGAGCGCGGCCGTCTCCGCGAGCCCGCCGTAGTCGACGTCGGCGACCATCAACGTCATGCCCTCGGCCGCGAACCGCAGGGCCATGGCCCGGCCGATGCCGCTGGCCGCGCCCGTCACCACCGCCACCTTGTCAGCGAGCTCGCGCACGTGATCGACGCTACAGGATCTCGCTGATCAGTCCCAGTGGCCTACAGGATCGCGTTGATCAGTCCCAGGGGCGGCGAACCGAGATCGAGCAGCGCCGTGTGAAAGCGCCGCAGGGTGAAGCCCGCAGAGGGCCTCCTTGCCCGTCCCCACTCCTTGCGCGCCCGCTCACGCAGGTCGAGGATGAGCAGCTTGCCCCAGGTGTAGCGGCCGTACGTCGGGTCGAACGTGGCCCGCCGCGCCTCCGACAGCGCCGCCGGGCCCGCCAGATGCGTGTCGGACTCGAAGCGCCTGGCACCGTCCTCGACCGTCAGCTGCCCGGTGTGCACGCCGATCGCGCAGGCCAGCCGGGTGACGCGGATCAGCGCCTCCACCCACACGCCGATCTCGAAGCGCGGGTCCCCGGGCTCGAATCCCTCCTCGACGCACAGCTCCTCGGCGTAGTGCGCCCACCCCTCGATGAACGCCATCGACTGCAGCAGCCGCCGCACGTCCGACGGCGCCCGGCGCAGCGCGCGGGCATGCGAGAAGTGCCCGGGGGCGACCTCGTGAACGTTGATCGCCGGCAGCGTCGTGTAGCTGAAGACCTCCAGCCACTCCTCCTGGTCCTGCTCGGGCCAGGAAGGGTCGGGCGGCGTGATGTGGTACCAGGACGGGCCTTCTGGTTCGCCGGGCGAGTTCCACGCCATCATGGCCATCGCCCAGCGGCGGGACTCGGGCGCCAGGCCGACCAGGCACTCACCGTCGTGGTACGGGACGAGGTCCTTCTCGCGGGTGAAGGCGATGGCCTTCTCGGTCCCGGCCCGGGCCGCCTCGATCACGCCGTCCGCGCTGGGGTGGTCCCTGACCAGCTCCCGTACGACGTCCAGCGGCGGCCCGGAGCGCCCCAGCTTGGCGCAGGACTCGGCGAGCAGTGTCATGAGCCGGTCGCGCTCGGCGTCGGCCCGCTCGGCCAGCCGCCCCAGGTCCACCGGCAGTCCCTCGGCCGTGCCCATGAGCGCGGCCAGCGCGTCGCCGCCGAGCGCGGCGTCGGGCTCGCCCTCGGCCGCGGCTCGTTCGAGATGGGAGACGAGCCTGGCGTGCGCCTGCAGCGCGGGTTCGTCCTCGATCCCGGCCGCCAGGCCCTTCGCCGCGCCGATCAGCGACTTCGCGACGGGCGCGCTGACCTGGTCGAGCGAGGCGATCGAGGCGTCCACGGCGTCCGGCCAGAGCGCGAGGTGGGCCGCCTTGGCCGCGGCGCGCTCTTCCTCGGGGCCGTAGTCGCGGTCGTAGCAGGCGAGATCGAGGTTGGACAGGTGGACCATCGGGTTCTTGCGGTGCAGCTCCAGCTCCCCGAACTGGAAGCGCAAGGTCTGCTCGAACACCCGCAGGTGCTCGGCGTCGTGCGGGTCTGCCGGCGCGGCCCCCTCTCCGAGCCGCGCCAGCCCGGCACGCACACCGTCGGGTGACAAGTCCTGGATCTGGCCGTCGTACTCGTGCCTGCCGCCGCCCTCGCGTGCCTCGGCCACGATGAGGTCGGCGACCGCACGCAGCCTGGGGTCAAGTTCCGTCATGCCGCCGACGCTAGCGCACGGCTTTGCACCGATAAATCTTGCGCTTCCCGGCAAATCATGATGTGAGAATGCTCGGCATGGCCCTCCAGATCACGACCCTCGCCGAGCGCCCGGAACTCGGATCGGTGCTGTGGAACATGGACCACACGTGGCCCCAGTTCATGCTCAACGACCCGATCGCCGACCTCTTCTACGCGATCGCCGACACGATCTACCCCGAGTACGTGCTGGTGGCCGACGACGACGGCGAGCCCGGGCGGCTGGTGGCCCGGGCCTGCATGATCCCGTACCGGGCGGACGGCGCCGAGCTGCCCGACGACGGATGGGACGGCGTGATCCGGCGGGGCTGGCTGGCGCGCGAACGCGGCGAGCGGCCCGACGCCGTCTCGGCCCTGGAGATCAGCGTCCGCCGCGACCTGCAGGGCAAAGGTCTCTCGTCCATCATGCTGGGGGCGATGCGGGACCATGCCGCCCGCCTCGGCTTCGACGAGCTCGTCGCACCCGTCCGGCCCAACAGGAAACATCTCGAACCGCGCACCCCCATGACCGAGTACGCCTACCGCACCCGCGAAGACGGCCTGCCCCACGACGCGTGGCTGCGGGTGCACGTACGGGCGGGCGGGAAGATCGTCAAGGTGGCGCCGCGGTCCATGGTGGTCGCGGGGACGCCGGCGGAGTGGCGGAAGTGGACCGGCCTGCCGTTCGACCGCACGGGGGTCGTCGAGGTGCCCGGCGCGCTCAGCCCGGTGCACTGCCACGTGGAGCACGACTACGCCGTGTACGTGGAGCCGAACGTCTGGGTCAGCCACCCGTTGAGGCCGCTCCCGGCGTGACGCCCCTGCTCAAACGCTGGTCCGGCGGCGCAGCTCGTCCGCGTGCCGCCCGACGTCCAGGCCTTTGCCGGCCGCCCACACGTCGTCGTGGTACGTCTTCAGATGCCGGTCGGCCGCGTCGCCGATCAGCGAGACCACGGTGCCCGTCTCTCCCTTGGCCCGCATGCGCTCGACCAGCTCCAGCGCCGCCCAGAGCGCGGTGCCCGATGAGCCGCCCACCGGCAGGCCGGTGACCTCCCTGATGTGCCGGGCCGCCGCCACACCGGCCGCGTCCGGCACGGGGATGACCAGGTCGACGAGGTCGGGGTGGAAACCAGGCTCGATGCGCGGCCGTCCGATGCCCTCGATCCGGGAGGGCATGCCGGTCGCGTAGTCAGGGGTGTCGAGTGTCCAACCCGGGAAATACGCCGAATTATCAGGATCCGCCACCGCCACCCGACACCGCCACTCCCCACCGCCCGCCACCACCCGCCCGTGCGCAGCCGCCGCCGGCCCTCGGGCAACGCCCGAAGCGGGGCGGCCGTCAGCGGCATGGGAGCGTAGCCACTGGCCGAGGGTGGCGGAGGTGGCGCCTGTGGCGGCCCCCGTCACCACCCAGTCGGGCCGTACCTGCGCAAACAGCTCCTCCGCCAGGTCGTGATGGGCCGCGCGCCCGAACTGGTCGAGGAAGTGCCCGTCGATCCGGCGAGCCGCGTCGTAGATCGCCGGCGGCGGCGTCACGAACCTGCACTCCCCGCCCAGCTCCTCCACCGCCCGCGCCCGCGCCTCGCTGCGCTCCCCCGGCATGACCACGATGTACGGCAACCCGAGCCGTCGCGCGAACCACGCCTGTGCCACGGCCGCGTTGCCCCCGGTGGCCTCCACCACGGTCGTGCCCTCCGTGACCAGCCCGTCCAGGATGGCCTGGCGGAACAGCGCCCTGGCGTGCCGATGCCGCAGGCTCCCGGTCGGCTGCGCGGACTCGTCCTTCAGCAGCAGCCGGATGCCGGGACCCGGCACCGGGAAGTCGATCAGCGGGGTCGGCGGCCCCGCCGCCAGCACGTCCAGCGCTCGCGCGTTCCAGCTCACCGCACCACCCTGCCAGGCGCGGGGCAGGAAGGCCGCACCCGTTCGCCACGGGCGAGCAGCAGCTCATTTCAGCCGCAGCCGCCGCATCGTCTTCAGCGTGCCGACCAGCACGTCCGCCCACTTCTCGTACGGCAGCCCGGACGGCGGCTCGAAGCCCAGCCAACTCGCCTGCGTGGCCACGGTCTTGGCCTCGGTGTAGCGCAGCAGACCCTCCGCGCCGTGCCGGCGGCCGAGGCCGGAGGCCTTCATGCCGCCCATGGGCGCGTCGTAGGAGGCGTACGCGGAGCCGTACCCCTCGTTGATGTTGACGGTGCCGGCCTTGACGCGGACGGCGAGCGCGCGGCCGCGCGCGAGGCTGGAGGTCCAGATGGAGGCGTTGAGCCCGTAGATCGTGTCGTTGGCCAGCTCCACCACCTCGTCCTCGGCGGCGAACGGGTAGAGCGCCACCACCGGCCCGAAGGTCTCGTTGCGGCACAGCTCCATGTCGTCGGTGACACCGGTGAGCACGGTCGGCTCGTAGAAGAGCGGGCCGAGGTCGGGCCTGGTCTTGCCACCGGCCAGCAACGTGGCCCCCTTGGCGAGGGCGTCCTCGACGTGCGCGGCGACCGCGTCGAGCTGGCGCTGCGAGGTGAGCGAGCCCATCTGGACCGACCAGTCGTGGCCGGGGCCGAGCTTGAGGTTCTTGACCTGTTTGACGAAGCGGCGGGCGAAGTCGTCGAAGACCGACTCGTGCACGTACAGCCGCTCGATCGACAGGCAGAGCTGGCCGGCGTTGGTGAAGCAGGCGCGCAGCGCGCCCTGTACGGCCAGGTCCAGGTCGGCGTCGTCGAGCACCACCATCGGGTTCTTGCCGCCGAGCTCCAGCGAGCAGCCGATGAGCCGTTTGGCCGCCTCCTCGGCGATCTTCCTGCCGCCGCGCGTGGAGCCGGTGAAGGCCACGTAGTCGGCGTGGTCGAGCAGCGCGTCGCCGATGTCGGCGGGCTCACCCAGCACGACCTGCCAGATCTCGCGCGGCATGCCCAGCTCGGCCAGCAGATCGATGGTCCACAGCGTGGACATGGCGGTCTGCGTGTCCGGCTTGTGCACGATCGCGTTGCCGGCCAGCAGCGCGGGCACCGCGTCGGTGACACCGAGCGAGAGCGGGTAGTTCCACGGGGAGATCAGCGCGACCACGCCCTTGGGCTGGCGCAGCTCGGCCACGCGGGTGGCGAAGGGGAAGATGCCCTTGCGTCCGCGCGGGGCGAGCAGGCCGGGCGCGCGGCGGGCGTAGTAGAGGCTGCAGCCCGCGACGTCCAGCACCTCTTCGAGGGCGTGCTTGCGGGCCTTGCCGGTCTCGTCCTGGACGATGTCCAGGATCTCGTCCCGCCGGTCGAGTATCGCGTCGTGCAGCAGAAGGAACGGTTCGGCTCGCGCCGCGGCGGGTCTCGCCGCCCACGCGATCTGGGCGGCCCTCGCCTTCTCGTACGCCCGACGTACGTCGTCTACGTCGGAAATGGGCAGCTCGGCCATGGTTTCACCGGTGAAGGGGGCAATGATGCCCTGTGTCCTGCCGCTGGACGTCACGTGCATGGCAGAAGGATATTCCGCTTGGCTACCGGCGGGTAGTTTTTGCGGATTCGCCCCATAGCGACAGAATCCCTTCATGGCATCCTTCGCTCCGCTACGACCCGGAGATCCACAGCGACTGGGGGGCATGGATCTCCTCGGCCGGCTCGGCGAGGGCGGCCAGGGCGTCGTCTACCTTGCCAAAGATCGGGCGGGAGCACAGGTCGCGATCAAGTGGCTGCGGCCCGACCTGTCGGGCGACCAGGTGAGCGTCGAACGGTTCCTGCGCGAGGTCCAGGTGGCCCAGCAGGTGGCGCCGTTCTGCACCGCCGCGGTCCTGGGCACGGGCGTCGAGCAGGACCGGCCGTACATCATCAGCGAGTACATCGAGGGGCCCTCGCTACAGCGGGTCGTGCAGGAGGAGGGTCCGCGCACGGGGACCGTCCTGCACCGGCTGGCCATCGGCACCGCCACCGCGCTGGCCGCCATCCACCAGGCCGGGATCGTGCACCGCGACTTCAAGCCGGCCAACGTGATCATCGGCGCGGACGGGCCGCGAGTGATCGACTTCGGCATCGCCCGGGCGTTGAACGCCACCTCGACGATCAGCAGCATGGTCGTGGGGACGCCGTCGTACATGCCGCCCGAGCAGATCATGGGGCATGCCGTCGGGCCGGCCGCGGACATGTTCGCGTGGGCGAGCGCGATGGTGTTCGCCGCGTCGGGGCGGGCGCCGTTCGGCAGCGACACGATGCCCGCGGTGATCAACCGGGTGCTCAACCAGCAGCCGGACATCGGCGTCCTGGATGGGACGCTGCGTGAGGTGGTGGCCGCCTGTCTCAACAAGGATCCGGCGCAACGGCCCACCGCCGAGCAGGTGATCATGCGCCTGCTGCAGCACCCGGCGCCGAACACCGGCATCCTGGCGCAGGCCGCCGCCGAGGCGGCCCCGCAGCCGCCGTTCGCGCCGCCGTCCGGCCCGTATCCGGGCCCGCAGTCCGGCCCGGTCCACCATTCCGGGCCTGTTCCTCACGCCGCTCCGGTCGCGCACTCGGGGCAGGTCCCGCCGCCCCCACCGCAGCAGTGGCAGCAGCCGCCCCCGCCGTACGGGCAGCCCACGTACCCCAGCATGTACGGGCAGCAGCCGAAGAAGAGCAAGGCCCCGCTGATCGCCGGCATCGCGGTGGCGGTCGCGTTGCTCATGCTGGCCGGGGTGGTCGTGATCATACAGCTCGACAGGTCGGCGGTCGTGACGCAGCCGACGCTCACGCCGGGGAGGACCCGCACCGACACCAGGCCCAGCCCGTCCGCGACCCAGGCGGCCGTGCCGAGGACGGGCACCAAGAAGACGCTTCCCGGCGGGGGCATCTCGCTGTACGAGAACCCCTCCGACGCCATCGTCCTGACCTCCTACGAGATCTACAACAAGGCCAAGGACGACTGGATCGACTACGCCAGAGGCTCGCTGCGCGGCGCGTTCACCAAGTACGCCGGCAACTGGGAGTCCGTGGTCTCGCCCGACGGCCGCCATCTGGCCAGCAGGGGCAGGAAATACAGCCAGGACAACTACGACTTCATCGTCCTCACCGACCGGGAGTCCGGCGACCGTACGACGATCAAGACCGTCAAGGAGCCGCTGATCAGCAGCATCAGGGCGTGGTCGAAGGACGGCTCGAAGATCCTGCTCAACATCGAGCGGAAGGTGAGCGGCGACAAGTGGGTCTATCTGGGCTTCGTCATCATCGACGTGGCCGCGAAGGAGGCCACCACGGTCAACGTGAGCGACTCCTCCGTCCGCGACACGCCCTTCGGCTTCGACGGCGAGGACGAGGGCACGGTCAACATCTACGGTGACGAGAAGAACCGCGGCCTGCGCTTCTTCGACACCCAGGGCAAGGCCACGCGCTCGGCGAACAAGATCGGCACGCTGTCCGCCGGCACGCAGGACATCTTCTCGCCCTCCGGCAAGACGTTCGTCACCAACTGTCCCAACGGCGGCGACGGCGACCATTGCATCTGGGACTCCGCCTCCGGCGACCGCGTGCGCAGGTTCTCCTCCGACTGCGACAAGGTGCTCGGCTTCTACGACGAGAACCACCTCTACTGCTGGGAACAGGACAACGGCGTCAACGACGAGATCCAGGTGGCCGACTTCTCCGGCAAGCTGGTGCGCAAGCTGGTGGAGTCGCCGGACAGCGTGGGCTTCAGTCCCGCTTTCACCGTCAACCCGCAACGGGGCTCCTGAACCAACCGGCCCGGGCAGCCGTGTTGAGGTCATGAAGACGCTGATCCGTACAGCCGTGACCGCCGCCGCGCTGGCGACGGTGACGGCCGCCTGCACCGCCACCGTGGAGGACCCGGCGCCGCCCCCCAAGAAGGCCCCGCTCGGCGCCGTACGCCTGGTGTCCTACACCGGTTGCGACGATCTGCTGGCGGGACTGCGCGAGCAGGCCGCGAAGAACGTCACCGCGTACGGATTCGGCCACGCGACGCCGATGGCCCGGACGGTGGAAGACTCGGCGTCGATGACCCCGAACGCCAAGGCGGACACGCCCGAGCACTCCACGACCAACGTGCACGAGGCCGGCGTGGACGAGCCGGACCTGGTCAAGACCGACGGCAACCGGGTGATCACGGTCACCGGCGGCACCCTCCGGGTCATCGACACCGCGACGCGGAAGGTCACCTCCACGCTCAAGCTGGCCGAGGGCGACGAGCGTGTCTTCGCCCCCGCCGACCTGCTGCTGTCCGGCAATCGGGCGCTGGTGTTGTTCCGCGGCTACGGCGACGTGATGTACAAGACCATCGCGCCCCCGGGCGACACCAGGTACGTGCTGGTCGACCTGGCCGGCGAGCCCAAGGTCCTGGGCACGGTCAAGCCCCAGGGCACGTACGTGGACGCCAGGATGGTCGGCTCCACGGTCAGGATCGTGACGCGCAACCAGCCGGAGATCACGTTCCCGCAACCCAAGGAAGGCGCCTCCGAGGCCGAGCAGATCAAGTCGAACCAGGCGACGGTGCGCAAGGCGCCGGTCGACGCCTGGCTGCCCAAGATCGAGATCACCGACGCGGCCGGCTCGGTCAGGAAGGACGCGCTCAAGTGCGAGCGGGTGAGCCACCCCGCCGACTACACCGGCACCTCGCTCCTGACCGTCCACACCCTCGACCTCGCGCAGGGCCTCACCACAGCGGGCACCGACCCGATCGCTCTCGCGGCCGACGGCGACATCGTGTACGGCACCGGCGCCAGCCTGTACGTGGCCAGCAACCCGCGCTGGTGGTGGCCCATGCCGATGCCGATCGAGGACACACCGGACGTCCCGCCGGCCGATGACCCGACCCCCGACGAGCCCAGGCCCACCCCCACGATCCCGCCGGAGGAGACCGAGATCCACCGGTTCGACGTCGCCAAGCCGGGACCGCCCGCCTACGTGGCCTCGGGCAAGGTCAACGGGCGGCTGCTGAACCAGTACTCGTTGTCGGAGCACGACGGCCACCTCCGCGTCGCCACCACGCTCAGCTCCGCCGACGGCAGGAGCAGCTCCAGCACCGTCCACGTGCTCAAGGCCGACACCATGGCGAAGACCGGCGAGGTCGGCGGCCTGGGCCAGGGCGAGCGCATCTACTCGGTGCGCTTCATCGGCCCGATCGGCTACTGCGTGACGTTCAAGCAGGTCGACCCGCTCTACACGCTCGACCTGCGCGACCCGGCGGCGCCCAAGGTGACCGGCGAGCTGAAGATCACCGGCTATTCGGCGTACCTGCACCCCGGCGGCGAGGGCCGGCTGATCGGGATCGGCCAGGAGGCCAGCGAGAAAGGCAGGACGCTCGGCACCCAGGTCTCGTTGTTCGACGTCAGCGACCCCGCCAGCCCGCGGCGGCTGTCGCAGCTGTTCCAGAAGGACTCGGGGTCGGAGGCCGAGTGGGACCCGCACGCGTTCCTCTACTGGCCGAAGACCGGGCTGTCGGTGATCCCGCTGACCCAGCAGAACAAGTCGGGCGCGATGGTGCTCAAGATCGATGACTCGGGCGTGTCGAAGCTGGGCATGATCAAGCATCCGACGCAGAAGCAGCCGGGCGACTACGTGTACCAGCCCGGCATCCAGCGCTCGATCCTCATCGGGGACTCGATCTGGACGCTCTCCCAGGAAGGCGTCCAGGTCAACGATGCCGCGACGCTCGCCTCACAAGCCTGGATCCCACTCCGTTAACCCGCCCTCCCGCCCTGGAGAGCGCCGCTTCGTAGCGGAGCGGCGCTCTCGTTTGTGGACTTTTCCCGACATTTGATGAAAGCTTTACTGACAGCTTCATGTCGAGAAAGGGCCTTCATGCGGTCATTCACCCCCCTGCTCGCATTGCTCGCCGGCGTGCTGGCATTACCCATGACGCCACTGCCCGTCACCGCCGCCGCACCGGACGGCACGTACATCGTCCAGCTCAACCCGTCGATGCGCGCGCCCCGCGGCGCGGCCCAGGACCAGGTGTCCCAGCACGGCGGCGAGCTCGTCGGCGTGTACGAGCACGCCTTCAAGGGCTACACCGCCCGCCTGAGCGCGGCCGCCGCCGAGCAGCTCAAGAAGAACCCCAACGTGCTCAGCGTGGAGCCCGACGCCGAGGTCACCGCCTTCCCGCAGACCACGCCCACCGGCGTCCGGCGGATCTTCGGCCCCGACAACCCGAACCTGGACATCGACGGCGCCGACGACGTACGCGTCGACGTGGACGTCGCGGTCGTTGACACCGGCGTCGACCAGACCCACCCCGATCTGAACGTGGTCGCGCGGGCCAACTGCCTGACCGGCGCCTGCCTGAACAACTCCGGCACCGACGACAACGGCCACGGCTCCCACGTCGCGGGCACCGTCGGCGCGCTCGACAACGCCATCGGCCCGGTCGGCGTCGCGCCCGGCGCCCGCATCCTCGGCGTGAAGGTGCTCAACGCGGCGGGCTCGGGCACCCTGTCCGGCATCGCCGCCGGGATCAACTGGGTGGTGCAGCGCGCCTCCACCATCGAGGTCATCAACCTGAGCCTGGGCTGCAACGGCTGCTCCAGCAGCGCGATCAGCACCGCGATCACGAACGCGACCAACGCCGGCATCGTGGTCGTCGTGGCCGCGGGCAACAGCCACGTGAACACCTCGACGTTCTTCCCCGCCAACCACCCCGATGTAGTCACCGTCTCGGCGCTGACCGACAACGACGGCCTGCCCGGCGGCGCCGGCGGCAGCACGCTGTCGTGCCGCAGCGAGAGCGACCAGGACGACACCTCGGCGTTCTACTCGAACTTCGGCGCCACCGTGGAGATCACCGCACCGGGGACCTGCATCTACTCGACGTGGCGGAACGGCGGCTACAACACCATCAGCGGCACCTCGATGGCCGCCCCGCACGTGGCCGGCGCGGCCGGCATCCTCACCTCGGGCACCGGCAAGCCGACGACCAGGGCGGGCGCGCTGGCCGTGCGGAGCACGCTGATCGCGACCGGCAACGCCAACTGGACCGACGACTCTGGCGACGGCGTCAAGGAGCCGCTGCTCGACGTGCACGACGCCACGCAGTACCCGCCTGCGCGGTGACCGTCGGCGGGCGGCCTCCGGGCCGCCCGCCGGCTCGCGGGCGACGCCGGGACGTCTGCCGCGACGGTTCACTCATGTGCGATCCGGTACGACGACCGGGACGATCTCCGGCGCGCCCAGCCTGATCGCATCCGCCTCCTGGTCGGAGTCCTGCTCCTGGGAGCGGCGCTCGGCCTCCACGCGCTTGGTGAAGTATTCGACCTCCCTCTTGACCTGCTCGCCGTCCCAGTCGAGCGGCCCGGCCAGCAACTCGGCGGCCTCCTGCGCCACGGCCAGGCCGCGGTGGAAGGTCTCGATGGAGATGTGCGTACGCCGGGTCAGCACGTCGTTGAGGTGCCGGGCGCCCTCGTGGGTGGCGGCGTAGACGATCTCGGCGCGCAGGTAGTCGTCGGCCCCGGTCAGCGGCCTGGCCAGCGACGGGTCGCGCTCGATCAGCCCCAGCACCTCGTCGATCAGCGTGCCGTAGCGCTGGAGCAGGTGTTCGATCCTGGCCACGTGAAGGGACGAGCTCCGCGCGAGCCGGTGCCTGGAGTTCCACAGCGCCTGGTAGCCCTCGGCGCCGACGAGCGGGACGCGGTCGGTGCACGAGGGCGGCACCCGCTGGTCCAGCCCGTGCACCACGGCGTCCACGGCGTCGCGCGCCATGACCCGGTAGGTTGTGTACTTCCCTCCGGCGATCATCACCAGGCCCGGCACCGGGTGCGCCACCACGTGTTCCCTGGACAGCTTGGAGGTCTCGTCGGACTCGCCCGACAGCAGCGGCCGCAGCCCCGCGTAGACGCCCTCGACGTCGTCGCGCGTCAGGGGCACCGACAGCACGGCGTTGACGTGGTCGAGCAGGTAGTCGATGTCCACCCGGGAGGCGGCGGGGTGGGACTTGTCGAGCGTCCACTCGGTGTCGGTGGTGCCGATGATCCAGTGGCGGCCCCAGGGGATCACGAACAGCACCGACTTCTCGGTACGCAGAATGATCCCGGTCAGCGAGTGGATCCGGTCACGCGGCACGACCAGGTGGATGCCCTTGGAGGCGCGTACGTGGATCTGCCCGCGGCCGCCCACCAGCTCCTGGATGTCGTCGGTCCACACGCCGGTGGCGTTGACCACCTGCCGGGCGCGCACCTCCAGCTCGTCGCCGCACTCCAGGTCGCGCACCCGTACGCCGGTGACCCGCTCGCCCTCCCGCAGGAACCCGACGACCTGCGACCGCGGCGCGATGTGGGCGCCGTACGTGGCGGCCGTGCGCAGCGTGGTCATCACGTAGCGGGCGTCGTCCACCTGGGCGTCCCAGTATTGGACGGCGCCGGTGAAGGCGGTCTTCTTCAGTGCCGGGGCCAGCCGCAGCGCCCGCGCCCTGGACAGGTGCCGATGGCCCGGCACGCCGCGGGTGACGCCGGAGGCGAAGCCGAGCGTGTCGTAGAGCGCGACCCCGGCGCCCACGTACGGCCGCTCCCAGCCGTAGTGCGTCATCGGGAAGAGGAACGGCACCGGCCTGACCAGATGCGGCGCGATGCGCTGCAGCAGCAGGGAGCGCTCCTGCAGCGCCTCGCGCACCAGCTCGAAGTTGAGCTGCTCCAGATAGCGCAGGCCGCCGTGGATGAGCTTGGAGGAGCGGGAGGACGTGCCTGAGGCGAAGTCCCTGGCCTCGACCAGGGCGACGTCGAGGCCGCGGGTCACGGCGTCGAGCGCGATCCCCGCCCCGACGACGCCGCCGCCGACCACCACCACGTCGAGCTCCCGGGCGGCCATGCTCTCCAGTGCCGCGGCACGCTCCGCGGGCCCGAGCCGGGCCACGCTCCTTCCCGACGTCATAGCTCCCCCTGGGATGGCCCTATCGTCTGCGTTTCATTACGTACCCACGTCAACGCCGTCAGGCGCGTATGACCTTGATCCCCACGTCGCTCAACTGCCCGGCGAGGGCGTCGGAGAGCTGGGAGTCGGTGACCAGCGTATCGATCTCGGCGATGGGACAGATGCGGGAGAACGCCCGCTTGCCGATCTTGGAGGAGTCGGCCACCACGACCACCTGCGCGGCGCGGCTGATCAGCAGGTGGTTGACGCTGGCCTCGCCCTCGTGGTGCGCCGACGCGCCCAGCTCCACGTCCAGCCCGTCCACGCCCAGGAACGCCACGTCGAGCGTCACCTGCTCCAGCACGCCGGACGCCAACGGCCCGATGAGCTCGTACGACTGCTGCCTGGCCACCCCGCCGGTCACCACGATCTTGACGTGCCGGCGGACGGTGAGCTCGGCGGCGATGTTGAGCGCGTTCGTGACGATCGTGAAGCCGCTCTCCAGCGTGGCCAGCGTGGCCAGCGTGCGGGCCAGCTCTGAGGTGGTCGTGCCGCCGTTGAGTCCCACCACGGCGCCCGGCGTGACCAGGCCGGCGGCCGCGGCGGCGATGCGGTGCTTCTCGTCGGCGTGCCTGGCCGTCTTGTAACGCAGTGGCAGGTCGTAGCTCACGCTCTGCGCGACCGCGCCACCCCGCGTCCGCATGAGCATCTGCTGCTGGGCCAGCTGGTCGAAGTCCCGCCGGATCGTCGCGGTGGAGACGTCGAGCGCCTGGGCGGCCTCCTCGACCGTCAGCCTGCCCTCCTGGCTCAGCAGCTCGAGGATGGCGTTCCAGCGGTCGTAGCGGGACACGAAGGCCTCCCAGCGGATGTAGTCGGAACAGTGTCCAATTGCCGAGCTCCGCTCAGAAGGCTGCGATGGATGTCCTCGCTTCGCTGCGGATCCAACACAGAGTGGCACACCAGTGAGACTAGAGCCACAACTGCACAATGCTGCGCCGTTGTGGTATGAAAACAACAGAAACAATCAATCATGGGAGGCATGGGTGACCACCCACACCGAGGACGAGATCGCGTCCCAGCCCGCGTGCTGGCGGCGGGCCGTCGAGAGCGTCCCCACCGGCTCGCTGCCGCGCGAGGGCGAGCGGGTCGCCGTCGTCGGGTGCGGCACGTCGTGGTTCATCGCGATGGCGTACGCGGCCCTGCGCGAGCGGGCCGGGCATGGCGAGACCGACGCCTTCGCCGCCTCCGAGTTCCCCGCCGGCCGCCGCTACGACCGCGTGCTGGCGCTCAGCCGCTCCGGCACCACCACCGAGGTGCTGGAGCTGCTGTCCAGGATCACCACGAAGAGCACGGCCATCACCGCCGACCCCAAGACCCCGATCATGACGGCCGCCGGCGAGGTCATCGTGCTCGACTACGCCGACGAGCGGTCGGTCGTGCAGACCAGGTTCGCCACCACGCAGCTCGCCATGCTGCGCGCCGGCCTCGGCGAGGACCTCACCCGGGCCATCGCGGACGCCGAGGAGGCAGTGGCCGCGCCGCTGCCCCGCAAGCTGGTCGAGGCCGAGCAGTTCAGCTTCCTCGGCACCGGCTGGTCGGTGGGCCTGGCGCAGGAGGCGGCGCTGAAGATGCGCGAGGCGTCCCGGTCGTGGACGGAGGCCTACCCGGCGATGGAATACCGCCACGGTCCGATCAGCATCGCCGCCCCCGGCCGCGTCACCTGGATGCTCGGCGCCGCGCCCGACGGCTTGCGGACGCAGGTCGAGGAGACCGGCGCGACGTTCCACGAGACCGGGCTCGACCCCATGGCCGAGCTGATCCGCGCCCAGCGGGTGGCCGTCGCCCGGGCCTTCGCCCGAGGGTTGAACCCCGATGAGCCCGTTCACCTCACGCGATCTGTGATTCTTTCTTCATGAGCCTTACTCTCGCCGACGCCAGGATCGTGACTCCCGAGGGAGTGCACCAGGGGTGGCTGACCATAGAAGACGGCCGCATCACGCATGTCGGCCAGGGATCCGCTCCCGGCGCGGGCCACAGCGTGGGCGGGCGGCACGTCGTCCCCGGCTTCGTCGACATCCACAACCACGGCGGCGCGGGCGGCTCCTTCCCCACCGGCGAGCAGGACCGCGCCCGCGACGCGGTGGCGCTGCACCGGCGCCACGGCACCACGACCACCATGGCCAGCCTGGTCACCGACTCGCTCGACGGGCTGACCCGCGCCGCGTCCGCGCTGGCGGAGCTCTGCGACGAGGGGCTCCTGGCGGGGATCCACTTCGAGGGCCCGTACATCGCGCGCAGCCGGTGCGGCGCGCACGACCCCACGATGTTGCGCGAGCCGTCGCCGGCGGAGTTCGCGGGGCTGCTGAAGGCCGGGCACGGGCACGTGCGCATGCTCACCATCGCGGCCGAGCTACCCGGCGCGCTCGACACGATCCGCCTGGCCGTGGCGGAGGGCGTGATCGCCGCCATCGGGCACAGCGACGCCGACTACGACCAGACGATCGCCGCGATCGAGGCGGGTGCCAGCGTGGCCACGCACCTCTACAACGCGATGCCGCCGCTCGGGCACCGGGCGCCCGGACCCGTGGCCGCGCTGCTGGACGACGAGCGGGTGACGGTCGAGCTGATCAACGACGGGGTGCACGTGCATCCGGCCATGCTGCGGCTGGCGTACGAGGTGGCGGGTCCGGGCAGGACCGTGCTGATCAGCGACGCGATGTCGGCCGCGGGGCTGGGCGACGGCGACTACGTGCTCGGCCCCATGCGCGTACGCGTGGACGACGGCGTGGCCCGGCTGGTCGAGGGCGGCTCCATCGCCGGCTCCACGCTGACCATGGACGTCGCCTTCCGCCGCGCCGTCCAGGAGGTCGGCATGTCGTTGCCCGACGCCGTCCAGGTCGCCTCGCTGACGCCCGCGCGGGTGCTGGGCCTGGCCGACCGGATCGGCTCGATCGCCGTCGGCAAGGCGGCCGACCTGGTGGTGCTCTCCGACTCCCTGGAGGTGGACGGGGTCATGAAGGACGGCGTCTGGGTCACGGAGCCCCGATGATCCTCACCGTGACGCTCAACCTGGCGCTCGACGTGACCTACGAGGTGCCCGCCGTCGACTGGGACGGGGTCAACCGGGTCGGCGCCGTGCACCGGCGCGCGGGCGGCAAGGGCGTCAACGTGGCCCGCGTGCTGGCCGCGCTCGGGCAGGAGGTGCTGGTCACCGGCCTGGCTGGCGGGCCGACCGGGCGGGCGATCGAGGAGGACCTGCGGGCGGCGGGCCTGCCGGCCGCCCTGTGCGCCATCGCCGCCGACTCCCGCACCACCCTGGCCGTCTGCGAAACCGGGGACACCCGTGCGACGCCGGGGCCCCAAGAGACACCAGCCCCGCGCGGTACGGCCGGGATCCGGCGCACGGCGCTGTTCAACGAGCCCGGCCCGCAGGTGACGCCCGACGAGCTGGCGGACTTCGTCCGGCGCTACACAGCCCTGGCGTCCGGCGCCGACGTCGTGGTCCTCTCGGGCAGCCTGCCGCGCGGCGTACCCGCCGACATCTACGCCACCCTCGCGGACCTGGCCGGCGCACCCGTGATCGTGGACGCCGACGGCGACCCGCTGCGCCACGCCCCCAAGGGCCGCCCCACGGTCGTCAAGCCCAACGCGGAGGAGCTGGCCAGAGCGTTCCCTGGCGGCGAGGGAGCGGAGGCGCTGCGCAGCCGGGGCGCCGAGGCCGTGGTCGTGTCCATGGGCGCCGACGGGCTGCTGGCCGTCACCGGAGAGGGGACGTTCCGGGCGCGGATGCCGTACACCATCCAGGGCAACCCGACGGGCGCGGGCGACGCGCTCGTCGCGGGCCTGGCGCTGGACCTGGCGCGGCCGTGGCCCGAGCGGCTCAGAAGGGCGGCGGCGCTGGGCGCCGCGGCCGTGGCCGCGCCGGTGGCCGGCGAATTCGACCGCGACGTCTACGCCGCCGTCCATCCGCAGATCGTCATCACGTAAGGAGCAGATCATGCCCCTCGCCGCCATCGGCGACATCGTCCGCCAGTCGCCCGCGGGGGTGGGCGCGTTCAACGTGATCCAGCTGGAGCACGCCAGTGCCATCGTGGCCGGCGCCGAGGCGCTCGGCCTGCCGGTGGTGCTCCAGATCAGCGAAAACTGCGTGCGTTACCACGGCGCGCTGGAGCCGGTCGCGCTGGCGGCGCTCGCCGTCGCCAGGCGGGCCGAGGTGCCGGTCGCCGTCCACCTCGACCACGCCACCGACCGCGCGCTCGTGGAGGAGGCGGTGGAGCTGGGGCTCGGCTCGGTCATGTACGACGCCTCGGCCCTGCCCGACGAGGAGAACGTCCGCGCGACCGCCGAGGTGGCGGCCTGGTGCCACGAGCGCGGCGTGTGGGTCGAGGCCGAGCTGGGCGAGGTCGGCGGCAAGGACGGCGTGCACGCGCCTGGGGCCCGCACCAAGCCGCGTGAGGCGGTCGACTACGTGGCCAGGACCGGCGTGGACGCGCTGGCCGTGGCCGTGGGCACCTCACACGCCATGACCACCAAGGACGCGGTGCTCGACCTGGACCTCATCGCCGAGCTGCGGGCCGCGGTGCCGGTGCCGCTGGTGCTGCACGGCTCGTCGGGGGTGCCTGACGACGTGCTGCGCGAGGCCGTACGGCACGGCATGAAGAAGATCAACATCGCGACGCACCTGAACAAGGCGTTCACCGGCGCCGTGCGCGACTACCTGGACCACGACCAGCGCGTCGTCGACCCCCGCAAGTACGTCAAGGCCGGCCGCGACGCGGTGGCCCGCGAGGTCACGCACCTCCTGGGAGTGCTCACGGGCTGAGCTCCTTGCGCATCATCACGGCGGACCGGCCATGGACCCCCTCCCGGCCGGTCTCGACGTAGCCGAGCGAGGTGTAGAGGGCGATGTTGGAGGCCATCTTGACGTTCGTGTACAGGCGCAACGCGGGCAGCCCCAGCCGGCGTGCCTCCTCCTCGGCGTACGCCATCAGCCCCCGCCCGATCCCCTTGCCATGGCTCTCCGGCCGCACCGCGACGTTGTCCACCAGCAGGACGCCGTCCTCCGGCACGAGCACGATCAGCCCCTGCAGGTCGTCGGTGACGTGCACCCGTCCGGCCGCGATGAGCGCGCCGTAGTCGGCCTCCAGGGGCAACGGCCGCATGCCGATGACCTCGATCCATGGCTCGTAGGCGTCGTGGACCAACCGCTCCACGGCCGACCTGTCCTCGGCTCGCGCCAGTCTCATGCGCCCAATCTTGCCAGCACCCGCTCCACCTGTCGCTCGAAGGTCCCGGGCGGATTGCGGGGGCCCTCGTGCGAGAGCAGGAAGAACCAGATCAGCGTGTGCGCCTTGCGGCACTCGGCCAGCCGCCGCTTCTCGGGCGGGCTCAGCTCGAACCGGTCCGCGATCTCCACCTCGCCCTCCACCCACATCGACACGTGCTCGGCCATCTCCGCCAGCTCGAAGGCCAGGTCGCTGCGCCCAGAGTCCTCGAAGTCGACCCTGCGAACCCGGGCGCCGTCCCACAGGAAGTTCGCCAGGTTGCCGTCGCCGGCCCCGAACACCGGCCGCACCCCCGACTCGCCCGGCGTCCAGTTCTTCAGCCAGCGCAGACCCTCTTTCACGGCCCGGTCCGCCAGCGGGTTTCGCGGCTGCCAGGCCTCGCACCGCTGGAGCACCCAGTCGCAGACCGCCTCGCGCTGCCACGGGCGCACCGGGATGGTCTGGACAACCGGCTGCGGCACCGCCGTGAGGAGTTCGCCGATCGCCTCGGTCAGGGCCGCGGCGTGGGCGGCTCCTACTGACCGCCCGCGCAAGGACACTCCGTCGATCCTGGTCATCGACACCACGCCCGCCTCGAACGCGATCGGCTCCGGCGCCAACCCTGGGGCGTGCTCGGCCAGCAGGTGTAACGCCCGCCATTCGCGCTCCGCGCCGCCCTGTTTGCCGTCCACATACCGTTTGGTGACGATGTCACCGCGGTAGGTCACCTCATGGGTGTGCTGAAGATCGGTCACCAGCGCATGCTAGGGCAGCAGGCGCTCGACGGCGCTGGCCACGAGTTCGTGGATCTCCCCTTCGCCGAACACGTCCGGCAGCGTGAGCCGTTCGACGATCAGCCAGTTCATCGCCAGGTAGAGCAGCACCACGGTGGTGGCGTCGCCGGGGAGGCCCGACTCGAGGTGGTAGCGCACGTTCGCGTCGACGTCGGCGCGGATCCGCTCGGTCAGCACGGCCCGCAGGCCGGGCCGTCTGGTCGCCTCCAGCCGCAGCTCCAGCAGCGCGAGGTAGCCCGAACTGAACGACGAGATCCGATCGACCAGCTCCTTCATGAGCTGCGTGACCCGGTCGCGGTCGCGCGGCCCGGACAGGCTGGCCGCGATCGTGGCGGCGTCCGGCTGCAGCCGCTCGTAGATCCGCCCGCCGGCCTGCGTGAGCAGCTCGTCGCGGCTGGCGAAGTAGTTGGAGGCCGTTCCGGTCGGCACGCCGGCCTGCGCGTCCACGGCCCGGAACGTCAGCCCGCGGGCCCCCTCCGTGGCCAGCACCTCGATCGCGGCATCGACCAGCGCCGCCCGCCTGGCGACATTCTGCCTGACCATTCTTGACACCACTCCATCTGTAGTACTACCTTCGAATCACTCCAGTCATAGTACTTCAAAGGGAGTTGATCAGTATGCGAGAGCTCGTCTACTACGTCGCCATCTCCCTCGACGGCTACATCGCGGGCCCGAACGGTGAGTTCGACTTCTACCCGCTGGGCGACGACATGGCGGCGTACATGAACACCGAATACCCGGAGACCGTCCCCACGTCCGTGCGCGACCGGATCGGCTTCGACGCCCCCAACAAGCGCTTCGACACCGTGATCATGGGCCGCGGCACCTACGAGCCCGGCCTGGCCGACGGCTACACCAGCCCGTACGCCCACCTACGGCAGTACGTCGTCTCCAACACCATCAAGAGCATCGACGACCCGGCCGTGGAGCTGGTGCCGGAGGATCCCCTCGGCCTGGTGCGCCGGCTCAAACAGGAGAACGGCCTGGACATCTACCTGTGCGGCGGCGGCAATCTGGCCGCCCAGCTCCTGCCGGAGATCGACGAAATGGTGATCAAGCTCTACCCCGTGGTGGCCGGAGAGGGCATCTCGGCCTTCTACGGCCAGTTCAGCCCGACGGTCTTCACCCTGACCGGCAGCCGCACGTTCAGCAACGGCGCTCTCATGCTGACCTACACCCGCTAGAACCGTCACCAGGGGACGGGCCGCCCGTCGCGGAAGAAACCGCCGGTCGGCCCGTCGTCCGGCAGGTCCACCGCCCACAGGACGCTCCTCGCCCCCTCGGCGACCGGCCGCCCGCCGGGCCCGCCCATGTCGGTCGCCACCCAGCCGGGGCAGACGGCGTTCACCAGGATCCGGTCGCGACGCAGCTCGGCGGCCAGCATCCTGGTCAGCGCGTTGAGCGCGGCCTTCGACACCCCGTACGCGGGCGTGCCCGCCCCCATGGACGCCAGCGACCCGGCCTCGCTGGAGACGTTCACCACCCGCCCGTGCCGCCCGGCCCGCAGCAGGGGCAGCAGTGCCAGCGTCAGCCGCCACGCCCCCAGCAGGTTGGTCTCCAGGGCCTCCCGGACCACGCCCAGGTCGGCGTCCGAGGCCCGCTGCCAGGTGTCGTAATGGATGGCCGCGTTGTTGATCAGCACGTCCACCCGCTCATGAGAGACGCCTCGGGCGAACGCGTCGACGGACTCCCGATCCGCGACGTCCAGCTGCCGGGGCTCCACCGTCCCGCCCAGCCCGTGGGCCGCCTTCTCCGCCTTGGCCAGGTCCCTGGCGGTCAGCAGCACGGTGTCGCCGGCCCGCGCGAGCTGCCGGGCGACCTCCAGACCGATTCCCCGGTTGGCCCCGGTGACCACGCACACCCGGCCCGCCATCGGCTGCTCCTCACGTATTGATGGCCTCACTGCGTGCGGCGGGCAAGCGGCACTCCCTCGCGTCTGCGCAGGAGAAAGTCCCGTTCGACCTCGTTGCCCGCCTGGGCGATCGCCGCGTCGTACGTCTCGGCGGCCTCCGCGTGCCGCCCCAGCCGCCGCAGCAGGTCGGCGCGTACGGCGTGGAACAGGTGGTAGCCCGCCACGTCGAGCCCGTCGACCATCGCCAGCGCCTTCTCCGGCCCTTCCACCTCGGCGACCGCCACGGCCCGGTGCAACGCCACCACCGGGCTCGGGTCGAACGTCAACAGCAGATCGTACAGCTCGACGATCTGCCCCCAGTCCGTGTCCGCCTCGGCCGGCGCGTCACTGTGCACCGCGTTGATCGCGGCCTGGATCTGGTAAGGGCCGGGCCGTTCGAGCCGCAGGCACCACCGTACGAGGGCCTGCCCCTCCTCGATCAGCCCGCGATCCCACAACCCCCGGTCCTGCTCCGCAAGCGGCACCAGCTCGCCCGCCGGCCCCGTACGAGCGGCCCGCCGCGACTCGATGAGCAGCATGAGCGCGAGCAACCCCATGACCTCGGGCTCGCCGGGCATCAGCGCGGCCAGCAGCCGCCCGAGCCTGATGGCCTCCGCGCAGAGCTCCTCCCGGACGAGCCGATCGCCCGAGCTGGCCGTGTACCCCTCGTTGAAGATCAGATAGATCACGGCCAGTACGGCTCGCGAACGATCGGGCAGATCCTGTTCGGACGGCACCCGGTACGGGATCCGCGCCGCGCGGATCTTGTTCTTGGCCCGGACCAGCCGCTGCGCCATGGTCGGCTCGGGCATCAGGAACGCCCGCGCGATCTCCGCCGTGGACAGCCCTCCGAGCAGCCGCAACGTCAGAGCGACCTGGACATGGACGGCGAGCGCGGGATGACAGCAGGTGAAGATCAGCCGCAGCCGATCGTCGGGAACGGGCCCCTCCTCCTTCGCCGGAGGCTCCTGGGCACGCAGCAGGGCGGCCTGCGCGTGCTTGTCCTGCCGCGCCGACTCCCTGCGCAGCCGGTCGACGGCCCGGTTGCGAGCGGTCGTGATGATCCACCCCGCCGGGCTCGGCGGCGTCCCTTCCTCAGGCCACCGCCGCACCGCGACCGCGAACGCCTCCTGCACCGCCTCCTCGGCGAGGTCGATGTCCCCGAAGGCACGCACGAGCACGGCCACGGCCCGGCCGTACTCCTCGCGGAACACCCTCTCGATGTCTGGCATGGAAACCTAGCGCTGGTTACGCGCCATCGCCTCCACCGTGTTCTTGGCCACCAGCAGCGAGGACCCGGTGACCTCCCGGTAGATCTTGATGGCGTGGATCATCTTGCCTTTCCGCAGCGCCTCATAGAAGGCCGGCGGCAGGAACGGGCCGTCGGCGTCCACGAGGGCGGGGTCGATGCCGAGATGCCGATGCAGGTTCGCGACCTGCCTCTCAAGGCGGGCGATTCGCTCCTCTACGGATTCCATGGCGGAAACACTACGCGTTCGGATCAAGGAGCACGATGCCGCCGTCGCTCCCGCCGAAGACGTACGCGCTCCCGTCGCCGCCCAGGTCCTCGATCAGCCGGGCGGCATCATCGCTCCACATCCCCCCGCTGGTCCTCGGGTTCCCGGCTGTCGAGGCGGCGGCCCCCACCACCCGCAACGTTCCGCTCTTCATCGTGACTTCTCACTCGCCCTGGGCCAGTTCTCCAGCAGCACGTGCAAGGCGTCGATGGCCTTTTCCCAGGACGCGTCCACGTCTCGGGGATGCGCGAAGGCGCCCTGGGCCTCCAGACTGGTGTATCCGTGGAAGGTGCTGCGCAGCAGCCGGACGGCATCCGTCAGGTCCGGCTCCTCCAGGTCGTAGCCGCGCAACATCCCGTACGTCAGCTCACCCGTGCGCCGGAAGACTGTGGTGTCGACGACCTGCGCCAGGTCCACCTTGCTCTGCGTGGCCGCGTAGCGGCCGGGATGGCGCAGTGCGTACTCGCGGTACGCGCCCGCGAACGCGGCCAGCGCGTCTTTCCCCGCCCGTCCCGCGACCGCCTCGGCGATGAGGTCCACCATCTCCCCGGCGGCCAGGAGGGCGACCCTGGTGCGCAGGTCCTGGAGATTCTTGACGTGCGAATACAGGCTCGCGTCCTTGACACCGAACCTCCGCGCGAGCGCCGACACGGTGACGCTGTCGAACCCGACCTCGTCGGCCAATTCGGCTGCGGCCCGCGTAACCCTCTCAGCCGTCAACCCCGCACGCGCAGCCATCCGCCATCTCCCATTACCTAGATACCCTAGGTCTTACCTTAGAGCTATAAGCAATGACAAATAAGGGATAAATGAAACGGTCTGCAGCATCTCAAGTACAGTGAGTGACGGGAGCATTTAGGATGACGGGAGCTGATCGTGAGGGAGGAATCACAGGAAGTGACCGCTGTCGCTAGATTGCCAGAGGAGCTTCGCTTCATTCTGCCCAGCTCGCCATATCAGATGTGGGTTGACGGCGAGCTTCAGGACTATCTCCACATCCCATACGACGGCACCCGAGTCGAAATCATCGATGGAGAGATCGTGGTGTCCCCCGCCCCTCGCTTCCGCCACAACGGCGTCATCGGGCTGATCGCCGACAAGCTGGCGATTCGCCGACATGTCGATCCGGCCTATCGTTGGCGATACATCGCCGGCAACGGGCTGAACTTCGTCGCCGAGGAGAACGGATACATCCCGGATCTCATGATCCTGGACGCCGAGATCTGGCAAGAGGCATGGCACCTCAATCCCCTGCATCTGGTCACCGACCAGGCTGAAATGGTCGTCGAAGTGACATCTCCCTCAACGGCGGAGCGGGATCGGCCCCCCACCGGCAAGCCGGCAAGCAAGGGCAAGTGGTGTGGATACGCGCGTGCCGAGATCCCCTACTACCTGCTCATCGATCTCGACCCGGCCGTCTCGAGGATCACCCTTTACTCGATCCCTGACCAATCCTCCAGCGCATACCTCCACGAGGAGAGCTGGGGCCTCGGCGAGACGATCATCTTGCCCGACCCGATCGGCATCGAGATACCCACGGACGGCTGGAAGCCCTGGGATTAGAACTGCCTACCGGCCCTCGGGACCCTCCCAAGGGCCGGCCGGGATCAGCGCTGGATCGGCGCCACAACGACCTCGACCCGCTGGAACTCCTTGATGTCGGAGTAACCGGTAGAGGCCATGGTCCGCTTCAAAGCCCCCATCAGATTCATCGACCCGTCCGCCACACTCGACGGCCCGTGCAGGATCTGCTCCAACGTCCCCACGGTCCCGAATTCGACCCGCCGCCCCCGAGGCAGATCCGGGTGGTGCGCCTCCGACCCCCAGTGGAACCCGTGCCCCGGCGCCTCGGCCGCCCGCGCCAGCGGCGAGCCCACCATCACCGCGTCGGCCCCGCACGCGATCGCCTTGGCGATGTCGCCGGACGTGCCCATGCCGCCGTCGGCGATCACATGGACGTACCGCCCGCCGGACTCGTCCATGTAGTCCCGGCGCGCCGCGGCGACGTCGGAGATCGCGGTGGCCATCGGCACTGCCACCCCCAGCACGTTGCGCGTCGTGTGTGAGGCGCCGCCGCCGAACCCGACCAGCACCCCGGCCGCACCGGTGCGCATCAGGTGCAGGGCGGCGGTGTACGTGGCGCAACCACCCACGATGACCGGCACGTCCAGTTCGTAGATGAACTGCTTGAGGTTGAGCGGCTCGGCCCTTCCCGACACATGCTCGGCGGACACGGTCGTGCCGCGGATGACGAAGATGTCGACGCCCGCGTCGATCACGGTCTTGTGGTATTGGACGGTGCGCTGCGGCGACAGCCGCACGGCCGTCGTCACCCCGGAGGCCCGGATCTCCTCGATGCGCCGCCCGATCAGCTCCTCCTTGATCGGCGCCGCGTAGATCTCCTGAAGCCGCTTGGTGGCCGCCGCCACGTCCAGGGCGGCGCACTCCTCCAGCAGCGGCGACGGGTCGTCGTACCGCGTCCACAGCCCTTCGAGGTCGAGCGGGGCCAGGCCGCCGAGGCGCCCGATCTCAATCGCGGTGGCGGGCGACACCACGCTGTCCATGGGCGCGACGATCACGGGCAGCTCGAACCGGTAGGCGTCGATCTGCCAGGCGATCGAGACTTCCTCCGGGTCACGGGTGCGCCGCGAGGGCACCAGGCCGATCTCGTCAAGCGCGTACGCCCGCCGCCCGGTCTTCCCCCGGCCGATCTCCACCTGCTGAGTCATGAACTTACCTTCTGTGATAGTTCGGAGCTTCCACGGTCATCTGGATGTCGTGGGGGTGGCTCTCCTTGAGGCCCGCCGCCGTGATCGGCATGAGCTCGCAGTCGGTGTGCATCTGCTCGATCGTGCGGCATCCGGCGTACCACATGCCCTGGCGCAGCCCGCCGACCAACTGGTGCGCGACCGCCGCGACCGGGCCGCGGTAGGGCACCTGACCCTCGATGCCCTCCGGGATGTACTTGTCGTCGCCGCCGACGTCGGCCTGGGCGTAGCGGTCCTTGCTGAACGACTGGCCACCGCGCTCGCGGTTGCGCACCGCGCCCAGCGACCCCATGCCCCGGTACGACTTGAACTGCTTGCCGTTGATGAAGATCAGCTCACCGGGCGACTCCTCGCAGCCGGCGAGCAGCGAGCCCAGCATGACCGTGTTGGCGCCGGCCGCGATGGCCTTGACGATGTCGCCGGAGTATTGCAGGCCGCCGTCGCCGATGACCGGGATGCCGGCGGGCGCGCACGCCTTGGACGCCTCGTGGATGGCCGTGACCTGCGGCGCGCCCACTCCGGCCACCACCCGGGTGGTGCAGATCGAGCCGGGTCCGACCCCCACCTTGACCGCGTCCACGCCCGCGTCGACCAGCATCTGCGCGCCCGCCCTGGTCGCGACGTTGCCGCCGATGACCTCGACCTTGCTGTTGGCCTTGACCTTGGCGATCATTTCGGCCAGTCCCTTGGAATGCCCATGGGCCACGTCCACGACCACCACGTCGACCCCGGCCTCGATCAGCGCCTTGGCCCGCAATTCGGCGTCGCCGCCGACTCCCACGGCCGCGCCGACCAGCAGGCGGCCGTCGGGGTCCTTGGTGGCCAGCGGATACTGCTCGCTCTTGGTGAAGTCCTTGACCGTGATCAGGCCGCGCAGCCTGCCGTCGGCGTCGACCAGCGGCAGCTTCTCGATCTTGTTGTGCCTGAGGAGGGTGAACGCCTCGTCGCGCGACACCCCGACCGGGGCGGTGACGAGCGGCATCTTCGTCATGACCTCGCGCACGGGCCGCGACTGGTCGGTCTCGAAGCGCATGTCGCGGTTGGTCACGATGCCGACGAGCGTCCCCGACACGTCCGTCACGGGCACCCCGGAGATCCGGTACGTCGCGCACAGCCGCTCCACGTCGGCCAGCGTGTCGTCCGGGCTGCAGGTCACCGGATTGGTGACCATCCCGGCCTCGGACCGCTTGACCAGGTCGGCCTGCTGGGCCTGCTCATCGATGGACAAGTTGCGGTGGAGGACGCCGATGCCGCCCTGCCTGGCCATGGCGACCGCCATGCGCGCCTCGGTGACGGTGTCCATGGCCGCCGAGACCAGCGGGATGGAGAGCCTGATGCCGCGGGACAGCCGGGATCCGGTGTCGGCCTCCCCGGGCTGCATGTCCGAATAAGCAGGCACCAGCAGCACGTCATCGAAGGTCAGTCCGGTCTCCGTGAACTTGCCCATGCTGCGGCCCCCTCTGCCGTTGCTTTGATTGAGCCAAGTCTAGGGCCTGCCTCCAAAACCGGATTTCACCGCCTCACCGCGTGAGACGGGCTCGGTCGCCAGACGCCGCCGTCGGCTCTCCCTCACCATGATGCCGGGAGGACGATGACCCCCACGGTCCGTCGTACTCCCGGCATCAAAAGTGCCGGGGGATGGGACGGTCGGTGATCCGTCCCATCCCCCGGCCACCGGCATCCGGTGTGGCGGCGCGATGCACCACCGAACCCCCCTCCGCGTCCTGATGGGCGGCGCAACCACACCTTCCAGGGGATGCCGACGCTAAGTGAATCCTGCGTTACTCAACGGCACATCGCAATGTGAAAACGTGCAATTGCACGAAGTTGCATCCCCGAAGCTGTGAGTCCGCGCAAGGAGCGGACACGGGCGTAATGCGGCGTTATCCTCGCGGCACGCCCGTGTCCCCCAACGGAGCCGCACACAATGCGCAACGAGTCCCGCACCGGGTCAGATCCCTTCGAGACGCTGGGCCTCAACCCGGCCCAGCGCACCCTTTACACCGCTGTCCTGCGCCTGCACAGAGCGACGCGCACCGATCTCGCGCAGGCCCTGGACGGGCCGGTGGAGAAGGTCGGCCGCCAGCTCGACGACCTCGTCAAGCTGGGGGTGGTCGACGAGCAATCGGGGGAATACCTGGCCAGGCACCCCGCCGCGGCCCTGGGCCGGGTGATCGCCGAGCGCCTCGACCGGCTGGCCGAGGAGAGCCGGATGATCGACTCGGCGCTGGGCTCGATCCGCGGCCTGATCCGCGACTACGACGCCGGCCGGGACTACCAGAGCGGGCCGTTCACGGTGGAGATGGTGAGCGGCGCGGACGTGCTCTACGAAAGCGTGGTGGGCATCGCGGTGCAGTCGCCCGGGATGGAATTAGTGACCGCCATTCCCGATGAACGCACCATGACCGACTTTGCCCGCAAATTTGCGGATCCCTGGATAGACGCGCAAAAACGAAAACTTCTCACGGTTCGTGCTGTCATCCCGGTCACCACTCTCATGCTGCCCGGCGTTCGCGACCAGCTCGTCAATCTCATCGAAACCGGCGGCAAGGTACGCACGCTGCGCCACGTGCCGAGCTGGTTCATGACCGTGGGGCCGGAGGTCGCGGGCCTGCCGCCGTTCTGGGGCGGCAACCTGCCCGATCACGCGTACAACTTCTATCTCGTCCGCACGCCGATCGTCGTCGGCGTGCTCCACGCGTTCTTCGACGAGCTGTGGGCCAGGGCCATGCCCCTGCCCTGGGGCCGCAGGGGTGACGGGATGGTGCAGGTGCTGCGCCTGGCGGCGCAGGGCATGTGCGACGACTCGATCGCCCGCCAGCTCGGCGTATCCGTGCGCACGGTGCGCGCCAGGTTCGCCGACGCCATGGCGGAGCTGGGCACACAGTCACGCTTCCACGCAGGCGTGGAGGCTACCCGGCGCGGATGGCTGAGTTAGATACTCACCGCAGGGGCCGCATCGGTCATATGGTGGGAAGGTGCTGGAAGACGTCCCCCGCGACCCGTTCGCGGACGACCCGAACGACCCTTCCTCGGCGATGGGCGCGCTCGACGACGCTGAGCCACTGACCGCAGCGGAGCGTGACGAGGCCATCACGGACCTCGCCGACGTCGAGGTCTTCCGCTCCCTGCTCGAACCGCAGGGGGTACTGGGTCTCGTACTCGACTGCCCGGAATGCGGCGAGCAGCACTACTTCGACTGGGAGCTGCTGCGCGGCAACCTACGACAAATGATCGAGAAAGGTCAGCCCCAGGTCCACGAGCCGGCCTTTCACCCGGACCCGGCCGACTACGTCAGCTGGGAGTACGCCAGAGGCTACGTCGACGGCGTCATCGACACGGAGGAACGCCGCTGACCAGAGGACCGCATCGGGACATGTGATCGGCTGACATCACCTGATGGAGAGGAGGAACGCCGGAGATCCGTCGGACCCATCGGGCGGGCAGGACCCGTCGGACCCATCCAGGACATCCTTGACCAGGACGGCAAGCAGCCGCACGGCCGGATCGTCCCGATCTCCTCGACCGCCCGGATGACCAGGGCCATCCGAACGGGCGGCCGGATCAGTAGGCCGCTCTCCACGACCGAGCGCATCGAACAGTGCGTCGGTCTTCTCCTCTGGCGTCAAGCCGACTCCAGCTCCGCCATCTGCCGCAACCTGGCGAGCGCTCGATGCTGGGCGACGCGGACCGCACCTGGGGACATACCGAGTACATTACCGGTCTCCTCCGCCGACAGTCCGGAGACCACCCGCAAGAGCAGCAACTCGCGCTGGTTCTCGGGCAGCCTGGCCAGCAGCCGGCGCGCCTGCTCGACCTCGATGTAGCGGACCACGGTCTCCTCCGGCCCGGGCCCATCGTCCGGCCCGTCCGGCAGATCCTGGGTCGGCACGGCCGACCGCACGGAGCTCCGCAACGCATCGGCCACCTTGTGCGAGGCGATCCCGAAGACGAAGGACGCGAAGGGCCGTCCCATGTCCCGGTACCGCGGCAGCGCGGACAACACCGCGATGCACACCTCCTGGGCTACGTCATCGGCAATGTGATATTGCCCTGAAACCCTGCCCAGCCTGGCGCGGCAATACCGCACCACCATCGGACGCAACTCACCGAGCAGGGATTCGATCGCGCTGCGATCCCCCTGTACGGCGAGGCTCGTCAGTTCCCTAAGGTCGGAGTCATCCGTCCGTGCCGGAAGTCTCGACGCGAGCCTTACCCCAATTTTGGCGTCGGCGACGCTTCCCTCGCTCACGATAGGCATGATGCCCGCACTGATCGGGCCTGTCGTCATGGCGAACGGCTACGGATTGGTCACATTGAAGCGACGATAACCAACAGTAACCATTCGGACACACTAAGCCTTAGATATCGCCATAATATTTCACCTGATAACCCGCAATGCGCGATAATTGTCAGACCTCGACGCTTATCCCCCGCTCCCGGTTTACTCCAATAGTCCACCTTTTCCCCCATTTCCCCCCATGGGAGCCGGCCGGGTCCGCCCGAAAAGCCAAGGCCTCCGCAGGCGACCTCCCCGGTCCCCGCGTCCAGAGGATTCACCCGGCTCCGGCACGTGGAAGCGGGTGACTGACTCTCGCGCTCAGGGCTCGTTCAATGGGAAGTGTCATGTCGTCAACGGCCGGACTTCGCCGCCGGCCGGACCACCACCTGGCCCGGAACACATGACGGCGGCCCTCGCCTGATCACAGCAAGCAGGGGCCGCCGCCGCCCAGCACTATACGGGGAGGCGGAGATCACGATGCATTGGCACGCCTACCAGTGGACGGGCGCCGGCGTCGAGCGCGACAACGAGGCCGAGCGGCGCCCGGACTCACCCGGCTTCCGTGCCTCGGCGCTGCCGCCCATGAGGACCGGCGACTGGCTGGTCAAGCCCGCTTCCCGCATCGCGGCCAGTTTCGACGACGTCGACGCGGCGGTCAGCTGGCTGGCGGCCGCGTACGGCGAGATCCGCGACGCCTTCCTCGTCCCCGATCGCCTCCCGGTGGAGGACCGGCTCGCGAACGCCCGCGATCTGCTGCCGCGCGGCGTTGACGTGCAGTGGGGCGAATGGCTCCTGGGCGGCCGCTTCGCCACCGTCGCCGTGATCTGCTGCCCGAACCGGCACGTCTCCCACCCCTGCCCCATCCGGCGAAGCGCCGGGGTGGCCGGCGGCTCGTCGTGAGCTCCCCCGATGACCGGCTACTCTCCCCGCGCGTCGAGCAGGTCCAGGTAGCCCTGCACGGCCTCCCACAGATGATGCTCCGGATACCGGCCGAGCCCGCGATGCTCCCGCCGCCACTTCCGATCCCAGTACGAGCGGTGCACGGCCCGCAGGTGCTCCAGAGCCGCCTCGAGCTCGCCGGCCATCTGGACCCGCTCTTCCTCGGCTCCGGCCGTCACCCGGCGCAGCACGTCGAAGCGGCGCTCGGCCAGCGCGTCCAGGACGGCCTTCTCGGGCCCCTCCAGTGACCAGAACCGCACCGGGCCCCGGATGACATGGTTCCACGCCGGATCCCGGAAGGACCGCCACGAGTAGGCGATCCCGCCCCGGTCCAGCCGCAGGAAGTCGACCAGCCACGCGGTCCCGGGCGGCTGGGACCCCCAGGTCACCTCCTCCGGCGGCAGGTTCAGCACGAAGACGGCCTCGATGGCGTCAATGGGGTCGGCGCCCTCCACCAGGTCCCCGAAGACGTACGCCTCCCTCAGGAACGGCTCCGCCGCCGGCACGCGTTTGGTCTGGTCACACGCCTCGGCGAGCATCCGCAACCGCTCCACCGCCCGCCGGTACCGCATCCCGCCGCCTCCTCACGCTCGCCTCGCGACCAGCGTACGGACTACACAAAGCCCACCTGTCCTGCGCCGTCCCCTTCGGGCGGCTGGTGCTGGGCGCCCCAGTCCCAGAGCGCCTGTAGGACGGGGCCGAGGCCGTGGCCTTGCGGAGTCAGCCTGTAGTGGGTGCGGGGCGGCCAGCCGGGCTCGCGGCGGCGGTCCACGACGCCGGCCTCGGCGAGGTGGGCCAGCCGATCCGACAGGACCTTGTCCGACAGGGCAGGCAGGGCTTGGCGGAGCTCGGTGAAGGTGCGCTCGCCCTGGAGGAGCTCGCGTATCACCAGGGTCGTCCAGCGGCCGCGCAGGGCCGCGAGGGTGATCTCCACCGGGCAGGACGGGCTGGGCTCCGCGACGTTCGCGCGCGGGTCGCCGGGCAGGCCCGGCCGGATCAGGTGGCCAACCGTTTGGTGAGTCACGAGGGCCCCTCCTAGCGTTGCCGGCGTCTCAGTGATTCCTACCTGCTGGAAGGACGTGCGTGCGGAATGCGGCAGCTTGCGGAGCGACTTTGCTGATCGTGGACTGGGTCATCCGGGGCACGGACGGTGACGGGCAGCCGGTCCACATCGAGGGCACCGCCACCGACGTCGCCCGGCGCGGGGAGGACGGGCGCTGGCGGTACGTCATCGACAACCCGTTCGGCGTACGCCAAGAAATCGCTCCCTAATCGGGACGCGTGCTGTCGAATTCGGGCCTGCCGTCCGACGTAAGGGTGTAAGGACGATGAGCAGCTGAAAGGGAGACCTCCATGGCCCAGTACGCGATCCTGCTGTACGCGAAGGCCCCCGCCGACCCCGACGACCTCACGCCTGAGGAGAGTGAGGCGCATCACCAGCACGGCCAGGACGTGGCGAAGCTCGGCGGCACCATGCTCACCGCGTTCGCGCTGCAGCCCAGCACCACGGCGACCACCGTACGCGGCGACGCCATCACCGACGGGCCCTTCCTCGACGCCAAGGAGGTCGTCGCCGGGGTCTATGTGATCGAGGCGCCCGACCTCGACGTGGCTCTGGAGATCGCCCGGCGCAACCCCATCACCCAATTGGGCGGCGGCGTCGAGGTACGGCCCGTGGCGAGCGGGTTCTTCGAGGGATGACTGAGGTCGAAGCCGCTGTGGCGGACGCGCACCGTCGCGGGTGGGCCCTGGTGCTCGCCTCGACGGCGCGCGTGGCGGCGGACCTGGACCTGGCCGAGGAATGCGTACAGGAGGCGTACGCGGCGGCGCTGGCGAGCTGGCGGCGCGACGGGATCCCGGACAACCCGGCGGCATGGCTCACCACCACCGCCAAGCGCCGCGCGATGGACGCGGTACGACGCGAGCGGGCGTTCCGCGCGAAACTGCCGTTGCTGGTGGAGCCGGAGGAGACGGAAGAGACCGCGGACGAGCGGGAGGAGGCGGCGGGCGAGGACCGATTGGAGGACGCGGTGCCGGACGAGCGGCTGCGGCTGATCTTCATGTGCTGCCATCCCGCGCTGGCTCAGGAGGCGCAGCCGGCTCTCACGCTCAGGCTGGTGTGCGGGGTGCCGACCGGTGACGTCGCCCGGGCGTTCCTGGTGTCGGAGACGACGATGGCCGCCCGGCTGACCAGGGCGAAGAAGAAGATCTCGGCTGCCAGGATCCCCTACCGGGTGCCGGGAGCGGCGGCGTTGCCGGATCGGCTGCGCGCGGTGCTCGGCGTGATCCACCTGCTGTTCACCATCGGGTACGCCGCGCCCTCGGGCGCGGAGCTGATGCGTGCGGACCTGATGGACCAGGCGCTGCACCTGGCCCGCATGCTCCGGGAGCTGATGCCCGACGAGCGGGAGGTGTGGGGGCTTCTCGCCCTGCTGCTGGTCACCGACGCCCGGCGCGCCACCCGGGTCGACGCCCGCGGCCGGCTGCTGCGGCTGGAGGAGCAGGACCGGTCGCGATGGGACCGTGCGGCCATCGCCGAGGCGCACGACCTGATCGTGGACGGCCTGCGGGGCGGGCGGCCGGGACGCTACGTGCTGCAGGCCGCCATCGCGTCCCTGTACGCCGAGGCGCCGTCCTACGAGCGGACGGACTGGCCGCAGATCGTGACCCTGTACGACGCGCTGCTGGCGGTGTGGCCGTCTCCCGTGGTGGCGTTGAACCGCACGGTGGCGCTGGCGCGCGTCTCCGGCCCCGGGCGGGCACTGGCGGAGGTCGAGGAGCTTGAGAAGGACGGCCGGCTCGCGGGATACCAGTATCTACCGGCGATCAAGGCCGACCTGCTGCGCCGGCTGGGGCGCGCCGAGGAGGCGTCGGCCGCCTACAGGCAGGCCCTGGATCTCAGCGGGAACGAGGCCGAGCGGGAGTTCCTGACCGGACGGCTCGCGGATCTCCCGCTGGATCACCGGGCCGGGCCGGCTACTCCGGCATGACACTCATCGGGAACGGCGCCATCGGCGCCCTGTACGAGGCGGGCGCGGGCCGGTTCCGCGACGAGATCCGCCGGAACCGGTCCTGGGAGAGCGCCATCGGCCGGCGCTGAAACGCCGTACGGCCCGCACCCCAACGCCATGGGGATGCGAGCCGTACCGCGACAAAAGGTCAGTGGCCGTGGCCGTGACCGTGACCCTGGCCGGCGGCCGGGGCCTCCTCCTCGGGCTTGTCCACCACGAGCACCTCGGTGGTGAGCAGCATGCCCGCGATCGAGGCCGCGTTCTGCACGGCCGACCGCGTGACCTTCACCGGGTCGATGACGCCCTGGTCCAGCAGGTTGCCGTATTCGCCGGTGGCGGCGTTGAGGCCGTTGCCGGCGCTCAGCTCCGCGATCTTGTGAGTGACCACGTAGCCCTCGAGGCCGGCGTTCTCGGCGATCCAGCGGGCCGGCTCGACCAGAGCGCGGCGGACGATGGCGACGCCCGTGGCCTCGTCGCCCGACAGGCCGAGGTCGTCGAGCTCCTTGGAGACGTGGATCAGCGCGGAGCCACCGCCGGAGACGATGCCCTCCTCGATCGCGGCGCGCGTCGCGGAGATCGCGTCCTCGAGGCGGTGCTTCTTCTCCTTCAGCTCCACCTCGGTGGCGGCGCCGACACGCAGCACGCACACACCGCCGGCGAGCTTGGCCAGGCGCTCCTGCAGCTTCTCGCGGTCCCAGTCGGAGTCGGACTGCTCGATGGCGAGCCTGATCTCCTTGACGCGGTCCTCGATGGCCGTCGCGTCACCGGCGCCGTCGACGATGGTCGTGGCGTCCTTGGTGACCACGATGCGGCGGGCGGTGCCGAGCACCTCCAGGCCGACGTGCTCCAGCTTGAGGCCGATCTCCTCGCTGACGACCTGGCCACCGGTGAGGATGGCCATGTCCTGCAGCATCGCCTTGCGGCGGTCGCCGAAGCCGGGGGCCTTGACGGCGACGGAGGTGAACGTGCCGCGGATCTTGTTGGTGACCAGGACGGCCAGGGCCTCGCCCTCGACGTCCTCGGCGACCACGAGCAGCGGCTTCTTGGTCTGGGCGATCTTCTCCAGCAGCGGCAGGAAGTCCGCGATGGAGGAGATCTTGCCCTGGGTGAGCAGGATGTAGGCGTCCTCGAGGACCGACTCCATACGCTCGGGGTCGGTCACCATGTAGGCCGACAGGTAGCCCTTGTCGAACTGCATGCCCTCGGTGAACTCGAGCTCCATGCCCATGGCGTTGGACTCTTCGACGGTGAGGACACCGTCCTTGCCCACCTTGTCGAACGCCTCGGCGATCAGGTCGCCGATCTGCGCGTCCTGAGCGGAGATCGTAGCGACATTCGCGATCTCCTTCTTGTCCTCGACCGGGCGGGCGGTGGCGAGCAGCCTGTCGCTGACGTCCTTGGCGGCCTTGTCGATGCCGCGCTTGAGCGACAGGGGCGAGGCGCCGGCGGCCACGTTGCGCAGGCCCTCACGGACCATGGCCTGGGCCAGGACGGTCGCGGTGGTGGTGCCGTCACCCGCGATGTCGTTGGTCTTGGTCGCCACTTCCTTGGCGAGCTGGGCGCCGAGGTTCTCGTAGCGCTCCTCCAGCTCGATCTCACGAGCGATGGTCACGCCATCGTTCGTGATCGTCGGCGCACCGAACTTCTTGTCGATGACGACGTTGCGGCCACGCGGGCCGAGCGTCACCTTCACTGCGTCCGCGAGGGCGTTGACGCCGCGCTCCAGCGCGCGGCGGGCACCCTCGTCGAACTCCAGGATCTTCGCCATTGCTGAAAGTCCTCTCCTTGCGTCGAAAGCCCCGGCCGCCCTCTAGAGCGCCCGGGGCCCGACACATCCGGCTTACTTCTCGATGATCGCGAGAACGTCGCGGGCGGAGAGCACGAGGTACTCCTCGCCGCCGTACTTGACCTCGGTACCGCCGTACTTGCTGTAGAGGACGATGTCGCCCTCCGAGACGTCGAGCGGAATCCGCTTGTCGCCGTCCTCATCCCAGTTGCCGGGGCCCACCGCGAGGACCTTGCCCTCTTGCGGCTTCTCCTTGGCGGTGTCTGGGATGACCAGGCCAGAAGCGGTGGTCTGCTCTGCCTCAAGCGGCTGGACCACAATGCGGTCGCCGAGCGGCTTAACGGGAACCTTAGTGGCGGTCGTCACGATCGGACCTCCCCTTCAGATTTGAATGATCTAGAAGAGGCGACCAGCTGGGCCTGCCGTCGCGGGTGTCAGACCTGCCTCGTCGCACGTTGGCACTCTCAAGGTGAGAGTGCCAACAGGAAACATATGCAAGAGGGGCTTGACAGTCAACACGAACGCGTCTGCTCAGAGCGATAACGCGTTGTCCGCGTACGGGCCGGCGGCGAGAATGCCGGGCCGGTGGGGCGCCGGACGCGGGCCTGGCCGGGCCGGCCGCGGCCTCGGCGACGGCGGTGACGGGCACGGCCTTTTCGCTCACAGCGTGATAGATGGTGGACTCGCCCTTCTCGACCACGGTTGCGCTCAGTTCGCCCGAGTCTTCCACGTGAACGACGGCGACACGGCAGCAGGGCAGGGAGGGCGCGGCGGGGTGGGGAGTTCGCGGGGGGTGGGCGCGGTAGCGTCGGGTGGTGTGGACCTCGATGCCTTCAACGAGCTGCTGACCCCTCGCGGCCGGCGGGCGCTCGCCGAGGCCGGGGAGCTGACCGGCGCCGATCCGGTCGCCGCCGCCACCAAGCTGCGCAAGACCTACGACACCGCCCTCACCTCGGCCGCCCTGACCCAGGCCGCTCTGCGGGAACGCGCCAGGGCCAAGTTCGGCGAGGACGCCGCGCGGATGTACTTCACGCCCCACGGCCTGGAGCAGTCCACGAGGAAGGAGGTCGCCGAGCACCGCGCCCGCCGCCTGGCAGGAGCCGTGGTCGTGGATGCCTGCTGCGGCATCGGCGGCGACTTCCTGGCGCTGGCCCGCGCCGGCTGCACCGTGACGGCCGTGGACATCGACCCGCTGACCGTCGCCGTCGCCAGGGCCAACGCCGAGGCGCTCGGGCTGGCGGGCAGGGTGACGGTGGCCGTGGGGGACGCGGCCGCCGTCCGGCCGGAGGACTACGACGTGCTGTTCGCCGACCCGGCGCGGCGGACGAGCAGGGGCAGGACGTTCGACCCGCTGGCCTACTCGCCGCCCTGGCCCGTGGTGCTCGACCTGGTCTCCAGGGCCGGGCGGGCCTGCGTCAAGGTCGCGCCCGGCATCCCGTACGAGTTCATCCCGGAGAAGGCCGAAGCGGAGTGGGTCTCGTACAAGGGCGAGGTCAAGGAGGCCACCCTCTGGACCGGGGACCGGCCGGCCCGCCGCGCCACGCTGCTGCCCGGCGGCCACACCCTCGCCGCCACCGGAGCCCGGGCCGCGGTCGGCGCGATGGGGCGGTACGTCTACGAACCCGACGGCGCCGCGATCCGCGCGCACCTGGTGGGCGAGGTGGCCGAGCTGGTCGGCGGCCGCCTGCTGGATCCGCGCGTCGCCTACATCGCGGGCGACGAGCCGGTGGACACGCCGTGGGCCGCCAGATACGAGGTCGACGACCTCATGACATTCTCGCTGAAGAAACTACGCGCGGCGCTCCGCGAGCGGCAAATCGGAAATGTCACCATCAAGAAGCGAGCGTCCGCCGTCGACATCGAACGCCTCCGGTCAGACTTGCGCCTTAATGGGGAAAAGTCAGCAGTAATCATCTTGACCCGAATTATGGATAAACCGTATGCCCTCATCTGTAACACCACCCCACCTGCCTGAACGAGGAAATCGGTCATTCTTTCGTTAACCGCGATCTTTCAATTCGCCCCTGACGGACCTTGATCGAAAGGCTAAGGTGGGCGGGCGGGAGTTCTCCCCCTAATGCGGTTACCCGTGTTCTCGCCCTTTCATCTGCAAACCGGACCTATCCCACCGCTGCGCGGCAGACCGTCGGCGAGCGAAGGAGCCTTTCGGTGGACAATTCCAACCACACGACCCTTCTTCACCCAGGAGGCCATTCCCCCGTCTCCGAGAGGATGCGGGAGATCCTCAACCGCGCCGCACAGGACCACGTGTATGAGCAGCGCACGCAGGGAGCCGTGCTCGACGAGATCCGCCAGCGCCTCGAGGGCATGGAGTGGCTGCTGCGGGAAGTGCGCGAGCGCGAGCTGGGCGGCCTGAGCGGCACGCTGGAGTCCGTCAACGGCCGCCTGGAGGACATCGCCGCCAAGCCGCCGATGTGGGCGGAGGGGCTGGCTCAGCACGTGGAGGCGGTACGCGACCACGTGGACGCCGTCGGCGAGCGGGTGCGCCACGTGGACGCCCGCGTCGCCCCGGTCTCCGAGCTGCCGAGCCTCTGGGCCGATCTGGGCACCGTGGGCGAGAGCGTCGACGAAGCGCTCAAACGCCTGCAGTCCGTGCTCGACACCACCGATGGCATCACCAAAGGCATGTCCGATTTCGCCGTCATATTGGCCGGCCTCAACTCCAGCATGGAGGCCGCCGCCAGCCGCTTCACCAAGCTTGACAAGTCGGTGGCCGAGCTGGCCACCCGTGCCGACCGCGTGGAGGCCGTGGTCGGCGACCTCTCCGAGGGCATCAACGACCAGCTGTCCGGCGCGGCTGAAGAGCTGGCCGGCAAGGTGGACGCCGCCGAGCGGCGCCTGACCACCCGCCTCGACGAGACCGACCAGCGCCTCACGACCCGCCTGGAGGAGACGGACCAGCGGCTCACCGCCAAGCTGGAGGAGACCGGCAGGGACCTCACCGTCCGCCTGGAGGAGACCGACCAGCGCCTGACCGCCCGGCTCGGCGAGGCGGACCAACGGCTCGCCGCGCGCCTCCAGGAGGCCGACGCGCAGGTCACCGGCCGCCTGGCCGAGGTCGAGGAGCGCCTCACCACCCGCCTGGACGAGGCCGACCAGCACCTGGCCGTGCAGCTCGGCGAGAGCGAGCAACGCCTGACGGCCAGGCTCGACGGCGTGGACGCCAGGCTCGACCGGGTCGAGGGCAGGCTTCTCGGCCTCGACTCCAGGCTTACCGGGTTCGACGGCCGCCTGGAGTCCGCCGACGAGTGCCTGGCCGACATCGACACCAGGCTCGACGGCCTCGACGGCAGGATGGCCGGCGTCGACAAGCGGCTCACCGGCATGGACGGCCAACTCGGCGCGGTGGGCAAGCGGCTGGGCACGGTGGACGGCCACCTGGGCAGGCACGACGACCGTTTCGACGCGCTGGACGTACGCATCGACGCCCGCTTCACCGCGCTCGACGAACGTGTGGCCGCCACCGACCAGCACCTCAGCGAGGCCGCCACCCGCAACGAGGGCCGCTTCAACAAGCTCGACAGCCACCTGGACGCCGTCGACGAGCGACTGGTGGAGGCGGAGGAGCACCTGAGCGGCCGCTTCGACGCGGTGGACGGCCACCTGGGCGGGATCGACACCCGGTTCAACGGCCTCGACACCCACATGAACGGCCTGGCCGCCCGCGCCGAGCAGGCCAGCGAGCATCTGGAGGCGGTGGACGACCACATCGAGGCCGTCAACCAGCGCGTCGGCCGGATCCCCGCCGACCTGGGCCTCCCCGACCTGGGCCTCCCCGAGCTGCTCCAGTCGCAGGCCGGCGAGCAGGCCGAGCGCCTGGCGGCCGCCGCCGACGTGCTGACCGACCTGGTCAGGTCTCGCCCCGACCGCGACGAGCTGGCCCAGACCGTCACCAGCGTCGTCGAGCCCGCCGCCACCGACCTGACCAAGCGGCTCAGCGCCCTGGAGGAGACCATGCTGGCCCTGGCCGAGGCCCTGCTGCGCCCCACGAGGGCCAAGGACTGAGTGTGGGGCACCTCACAGCCGACGCTGTCACGTCCGCCTGATCTCGATCGTCCGTTGCTCGGAGTCGAAAGGAGAACGGACGCATGTTCATCAAGATCTCGGTGGTCGTGGGCGCGGCCTCGGTGCTCCCCACCGGCGTGTGGATGCGGATCGACCCCGCGGGATTCGCCGCGTGGGCCAACTGGCCCAACCACGTCCATTTCTTACACGATCTGGCCGTGTTCCATATCGGCATCGGCCTGATGATGCTGGCCGCGCTGTGGTGGCGGGACGTGATCGCGGTCGTTCTGGCGGGCTACCTGGTCACCAACACCCTCCACGCGATCAACCACCTCCTGGACCAGCACATGGGCGGGCGCGAGTCCGACTGGTGGCTCCTGGGCCTGTTCTCGGTGCTCGCGGCCGCCGCCCTGGCCGTGCGCCTGCGTGGCCTACGCCGCGGGCAGACGGTGTGAGCGGCTCAGACGTAGACCGTGGTGATCGGCAGCGACGAGTCGGCCGGGATCTCCAGGCTGGAAGGCGTGACGCCGGCCGCCACCAGGTCGGAGCCGAGCGCGGCCACCATGGCGCCGTTGTCGGTGCACAGCCCGGGACGGGGCACCCGCAGCCGTACGCCGGCCGCGTCGCACCGCTCCTGGGCCAGCGCCCGCAGCCGGGAGTTGGCCGCCACCCCACCGCCGATGAGCAGGTCGTCCACGCCGTACTTCCGGCACGCCTGCAGCGCCTTGCGGGTCAGCACGTCGACCACGGCCTCCTGGAACGAGGCGGCCACGTCGGGCACGTGGATGGACTCCCCCGACGACTCGCGGGCCTCGACCCAGCGGGCCACGGCCGTCTTGAGCCCGGAGAAGGAGAAGTCGAGCGTGCCGTCGTCGATCTTGCCGCGCGGGAAGGCGATCGCCTTCCCGGAGCCCTCGCGGGCGGCCCGGTCGATGTGCGGCCCGCCGGGGAACGGCAGCCCCAGCACCCGCGCCACCTTGTCGAACGCCTCCCCCGCGGCGTCGTCCACGGTCGAGCCGAGCGAGATCACGTCCTCGGCCACGTCGGGCACGAGCAGCAGCGAGGAGTGGCCGCCGGAGACGAGCATGGCGACGCACGGCTTGGGCAGCGGCCCGTGCTCCAGCTGGTCGACGGCGACGTGGGCGGCCAGGTGGTTGACGCCGTAGAGGGGGACGCCGAGCCCGAGCGCGTAGGACTTGGCCGCCGCGACCCCGACCAGCAGCGCGCCCGCAAGGCCCGGACCGGCCGTGACGGCGATGGCGTCGATGTCGGAGAACTTGAGACCGGCCTGGGCCAGCGCGGCCTCCACGGTCGGCGTCATGGCCTCCAGATGGGCGCGCGAGGCCACCTCGGGCACCACGCCGCCGAACCTGGCGTGCTCGTCCATGCTGGAGGCGATGGTGTTGGCCAGCAGCGTGTGGCCCCTGACGATGCCGATGCCGGTCTCGTCGCAGGACGTCTCGATGCCCAGGACCAGTGGTTCGTCAGCCATCCAGCTTCCTTCTCATCATGATCGCGTCGGTGCCGTCGTCGTAGTAGCGGCGGCGGGTGCCGATCTCCTCGAATCCGAAATGCCGGTAGACCGCCTGGGCGCGCGGGTTGTCGGCGCGTACCTCCAGGAAGATCTCCCGCGCTCCTCTGCGCCCCGCCTCGGCCAGCAGCTCGGTCAGCATGGCGCTGCCGATGCCCGTGCCCTGGTGCTTCTCCAGCACCGCGATCGTCTGCACGTCGGCCTGGTCGGCCGCGACGGCGAGCCCGGCGTACGCCACGATCTCGTCGTCGAGCAGCGCCACCACGTAGTGGCGCGAGCGCGGCATGTCGGCCAGCTCGCCGCGCATCATGCCCTCGCTCCACGCGTCGAGCGGAAACGTGGCCCGCTCGATCGCCATGACCGCCGGCAGATCGGCCTCGGTCATCGGCCTGAGCTTCACGCCGTCACCCTCTTCGGCGCGCCCGGCACCACGGCGTCGGGCCGGCGCAGGTAGATCGGGCGGGGCGGGTCGAGCGGGGTGCCCTCCGCGAGCCGCTCGGCCGCCAGGGAGGCCAGGGCACCCGCGTAGGGGTATGGCGGAGCCTCGGTTTGTCCGAAAATATCGCGATAAAGCTCGGCGCCGGCTCCCACTACCGGCAACCCCTCCACCGGCACCTGCGCGGGCCGCTCCACGAACGGCCCGTCGAGCCGGGTGCGCATGTCCGCGTAACGCGCCCAGAACACCTCTTTGCGCCGCGCGTCGGTGGCCACCAGGAACGGTTCGGCCAGCCCGCTGCCGTAGGCGACCGCGTCGAGCGTGCAGATGCCGTACGCGGGCACGCCCAGCGTCGTGGCGAGGCCCTGCGCGGTCATCAGCCCCACACGCAGCCCGGTGTAGGGCCCGGGGCCGCTGCCCGCCACGATGGCCGTCACGTCGCGCAGCGCCGCGCGCGCCTCCCCCAGCACCAGCTCGATGGTGGGGACGAGCAGCTCGCCGTGGCGGCGGGCGTCGATCGTCGTGGACTCGGCGAGCACGCGCTCGCCGTCGTGGAGCGCGGCGGTGACGGCGGGCGTCGCGGTATCAAAGGCCAGGACCAGCACGACTGTCAAGCGTACCCGCAGGACGCCTCTCGCCCGGCCGTATCCTCAGGACCAGCCGGTACGCCGCCGCACCCAATCGAGCGCGACCACGCCCTGCGCCCGCTGGAACTCCCGGACCGTCGGAAGCCCCGGCGGATCCGGCTGGCGGGACTGCCGCACGAAATACCCGGCAAGCGCGGCGACGACCGAGGTCACAGCCGGGTCGGGATCGGTGAGCAGTTCGTGCGGCGGCGGCCCGCCCTGCATGCCGACCGAGGGCAGCATGCCCATCCGGTCGAACCAGGGCGCGCCGACGCAGGCCCACGGCCAGTCCACGACGTAGACGCGGTCGTCGGTGAGCAGGATGTTGTCGGCCCGCAGGTCGGCGTGGACCAGGCTGTCGCCCGCCGCCGCCTCGGCCCACCCCGACTCCAGCTCGGCCAGCTCGCCAAGGTGACGCAGCGCCCACGGGTCCAGGCCGTCGGTGTCCTCCTTGAGCAACTTGCGCCAGCCCTTGAACGCCGGCCCGAAGACGTCGCTGATCGGTGGCGCGTCGATCGGCGCAGGGGTGAGCGCGGCCGACATCCGGTCGATGGCGTGGAGCACCCGGTCGAGCTCGTCGCGCCGCCACGGCAACTCGGGGTGCCCGGCCTCGACGTCCTCGAAGACCAGCACCACCCAACCCTCCAGCTCGAACCCGGTCAGCAGCCTGGGCGCGGGCACCGACTCGGGCAGGGCCGCGGCGATCTTGAGCTCGGAGCGGTAGAGGAGGACGGTGTCGGGGTTCGGCTCGGGACCGACGGCCTTGACGAAGGCCCGCCTGCCCTCGTCGGTACGCAGCCGCACCGCGGCCGCCGGCGAGAACCCGCCGGGCTGAGTGATCGCCTCGGCCACACGCCCGCCGAGGAACTCCTCGACCGCCGCGCGCACCGCCGGGTGCACCTTGTGCCAGGGCACACGCGTGCCCGCGGCGGGAGGATGGCTCACACCTGCGAAGCGTAGACGATGATGTTGTCGACGTATTCGCCCCTGGCGTAGTCGAACTTGCCGCCGCACGTCACCAGCTTGAGCCCGTCCTCCATGTACACGCGCCGGGTGGGGAAGCTGTCCTTGTGCACCTGCTCGATCGAGTCGACCTTGTACGTCACGGTCTTGCCGTCACTGCGTTCGACCTTCACGGTCTGGCCCTTACGAAGCTGCCTGAGCTTGTAGAACACGGCAGGCGCCGTCTTGGTGTCGACGTGGCCGATGATCACCGAGGCGCCCTTCTCACCGGGCACCGCGCTGCCGGTGTACCAGCCGGCCATCTTGGGCTTCTCGTACGGCGGCAGCTCGACGTCGCCGTTCTTCTCCAGGCCCAGCTTCATCAGCGGGGCCTCGACGTCGATCGAGGGGATGTCGAGGGTCTCGGGTATGACGTTCGCGACAGGGGTGGAGGCGGTCTGCTGCACGCCCTTGCCGAAGGCGAACAGCAGCAGTCCCGTCACGGCTCCCGCGAGCACCACCCGTCCTGGGCGGGCCATGGTCTACGCCCGGTTACGCCGCTTGACCGCTATGCCGATGCCCGCGGCCAGCGCGAGGCCGATCAGCACGCCCGCGGGTCCGAGCGGGATCGCGGAGTCGTCCTCGGCGTCCTGCGCGTACGTGCCGCCGCCGCCGGCCCTGGGCGCCCTGGTCGGCACGTTGGTCGGCAGCGCCTCGCCCGCGACGACCCGCAGCCTGGCCTTGCCCATGTCGTTGGTGCCGTCGCACTTGACGTTGACGTCGTACGTGCCGCGCCCGATCGTTCCCCCGACCTGCGCCGAGCCGCGTACCCATGGCGAGCCGCCGGACGCGCCGGTCGGGGTGGGGGAGCTGGATCCCGCGGGCGCCGGGTTCAGCGTGGCGCCGCTGACGAACGCCCTGGACTGAGCGGTGCCGGTGTGGGCGGGGCCACCGCTCGGAACGGGGCAGTTGGCCAGGATCCACACCGTCGAGGTCTGGCCGGCGGTGACGCGGTCGGGGTTGAGCTGGACCTGGATGGTGGGCCTGGTCACGGTCGGTCGCGGGCTTGTGACCGTGGCGGTCGGGGTGGCGGTCGGGCTGACCGTGCCACTGGCCGTGGGTGTCGGTGTGGTAGGTGTCGGGTTCGCCTCGGCCGAGGCTGTGCAGCCCGTCAGACCGACCATGACGATGGCTCCCGCGTACGCGACTCGTCTGACCCTGAGCACCGGCCGCACCCCACTTTGCCGTCCTGCCACCAGCATCCACCCAAAACCTGGATGTCGCCCCTCCTGATACCCAGAAATTCTGGGCGAATCCCTAGCCAACGATCATGATTTACATCATTGGCCTGGTACGTCAAGGGTGCCAGCTTTACCGGGGATTGATCGAGATTTTAACCTTCGAGCCGATCAACCGGCGTGTCGGTCCACCGCGGGCCGACCCCGCGCAGCGTCACGATCCTCGCCTCGTCGCCTGCCTCCCGGTCGATGTGGATCTCCAGCCGGTCCTCGGCCAGCCCTTCGACCAGGCCTTCGCCCCATTCGACGACGGTGACGGACTCCTCCAGGGAGGCGTCCAGGTCCAGGTCGTCCACCTCCAGGTCGCCGCCGAGCCGGTAGGCGTCGGCGTGGACCAGCGGCGGGCCCTGGCGCAGCGACGGGTGCACCCTGGCGATCACGAACGTGGGCGAGGTGATGGGGCCGCGTACCTTGAGCCCTTCGGCGATGCCCTGCACGAGCGTGGTCTTGCCCGCGCCGAGCGGCCCGGACAGGACGATCAGGTCGCCGGCGCGAAGGTGCCCGGCCAGGCGGGCGCCGTACGCGCGCATGTCCTCGGCGGTCGCGGCCCTCATTACAGCTCCACCCTCTTCACCAGGTCGCGCAGCGCGTCGTTGACGACGCCGGGGCGCTCCATCTGGATCAGGTGCGAGGTGTCGGGCACCTCGGTGAACTGGGCCTTGGGCAGCGCGGCCGCGATGGCCTTGCTGTGGTCGGGCGGGGTCAGCCAGTCCCGGTCGCCGACCACGATCGCGGTCGGGACCGGGTCGAGAACGTCCAGCGCGGACAGTTTGTCGTGGTTCATCAGAGCGGGGTAGAAGTCGGCGAAGACCTCGGTCGGGGTCGCCCTGATCATCGACTCGGCGAAGTCGACCACAGTGGGGCTGATGTTCTTGGAGTCGCCGAAGCCCATGTAGCGGGTGATCAGGAAGGCGATGTCGCTGCCCGCGTGGCGGGTCCTGTCGACCAGCGATCCCCGCTTGCCCAGCATCGACACCGTGGAGGGGGCGACCTTGTGCACGACCTTGGACACCATCGCCGGCAGGCCCAGCGTGAGCTCGGCCAGCTTGCCCGCCGAGGTCGCGATCAGCGCCACGGCGCGGATCTTTTCGCCGAACAGCGCGGGGTGACGGTCGGCGAGCGCCATGATCGTCATGCCGCCCATGGAGTGGCCGACCAGCACGCACGGGCCCGGCACGAACTCCTCGATCACCTCGGCCAGATCCTCGCCGAGCCGGTCGATCGTGCTGTCGTCGGCGCGGGCGCGTTGCGAGCGGCCGTGCGAGCGCTGGTCCCACAGCACGATGCGGTAGTTCTCGCGCAGGTCCTTGCGCTGGTAGTGCCAGGACTCCAGGTTGAGGCAGTAGCCGTGACAGAACACGATCGTCAGCGGCGCGTCCTCGGGGCCGTCGATCTCGACGTGCAGCGCCACCCCGTCGGAGGTGACGAGCGTGCGCTCCCTGCCCCGCAACTCGCCGAACGGCTCGCTGGCCTCGGTGTCGGGGCGCAGCCTGATCCGGCCGACCGCGTAGCGCTTGGCCAGCGCCGCCGCGGCGACACCGGCGGAAGCCGCGCCGACGATCGCGCCGGCGATTCCTACCCTGCGCCGTGTTGTCGTCGTCATCTCCCCGATCCTTCTTAGGCCCGACCCTCATAAACCCGCGGCACCCGCGAGCCGATCCTGGTCACGATCTCATGCGTGATCGTGCCGAGAGTATCCGCCCACTCCTGAACGGTCGGCTCGCTCCTGTCACCAGGCCCGAACAGCACGACCTCGTCCCCCGCCGCGAGTGAGTCGTCGCCCATGTCGATCATGAACTGGTCCATGCACACCCGGCCGGCGATCCGCCTGCGGCGCCCGCCCGCCAGCACCTCGGCCCTTCCCGTCGCGGTCCTGAGTATGCCGTCGGCGTAGCCGAGCGGGATGAGTCCGAGCGTGGTCTCGCGGTCGGTGGCGTAGAGGTGCGCGTACGAGACGCCCGAGCCCTCCGGGACCCGCTTCACCAGCCCCACCTGGGCCGTGAGCGTCATGACCGGCCGCAGGCCGAAGTCGCCGAGCTCGGGGATCGGGCTCAGGCCGTACATCGCGATGCCGGGCCTGACCAGGTCGTAGCGGGCGGCGGGGAGGGTCATGGTGGCGGCGGAGTTGGCTATGTGCCTGATCACGTGGGAGCCGGCCGCGCCTGCCCGCTCGGCCAGCTTGAGAGCCGTCTCGAACGCCTCCAGCTGCTGGTCGATCGACGGATGCCCGGGGATGTCCGCGCAGGCGAAGTGCGACCAGACGCCGACGATCTCGACGACGCCCTCGGCGCGCAGCTCCATCGCCCTGGCCAGCAGCTCCGGCCAGGCGGCGAGCGGGGAGCCTCCCCTGCTCATGCCGGTGTCGGCCTCCAGGTGCAGCTTCACGGTGCGGCCCGTACGCCGCGCCGCGGCCTCGATCTCACCGAGCAGCCGCTCGTCGGCCGCCGACAGCTCGACGTCCTGCTCCAGCGCCTCGTCCAGCGGCTCGTCCGGGGTGATCAGCCAGGACAGGATGGGCGCGGTCACGCCGGCCTCGCGCAGCGCGAGCGCCTCCCTGACGAACGCGGTCCCGAGCCGGCTCGCGCCCCCCTCCAGCACGGCCTCGGAGCACGGCACCAGGCCGTGCCCGTACGCGTCGGCCTTGACGGCGCCCATCAGCTCCGCGCCGCCCGCCCGCTCCTTGAGCAGGGCCACGTTCTGCCTGATCGCGGCCAGGTCCACCCGCGCTTGTGCGGGCGTGGCCTTCGGGGAGTACATCCTTCTAGTGTGGCAGCTCACGCCCGTGGTCGAGCGCGATTCCCACCCCAAGCCCCCGCCCCGCCCCGGCGCGTCGGCGAGGCGGGCGTCGGGACAGCCGGGGCGGTCAGGGGTTGTCGGCGCTCACCGCGCGGATGGCAGCCGGAATCGCCGTAGCCACGTCCGCCGCCGTGAGCGGGGCGCCGTCGGCGGCCAGCCGGCCGGCCACCCCGTGCAGGTACGCCGCACACGACGCCGCGTCGTAACAACTCAGTCCCTGGGCGAGCAGCGCCCCGGCGACGCCGGACAGCACGTCGCCGGTCCCGCCTGCGGCCAGCCAAGAGGTGCCGGTCCCGTTGACGCGTACCGGCCTGGACTCCTCGGCCACCACCGTGGTCGAGCCCTTGAGCAGCACGGTCACCCCGAGCTCGGCCGCCGCCCGCCGGGTGTACTCCAGCCGGGCCGCCTCGATGTCGTCCCGATCGGCGCGCAGGAGCCGCGCCAGCTCACCGGCGTGCGGCGTGATCAGCGTCGGCACGCTCCGGAACAGCAGCGACCGCTCCTTGGCCACGAGCGTCAGCCCGTCGGCGTCGATCAGCACCGGCACATGGGATTCGAGCACCCTCGCCGCCACCTCGTGCGCCCAGTCGTCGGTGCCGAGCCCCGGCCCGAGCACCCATGCCTGCACCCGCCCGACGTCCTCGATCGAGGGCCGCTCCAGTTGCGTGATCACCGCCTCCGGCCAGTGCGCGCGTACCTGGGCCACGGGCGCGGACGGCCCGGCGTACCGGACCATGCCCGCCCCCGCCCGCAGCGCCCCGCCCACGGCCAGTACGGCGGCGCCGGTGTACAGATCGCTCCCGGCCGCCACGCCCAGCACGCCTCTGCGGTATTTGTCCGACTCCTTGCCCGGACGCGGCAACAGGATGTCCACATCACCGGCGGTCAGCCCCGCGACGTCCGGGTCGGGCAGGTAGGACCCGAGCCCGATGTCCACCAGCTCGATCGTCCCCGCGCAGGCGGCGCCGGGATCGACGAGCAGCCCCGTCTTGTACGCCCCCATGGTCACGGTCACCCGGGCGTGGACCGCCGTCCCGTGCACCTGACCGCTGCTCGCGTCCACGCCGCTCGGCACGTCCACCGCGACGATCGGGGCCCGGGCGGCGTTCGCCTCCTCGACGAGCTCCCGGTACGGCTCCCGCAGCGCCCCCGTCGCCCCGATCCCGACGAGCCCGTCGACGATCAGGTCGGCCCCGTCGAGCGCCGCCGGGTCGGCCACCCGCCCGCCGGCCCGCCTGAGCGCCTCCAGCCCCGCCTCGTGGGTCTTGGACCCGGCCAGGATGGCGCCCACCCACGCCCCGCGCCTGGCCAGGCGCTCGCCGGCGTAGAGGGCGTCGCCACCGTTGTCGCCGCTGCCGACGAGGAGGACGACGCGTTTGCCGTACACCCTGCCGAGCAGGTCGGCGCAGACGGCGGCGAGCCCGGCGGCGGCCCGCTGCATGAGCGTGCCGGGCGGCAGCTTCGCCATGAGCACGTGCTCGGCGGCCCGGATCTGGTCGGCGGTGTAGGCGGTTTTCATGGCCTCACTCCGTTCGGCTGCTCGGTCGCCACATGCCGTCGCGCATGATCCGAAGCTATCCCTCCGCGATCACATAGGCCACGGCCACGCCCGCGTCGTGGCTGAGCGAGAGGTGCCAGCGTTTGACCCCGAGCTCGTAGGCGACCTCGGCGGCCTTGCCGGTGACCCGCAGCTCCGGCTTCCCGAGTTCGTCGCAGCGCACCTCCGCCTCCAGGTGCCCCAGCCCCTTGGGCGCGCCGAGCGCCTTGGCGACGGCCTCCTTGGCGGCGAACCTGGCGGCCAGCGAGTGCACCGGCAGCGGCCTCTCCACCTCGGTGAACAGCCGCTCGCGCAGGTGCGGCGTGCGTTCGAGCGCCGCCTCGAAGCGGGCGATGTCCACGATGTCCACGCCGATGCCCAGGATCATCGTCCCAGACTACTTAGAAGAGCCCGCGCTCCCACGGACCCCAGATGGCGAAGGATCGGCCCTGCTTGGCCTGGACGTTGACGTACAGCGTGTGGCCGCCGGGCCCGAAGGTGGAGCCGGCGAACTCCGCGCCGGCGTCGTCGGGGATCGGCACCAGGCGGCAGAAGTCGAAGATCTGCCCCGACCTGGTGAGCCCGCGCAGGTAGTTGTCGCCCTCGCCGTCCTCGCACAGCACCAGCGTGCCGCGCCTGCTGACGGTCACGTTGTCGGGCAGGTCGAGCGCCGAGGCGCGCGGCGACTCGTAGACGAGCTTGAGCCGGCCGCTCCACGTCTCGTACCCCCACACCTGGCCACGCCCCTTGCCGAACCCGGAAGGCGGCGGGTCGGCGGGGTCGGTGTCGCCGCCCTGGGTGGAGACGAAGTAGATCGTGCCCTGGTGGAAGACCGCACCCTCCAGCCTGGAGAAGATCGCCGCCCCCTTGGCCCGGCCCTGCCGGCCGACGGCCTGCACGACCTCGTCGTTGGACGGCTTGCCTTTGAAGTCGGGGTCGGGGTCGTCGATGTCCACCCACGTGGTGGCGTACGAGGCGCCCGGCTCCTGCCCCAGGGACAGGTCCTTGCCCCTGGCGCCCTTGACGGCGAGCATCTGCAGCCGGCCGCCGTCGAGCAGCTTCCCGGCCAGGACCGGGTGCTTCGGCGGCAGGTACCGGTAGAAGCCGGACGGGAAGGCGAAGTTGTCCTCGGTCAGGTAGATGGCGCCCGACGACGGGTCGAACGCCGCCGACTCGTGCGGGAACCGGCCCGCCGACCTGATCGGCCTGGCCGTGGCCGCGCGGGCGACCGGGACCTCGAAGATGTAGCCGTGCTTCTCGGTGAGCTTGGAGTTGTCGGAGCCGGAGAAGTCGTCGGCCACGTCGGGGCCGTTGACCGTCTCCTCGCAGCTCACCCAGGCCCGCCACACCATGGGGCCGCCCGAGCAGTTCATCATGGTGCCGTTGAGCGAGGGCGCGCTTTTGATCACCTCGCCGTAGCGGCTGACCCGCAACGTCGAGGTGCCGCCACCGGCCATCGGGTCGTAGGCCCTGTCCTTGTCGCCGAACGCGCCGACCGGTCCGTTGACCTCGTGGTTGCGGATCAGGATCGCGCTCCCGCCGGGACCCGAGAACGCCGCCATGCCGTCGTGCCTGCCCGGCACGGTCGACCCGTCGCTGAACTTCTCCCCCGCGGCGCTGAACGAGCGGTATTTGAAGCCCTCGGGCAGGTGCAGCCGCACCTTGCCGTCACGCAGGTCGCGTACGGGACGCAGCTGCCCGTACCCGCTGGGCGCCGGTTGGGCGCCCCCCTGGGTTCCGGCACACGCGACCCCGGCGAAGGGCCCCGCGACACCCATGACGACGTTGGAGATGAAGCGACGGCGGTCCACAACTCGTGACAGTAGCCGCCCGCCCACCCTCACCCAACGATTTCGCCAAGATCGATGTGTATTCCCCGAACTGAGTCTCGGTAATCCCACGTCTTTATCCACAGGCTGTGGACATACCCCGATGAACGCCCGCTTTGTTCGCCGTCGCTACGCTGCCTAGGTGAATAACGGCTACGTGGAACTGAGCAGGGAGCAGTGGAGCGACCTCCGCAAGAACACGCCCTTGACTCTCACCGCAGAAGAGCTGGAAGAGCTGCGAGGCGTCGACGACCCCATAGACCTCACCGAGGTCACCGACATCTACCTCCCGCTGACCCGGCTGCTCAACCTGCACTTCACCGGATCCAAGCAGCGCAGCAGCGTGCTGAGCGCGTTTCTCGAGCATTCCGAGCAGCGCGTCCCGTACATCCTGGGCATCGCGGGCAGCGTCGCGGTGGGCAAGTCGACGACGGCGCGCCTGCTGCACACGCTGCTGGCCCGCTGGCCCGAGCACCCGCACGTGGAGCTGATCACCACCGACAGCTTCCTCTACCCGAACGCGATGCTGGAAGCCAAGGGGATCATGCATCGCAAGGGCTTCCCGGAGAGCTATGACCGGCGGGCGCTGGTCAGGTTCGTGGCGGAGGTGAAGGCGGGCGCGGCCGAGACGAAGGCGCCGGTGTACAGCCACCTCGAGTACGACATCGTCCCCGGCGCGGTCCAAACGGTGAGAAGTCCGGACATCCTGATCATCGAGGGCCTCAACGTCCTCCAACCCGCCCCGCCCACCTCCCTCGCCGTCAACGACTACTTCGACTTCTCCATCTACGTCGACGCCAAGGTCGAGGACATCCGCACCTGGTACGTCGACCGCTTTCACAAACTCCGCCGCACCGCCTTCGAGGACCCGAAGTCGTACTTCCGGTACATCGCGGACATGTCCTACGAGGAGGCCACCGCCTTCGCGGTCAACGTCTGGCGCGACATCAACGAGCGCAACCTGGTCGAGAACATCGCCCCGACGAGGGGCCGCGCCGACCTCGTACTCAAGAAGGACGTCGACCACTCGGTCAGGCGGGTACGGCTTCGCCGTACCTGAACACCTCCTGGAACAGATAGCGAGCGAACCTCCCCCCGCACTCCTGGTCGTCGATGTCGGCGAACCAGCAGTCCTCACCGTGGTCATGGCACATGAACCGGGTCATGTGAGGCAGCCTCGGATACGCGTATCAAAACACCGTCAACATCTGATCGACGACAATGGGTGAGTGCTGCATCTCCGACTGATCACCCCGGCCGCTCGCACCGAGGAAGTGACGGCGGTGTTGGAGGACTGCCCCGGCGTCACCAACATCATCGTCCTGGCCGGCGCGGGTCACGAGCCGAAGGGCGACGTGATCCTGTGCGACGCGGCCAGGGAAGCGGCCAACGAGGTGATCGGCCGGCTCGACTGGCTGAAAAGCGAGGGCTCCATCGCCGCCGAGCAGGTCGACCTCTCGCTCTCCAAGGTCGCGGCCGACGCGATCGAGGAGGCGCCGGGCGACCCCGACGACGCGGTGATCTGGGAGGAGCTGGCGCAGCGGGTGTCGGCGGACTCCCGTATCACGTGGGCATACCTGGCGTTCCTGGCCGTCGCCACGCAGATCGCCGGAATCGGCATCCTGCAGAACTCGCCCATCCTGATCGTCGGCGCGATGGTGCTGGGGCCGGAGTTCGGTGCGGTCGCAGCGATCTGCTTCGGCCTGCTGCAGGGCAGGTGGGCCCTCATCGTGACCTCACTCAAGACGCTGGCCGCCGGCTTCGCGGTGGCCATCGCGATCACTTTCGCCTGCGCGCTGGTGTCCAACTGGCTCCGCTGGATCGGAGATGCCAACCTCGTCACGAACGCGGAGGTCCAGTTCATCGTCAAGCCGGACAAATGGTCGTTCATCGTGGCGCTGCTGGCCGGCGTGGCCGGGGTGCTGTCGATCACGGCAGGCAAGTCGTCGGCCCTAGTCGGCGTCTTCATCTCGGTCACCACCGTGCCCGCGGCCGGCTATGTGGCCGTCGCCTTGGCACTGGGTCACTGGGACGAGGTCCTGCCCTCGGTCGCGCAGCTGGGGGTCAACATCGCCGGCATGATCATCGCGGGCACGGCGACGCTCCTGGTCCAGCGGAAATTCTGGCCTCAAGTAGGACGACGTTCATCCCTATGACCGAGGCCACAGCCCTGATCGCACGGGTAGGGTCCGGCACATGCACATCCTCGCCACCGAGGGGCTGACCAAACGCTTCCCCACCGTCACCGCGGTCGACCAGCTCACGGTCACCGTCGGTCCCGGAGTCACCGGGCTGGTCGGGGCGAACGGCGCGGGCAAGTCGACGCTGATCAAGATCCTGCTCGGACTGCTCCCGCCCACCGGCGGCGCGGCGCGCGTGCTCGATCTGGACGTCACCTCCCAGGGCGCCGAGATCCGCAGGCTCGTCGGCTACATGCCCGAGCACGAATGCCTGCCCCCCGACGTCTCCGCCACCGAATTAGTCGTCCACCTCGCCCAGATGTCCGGGCTGCCACGCACCGCCGCCCGCGAACGCGCCGCCGACGTGCTGCGCCACGTCGGCCTGGCCGAAGAGCGCTACCGTGCCGTCGGGGGCTACTCCACGGGCATGAAGCAGCGGGTGAAGCTGGCCCAGGCCCTCGTCCACGACCCCAAGCTGATCTTTCTCGACGAGCCCACCAACGGGCTCGACCCGCGCGGCCGCGACGAGATGCTGGCGCTGATCAGGCGCATCGGCACCGAGTTCGGCATCAGCGTGCTGGTCACCTCCCACCTGCTGGGCGAGCTGGAACGCATCTGCGACCACGTGATCGTCATCGACGCCGGGCGGCTGCTGCGCTCCTCGGCCATCGGCGAGTTCACGCAGGCCACGGAGACGGTCACGGTCGAGGTGGACGAGGGCCTGGAGCCGCTGGCCGCCCGGCTGACGGAGGACGGGCAGACCGTCTCGCAGCAGGGCCGCATGCTGGTGGTCAAGGTGCTCGGCCCCGGAACGTTCGACGCGATCCGGGACGCCGCCGTCGACCTGGACCTCTGCCTGATCCGCATGGAACAGGGACGTCACCGCATCGAGGACGTCTTCAGGGAGGAGGTCGCAGGTGTCTGAGATCTACGACATCGGCTACCGGCACTACGACGGCCCCCGCCTGGGTCGCGGCTACGCGGTCAGGGCGCTGACCCTGCACAGCCTGCGCGGCGTCTTCGGCCTCGGCCGCCCGGCGCGCAGCAAGATCATGCCGTTCGCCCTGCTCACCGTCATGCTCCTGCCCGCCGTTGTGACCATCGCCGGGATGGCCCTCGCCCAGCAGCGCCTCATCCCCTACAGCGCCTTCGCGGTCATCATGCAGGCCGTGGTAGCGATCTTCCTGGCCTCGCAGGCGCCCACCGTCGTCGCGCCCGACCTGCGCCACCGCGTGCTGCCGCTCTACCTGTCGCGCCCCGTCTCCGTCTTCGAGTACGTCGGGGCCAAGCTGTCCGCGATGACCGCGGCGCTGTTCGTGCTGGTGGGTCTGCCGCTCACGCTGATCTATGTGGGCGAGCTCGTCGTGGACATGCCGGGGCCGCCGGCCACCGGTGAATACGTCGGCTCCATCGTCATGGCCCTGGTGCTGGCGCTGCTGCTGTCGGCGTACGGCCTGTCGCTGGCCTCGTTCACACCGCGGCGCGGGCTCGGCGTGGCCTCCGTGATCGTCGTCTACCTGCTGTCGTCGGCGTCCGTCCCGATGATGTACGGCGTGCTGGCGGAGACGGGCAACAAGTCCGGGGCCGCCTGGGCGTGGCTGCTGAACCCGTTCTGGCTCGTCGACTCCGTCCAATCCTGGCTGTTCGGCACGCCGCCGCACTCCATCGAGGGCGACTACCCCAACGGCCCCGCCTCGGCGGTGATCCTGGTGGTGCTGATCGGCATCGGCATGGCCGCTCTCGCGCTGCGTTACAGGAAGGCGGCCGCGCAATGAAGATCGAGCTCTCGCAGGTGTCCCGCTGGTACGGCAACGTGGTGGCGGTCAACGATGTGACGATGACGATCGGCCCTGGCGTCACCGGCCTGCTCGGCCCCAACGGCGCGGGCAAGTCGACGCTCCTGCACATGATGGCGGGCTTCCTGGCGCCGTCGGGCGGCACAGTGACGCTGGACGGCGCAAAGGTCTGGAAGAACCACCACATTTACCGAAATATCGGCCTGGTTCCGGAACGGGAGGGTGTGTATGGGTTTCTGACCGGCTGGCAGTTCGTGCTCTCCGCCGCCCGCCTCCACAGGCTCTCCGACCCGGTCGAGGCGGCCCGCAAGGCGCTGGCCACGGTCGAGATGGAGGAGCCGAAGGACCGGCGTGTGGAGACGTACTCGAAGGGCATGCGCCAGCGCGTCAAAGTGGCCGCTGCGCTGGTCCACGACCCGCCGGTGCTCCTGCTCGACGAACCGTTCAACGGCATGGACCCGCGCCAGCGCCTGCACCTGATGGACCTGATCCGCGCCATGGGCACGGCAGGCAAGACCATCCTGTTCAGCTCCCACGTCCTGGAGGAGGTCGAGCGGGTCGCCCAGCACATCGAGGTGCTGGTGGCGGGACGGCACGCGGCGTCCGGCAACTTCCGGGAGATCAGGCGGCTGATGACCGACCGGCCCCACCTGTTCATGATCCGCTCCAGCGACGACAGGAAACTCGCCGCAGCCCTCATCCGCGACCACTCGGCCGGGGGCATCACGCTCCGCCCCGACGGCATGGAGGTCCAGGCCATCGAGTTCCGCCGCTTCGCCCGGCTCCTGCCCAAGCTCGCCCAGGCGGAAGGCGTACGCCTGCACCAGGTCTCCCCGGCGGACGAGGACCTGGAAAGCGTCTTCTCCTACCTGATCAACAGGAGCACCTGAATGAATACCGTGGTCGCGGGCATCACCTACCGCGCTCTGCTGGGCCGTCGCCGGATCATCCTGCTCCTCCTGCTGCCCCTGGCCCTCGTCGGCCTGGCCGTGTTGTTCCGCCTCCTCGGCGAGGCCGACCAGGACACGGCCGTCGTGCTCATGAAATTCTCCATCGGCACCGTGCTGCCGCTGCTCGGCGTGATCGCGGGCACCGGGGTCATCGCCCCGGAGATCGACGACGGCACCATCATCCACCTGATGTCCAAGCCGATCTCCCGCCCGCTGATCATCCAGACGAAGTTCCTGGTGGCGGCGTCGGTGCTGGCCTTGTTCGGCGCCGTGCCGACATACTTCGCGGCCTGGCTCCTGGTCAGCAACGAGGACGGCATCGCCGCGGGCTTCGCACTGGGCGCCCTGGTGGCCGGCATCGCCTACGCCGCCGTCTTCCTGCTGCTGGGCGTCGTCACCCGGCACGCGGTCACGATCGGCGTCATCTACGCACTGGTGTGGGAGACCGTGGTGGGCGGGTTCATCACAGGTGCGCGAAAGTTCTCGATCCAGCACTGGGGCACGACGATCGCCGACCAGATCTCGGCCTCGCCGTTCCTCAAGGCCGACGTCACGCTGAGCTTCGCCATACCGGCCCTGCTCGTCGTCACCGTCGGCGGCGTCCTCTGGGCCGGTCAGCGGCTGCGGGTCTTCTCGCTCACAGGCGACGAATAAGCCCGCGGGGGCGAACCCCCGCGGGCTTCAATTCAGATGCACGCCTTGCGGACCACGTCCGCGAGGCGGTCCGCCACCTGCGTGGCGTGCTCCTCCGACGCGGCCTCGACCATGACCCGGATCATCGGCTCGGTCCCGCTCGGCCGGATCAGCACCCGGCCCGTCTCGCCCAGCTCCGCCTCGGCCTCGGCCACGGCGGCTACCAGTTCGGGGACGGAGGCCTTGCCCTTGTCCACGTCCTTGACGTTGATCAGGATCTGCGGCAGCGGCGTCATCACCGAGGCCAGCTCCGTCAGCGGCACCCCGGCCTTGGCCACCACGCCCATCAGGTGGAGCGAGGTGAGCAGGCCGTCGCCCGTGGTGGCGTGGTCCAGCATGATGACGTGGCCCGACTGCTCGCCACCCAGGTTGTAGCCGCCGGACTTCATCCGCTCCAGCACGTAGCGGTCGCCCACCGCGGTCTCCACCACGGTGATGCCCGCGTCGCGCATCGCCAGCTTGAAGCCCAGGTTGGACATCACGGTCGCGACCACGGTGTCCTTGGACAGCATGCCCTCGCCGTGCATGGCGGCGGCGAGGATGGCCATGATGTGATCGCCGTCGATGATCGCGCCCGTGTGGTCGATCGCCAGGCAGCGGTCGGCGTCGCCGTCGTAGGCCACGCCCAGGTCCGCGCCGCGCGACACGACCACCTGCTGGAGCTTGTCCAGGTGGGTGGAGCCGTGGCGGGCGTTGATGTTGAGGCCGTCCGGCCGGGCGCCGATGGCCTCGACCCTGGCTCCCGCCCGCACCAGCGCCTCCGGGGCCACCATGTGGGCGGCGCCGTGAGCGCAGTCGACCACCACGTTCAGCCCGTCGAGCGAGGCGTTCATCGTGGTCAGCACGTGCGAGATGTAGCGGTCGGCCTCGCCGTACGCGTCCCGCACGCGGCCCACGCCCGAGCCGACGGGGAAGCTCCAGTCCTCGCCCAGCCGCCGCTCGATCTCGTCCTCGACCGCGTCGGACAGCTTGAAGCCGCCCTTGGCCAGGAACTTGATGCCGTTGTCCGGCGCCGGGTTGTGCGAGGCCGACAGCATGACGCCGAGGTCGGCGCCGAGCGCGGCCGTGAGATGGGCGACGGCAGGGGTGGGCAGCACGCCGAGGCGCAGCACATCCACTCCGGACGCCGCGAGGCCGGCGACCACGGCGGCCTCGAGGAATTCCCCCGAGGCACGCGGGTCCCGGCCCACGACCGCTACCGGACGGCGTCCGGTAGCGGCGAACGCGCCTGCATCGCCGAGGACGTGAGCCGCCGCGACCGCCAGGTCCATGGCAAGCTCAGCTGTGAGGTCGCGCCCCGCGACCCCACGTACCCCGTCGGTGCCGAAAAGGCGCCCCACTTAGCGCTTGCTGTACTGCGGAGCCTTACGGGCCTTCTTGAGGCCGTACTTCTTCCGCTCCGTGGCGCGGGCGTCACGGGTGAGGAAGCCGGCCTTCTTCAGCGGCGGGCGGTTGACCTCGACGTCCAGGATCGACAGGGCGCGGGACAAGCCCATGCGCAGCGCGCCGGCCTGGCCGGTCACGCCGCCGCCGTCGATGCGCGCGATGACGTCGAACGCCTCTTCGGCGCCGAGCACCACGAAGGGCTCGTTGACGATCTGCTGGTGGACCTTGTTGGGGAAGTAGGCGTCCAGCGAACGACCGTTGATCGTCCACTTGCCGGTGCCGGGGACGATGCGCACGCGGGCGATCGCCTCCTTGCGGCGGCCGGTGCCGTACGAGTTGCCCGTGGTGACGGGCTTGCGCACGGGTGCGTCGGCGCTGGCGGCGGACTCGGTGGTGTATTCAGACGGGAAGTCCTCGCTGGAGACCTCTTCCAGCTCAGGCTCGACGGCCGTCTCGACACCAGTGGGCTCAGCCACGGTTCTCCTCTAACTCTTTCGTACTACTACTGGGCGATCTGGGTGATCTGGAACGGCACCGGCTGCTGCGCCTGGTGCGGGTGTTCGGAACCCGCGTAGACCTTCAGCTTCTTGATCATCTTCCGGCCGAGGGAGTTCTTGGGGAGCATGCCCTTGACGGCCTTCTCGACGGCCTTGTCGGGCCGCTTCTCCATGAGCTCGCCATACGAGACGGAACGCAGACCGCCCGGGTAGCCCGAGTGGCGGTAGGCCTTCTTCTGCTCAAGCTTGTTGCCGCTCAGCGCGATCTTGTCCGCGTTGATGATGATGACGAAGTCACCGGTGTCGACGTGGTTGGCGAAGATCGGCTTGTGCTTGCCGCGGAGCAGGGTCGCGACGTGGCTGGCCAGCCGGCCCAGCACGACATCGGTCGCGTCGATGACGTACCACTGACGCTGGACGTCGGCGGGCTTCGGTGAGTACGTGCGCACGGTCGTAGCCTTCTTTATGCTCGCGTCTTCGGCGCTGTCGGATGCGACAGCTACATTGGTCGGTCGGTGCGGGCACACGGCAGCCCGGACCTTCCGTCTCCACAGAACGGGAGATGACGCCGGACGCGCCGCGCATTGGTCTCGCTGGACCTATGCACACAACGAACGATTAGGCTACCCGCCCTAAGGCGTGCAGGTCAAAAGACCGGTAACCTCGGACGAGTCTACCCGACGCAGAACGGTTCGATTTCGTTTCCCTGGGACCCCTTCTTTCCCAGGACCAGACATCTCTATCGTTGACTGCGGTATGTGGCAGAACTCTCACACCCGGCCAACCCAGCGGGGCGCTCGGCGCCGGAGTCATCTGGGTGTGTTGACCTGCCTCATGGCGGCGGTCCTTTTCACCGGCGTGCTCATCGGCCGGATCACCGACGATCCTCAGCAGAACGCCCACATCTACCTCAACGGCACCGCCCCGCCCGCCGCCGCCACGGCCCACCCCGCGCCCACGACGGCGAAGACGGCGTTGCAGCAGTTGGAGAGCATCCCGCGAGAGGTCACGACCAAGAGGGCCCCGCGCGGCACGGCCACTCCCCGGCCCACCGGCAAGACGCCGGACGACCAGATCGCGGGCTTCGACGCCCAGGACGACCCCGCCCAGGTGTTCACCGACGAGGGGTCTTCCGTCGCGGTGATCCGCGGCATGGCCTCGAAGGTCGTGTCCCTCACCAACGCCGCCAGGTCCAAGTTCGGCTGCGGGCCGCTCAGGGTGGACGGAGGGCTCATGCGCTCGGCGCGTACGCACTCGCTGGAGATGGCCAAAATGGGGCAGCTCTCGCACAACTCCCCCGACGGCGCCTCCCCGTGGGACCGCATGGAGCGCGCCGGATACCGCTACGGCGCCGCCGAGAACATCGGCGCCGGCTACAGCACCGCGGAAGAGGCGGTACGCGGCTGGCTCGACAGCCGCGACCACCGCAAGAACATCTTGGACTGCCGGCTGAAGGCCATCGGCGTCGGCGTCGCCTCGGGCCCCAACGGGCCATGGTGGACCCAGGACTTCGGAACCCAGTGACGCGCATCAGGGTAATGTCGCCGCATGGTTTCCAAAGGCAGTGCGGAACGTGAAACCGGCACGGAGAGCGCCAGCCCCCGCCGCTCCCGCAGGGAACGCGCCGCCGACGACCCCGAGAAGGCGCCGCAGAGCGGCAGCAACAGCAGGATCGGCTGGAGCCCGTACGACGAGGGACCGCGCTCGCGCGCGCCGCTGTGGTTCGCGATCGGCGGTGTGGCGGTGCTCGGGCTGCTCGGCGGCGGCATCGCGGTGATGTGGAACATGAAAAGCCCCAGCACCGCCGCCGAGACCGCCACCCGCCCCACGTCCGCCCCGCTGCCGTCCCCCCCTCCCGGCAAGTACGGCTTCGCGGCCGACCGTTCCACGGACCCCGAGCCGATCACGGTCAAGGAGATCTTCGGCGCGAAGAAGAAGTTCACCTTCTCCGGCCGCGGCTACGAGATGACGATCACCAGCAAGGACAAGAAGTGCACCGACGGCGCCCTGGGCGACAAGCTGCAGAAGGCGCTCAAGGCCGGCAAGTGCAACCAGTTCGTCCGAGCCAGCTTCCGCGACAAGGCGGGCAAGGTGATCGGCACGGTCGGCGTGGCCAACCTCACGACCAGCAAGACCGCGGGCGCGGTGGCCAAGAGCGGTGACCAGAAGAACTACGTGAAGCCGCTCAAGGGTAAGGACAGTGTCACCAAGTTCCTCGGCGCGGGCGCCGGCGGGGCCAAGATGTGGACGCACGGACACTACGCGATCATGGTCTGGTTCCAGAACAAGGACGGCACCAAGCCCGACAAGAACGGCACCAAGCGGGTTTCCCAGGCCATCGACGACATCACCAAGGCGACCATATTCAAGGCCCTGGACAACAGGACGCTGACGGGCAGCCCGTTGACGTAGCTGAGATGGGTCCATAGCGAAGCGAGGACATCCATCTCAGTCCGCCGAGCACCGCTCGGCCAAAGGGATACGGCATGCCTTAAGGCCCCAAACCGGATGCCGGATGCCACTGGGAACGCCCATACCGACCTAACGATCTCGCTCCTCTCGCTAGGCTCGCCCTATGCGTGGCCAGGAACCCGGGTCTGAGCACGATCGCAGGGAGGCCGACGGTACGGCCCGACCTGCGACGCCACCGCCGAGCTTCGGCCGGACCAGCGGACAAGACGTTCCACCGGCGTTCCCTCCTGCCGAGGAGGCGGACGACGGCGAGACGCGTACCGTCGTTCCCGTACTCAAGGGACCGCCTCCCGGACTGCCCGACCCGCAGCCGGGCGACGCGCAGCCCTGGGAGGTGCCGGACGACGACGCGGCCCCCTACGACTGGTTCGCCGACGACACCGACACCGACCCCACGTTGGCGAGCCGCGCCCCGGTGCTCTACTCGCGCGCCGACCGCGGCCTCCCCGCACCACCGCCGAACGCTCCCCGATCCGCCTCCACGGACTCGGCACCGGCCGAACAGGCGCCCGCGACCTCCTCACCGGCCGAACGTATGCAGGCGGCCCTCTCACCGGCCGAACGTATGCCGGCGGCAGCCTCCTCGCCAGGAGACCGTCCTCCGGTAGGCGCCTCTCCGGCCGAACCCGGCGCCGAGGGACCTGTGGCGGCCGAAGGCCCCGCAGCGGGCTCTCCGTGGGCCGGACGCGGGGCGGCCGCCCCTGGGGCGGCCGAGCAGCCGCAGCCGGGTCGCGAGCAGGCCGGCGAGCAAGCACCGACGGGCGGGTCGCTCTCCGAAACCCCATGGCCGTCGGAGAGCTCATGGGCGGGGCAGAAGGCCGCCGACAGCCCCTGGGCGAGCCCGCTCCAACCGGGCCAGGCCGACGAGGAGCAAGCAGACCGCGGACCGGCCGAGCCGGTGAACGCGCTGCCGCCGTGGCCGGTCGAGCCGGTGGTGCCCGGTGCGCCACCGTGGGACCCGCCGCCCGCGTTCACCGCCGCGGCCGCGGGCATGCCGGTGTGGCCCGGCCCCGATCCACACGCCATGCCGCCGTGGCCGGCCGCGACGGGCGAACTGGTGGCCGAGCCCGACGCCGACGAGCCGGACGCCCCCGGCTTCGACCCGAACGCCACCGAGCCGGAAGGCATCACCCGCCCGGCCCACTATTTCGACCCAGAGGCCGCAAAACGCGACGCGGCCCAGCAGCGGGCCCCCCAGCCCGGCATCGCCCCCTCCGGCATCTCACAGCCGGCTCCGGCACAGGCCGCGGCCGCTGCCACTCAGGCGAGCACCACCGAACCGGCGGCCGCCGAGCCGGGAAGCACTCAGCAGAAAGCCGCCGCCCAGGAAACCAGCCCCGGCATCACGCCGGACGAAACGACCCAGCAACGGACCACCGTCCCCCTCGCCGCCCCTGTCGCCTCGGAGCACGAGGACACTCGCCCGGTCGCCCGTGAAGACGCCGCGCCCGGCACTTCGATGCCGCGGCAGGAGACCGGGCAACCGGCCCACTATTTCGACCCGAAGGCGGCCGAGCACGACCAGCCCCCGACCGGCCCGGCCTCCCTGTTCGACCCGAACGCCACCACCCCGGCGACCGTCCGCCCTCCGGAGCCCGGCGACGTCCCGGTCTGGCCGCCCCTTCCCCCGGCCGGCCAGAAGCTCCCGGACCTTCCGTTCTCCAGGGAATCCTGGGGCCAGAGATCATCGACCGCCCTGGACCTGCCGACTCCGCCCCAGGGCACCGGTCCGGCGTTCCCGCCTGGAGCGTTCAAGCAGCCACCGTTCCAGACCCCGCCCCCGCCCCCAGCCCCACCGGGCAAGAGCAAGCGCGCCCTCCTGGTGACACTCGGCGCGCTGGCCCTGGCCGGCGTGGCGACGGGAGGCTTCTTCGCCTACCAGGCGGTGAGCAAGCCCGCGGCCACCACGGCCGCCTCCCGCGGCGGCACCACCGCCCCCTCCACGCCTGCCGAAGTGCCGGAGTCGACGCCGACCGACCTCCCCGGCGCGTCCGTGCTCAACTCGGAGCAGACCGACCCGCAGAAGCTGTCCCTGTCGGAGGCGTTCCCGAAGAAGAAGGTCAGTGCGGCGGGCACGACGTTCACCAGGGTCAAGGCCGGCATGGAGACGACCTGCGACAAGGCCGCCACGGGCGCCTTCGCCGAGGCGCTGAAAGAGCAGAAGTGCAGCCGGGTGCTCCGTGCCACGTACGTCGACAGCAAGCGCCGCTACGCCGTCACCACGGGCATCGCCGTGCTGCCGACCAAAGACGCGGCCACGGCCGCCGACCAGGCGAAGAACCTCAGCAAGAACGTCTGGTTCCGCCCCCTGCCCGGTGCCGCCGGTTCGGGCGGCGAGCGCGTGCACATCGCCGGCGGCTACGCGGCCGGCCTGGTGTGGGGCAGGTACATCGTCTTCAGCTACGCCACCCACGCCGACGGCCACACCCCGGCGGTCAAGGAGAAGACGCTGCCCAAGGTCAGCGGCGCGTTCCGCGACCAGACCTCACTCGTCCTGGAGCGCCGCGTCACCGACTGAGAGCGTACGGACCCGCCGCGTGGACTCGGCCCGCGCGGCGAGCTCCGCCTCCAGCGGGTAACCGACCTCCTCCAGGCACAGCCCGTGAGCGGGCGCCACGTGCACTCCGGAGTCGCGTACGGCCCGGACCAGCACCTCGCCGGGCCACTCCACCGGCCGCCGCCCGTCGCCCGCGGCCAGCAGCGACCCGACCAGCGCCCGCACCATCGAGTGGCAGAACGCGTCCGCCACGACGGTCGCCACGAGCACCCCGTCGAGTTCGCGCACCCATTCCAGCCGCTGCAGTTCCCTGATCGTGGTGGCCCCCTCGCGCTTCTTGCAGAAGGCCGCGAAGTCGTGCTCGCCCAGCAGCCGCGCCGCCGCCGCGTTGAGCGCACGGAGGTCCAGCGGCCGGTTGTGCCAGACCACCTCACGCCGCCGCAGCGGGTCGACGCCGCCCACCGCATCACTCACCCGGTAGGCGTACCGCCGGAACACGGCCGAGAACCGGGCGTCAAAGCCCTCAGGAGCCACCGAGACCCGATAAATGCGTACGTCTGGGGGCAAGACCCCACCCAGCCGCCGGACGAGCGCAGAGAGCCGCTCATCCACGCCCAGCGGCCCCCGGTTCCCGTCCAGCTCGGCCAGCGACCCCTCGGGCACGTCCACGTGAGCGACCTGGCCTCGCGCGTGCACCCCGGCGTCGGTACGGCCGGCCACGGTCAGCATGGCGGGTTCGCCCAGGCGCAGAATCCGGCCGAGCGCCTGCTCGATCTCGCCCTGGACCGTACGCCGCCCGGGCTGTCTGGCCCATCCGGAGAATTCGGTCCCGTCGTACGCGAGGTCGAGGCGGAGCCGTACCACGATGATCCTCCTAACCGAAAAGGGCCCGAACCCCCGAGAGGGGGTCCGGGCCCGATGCCTGAAAGATCAGGCCTCGTCCTTCTTCGCCTCGGCCTCGGCGGCCGGAGCCTCCTGGCCGGCGGCCTCGGGAGCCTCAGCGGCCTCGGCGGTCTCCTCAGCCTTGGGGGCCTCGGTCTCCTCCGCGGCCGGCGCGGGCGCCGCGGCGGCGGCCGGAGCCTCGGTGCGGCGGGTGGTGACGGCGTTCAGCGGCTCGGTCACCAGCTCGATGACCGCCATGGGCGCGTTGTCGCCCTTGCGCGCACCGACCTTGGTGATGCGGGTGTAACCACCGGGACGCTCGGCGAACGTCGTCGCGATCTCGGTGAAGAGGTGGTGCACGACGCCCTTGTCCTTGACGACGGTCAGGACCTGGCGACGGTTGTGGATGTCGCCCTTCTTCGCCTTGGTGATCAGGCGCTCCGCCAGCGGGCGCAGGCGCTTGGCCTTCGTCACCGTGGTGCGGATCTTGCCATGGCGGAACAGATCGGTGGCCAGGTTGGCCAGGATCAGCCGCTCGTGCGCCGGGCTGCCGCCAAGACGTGCACCCTTGGTGGGCTTGGGCATTTCATCTCTCCTTGTGGATTAACCCGCCCCGGCCGTACCAGGTACCGGAGTCGGGCCGGCGCCGCGATGGCGCGACACCGTTACGTTCACCCGCAGGCCCCACGCCCCCGACAGACCCGAGAACCTCAGCCCTCCGGAGCCGGACAGCGGCGATTTCTCGCCGCTGCCCCAGCCCGAAGGACCTCAGCCCTCCGGAAAGCGCGGAGACGAACCGCGGGAAGTTATCAGTACTGCTCGGTCTCGACGTAAGCGCTGTCGTCATCGTCGTAACCGCCACCGGCCACCGCGCTCGGGTCGAACCCGGGCGGGGAGTCCTTGAGCGCCAGCGACATCTCGTGCAGCTTCTGCTTGACCTCTTCGATCGACTTGGCGCCGAAGTTGCGGATGTCCAGCAGGTCCTGCTCGCTGCGGGCGACGAGCTCACCCACGGTGTGGATGCCCTCGCGCTTGAGGCAGTTGTAGGAGCGAACGGTGAGGTTCAGCTCCTCGATCGGCAGCGCCAGGTCGGCGGCCAGGGCGGCGTCGGTCGGCGACGGGCCGATGTCGATGCCCTCGGCCTCGACGTTGAGCTCGCGGGCCAGGCCGAAGAGCTCGACGAGGGTCTTACCGGCGGAGGCCACCGCGTCGCGGGGCTTCATCGCGGGCTTGGTCTCGACGTCGAGGATGAGACGGTCGAAGTCGGTACGCTGCTCGACTCGGGTCGCCTCGACCTTGTAGGTGACCTTGAGGACCGGGGAGTAGATCGAGTCGATCGGGATGCGACCGATCTCCTGACCCGGCTGCTTGTTCTGGGCGGCGGAGACGTAGCCGCGACCGCGCTCGACGGTCAGTTCCATCTCCAGCTTCGCCTTGCCGTTGAGCGTGGCGATGCGGAGCTCGGGGTTGTGCACCTCGACACCGGCGGGCGGCGCGATGTCGGCGGCGGTGACCTCACCCGGGCCCTGCTTGCGCAGGTACATCACGACCGGCTCGTCGTGCTCGGAGGAGACGACCAGCTCCTTGAGGTTGAGGATGATGTCGGTGACGTCTTCCTTGACCCCGGGAACGGTCGAGAACTCGTGCAGCACGCCCTCGATGCGGATGCTCGTCACGGCCGCGCCCGGAATGGACGACAGCAGCGTGCGGCGCAGCGAGTTGCCGATGGTGTAGCCGAAGCCCGGCTCCAGCGGCTCGATGACGAATCGGGACCGGGTGTCGTCGATCGACTCTTCGAGAAGAGTCGGGCGCTGAGCGATCAGCATGTGTGGGTTCTCCCCTTTTTCGTGTGGCGACCGCTATATGACGCCACTCCGATATAAAGCGTAGTCGAGGTGCGGAAATCCGCACCTCGACCAAGGCTCACTTCGAGTAGTACTCGACGATGAGCTGCTCTTGCACCTGGGTGTCGATCTGCTGGCGAACCGGCAGCTGGTGAACCAGGACGCGGAGCTTGTCCGGCACGACGCCGAGCCACGCGGGAACGGTGCGCTCACCCGCGGTCGCCCGGGCGACCTCGTACGGAAGAAGATTGCGCTTGGTCTCGCGGACCTCGATGATGTCGTGCTCGCGAACGCGGTACGACGGGATGTCGACCTTCTTGCCGTTCACCAGGAAGTGGCCGTGGCGCACCTGCTGGCGGGCGGCGTCACGCGACTGCGCGAGGCCGGCACGGTAGACGACGTTGTCGAGACGGCTCTCCAGGATCTGGAGCAGCACCTCGCCCGACTTGCCGCTCTTGCGGGCGGCTTCCTCGTAGTAGTTGTGGAACTGCTTCTCGAGGACGCCGTAGATGCGGCGGGTCTTCTGCTTCTCGCGAAGCTGAAGCTGGTACTCGGACTCCTTGGGACGTCCGCGGCCGTGCTCACCCGGCGGGTAAGGACGGATCTCGATGGGGCACTTGGCGGACTCGCACTTGCTGCCCTTGAGGAAGAGCTTGGTCTTCTCGCGACGGCAGAGCTTGCAATCCGCGCCCGTGTAACGAGCCATTTCTCTCTATCTCCTGGGCTAATTCAGACGCGGCGGCGCTTGGGCGGGCGGCAGCCGTTGTGCGGAACCGGGGTGACGTCCTGGATCGAACCCACTTCGAGGCCGGTGGCCTGCAGCGAGCGGATCGCGGTCTCACGGCCGGAGCCGGGACCCTTGACGAAGACGTCGACCTTGCGCATGCCGTGCTCCATGGCGCGGCGGGCGGCGTTCTCCGCGGCCATCTGGGCGGCGAACGGGGTGGACTTACGGGAGCCCTTGAAACCCACGTGGCCGGCGCTGGCCCAGGAGATCACGTTCCCGTTCGGGTCGGTGATCGAAACGATCGTGTTGTTGAACGTGCTCTTGATGTGGGCGTGCCCATGAGCGACGTTCTTCTTCTCCTTGCGGCGCACCTTCTTCGGTGCGCCCTGACGGCTCTTAGGAGGCATTGTTTGCCATTACTCCTGAGGTCTTCGGTCCAGCGGCTGTGTAGAACGGTCGCGCTCACTCGGCCCTCGCTGATCACGCGAGCTACCGCTCTCGGGCCTGAGTGTTCGCCGCTCCGGAGCGGACTACTTCTTGCCGGGCTTCTTCTTGCCGGCGACGGTCTTCTTCTTGCCCTTGCGGGTGCGCGCGTTGGTCTGCGTGCGCTGACCGTGCACGGGCAGGCCCTTGCGGTGCCGGATGCCCTGGTAACAACCGATTTCGATCTTGCGACGAATGTCGGCCTGGACCTCGCGGCGCAGGTCACCCTCGATCTTGAAGTTCGCCTCGATGTAGTCACGCATCGGGACGAGCTCGGTGTCGGAGAGCTGGTGAACCCGGAGGTCGCCGCTGACACCGGTGGCCTCGAGGACCTCCTGGGCGCGGGTGCGGCCGATTCCGTAGATGTAGGTGAGAGCGATCTCCAGCCGCTTGTCGCGGGGGAGGTCGACGCCAACCAGGCGAGCCATGGTCGGGCATTCTCCTTCGTTGTGGCGGAGGTCTTGCGCCTCACTGCCCCTCCCCATGCCCGGGGTGAGGGCCCCGGCCTCCGACCGGGGGTCTCCTGAGCGGTTCGGAACCCGCCTGCTCAGGTGTGACGCGCTATTGCTTGTTCAGGCTTCTCATGCGTCGAGCCCGCTCCCTTGCGGGGCGGACTCGGAGAAGCCTTGCGGCGACTAGCCCTGGCGCTGCTTGTGGCGCAGGTTGTCGCAGATCACCATGACGCGACCGTGCCGGCGGATCACCTTGCACTTGTCGCAGATCTTCTTGACGCTCGGCTTTACCTTCATTGTCCTTTATGTCCTCAGACGTTCTTACTTGTATCGGTAGACGATCCGCCCACGACTGAGGTCGTAGGGGCTCAGTTCAACGACTACCCGGTCGTCCGGAAGGATCCGGATGTAGTGCATCCGCATCCGTCCACTGATGTGGGCCAGGACCTTATGGCCGTTGTCGAGCTGCACCCGGAACATGGCGTTCGGGAGCGATTCGACCACAGTGCCCTCGATCTCGATGGCGCCGTCTTTTTTGGCCAAAATTCCTCGCGTTTCACTGATCGGTCGTCTGAGGCTCCGGTTCACTACGCAGCCGCGACCTTCACGCTTCGGAGAGAGCGGCGATCACGAAGATCGCCGACGCGTGATAGTCATAGTGAGCCGACTAAGGAGTGTACGACACCTGGGCCAAAAACGCGAAACGCGTGCCAGGTGTCCTGACACAACCATCAAATAGTGTACCCCACGCACAGCGGAAGGCCCGCCAGGGGAGAGAACCCGGCGGGCCTTCCAGGGGATGGGATGGGAAGATCTAGTAGATGCGGTGCACCGAGCCGCAGTACTTGAACTTGCCGCCCCAGCAGGTGTACGTGTACAGCTTCTTGATGCCCTTCATGTTCCACGTGTGGTTGTACGAGCCGTTCCACCCGTAGAAGTGCTTGCCGGAGCCGCCGTTCTTGAACTCGTAGCGGAACCAGACGTAGCCCTTCTTCGAGGTGAACTCCTTGCCGTACCAGTGGGTGTAGACCTTGCCGTTCTTCTTCCAGGTCTTGCCGTAGGTGTAGGCCTTGCGGTTGCTGGAGTAGTACTTGCCCCAGTTGCCCATCGACGTCGCCGTCGAGGCGGCGGTCTGGGTGGCGGTCGCCGTCTGAGCGGCGGTCGCCGCCTGGGCGGCGGGGGCGACGGTGAGGCCGGCCAGGGCGATCGCGCCGGAGAGAGCGGTGGCTGCGAGGACCTTACGCATGTGGATTTCCTCCGTGAGTCGTGTTCTCGACACAGCTCACGTTAGGAATCCGGCCGTATCCGTACTGCGCACGAATGCACACAGTGCACTAATGCACAATCTTCTACTTCTTCTTGGGCTGGTTACTCCCGAAAATGGTGCTCACCAGCAGGATCACGCCCCAGGGGCCCATGACCCACAGCGGCCACGGATAGACCGCGCCGTCCGAAGAGAGGCTCACGATGAGCCAGATCACCCAGTTGATGCCGCTGGCCATGGCCCAGGCACCCCAAGCCGCCTGCATGCCGGAGTGCATGCTCCCCTGCTTCGCGGGCAGCTGCGCCTGCTTGGCCGGGCGGTGACGCAGGTCCACGTCGGGCAGGTCGGCGGTCAGCTTGGCGAGCTCGCCATAGGTCTTGCTCTGGTAGAGCTGTTCGAGTCGCTCGTTGAACTCGTCCATCGTGATGCGGCCCTGAGCGGTATGTTCACGGAGGATGGCGGCGACTTTGTCGCGGTCGGCGTCGGAGGCACGCATTTCGGGGCTGTTCGCCATCCCACCACTCCCGGCTAGTTCTTCAGCTGAGCCAGGCGCTCTTTGCCCCCATCCAGGGCGGTCAGCACCCAAGGACCATTATGTGTCACCGCGACGCTGTGTTCGAAGTGTGCGGAGGCCTTACCGTCGATCGTCACCACGGTCCAGTCGTCGGACAGCACCCGCGTGCGCTCCGTGCCCAGGTTGACCATGGGCTCGATGGCCAGGCACATGCCCTCCTCCAGGGCCGGACCGCGGCCGGAGCGGCCGTGGTTGGCGATCCAGGGGTCCATGTGCATCTCGGTGCCGATGCCGTGGCCGCCGTACTCGGGGGGGATGCCGTAGCGGCCCTGCGACTTGACGTACCGCTCGATCTCGAAGCCGATGTCGGACAAGTGCCGGCCGGGCCGCAGCGCGGCGATGCCACGCCACATGGACTCCTCCGTGACGCGCATCAGCTCGGTCAGCTTCGAGTCCACCTCGCCCACCGGGACGGTCACGGCCGAGTCGCCGTGCCAGCCGTCCAGGATGGCGCCGCAGTCGATCGAGATGATGTCGCCCTCGCGTAGCCGGCGGGCGTCGGTCGGGATGCCGTGCACCACCTCGTCGTTCACGGACGCGCAGATCGTCGCGGGAAAGCCCTGGTAGCCCTTGAACGACGGGATCGCGCCCTCTCCCCTGATCGCCTTCTCGGCGATGGAGTCGAGGTCGAGCGGCGTCATACCGGGCTCGACCGAGCGCTTCAGCAGGTCGAGCGTGCGCCCGACCACCAGGCCGGCGGCCCGCATCTTCTCGAGTTGCTCCGGCGACTTGATCTGGATTCCGTGCCGGTTTCTTTTGAACATCCTTTGCCCCCCTGGGTCTCAACGGGCCACCTGGGGGCCCAATTCCCCCACAATAGCCGCGAGGTGGCACGGAAACCCGTGCCACCTCCGCAATCGGTGCCGCCGCAGCTCAGCCCATGAACGGACGGATCTCCTCCATGGCTCGCCGGGTGACCTCCTCGACCGGGCCGGTCGCGTCCACCCCCACGAGGATGCCCTCGTCGGCGTAGTACGAGACCAGCGGCGCCGTCTGCTCCTGGTAGACCTCCAGGCGGTGCCTGACGGTCTCCTCCTTGTCGTCGTCCCGCTGGAACAGCGCGCCCCCGCACGCGTCGCACTCGTCATCCTTCTTGTCGTCGAACTCGACGTGCCAGATGCGGCCGCACTGGCTGCAGGTGCGCCGGCCGGCCAGCCGCCTGACCACCTCGTCGTCGTCGACGACGAGTTCGAGGACGAGGTCAAGCGCCTGGCCCCAGTCCTTGAGCATGTCGCGCAGGATCTCGGCCTGCGCGACATTGCGTGGGAAGCCGTCGAGCAGGAAACCGTCCTGCGCGTCGTCCTCCGAGAGGCGGTCACGGACCATGGCGATGGTGACCTCGTCGGGCACCAGGTCGCCACGGTCCATGTACGTCTTGGCCAGCTTGCCAAGGTCCGTGCCGCCCGAGACGTTGGCACGGAAGATGTCACCTGTCGAGATTTTCGGGATGGACAGGTTCGATGCGATGTACTGGGCCTGTGTCCCCTTACCCGCTCCGGGGGGCCCGACCAGAACGAGACGCACTACCTCAGGAAGCCTTCGTAATTACGCTGCTGCAGCTGGCTCTCGATCTGCTTCACCGTGTCCAGGCCGACGCCTACCATGATCAGAATGCTCGTCCCTCCGAACGGGAAGTTCTGGCTCGCCCCGGCAATCGCCAGCGCGACGATCGGGACCATGGAGATCAGACCCAGATAGAGCGCGCCGGGCGCGGTCAGACGGGTGAGCACGAAGTTCAGGTATTCAGCCGTCGGCCGGCCGGGGCGGATGCCCGGAATGAAACCACCGTACTTCTTCATGTTGTCGGCGACTTCAGTGGGGTTGAACGTAATCGACACGTAGAAGTACGTGAAGAAGACGATCAGCAGGAAGAACGAGCCCATGTAGATCGGCGTGTCGCCCGTGGCCAGGTTCTGCGCGATCCACAGGATCACCGGGTTGTTGCTGGTCTGGAAGAGCGAAGTGACCAGCTGCGGCAGGTAGAGCAGCGACGAGGCGAAGATGACCGGGATGATGCCGGCCTGGTTGACCTTGAGCGGGATGTAGGTCGATGTTCCGCCGTACATCCTGCGCCCGACCATCCGCTTGGCGTACTGGACCGGGATGCGCCGCTGCCCCTGCTCGACGAAGACCACCGCGGCGATCATGAAGACGCCGACCACCAGGACGACGGCGAAGGTGAACTTGTTGGCCTGGAAGATGTTGGCCAGCTCGGACGGGAAGACCGCCACGATCTGGGTGAAGATCAGAATGGACATGCCGTTGCCCACGCCGCGGTCGGTGATCAGCTCGCCCAGCCACATGATCACGGACGTGCCGGCCGTCATGATGACCACCATCGTGACGATGCCGAAGATGTTGTCGGGATCCAGCAGCACGTCCTGCTGGCAGTTCGGGAAGAGCTGGCCGGTGCGGGCCAGGGCGATGAACGCGGTCGACTGCAGGACCGCGAGGCCGATCGTCAGATAACGCGTATACTGCGTGATCTTCGTCTGGCCGGCCTGGCCTTCCTTCTTCAGCGCCTCGAGGCGCGGAATGACCACGACCAGCAACTGGAGAATGATGCTCGCGGTGATGTACGGCATGATGCCCAGCGCGAACACCGAAAGTTTCAGGAGTGCGCCGCCGCTGAACAGCTGCACCATCCCGTAGATGTTGCCGGTGCTCTCGTCAGCGCGCGCCTGGTTGAAACAGGCCGCCAGATTCTGTACGTGAACGCCCGGTGTCGGAAGAACCGAGCCGAGACGGAAAAGCGCGATGATGCCCAGGGTAAAGAGCAACTTCTTGCGCAGGTCCGGCGTCCGGAACGCCCGGGTAAACGCGGTCAGCACGGTCCCTCCTGCGCGCCTATTCGGCGATGTGAGTATGCGATGGTGCGGGGATCTGCCATCTGAGTCTCATTGTCAAAACGAGCCGGACAGAAGCCTGCCGTCTCGCGAACTCTAACGCACTACGGGCGTGGGGGCCCATTGTCAGAACCCCCACGCCTCGTCATAGCGTTACTACAGCTCGGTAACGGAGCCACCGGCGGCGGCGATCTTCTCCTTCGCGGTGGACGAGAAGGCGTGTGCCTGCACGTTCACCGAGACCGAGATCTCGCCGGTGCCGAGCACCTTCACGAGCTGGTTCTTGCGAACAGCCCCCTTGGCGACCAGCGCCTCGACGGTGACCTCGCCACCCTCGGGGAACAGCTCTCCGAGTCTGTCAAGGTTGACGACCTGGTAGGTCGTCTTGAACATGGCGTTGGAGAAGCCCTTGAGCTTCGGCAGACGCCTCTGCAGCGGCACCTGGCCACCCTCGAAGCCCGGAAGCATCGTGGTGCGGGCGTGCGTGCCCTTGGTGCCGCGACCGGCCGTCTTGCCCTTGGACGCCTCGCCACGACCCTTGCGGATCTTGGCCTTGTTGGCGCCAGGGGCCGGACGGAGGTCGTGAATCTTGAGCGGAGCCTTGTCAGTCATGACTAGTCGACCTCTTCCACCTCGACGAGGTGCGTCACCACGGAGACCATCCCGCGAATCTCGGGCCGGTCCTCCTTGACGACGACGTCGCCGATTCGCTTCAGGCCAAGCGAACGCAGCGAGTCACGCTGGTTCTGCTTGCCACCGATCTTCGAGCGAACCTGAGTGATCTTCAGGCGTGCCATGACTAGCTCACCGCCTTCGCGGCCGCGGCCTCCGCGATGCCCTCGCGCTGAGCCTTGAGCATCCGGGCCGGAGCCACGTCCTCGATCGGCAGCCCACGGCGGGCGGCGATCTCCTCGGGGCGCGAGAGGCCCTTCAGAGCCGCCACGGTGGCGTGCACGATGTTGATCGGGTTGTCCGAGCCGAGCGACTTGGACAGCACGTCGTGGATGCCGGCGCACTCCAGCACCGCACGCACCGGGCCACCGGCGATGACGCCGGTACCGGCCGAGGCCGGACGCAGGAAGACGACGCCGGCCGCCTCCTCGCCCTGCACGGTGTGCGGGATGGTGCCCTGGATCCGAGGCACCTTGAAGAAGTGCTTCTTCGCCTCTTCGACGCCCTTGGCGATGGCCGCGGGAACTTCCTTGGCCTTGCCGTAGCCGACGCCGACCAGGCCGTTGCCGTCACCGACGACGACGAGGGCGGTGAAGCTGAAGCGACGACCACCCTTCACGACCTTGGCCACTCGGTTGATCTTCACTACGCGCTCGATGTACGAGACGCCCTTGTCGGCGGCGCCACCGCGGCGATCGTCACGACGGTCCCGCCGCTCGCCACCGGTGCCGCCACCGCGACGCGGAGCTGCAGCCATCAGTGGTTCCTCATCTCAGTTGCCATCATTTGCGATCCTCGGGCCCTCATCAGAACTCGAGCCCGCCCTCGCGAGCGCTGTCGGCCAGCGCCGCGATCCGACCCGCATACCGGTTGCCACCGCGGTCGAAGACGACCTGGGTGATCCCGGCTTCCTTGGCCCGCTGAGCGAGGAGCTCGCCGACCTTCTTCGCCTTCTCGGTCTTGTCCGCCTCCAGCGTGCGCAGCGAGGGGTCCATGGTGGACGCGCTCACCAGCGTGTGGCCGACGGAGTCGTCCACGATCTGGACGAACATGTGACGTGTCGAGCGGTTGACGACCAGGCGCGGACGCGCGGCCGTACCGACGACGTTCTTGCGGACGCGGCGGTGGCGGCGGGCCCGCGAGACGGTGCGGGCAGCCGTGTGCTTGCTGAACGCAGTCTTCGGAGCCATGCCTACTTACCAGCCTTTCCGACCTTGCGGCGGATCTGTTCGCCCTGGTAACGCACGCCCTTGCCCTTGTACGGGTCAGGCTTGCGCAACTTGCGGATGTTGGCGGCGACCTCGCCGACCTTCTGCTTGTCGATGCCGTCCACGTGGAACAGAGTCGGCTTCTCGACGCGGAAGGTGACGCCCTCGGGGGCGTCGACGATGACCGGGTGACTGAAGCCCAGCGAGAACTCCAGCTGCGCCGGGCCCTTGGCCTGAACGCGGTAACCGACGCCGACGATCTCCAGGGACTTGGAGTACCCCTGGGTGACGCCCTGCACCATGTTGGCGATCAGCGTCCGAGACAGGCCGTGCAGCGCACGAACCTTGTTCTCGTCGTTGGGCCGGCTGACGGCGATGGCGCCGTCGTCGTCCCGAGCCACCTTGATGGGCTCGGCGACCTTGTGAGAAAGCGTGCCCTTCGGGCCCTTGACCTGGACATCCTGACCGTCGATCGTGATGTCGACGCCGCCGGGCACAGGGATGGGCAGCCGTCCGATTCGCGACATGCTGTGTTCCTCCCCTCTACCAGACGTAGGCGAGGACTTCCCCGCCCACACCACGCTTGCCGGCCTGCTTGTCGGTCATGAGGCCGTGGGACGTCGAGATGATCGCGACGCCCAGTCCGCCCAGGACTCGAGGCAGGTTGTCCTTCTTCGCATAAACCCGCAGACCGGGCTTGGAAACCCGGCGCAGGCCCGCGAGCGACCGCTCACGGGTAGGCCCGAACTTGAGCTCCACCACGAGGTTCTTGCCAACCTTGGCGTCCTCGACGGTCCAAGCCTGGATGTAGCCCTCCTGCTGGAGGATCTCGGCGATGTGCGCCTTGATCTTCGAGTACGGCATCGACACGCTGTCGTGATACGCCGAATTCGCGTTGCGCAGACGCGTGAGCATGTCTGCGATCGGGTCGGTCATCGTCATGGCCAGTGGCCTTCCTCGCCGCGGTTTCCAGTCGGCCAAGCAGAGCTCTACCGGTGGACCTTCGGCGCGGTCATGGACGCTCGTGTGAGAGCGTCCGGGTCTTCTACTGAAATATGGTCACCGTCGGGGCGGCACAGGGCCGCCCTTCAGGGTATCTACCAGCTCGACTTGGTGATGCCGGGCAGCTCGCCCCGGTGCGCCATCTCACGGAAGCACACGCGGCAGAGCCCGAACTTGCGGTAGACGGCGCGGGGCCGGCCACAGCGGGAGCACCGGGTGTACGCCCGGACCTCGAACTTCTGCTTGCGCCCCGCCTTGGCGATCAGCGACTTCTTCGCCATTGGTTCAGGCCTCCTTGAACGGGAAGCCGAGGAGCTTCAGCAGCGCCCGGCCCTGGTCGTCGTTCTTCGCCGTGGTCACGATCGTGATGTCCATGCCCCGCGGCCGGTCGACCTTGTCCTGGTCGACCTCGTGGAACATGACCTGCTCGGTCAGGCCGAAGGTGTAGTTGCCGTTGCCGTCGAACTGCTTCGGCGACAGGCCGCGGAAGTCCCTGATGCGGGGCAGCGCCAGCGACAGCAGCCGGTCCAGGAACTCCCACATGCGGTCGCCGCGCAGCGTGACGTGCGCGCCGATCGGCATGCCCTCGCGCAGCTTGAACTGGGCGATGGACTTGCGGGCCCGGACGACCGCCGGCTTCTGGCCGGTGATCACGGTGAGGTCGCGGACGGCACCCTCGATGAGCTTGGAGTCGCGAGCGGCCTCGCCGACGCCCATGTTGACCTTGATCTTGGTCAGACCCGGGATCTGCATGACGTTCTCGATGCCGAACTGCTCGCGAAGCTGGGCCGCGATCTCCTCGCGGTACTTCGTCTTGAGTCGCGGCGTCGGGCGCTCGGTCTCAGTGGTCGTCGCAGTCATCAGCTGTCCTCACCCGTCTCGTCGGCCTTCTTCTCGTCGGCCTTCTTGTCGGCGGGCTTCTCGTCCTTGAGCTTCTTCACGTTCGAGACGTGGATGGGACCCTCCATGGTCTGCACGCCGCCGGTCTTGGCGCCGCGCGGGCCCTGGTGGGTCTCCTTGGCGTGCTTCTTGATCATGTTGACGCCCTCGACCACCACGCGGTCCTCGCGCGGCAGCGTGGCGATCACGCGGCCCTTGGCACCCTTGTCCTTACCGGCGATGACCTGGACCAGGTCACCCTTCTTCACATGCAACAACTTCGGCATTACAGCACCTCCGGGGCGAGCGAGATGATGCGCATGAACTTCTTGTCGCGCAGCTCGCGGCCGACCGGGCCGAAGATACGAGTGCCACGAGGGTCACCGCTGTCCTTGATGATGACGGCGGCGTTCTCGTCGAAGCGGATGTAGGAGCCGTCGGGCCGGCGGCGCTCCTTGACCGTGCGGACGATGACGGCCTTGACCACATCGCCCTTCTTGACGCCCGTGCTGCCGGGCAGCGCGTCCTTGACAGTGGCGACGATGACGTCGCCGATACCGGCGTAGCGTCGGCCCGAACCACCGAGAACACGGATGCAAAGGATCTCCTTCGCGCCCGTGTTGTCGGCGACCTTGAGCCGCGACTCCTGCTGGATCACGTTGAACTCCTGTTAGTCGCGCCGGTTCTCATCTCTGAGCCTGGCGGAACCTGCTGTTGTCTTGTTCCCACGGCCACAGCCCTCCTGGGAGGGCCGCACCGCAGGCGACGGGCACGCTGGGCGCACCCGTCCTTGGACGCCGTCATGGGGGCTCTGAGAGCCCCCACGAGGCGCGGTATATCCGAGAGGGCCTTACTTGGCCTTCTCGAGGATCTCCACGACCCTCCACCGCTTGGTGGCGGAGAGGGGGCGGGTCTCCATGAGCAGCACTCGGTCGCCGACGCCGCAGGCGTTGGCCTCGTCGTGTGCCTTGTACTTGGTCGTACGGCGGATGACCTTGCCGTACAGGCGGTGCTTCACGCGGTCCTCGACGGCGACGACGACGGTCTTGTCCATCTTGTCGCTGACGACGAGGCCCTCGCGGACCTTGCGGAAGTTCCGCTGGTCATCCGCGGCCTCAGCGGCCTCGGTGTTGGTGGTCTCGGTCTCAGCCATCGCTCGACTCCTTCTCGACCGTGACGATGCCGAGCTCCCGCTCGCGCATCACGGTGTAGATACGGGCGATCTCGCGGCGGACGGCGCGCAGCCGCCCGTGGCTCTCCAACTGACCGGTCGCCGACTGGAAGCGGAGGTTGAACAGCTCCTCCTTCGCCTCCTTCAGCTTCTGAACCAGGGTGTCCTGGTCCTCGAGCCGCAGCTCCCCGGCGGTCAGGCCCTTAGCCATCACGCCTCACCCATTTCACGCTTAACGATCTTGCACTTCATCGGGAGCTTGTGGATCGCCCTGGTGAGCGCCTCACGCGCGACCGACTCCGCCACGCCCGACAGCTCGAACATCACGCGTCCGGGCTTGACGTTGGCGATCCACCACTCCGGCGAACCCTTACCGGAACCCATGCGGGTCTCGGCGGGCTTCTTCGTCAGCGGACGGTCGGGGTAGATGTTGATCCACACCTTGCCGCCACGGCGGATGTGACGGGTCATGGCGATACGAGCGGACTCGATCTGGCGGTTGGTCACGTAGGAGTGCTCAATCGCCTGGATGCCGAACTCGCCGAACGTGACCCTGGTGCCGCCCTTGGCGGCTCCGCTGCGGTCGGGCCGGTGCTGCTTACGGTGCTTGACCCTGCGCGGGATCAGCATGGTCAGCTCCCTTCAGCACCCGGCTGCGCAGCCGGGCCGGTCTCGGGGGCGGCCTGCGCGGCCGCCTCGGTACGGGGGGCGCCGCGGCCACCGCGACGCGGACGGTCACCGCCACCACGACGGGGACGGTCACCGCCGCCGCCGCCGCCACCACGACGGTCATCGCGCTCGCGACGCTGACCGGCACGAGCGCCGGCGGCAGCCGCCTCACGCTCGGCGCGGCTGGTCGGAGCCTCGCCCTTGTAGATCCAGACCTTCACGCCGATGCGGCCGAAGGTCGTGCGGGCCTCGTAGAGGCCGTAGTCGATGTCCGCGCGCAGCGTGTGCAGCGGCACACGACCCTCGCGGTAGAACTCCGACCTCGACATCTCGGCGCCGCCCAGACGACCGGAGCACTGGACACGGATGCCCTTGGCGCCGGACTTCATGGCCGACTGCATCGCCTTGCGCATGGCACGGCGGAACGAGACACGGCTGGACAGCTGCTCGGCCACGCCCTGCGCGACGAGCTGCGCGTCGATCTCCGGGTTCTTGACCTCGAGGATGTTGAGCTGGACCTGCTTCTTGGTCAGCTTCTCAAGGTCGCCACGGATACGGTCCGCCTCGGCGCCGCGCCGGCCGATCACGATGCCCGGACGCGCGGTGTGGATGTCCACCTGCACACGGTCCGTGGTGCGCTCGATCTCGACCTTGGAGATGCCGGCCCGCTCCATGCCCTTCTGCAGCATGCGGCGGATCGCCACGTCCTCGGCGACGTACGACTTGTACAGCTTGTCGGCGTACCACCGGCTCTTGAAGTCGGTCGTGATGCCGAGGCGGAACCCGTGCGGGTTAACCTTCTGGCCCACTATCGGGTCCTTCCCTTCGGCTCGCGGGACTCCACGATCACAGTGATGTGGCTCGTCCGCTTGTTGATCCGATAGGCACGACCCTGTGCGCGCGGACGGAACCGCTTCAGCGTCGGGCCCTCGTCGACCCACGCCCGGCTGACGACGAGCGTCTGCGGGTCGAGGTCGAAGTTGTGCTCAGCGTTCGCCATCGCGCTGCTGAGCACCTTGAAGATCGGCTCGCTCGCCGACTGGGGAGCGAACTGCAGCACGGCCTGCGCCTCCGAAGCGGGCAGCCCGCGAATGAGGTCCACCACACGGCGGGCCTTCTGGGGCGTGACACGGACGAACCGCGCCTGAGCCCTGGCTTCCATCGCTTTCTCCTACTTCCGGGACGCTTACCGCCGGCTGCGGCGGTCTTCCTTGACGTGGCTGCGGAACGTCCGCGTGGGGGCGAACTCTCCGAGCTTGTGACCGATCATCGACTCGGTGACGAACACCGGGACGTGCTTGCGGCCGTCGTGCACGGCGATCGTGTGCCCGAGCATGTCGGGAACGATCATGGAGCGCCGCGACCACGTCTTGATGACGTTCTTGGTGCCCTTCTCGTTCTGGGCGTCCACCTTCTTGGCGAGGTGGTCGTCCACGAAGGGACCCTTCTTAAGGCTACGTGGCATTTCGGCTGCTCCTACCGCTTCTTCCTCTTGCTCCGACGACGGATGATCAGCCGGTCGCTGGACTTGTTCGGCTGGCGGGTGCGGCCCTCGGGCTTACCCTTCGGGTTCACCGGGTGGCGACCGCCGGAGGTCTTGCCCTCACCACCACCGTGCGGGTGGTCGACGGGGTTCATCGCGACACCGCGAACGGTCGGGCGCTTGCCCTTCCACCGCATACGGCCGGCCTTGCCCCAGTTGATGTTGGCCTGCTCGGCGTTGCCGACCTGGCCGACCGCCGCCCTGCAGCGCACGTCGACCATGCGCATCTCACCGGACGGCATACGCAGGGTCGCGTACTGGCCTTCCTTGGCGAGCAGCTGGATCTGGGCGCCCGCGCTGCGGCCGAGCTTGGCGCCGCCGCCCGGACGGAGCTCCACCGCGTGGATGAAGGTACCGGTCGGGATGTTGCGCAGCGGCAGGCAGTTGCCCGGCTTGATGTCGGCCGCGGGGCCGTTCTCGATACGGTCGCCCTGCTTGAGGCCGGTCGGCGCGATGATGTAGCGCTTCTCGCCGTCGGCGTAGTGCAGCAGAGCGATGTTGGCGGTGCGGTTGGGGTCGTACTCGATGTGAGCGACCTTGGCCGGGATGCCGTCCTTGTCATGCCTACGGAAGTCGATGATCCGGTAGGCGCGCTTGTGACCGCCGCCCTGGTGGCGGGCGGTGACTCGGCCGTGTACGTTGCGGCCGCCCTTGCTGTGAAGGGGCGCAAGCAGCGACTTCTCGGGGGTGCTGCGGGTGATCTCGGAGAAGTCCGAGACACTCGACCCGCGGCGACCCGGAGTCGTCGGCTTGTATTTACGGATGCCCATCTTTTTCGTTCATCCTTCGTCGGTTACATGGGTGAGCCCGCCGCACCGGAGTGCGACGGTCTCGACCCCGCGGACCTAGGGATCCGCTCACTATCTATGGCAGTTAGCCGATCTGACCGAAGATGTCGATCCGATCGCCCTCGACCAGGCTCACGATCGCGCGCTTGGTGTCGGGACGCTTGCCGAAGCCGGTACGGGTCCGCTTGCGCTTGCCCTGCCGGTTGATCGTGTTCACGCTGGTGACCTTGACCCCGAAGATCTGCTCAACAGCGATCTTGACCTGGGTCTTGTTCGCGGTGTTCTTCACCAGGAACGTGTACTTGTTGTGCTCGTCGATCAGGCCGTAGCTCTTCTCAGAGACGACCGGCTTGATGATGACGTCGCGCGGGTCGGCGATCTTCTCCATCAGGCGTCTTCCTTCCCGCCCTGGCTCAGGCGAGCGACGACCTGGTCGTAAGCCTCCTGCGTGAAGACCACGTCGTCGTGCACGAGCACGTCGTAGGTGTTGAGCTGCCCGGCGTCCAGCAGGTGGACCTCGGGAGCGTTGCGCAGGCTCAGCCACGTCAGCTCGTCGGCGTCGTCGACGACGACGAGCACCCGGGGAGCCTCGGTGACCTTGCGCAGCGCCTGGAGCGCGGCCTTGGTCTTGGGAGACTCCCCCGTGACCAGCGAGCTGACCACGTGAACGCGGCCGCCGCTCGCCCGGTCGGACAGGGCGCCACGCAGGGCGGCGACCTTCATCTTCTTGGGCGTGCGCTGCGCGTAGTCACGCGGCACGGGGCCGTGGACGACGCCACCGCCGGCGAACTGCGGCGCGCGGGTCGAGCCCTGACGGGCGCGGCCGGTGCCCTTCTGGCGGTACGGCTTCTTGCCGCCGCCGCGGACCTCACCGCGGGTCTTGGCCTTGTGTGTGCCCTGCCGGCGAGCGGCGAGCTGGGCCACGACCACCTGGTGGATCAGCGGAACGTTGACCTTGGCCCCGAAGATGTCCTCGGGAAGGTCAACGGTGCCGGCCTTCGCGCCGCTGGCGTCGAGGACGTCAATAGTGGTGCTCACTTGGCAGCCCCCTTCTTGGCAGCGGTACGGACGAGGACCAGGCTGCCGTTCGCGCCGGGGATCGCACCCTTGATCAGGATGAGACCCTTCTCGGCGTCCACGGAGTGAACCTTGAGGCTCTGCACGGTGGTGCGGACGTTACCCATCCGGCCAGCCATGCGCAGACCCTTGAAAACGCGGCCCGGGGTGGCGCAGCCACCGATGGAACCCGGCGAGCGGTGCTTGCGCTGCGTACCGTGCGACGCGCCCAGACCCTTGAAGCCGTGCCGCTTCATGACACCGGCGAAGCCCTTGCCCTTGCTCTTGCCCGTCACGTCGACGAACTGGCCGGCCTCGAAGGTGTCGGCCAGCAGCTCCTGGCCCAGGGTGTAGTCGCTCGCGTCGTCGGTGCGGATCTCCGCGAAGTAACGGCGCGGGGTGATGTCGTGCTTGCGCAGGTAGTCGCCGAGCGGCTTGTTGACCTTCCGGGGGTCGACCTGCCCGAAACCGAGCTGAACGGCGGAGTAGCCGTCCTTGTCAGCAGTGCGGACGCGGGTCACCACGCACGGACCGGCCTCCACCACGGTCACCGGAACCATCCGGTTGTCCGCGTCGAAGACCTGGGTCATGCCGAGCTTCTTGCCCAGGACGCCCTTGATCGTCTTAGCCATGTCAGTGCGTTCCCTCAGAGCTTGATCGAAATGTCGACACCCGCAGGGAGGTCGAGCCGCATGAGCGAGTCGACCGTCTTGGGGGTCGGATCGATGATGTCAATCAGCCGCTTGTGCGTGCGCATCTCAAAGTGCTCGCGGCTGTCCTTGTACTTGTGCGGCGAGCGGATGACGCAGTACACGTTCTTCTCGGTCGGCAGCGGCACCGGGCCCGCGACCTTCGCGCCAGTCCGCGTCACCGTCTCGACGATCTTCTTGGCCGAGCTATCGATGACCTCGTGGTCATAGGCCTTAAGCCGGATGCGGATCTTCTGTCCCGCCATAATGGCCTCGGTGTCCTTCGCTGTCGTCTGAAAAAGTATCGTGCGGCCTGTTGCCGCTATGTCGTTGCAGGCCGAAGCCTGCGCGACCCCACGAGGCAGACGTAGTCGATCTGCCTTTTCTTCCGTGATCCGGCAGTTACTTCGGTCACAGGCCGAAGCGACTGCTGGATCACGGCGCCCTGCGTGGGGCCCCTTGACGTGGTGCGGCGGTCGGACCCGAAGGTTCGGGGCCGACCGCCGCCCCGACGGTCTAGCTACTTGATGATCTTCGTGACCCGACCGGCGCCGACGGTGCGGCCACCCTCACGGATCGCGAACTTGAGGCCATCCTCCATGGCGATGGGCTGGATCAGCTCAACGCGCATTTCGGTGTTGTCGCCCGGCATGACCATCTCGGTGCCCTCGGGGAGGTGCACGACACCGGTCACGTCAGTCGTACGGAAGTAGAACTGCGGGCGGTAGTTGTTGAAGAACGGCGTGTGGCGACCGCCCTCGTCCTTGGACAGGATGTAGACCTGACCCTCGAACTCGGTGTGCGGGGTGGTCGTGCCCGGCTTGATGATGCACTGACCGCGCTCGACCTCGTCACGCTTGATGCCGCGGAGCAGCAGGGCGGCGTTGTCGCCGGCCTCGCCCGTGTCGAGCATCTTGTTGAACATCTCGATGCTGGTGACGGTGGTGGTCGTCTTCTCCGGCTTGATGCCGATGATGTCGACCTGCTCGTTGACCTTGACGACACCGCGCTCGATACGGCCGGTGACGACGGTGCCGCGACCGGTGATCGAGAAGACGTCCTCGACCGGCATGAGGAACGGCTTGTCCGTCTCACGCGGCGGCTCGGGAACGTTCTCGTCCACGGCGTTCATCAGCTCGATGATGCTGTCGGCCCACTTGGTGTCGCCCTCGAGCGCCTTGAGCGCCGAGACGCGGACGACCGGCAGGTCGTCGCCGGGGAACTCCTGAGCGGACAGGAGCTCACGGACCTCCAGCTCGACGAGCTCGAGGATCTCCTCGTCGTCGACCATGTCGGCCTTGTTGAGCGCCACGACGATGTAGGGGACGCCGACCTGGCGGGCCAGGAGGACGTGCTCCTTCGTCTGCGGCATCGGGCCGTCGGTGGCGGCGACCACCAGGATGGCGCCGTCCATCTGGGCGGCACCGGTGATCATGTTCTTCACGTAGTCGGCGTGACCGGGGCAGTCCACGTGAGCGTAGTGGCGCTTCTCGGTCTGGTACTCGACGTGCGCGATGGAGATCGTGATGCCGCGAGCCTTCTCCTCCGGCGCCTTGTCGATCTTGTCGAACGGGGTCGCCTTGTTAAGCTCGGGGAAACGGTCGTGAAGCACCTTGGTGATCGCCGCGGTCAGCGTGGTCTTGCCGTGGTCGATGTGTCCAATGGTGCCGATGTTCATGTGCGGCTTGGTCCGCTCGAACTTGGCCTTGCCCACTGGTTCTCTCCTTGAGAATCTGACTGACTTTCGTCTACACACTCGGGCCCGGGAACCCCCGAACCCCTTGGCGGTGGGGCGACTGCCGTCGCCCCACCAGGGACCAGGACAGAAGTCCTGGACCGACCCGTCACCGGATCGGACCAGAAACTACTCGCCCCGGGCCTTCGCGACGATCTCCTTGGCGATGCCCGGGGGCACCTCCGAGTAGGAGTCGAACTGCATGCTGTAGCTCGCGCGCCCCTGCGTCTTGCTACGCAGGTCGCCCACGTAGCCGAACATCTCAGACAGCGGCACGAGCGCCGTGACGACGCGGGCGCCGGCCCGCTCGTCCATCGACTGGATCTGCCCGCGGCGGCCGTTGAGGTCACCGATGACATCACCCATGTAGTCCTCGGGCGTGGTGACCTCAACGGCCATCATCGGCTCGAGAAGCACTGCGTCGGCCTTGCGAGCGGCCTCCTTGAAGGCCATCGAGCCGGCGATCTTGAACGCCATCTCCGAGGAGTCGACGTCGTGCGCGGCACCGTCGATCAGCGTCACCTTCACGCCCACCATCGGGTAGCCGGCCAGCACGCCGAACTCGGCGGCCTCCTGAGCACCCGCATCGACCGAGGGGATGTACTCCCTCGGGACGCGGCCGCCCGTGACCTTGTTCTCGAACTCGTAGCCGTCGTTGCCTTCGCCCAACGGTTCGAGGTTGATGATCACCCGCGCGAACTGGCCGGAACCACCGGTCTGCTTCTTGTGGGTGTAGTCGAGCTTCTCCACCTTGCGGCGGATGGTCTCGCGGTAGGCCACCTGCGGACGGCCGACGTTGGCCTCGACCTTGAACTCGCGACGCATGCGGTCGACGAGGATCTCCAGGTGAAGCTCGCCCATGCCCCAGATGACCGTCTGACCGGTCTCCTCGTCACGGCGGACCTGGAAGGACGGGTCCTCCTCGGCCAGCCGCTGGATGGCGGTCGACAGCTTCTCCTGGTCGCCCTTGGTCTTGGGCTCGATGGCGACGTTGATGACCGGAGCCGGGAACGTCATCGACTCGAGCACGACCTGGTTCGACGGGTCGGACAGCGTGTCGCCGGTCGTGGTGTCCTTGAGACCCATGACCGCCACGATCTGACCAGCGATCGCCGAGGGGCGCTCTTCGCGCTTGTTGGCGTGCATCTGGTAGATCTTGCCGATCCGCTCCTTCTTGCCCTTCACAGAGTTCACAACCTGTGAACCGGTGTCGAGCGTGCCGGAGTAGATGCGGATGTAGGTGAGCTTGCCCAGGTGCGGGTCGCTGGCGATCTTGAACGCCAGCGCGGAGAACGGCTCGGCCGGGTCCGCGTGACGCTCGATCACCACGTCCTCCTTGCCGACCGCGTGACCCTTGAACGCCTTGAGGTCGGTCGGGGCGGGGAGGTAGGCGACGATCGCGTCGAGCAGGGGCTGCACGCCCTTGTTCTTGAACGCGGTGCCGCAGAGCACCGGGTTGATGGCGCTGGCCAGCGTGGCGCGGCGGATCGCCGCCACCAGCTGCTCCTCGGTGGGCTCGGTGCCCTCGAGGTAGAGCTCCATCAGCTCGTCGTCGTTCTCGGACACGGTCTCGATGAGACGGTCGCGCCACTCACGGGCGGCCTCGGCGTGGTCGGCCGGGATGTCGACGGTGTCGTACATCTCGCCCTTGGCCGCCTCGGCGCTCCAGATGAGGCCCTTCATCTTGATGAGGTCGATGACGCCCTTGAAGTCGGCCTCAACGCCCCACGGAAGCTGGATCACGGCCGGGGTGGCAGCCAGACGGCTGACCATCATCTCGACGCAGCGGTGGAACTCAGCGCCGACCCGGTCCATCTTGTTGACGAAGCAGATCCGGGGAACTTCGTAGCGGTCAGCCTGGCGCCACACCGTCTCCGACTGCGGCTCGACACCCGCGACGCCGTCGAACACGGCAACCGCACCGTCGAGGACGCGGAGCGAACGCTCCACCTCGATGGTGAAGTCGACGTGACCCGGAGTGTCGATGATGTTGATCGTGTGACCGATCCACTCACAGGTGGTCGCGGCAGACGTGATCGTGATGCCGCGCTCCTGCTCCTGCTCCATCCAGTCCATCGTGGCAGCGCCCTCGTGGACTTCACCGATCTTGTAGTTGATGCCGGTGTAGAACAGGATGCGCTCGGTCGTGGTGGTCTTGCCCGCGTCGATATGGGCCATGATCCCAATATTGCGGACCTTGGCCAGGTCAAGAGCGGTCGTAGCGGCCACTTTAACTCGCGTCCTCGTCGTCTCGTCGAACCCGCCGGGTTACCAGCGGTAGTGGGCGAAGGCCTTGTTGGACTCGGCCATCTTGTGGGTGTCCTCGCGCTTCTTGACGCTCGCCCCGAGGCCGTTGCTGGCGTCGAGGAGCTCGTTCATGAGGCGCTCGGTCATGGTCTTCTCGCGGCGGGCGCGGGAGTACTGCACCAGCCAGCGCAGGGCCAGGGTGGTGCTGCGCGCGGCGCGCACCTCGACCGGCACCTGGTAGGTCGCGCCACCGACCCGGCGGCTGCGGACCTCAAGGGTGGGCTTGACGTTGTCGAGCGCGCGCTTCAGGGTGACGACCGGGTCGTTGCCCGTCTTCTCCCTGCAACCCTCGAGGGCGCCGTAGACGATCGACTGCGCGATGGAGCGCTTGCCGTCCAGAAGCACCTTGTTGATCAGAGCGGTGACCAGCGGCGAACTGTAAACCGGGTCAGCCATGAGCTGACGGCGGCCAGGAGAACCCTTACGAGGCATTGTTAGCTCTTCTCCCTCTTCGCGCCGTAGCGGCTACGGGCCTGCTTGCGGTTGCGGACGCCCTGGGTGTCCAGCGAACCGCGGATGATCTTGTAGCGAACACCAGGCAGGTCCTTCACACGACCGCCACGCACGAGCACGATGGAGTGCTCCTGCAGGTTGTGGCCCACACCGGGGATGTAAGCCGTGACCTCGATGCCGTTCGTGAGCCGAACGCGAGCCACCTTGCGCAGTGCCGAGTTGGGCTTCTTCGGGGTCGTGGTGTAGACGCGCTGGCACACGCCGCGCCGCTGCGGACTCCCCTTGAGGGCAGGAGTCTTGGTCTTGGAGACCTTGTCCTGCCGGCCCTTGCGGACCAACTGCTGAATAGTGGGCACTGCCACTCCGTTTCGTGCCTTGGCCGGTGTTACGTCACTTGTGTTCATTTCGCAGGTACTGCCGGTGTCATGACCTGCTGGTTTTCCCCGTCTCGGCGCCCCCGCGCTCGGGCGTGTCGCGCTATTCACGCAGACGTCCCGCGAGGATTACGAGCCAGGAAGCTGTTCCCGCGCCCGCAATGAGCGCACGGTCGAGAGCCCGCATAGAGACGGGCACGATGTCCAAGACTACCCAGGCCCATGCGACACGTCAAAACGGCGCGGCAAAGCGGACAAGCCTTGCCACTCCGGGTCGCCAGGGCCTATTTCATCCAGCCCATCTGCAGCTCCGAAACCATGGTATCGGTACGCCGCCCGTTTCGTTGGCGGTACCGCGAACGTCACCGGACCGCGACCCAAGCGCGACCCCTGGCACAGGCGCCCAGCCGCCACCCTCCCGCGTCCCCGTCAGGCATCCGCACGATGTCGCGACGTGAACCGTCTCCCCCTGGCAGCCCTCGGCCCCCTACGGCGTCTGGGGCGACCAGGCAGCGCGTGACGGAAGGTCCTGGCCCCCGATTCCCCGGCGGCGGGCAGGGGCGCCCTCAGGGCCGTCACAACCCCCGCGGAACGGGAAAAATGACGCGCCCGGGCCTCTCGAGCGAGAGACCCGGGCGCGTCACCTACAGGCGATCAGCGATTCACCGGTTGTACTGACCGAAGTCGTACTCCTCCAGCGGCACGGCCTCGCCGCTGCCGGTGCCGAAGGTGTAGTCGGCCGCGGAGCCGTCGTAACCGCCGACGGTGTACATGGCCGCCTTGGCTTCCTCGGTCGGCTCCACCCGGATGTTCCGGTACTGCGGCATGCCCGTGCCGGCCGGGATGAGCTTACCGATGATGACGTTCTCCTTCAGGCCCAGGAGCGAGTCGGACTTGGCGTGGATCGCCGCGTCCGTCAGGACCCTGGTCGTCTCCTGGAAGGAGGCCGCCGACAGCCACGACTCGGTGGCGAGCGACGCCTTCGTGATGCCCATGAGCACCGGACGACCGGCGGCCGGGGAGCCGCCCTCCGCCACGGTCTCGCGGTTCATCAGCTCGAAGCGCGGACGCTCGACGAGCTCACCGGGCAGCAGATCGGTGTCACCGGACTCCAGCACGTTGACGCGCTTGAGCATCTGCCGAACGATGATCTCGATGTGCTTGTCGTGGATCGACACACCCTGCGAGCGGTAGACCTGCTGGACCTCCGCCACCAGGTGCAGCTGCACGGCCCGCGGGCCGAGGATGCGCAGCACCTCGTTGGGGTTGACCGCACCGGCGACCAGCTGCTGGCCGACCGTGACGCGCTGGCCGTCCTGCACCAGCAGGCGCGAACGCATCGACACCGGGTATGCGATCTCCTCCGAGCCGTCGTCCGGAGTGATGACGATCTTCCTGGTCTTGTCGGTCTCGTCGATGCGAGCCCGGCCCTCGGCCTCGGAGATCGGGGCGACACCCTTGGGGATGCGCGCCTCGAACAGCTCCGTGACACGGGGCAGACCGTGGGTGATGTCGGCGCCTGCCACACCACCGGTGTGGAAGGTCCGCATCGTCAGCTGCGTGCCCGGCTCACCGATCGACTGGGCGGCGATGATGCCGACCGCCTCGCCGACGTCCACGAGCTTGCCGGTGGCCAGCGAGCGGCCGTAGCAGGTCGCGCAGACACCGATCTTGGCCTCGCAGACGAGCGCGCTGCGGGTGCGTACGGTCTCGACGCCGGCCTCGACCAGCTTCGTCACGTGGATGTCGTTGATGTCGACACCCGCCGGGACGACGACCTTGCCGTCGACCTCGACGTCCTCGGCCAGGATGCGGCCGTGCACGTTGGACTCGGCGTTCTCCGCCTTGACCAGGTTGCCGGCCGGGTCGCGGTCGGCCACGTGCAGCGGGACCGCGCGGTCGGTGCCGCAGTCGATCTCGCGCACGATGACGTCCTGCGCGACGTCCACCAGACGACGGGTCAGGTAACCCGAGTCGGCGGTACGCAGCGCGGTGTCGGCAAGACCCTTCCGCTGACCGTGGGTGGAGATGAAGTACTCCAGCACCGACAGGCCCTCGCGGAACGAGGCCTTGATCGGCCGCGGGATCGTCTCACCCTTGGTGTTGGACACCAGGCCGCGGATGCCCGCGATCTGCCGGACCTGCATCTTGTTACCACGGGCGCCGGAGTTGACCATCATCCAGACCGGGTTGGTCGCCGGGAAGGCGTTGACCATGTCGGTCTCGACGTCGGCCGTCGCGTGCGTCCAGATCTCGATGAGCTCCTGACGGCGCTCCTCGTCGGTGATCAGGCCGCGCTCGTACTCGCGCTGGACCTTGTCGGCCCGGCGCTCGTAGTTCTCCATGATCTCGGTCTTGTTCGGCGGCGCGACGACGTCCTCGATCGAGATCGTGACGCCGGAGCGGGTCGCCCAGCGGAAACCGGCGTCCTTGAGCGCGTCGAGCGAAGCGGCGACCTCGATCTTGGGGTAGGTCTCCGCCAGCTCGTTCACGATCGTGGACAGCTGCTTCTTGCCGACCTGGAAGTCGACGAACGGGTAGCTCTCCGGCAGCGTCTGGTTGAACAGGCACCGCCCGAACGTGGTCTCCAGCCGGATCGGGTCGCCCTGCTCCCAGCCTTCGGGAGCCACCCAGTCGCGGGGCGGCAGGACGTCCCGCAACCGGATCTGGATCTTCGCCTGGATGTCCAGCTCGCTGCGGTCGAAGGCCATCTGCGCCTCGGCGATCGAGCCGAACACGCGGCCCTCGCCCAGCGCGCCCTCCTTCATGGTGGTCAGCCAGTAGAGGCCGATGACCATGTCCTGGGTGGGCATCGTCACGGGCTTGCCGTCGGCCGGCTTGAGGATGTTGTTGGTCGAGAGCATCAGGATGCGTGCCTCGGCCTGGGCCTCAGCCGACAGCGGCAGGTGCACGGCCATCTGGTCGCCGTCGAAGTCCGCGTTGAACGCGGTGCAGACGAGCGGGTGGATCTGGATGGCCTTGCCCTCGACCAGCTGCGGCTCGAACGCCTGGATGCCCAGGCGGTGGAGCGTCGGAGCACGGTTGAGCAGCACCGGGTGCTCGGTGATGACCTCTTCGAGCACGTCCCACACCACGGGGCGGGCGCGCTCGACCATCCGCTTGGCCGACTTGATGTTCTGCGCGTGGTTGAGGTCCACGAGCCGCTTCATCACGAACGGCTTGAACAGCTCCAGCGCCATCTGCTTGGGCAGACCGCACTGGTGCAGCTTGAGCTGCGGGCCGACGACGATGACCGAACGGCCGGAGTAGTCGACTCGCTTGCCCAGCAGGTTCTGGCGGAAACGACCCTGCTTACCCTTCAGCATGTCGCTGAGGGACTTCAGCGGACGGTTGCCGGGACCGGTGACCGGGCGACCGCGACGGCCGTTGTCGAACAGCGCGTCCACGGCCTCCTGGAGCATCCGCTTCTCGTTGTTCACGATGATCTCGGGCGCGCCGAGGTCGAGCAGACGCTTGAGGCGGTTGTTCCGGTTGATGACCCGGCGGTAGAGGTCGTTGAGGTCGGAGGTCGCGAACCGGCCACCGTCGAGCTGCACCATCGGGCGCAGGTCCGGCGGGATGACCGGAATGCAGTCCAGCACCATGCCACGCGGCGAATTGGTGGTGTTGAGGAACGCCGACACCACCTTGAGCCGCTTGAGCGCACGGGCCTTCTTCTGGCCCTTGCCGCTGCGGATCGTCTCGCGCAGGTTTTCGGCCTCGGCGTCGAGGTCGAAGCTGATCAGGCGGTCCTGGATCGCCTGCGCGCCCATGCCGCCCTTGAAGTAGCGGCCGAAGCGGTCGCGCATCTCACGGTAGAGCAGCTCGTCGCCCTCGAGGTCCTGGACCTTGAGGTTCTTGAAACGGCTCCAGACCTCCTCCAGCCGGTCCAGCTCGCGCTGGGCCCGGTCACGGAGCTGACGCATCTCGCGCTCGGCGCCCTCACGGACCTTGCGGCGCTGGTCGCCCTTGGCGCCGGCGGCCTCGAGCTCGGCCAGGTCGGACTCGAGCTTCTTCTGCCTGGTCTCGATGTCGGCGTCGCGGCGCTGCTCGATGTGCTGCCGCTCGACGGAGATCTTCGCCTCCAGCGAGGGCAGGTCACGCTCACGCATCTCGGTGTCGACCTGCGTGATCATGTAGGCCGCGAAGTAGATGACCTTCTCCAGGTCCTTCGGGGCCAGGTCGAGCAGGTAACCCAAGCGCGACGGCACGCCCTTGAAGTACCAGATGTGCGTGACCGGCGCGGCCAGCTCGATGTGGCCCATCCGCTCACGACGCACCTTGGCGCGGGTCACCTCGACGCCGCAGCGCTCGCAGATGATGCCCTTGAAGCGGACGCGCTTGTACTTACCGCAGTAGCACTCCCAGTCGCGGGTCGGACCGAAGATCTTCTCGCAGAAGAGCCCGTCCTTTTCCGGCTTGAGAGTTCGGTAGTTGATGGTCTCCGGCTTCTTGACCTCGCCGTGCGACCACTGACGAATGTCGTCGGCGGTCGCAAGACCGATCCTGAGCTCGTCGAAGAAGTTGACGTCCAGCATTTGTGCGATCTCCCCCTCAGACTTCTTCCACGCTGCTCGGCTCACGCCGGGACAGATCGATACCGAGCTCCTCCGCGGCGCGGAAGACGTCCTCGTCGGTGTCGCGCATCTCGATGGACATGCCGTCGCTGGAGAGCACCTCGACGTTCAGGCACAGCGACTGCATTTCCTTGATGAGCACCTTGAAGGACTCCGGAATGCCGGGCTCGGGAATGTTCTCGCCCTTGACGATCGCCTCGTAGACCTTCACGCGGCCGAGGACGTCGTCGGACTTGATGGTCAGCAGCTCCTGCAGGGCGTACGCGGCGCCGTACGCCTCCAGCGCCCACACCTCCATCTCACCGAAGCGCTGGCCACCGAACTGGGCCTTACCGCCGAGCGGCTGCTGGGTGATCATGGAGTAGGGGCCGGTCGAGCGAGCGTGGATCTTGTCGTCGACCAGGTGGAGCAGCTTGAGGATGTAGATGTAGCCGACCGAGATCGGGTACGGGAACGGCTCGCCGGAGCGCCCGTCGAACAGCCGGGCCTTGCCGGTCTCCTGCACCATCCGGTCACCGTCGCGGTTGGCGATGGTGCTGCTGAGCAGGCCGACGATCTCTTCCTCGTGGGCGCCGTCGAAGACCGGGGTGGCCATGTTGGTGCGCGGCGCGACCTTGTCGAAGCCCTTCTCCCGCAGCCGCTCGGCCCAGGCCTCCTGGACGCCGGAGATGTCCCAGCCCCTGGCGGCGATCCACCCGAGGTGGGTCT